>NZ_JBVJHP010000002.1:0-578862 GCF_055586745.1 Nonomuraea sp. NPDC049378
CACCCTGGTCGGTGCACGGCCCGTCGGCGATCACCTGGTTGACCTCGACCCGGTCGCCCTCGGCGACGATGGGCTTCTGGTTGAACGAGGTGCCCTGGTTGGAGCGCTTGAACTTGGCGACGCGGTAGGTGGTGCGGGTGCCGTCGTCGTTCATGACGGTGACGTAGTCGGCCGAGACCTCCTCGACCACGCCCGCCTTCTCGGCGCTGATGACGTCGCCGGCGTCGGTCGCGGCGCGGTATTCCATGCCGGTGCCGACCAGCGGCGCCTCGCTCTTGAGCAGCGGCACCGACTGGCGCTGCATGTTGGAGCCCATGAGAGCGCGGTTGGCGTCGTCGTGCTCGAGGAAGGGGATCATCGCCGTGGCCACCGACACCATCTGGCGCGGCGACACGTCGATGTAGTCGACCTCCTCGGCACGGGCGAGCTCGGTCTCGCCGCCCTTGGTGCGCACGAGGACCCGGGAGTCGGCGAACGACCCGTCGGGGTTGAGCACCGTGTTGGCCTGCGCCTTGACGAAACGGTCTTCCTCGTCGGCGGTGAGGTAGTCGATCTGGTCGGTGACCTTGCCGTCGACCACCTTGCGGTAGGGGGTCTCGACGAAGCCGAAGGCGTTGATGCGGCCGTAGGAGGCCAGCGACCCGATCAGGCCGATGTTGGGGCCTTCAGGGGTCTCGATCGGGCACATCCGGCCGTAGTGGGACGGGTGCACGTCACGGACCTCGAAGCCGGCCCGCTCACGCGACAGACCGCCGGGGCCCAGCGCGGACAGACGCCGCTTGTGCGTCAGCCCGGCCAGCGGGTTGGTCTGGTCCATGAACTGCGACAGCTGCGAGGTGCCGAAGAACTCCTTGATGGAGGCGACCACCGGGCGGATGTTGATCAGGGTCTGCGGCGTGATCGCCTCGACGTCCTGCGTGGTCATCCGCTCGCGCACGACGCGCTCCATGCGGGCCAGACCCAGGCGGACCTGGTTCTGGATGAGCTCGCCGACGCTGCGCAGGCGGCGGTTGCCGAAGTGGTCGATGTCGTCGATCTCGACGATGACCTCTCCGTTGGCGCCCGGCATCGACTCCTCGCCCGCGTGGAGGCGGACGATGTACTCGATCGTGGCGACGATGTCGTCCTCGGTCAGCGTGCCCTGGGTGATCTCGGCGTCGACCCCGAGCTTCTTGTTGATCTTGTAGCGGCCCACCTTGGCCAGGTCGTACCGCTTGGGGTTGAAGTAGAGGTTCTCCAGCAGGGTCTGCGCCGACTCCTTGGTCGGCGGCTCGCCCGGCCGCAGCTTGCGGTAGATGTCGAGCAGCGCGTCATCCTGGCCGGCCGTGTGGTCCTTCTCCAGGGTGGCCCGCATCGACTCGTACTGGCCGAAACGCTCGAGGATCTTCTCGTTGGTCCACCCCAGTGCCTTGAGAAGCACGGTGACGGCCTGCTTGCGCTTGCGGTCGATGCGCACACCGACGCTGTCGCGCTTGTCGATCTCGAACTCCAGCCAGGCACCCCGGGACGGGATGACCTTGCAGCCGTACAGATCCTTGTCGGACGTCTTGTCGACGTTACGTTCGAAATAGACGCCGGGCGAACGGACCAGCTGCGAGACCACGACACGCTCGGTGCCGTTGATGATGAACGTGCCCTTCGGCGTCATGAGCGGGAAGTCGCCCATGAACACCGTCTGGCTCTTGATCTCACCGGTGGTGTTATTGATGAACTCCGCCGTCACGAACATCGGGGCGGAGAAGGTCATGTCCTTGTCTTTGCACTCGTCTACGGAGTACTTCGGCGGCTCGAACCGGTGGTCGCGGAACGACAAGGACATGGTCCCCGAGAAGTCCTCGATCGGACTGATCTCTTCGAAGATCTCTTCGAGACCCGACTGGGTCGGGACGTCCCTGCGCCCGGCCTGGCGAGCCGCCTCTACCCGGGCCTTCCACTTCTCGTTGCCGAGCAGCCAGTCGAACGACTCGGTCTGCAGAGCGAGAAGGTCAGGAACTTCGAGAGGCTCCTGGATGCGCGAAAATGACACGCGACGGGGACCAGCGGGTACGGCGGAGGCGTTGCGCGAGGCTGCCAACAGATGTCCTTCCGAGGGCTCGCGGCGGACTGACTACACGCACGCCAGACAACCTCGCAACGTGAGCAAGCATCGCGGGTCGTCAAAGGGCAGCGCAAAGGGGCAGTGTAGCCGAACGGCACACGCCTGTCCACTTCACTCTCGCTGCATGCTCCACGTTGGTCGCAGCATCGCCCGTTCAGGCGGATACGTCAAGCCCACAAGCGCGACTTTTAGCCGACTAGGGGCCCGGACGCTTGGGTTTTCTCCCCTGTGTGACCGATCGCCTACCGCCAGGCCCAAGACGATACCCGCGAACGGGGGCGGTTAACGCTCTGTCACACCGAGGGCCGAACCCATGCCGGCAACCGGTGTAGCTGTGACTGAGGTACCCCTGGCATTGACCGCACTAAACCTGTTTTTTGATAACAATTGAAGGAAGCGGCGCGCCGGGGGTCAGGCGGTCCCGAGCAGGGTCGACAGATCGGCCACCAGCCATCGGGACTCTTGCCGAACCATCACCAACCTTGCCCGGTTCTGTGTGAACCCTTGCTGGGGCCCGTCCTTGCCGGAGCTCTCCTTGACCGTACCCGTGTTCACGACGAGCAGAACCTCCACCCGGTCGGGTTCTGCCCGCTCGACGCCGGCCCCCGCCACGGACACGGTCTGAATGATTTTCTGGGCCTTCGCCCTGGACGCCAGGCTCGTCGCCAGCTGCCCGTAGTACGTGGTCAGTCCCCCCGTGGTGTGCTCCTTCGCGCGCGCCAGGTCCTTGTCCACCGTCCGGTAGTCGTACGAGAGCAGGTCAGGCGCCACCCTCTTGGCGGCGGACAGCGCCTCCGCCGCGGCCTCGTCCGCGGCGCGCAGGGAGCGCAGATCGAACCACATCACCGGGACCAGCACCCCCGCCACGGCCACCAGGAGGCCGAGCAGCGCGATCGTGAAGATCCTCACGCGACCTGCACCACCTTAGACACCAGCCAGGCGCCGCCGGTCCTGGTGACGTCCATCGACCACCGGTAGTAGCGCTCCTGCGGCGGGTTGTCGGAGCCGTCCCAGCGGATCTCCACGTCGGCCACGACCAGCACCTTCGCGACGGCCCCCGTCAGCGAGACCAGCCCGGTCGCGCGCAGGACGCCGTGCTGGACGACCTTGTTCGCGACGGTGGTCGACCGGAGCTTGCCGGCGTCGGCCTCGTATTCGGCCCTGGCCGGTCCGGTGGAGGTGTCGAGGATGCGCTTCATGTCGTCGTCGACGGTGCGGTGCCCGAGCGAGATGAGGTTGATCGCGTGGGTGCTCGCCGCCTGGAGCGCGGCCTGCTTGTCGTCCGCCCTGGCCTGCTCGTCGCGCGTCTGCGCGGCGAGCCACACGCCCGTGCCCACGAGCGCCACCAGCACCCCGCCGAGTGCCGCCATGAGGATGCGAGCGGGCCGAACCGCGAGCCCTGCCACGACGCGCTCACCCCTTCCACGGCCGGTCGCCGGGATCATAACCTGGCATTCGCGCGTGGAGCCCCTCAACCAACCGAGGCGGCATTTCACCAGCTCATGACGAGCCAGCCGAAAACCCGTGAATGCCCCTGGCCGGGCCTGAGAGCCCCGCTGAGGCGTCGACGACGCACATCGCCTGTCGAGTGGTGGCCCCGCCGCCTGTGCGCTATCTGGCGCCGTGGAGGTGGGAGTTGACCAGGCGCGGATACTCCTCCAGCCAGTTGCGGCCGCGCTCGTCCACGAACGAGCCCTGCGGCGGGATCACGCCGTTGGCCGCCAGCCACGTGCCGGGCGGCCGCTGGCTGTTGCGGATCGAGTTGTCGCTCGGCATGAGCTGCGGCGGGATCGGCGGCAGCGCGCCGGGATCGTGCCCCAGTAGCGCCTCGGCCTCCAGCTCCGAGACGTCCTTCTCCTCGGACATGCCGATCGGCCCGTGCTTCCTGGCGTTGAGGAACTGGCGCACCACCGGCTCGTCGCTCGACAACAACATCTCGCGCGGCCCGAACATGACCAGCTCGCGCCTGAAGAGCAGCCCGATGTTGTCGGGGACCGTGCGGGCGGTGTTGATGTCGTGGGTGACGATCAGGAACGTCGCCTCGATCTCGGCGTTGAGGTCGACGATGAGCTGGTTGAGGTACGCGGTGCGCACGGGGTCGAGGCCGGAGTCGGGTTCGTCGAACAGGATGATCTCAGGGTCCAGCACCAGCGCCCTGGCCAGCCCCGCCCGCTTGCGCATGCCGCCGGAGATCTCCCCCGGCAGCTTCGACTCGGCGCCGAGCAGCCCGACGAGCTCCATCTTCTCCATAACGACCGCGCGGATCTGGCTCTCGGACTTCCTCGTGTGCTCGCGCAGCGGGAAGGCGATGTTGTCGTAGAGGCTGAGCGAGCCGAACAGGGCGCCGTCCTGGAACAGCACGCCGAACAACCTGCGCAGCTCGTAGAGCCTGCCCTCGTCGCAGTGGGCCAGGTCGTAGCCGTCGATCCAGATGTGGCCGCGGTCGGGCCTGAGCAGGCCGACGAGGGACTTGAGGAAGACCGACTTGCCGGTGCCCGAAGGGCCGAGCAGCACGGAGATCTCGCCGGGCGGGAGGGTGAGGGAGACGTCCTCCCAGATGACCTGCCGGCCGAACGACTTGGTCAACCCGTCGACCACGACTTCGACGCCCACTGGCCACCTCGGCATTCCGGGGGATGTGGCTCCACGGTAACGGCGATCCGCCTGATGTGAACCCGATCCGGCGACTTGTTACGGGCCGGTTATGAGACTTCGGGTCCAGTAAGCGCGCGCAGGCTGGGACGGAGCAGCCGGGCGATCTCCTCCGGCGGCACCCCGCGCAGCTCGTCGAGCTCGAGCAGCTGGTTGCCCACGGTCACGCCGACCATGACCGTCATGATCAGCGCGGCGCGCAACCGCGCGTCCTCGCCGGGGATGGACTCCGCGAGCCGGTCGATCTGCGTGCCCAGGACCTGCCGCGCCGACGCGGCGGCCTCGGGGTGCGTGAGCATCGACCGCATCATGGCCAGCGAGCCCTGCGGCATCTCGCCCAGCTTCATGCCGAGCGTGCCGAGCAACCGCTCGACGAGGCCCTCCGCACCCTCGCCTTGACCCTCGCCCTCGTCCGTGCCGGAGGCCGCCACCCCGCGCACCGACTGCTGGAAGAGCTCCTGCTTGCTGCCGAAATATTGCATCACGAGGGCGGGGTCGACCTCGGCCGACCTGGCGACGGCCCTGATCGTGGCGCGCTCGTAGCCGACTTCGGCGAACAGCGCCCTGGCCGCGTCGAGGATCCGCCTCTCGGTCCTGCGCCGCCTCTCGGCCCGGGGTAGCACTCTCTCGCCCATCGACCCGACTCTACTCGCGTTGACCGACCCTCCCCTTTCACTCTACGCTCGTTGAGTCAACGTACGTTGAGCGAAAGGCTCGATCATGTCCATCGAAGAGATCGTCACGGGCTACCACACGGCGATGCTGCACAAGTCCCCGGACGAGCTGGCCGACCTCTACGCGGAAACCGGGCTGCACGAGTTCCCGTTCGGCGGGCTGCCGCCGTTCAGGGGCCGCGAGGAGGTCCGTACGGGCTACCGCGACATGTGGGACCGGATGCCCTTCGCGGTGCGTGAGGTGCGCCGGCGTGCCCTGCGGCGCACCGACGACCCGGAGGTCGTGGTGGTGGAGCAGGACGCCGTCGTGGAGGTGGGCGGGGAGCTGGTCGCGGTTCCCGGCCTGCTGGTTCTCCGGATCAGGGACGGCGAGATCGTCCACACCAGGGACTACATGGACACCAGCGCCGTCACGCGGGTCCGGTCGGCGGGAGCGCCCCCGGAGACGCGAAAAGAGGCGGACGCACCCGGCACCAGGGTGCAGCCGCCTCTTTCCGTAGAGCGAGCGTGAAGGGGGAAGTTACTTCACGGTGACGGTGGCGCCGGCGCCCTCGAGGGCAGCCTTGGCCTTCTCCGCCTGCTCCTTGTTGACCTTGCCGTCGAACACGGGCTTGGGAGCGCCGTCGACCAGGTCCTTGGCCTCCTTGAGGCCCAGGGACGTGAGGGCGCGGATCTCCTTGATGACCTGGATCTTCTTGTCACCGGCGGCCTCGAGGACGACGTCGAACTCGTCCTGCTCCTCGGCGGCGGGGGCCTCGGCACCGGCGCCACCGGCGGCGGGGGCGGCGGCGACCGCGACGGGCGCGGCGGCCTTGACGTCGAAGACCTCTTCGAACTGCTTCACGAACTCGGACAGCTCGAGGAGGGTCATCTCCTTGAACGCGTCGAGCAGCTCGTCGGTGCTGAGCTTCGCCATGATGGTTTCCTTACGTTAGGACGTGCTGAGAACTAGGAACGGGACCGCGGAGTTGCGGCAACCCCCGTGTTACTCGCCGGCCTCTTCGCGCTTCGCGCGCAGGGCGTCGGCCAGCTGGGCCATGTTGGTCGGCAGCGCGGCGAACATCGCGGCAGCAGCGCTCTGCTTCGCCTTCATGGCGCCGGCCAGCTTCGCGAGGAGGACCTCGCGGGACTCGAGGTCGGCAAGCTTGGTGATCTCGGTGGCGTCAAGCGTCTTGCCGTCAAGGACGCCGCCCTTGATCACCAGAAGGGGATTGGCCTTGGCGAAGTCACGCAGACCCTTGGCCGCCTCGACAACGTCGCCGTTGACGAAGGCGATCGCGGTCGGACCGGTGAGCAGGCTCTCGAGGCCCGCGAGACCGGCCTCGTCGGCCGCGATCTTGGTCAGGGTGTTCTTCGCCACGGCGAACTTCGCATTCTCACCGAGAGAGGTGCGCAGCTCCTTGAGCTGCGCGACGGTGAGACCGCGGTACTCGGTCAGAACGGCGGCAGCGCTGCCCTCGAACTCGTTCTTGAGCTCGGCAACCGCTGTCGCCTTATCCGCCCTCGCCATGGGCCTCCTTCCAGATGTGCCACCGGCGAAGGCCCCTCGACATGAGAACAGCCCCGAGCGCAGGGCGCACGGGGCTCACACACGGATCACACCATGTGGGAAACTCGCATCACACCTGCGCGGGCCGTCCACATGATGTGGATCCTTCGGTCGCCAGGCTTTGAGGCACCTGACGACGACCGGCGGTCTTCGGCACCGACCAGACTACGTGCTGGCGGCCGAGTTTCCAAATCGTTCTCAGCTGGTCTTGCCCTTGGGCAGCTCACCCACCTGGTCCGCGGGCGGAGCGTCGATGGAGACCGGCTCGTTGAACCCCTTGAAGAACAGGGTGGCGTCGAGCGTGCCGCCCTCCTTCGAGCCGTTCAGGGTCAGCTTGCGCGGCAGGCCGTCGGCGGCCACCCAGATGTCGAACTTGACGTCCTTCAGCTCCGCCAGGCCCGTCCTGGCGTTCTCCTGCTTGTCGGCGGGAAGCTGCTGGACGGCCGCGTCGACCGGGAAGGTGCCGCTGTAGTGGGTGGTGTCCTCGCCGTTGACGCTCTCGTTGCCGACCGACTTCACGTCCTGCGAGGCCGTGATGAGCTTGGTCATGTTGCCCAGATCGAACTGCTGGATCTGGGTGAGCACCTGGTTGACCTGGCTGGAGTCGGCCATCCCGCTGAGCGGGACCTTGATCCACGGCTTGGTGGCGCCCACGAGGTCGTTGAGTGCCTCGACCTTGACGTAGACGGTGTCGTCCTGGAGGACGGCGCGCGCGCCACCCGGCAGGCTCCTGCCTCCCATGTCGGCGGTGTCCAGGGTGAGGTCCACGGCGAGCTGGGGCTTGCTCTGGTAGAGCATGCGGCCCTGCACCTTGCCGGTCCCCTCCTGGGGATGCGTCACGTTGACGACGGCGTCGACGGTGTAGCTGGTCACCTCCGCGGTCTTCTGCGCGGCCTGCGAGAGGACCTCCGAGGCGGCCAGATTGACCTGGATGGGCTGGGCGTTCGATCCACAACCGGCGACCGCTGCCACGACGAGCGCGGCGCCGGCCGCGGAGAGACTTATGCGCTTCAGCATGTTTTGACCTTACGTTTAAGTTCCGCCGCCGTGGCGCCTTCCCCCGAGAACTAAGGGAAAACCCAGGGTTAACCCTCACAGACCCCACACATCTTCTCCACAAGTGGTGCCCCGCCGCCCGGCATCCCACGCCTCGACGGCACCGCCCCCGCGCACGGACCTCGGAGCTCCGGGAAGGCTCGTAACGGCGGCAACGACGAAAGAGCCCCGCCCTGAACAGGGGCGAGGCTCTTTGCGAGGAGTGCGGAAGGTCAGGCCTCCAGGTCGGCGGTGAGGCCGCGGGTGACGTTGGGGTCGACGGGAACGCCGGGGCCCATCGTCGTGGAGAAGGTCACCTTCTTCAGGTAGCGCCCCTTGGCCGCCGACGGCTTGAGACGCATCACCTCGTCAAGGGCGGCGGCGTAGTTCTCGACGAGCTGGCGCTCGTTGAACGACGTCTTGCCGATGACGAAGTGCAGGTTGGCCTGCCGGTCGGTGCGGAACTCGATCTTGCCGCCCTTGATCTCCGTGACGGCCTTGGCGACGTCGGGCGTCACGGTGCCGGTCTTGGGGTTGGGCATGAGACCACGCGGACCGAGCACGCGGCCCAGGCGGCCGACCTTGCCCATCAGGTCGGGCGTGGCCACGACGGCGTCGAACTCGTTGAGCCGGTTGCCCTTGGAGATCTCGTCGATCAGCTCGTCGGCGCCGACGATGTCGGCGCCCGCCTCGCGGGCTGCCTCGGCACGGTCACCGGTCGCGAAGACCAGGACCCGGGCGGTCTTACCGGTGCCGTGCGGGAGGTTGACCGTGCCGCGCACGATCTGGTCGGCCTTACGAGGGTCGACGCCCAGCCGCAGTGCGACCTCGACGGTGCCGTCGAACTTGGTGGGCGACGTCTCCTTGGCCAGCTTCGCGGCGTCGGCGGGCGAGTAGAGCTTGTCGCTGTCGACCTTGGCGGCCGCGTCTTTGTACGCCTTGCTGCGCTTCATGTCTTGTGACTCCTGAGTGGTCCGCGGGCCCGCTGGGCCCTCCCACGAACGGGAAAAGGGTGTCAGTCGGCGATCGTGATGCCCATCGACCGGGCGGTGCCGGCGATGATCTTCTCGGCCGCCTCGACGTCGTTGGCGTTGAGGTCGGGCATCTTGGTCTCGGCGATGCTGCGCAGCTGCTCGCGGCTCAGCTTGCCGACCTTGTCACGGTGCGGGACCGCGCTGCCCTTGTCGATGCCGAGAGCCTTCTTGATCAGCTCGGGCGCCGGCGGCGTCTTCGTGATGAAGGAGAAGCTGCGGTCTTCGAAAATGGTGATCTCAACGGGGATGATGTTGCCCCGCTGGGCCTCGGTGGCAGCGTTGTACTGCTTCACGAAGTCCATGATGTTGACGCCGTGGGGACCGAGGGCGGTGCCCACGGGCGGCGCCGGGGTGGCCTGACCGGCAGGCAGCTGCACCTTGACCAGTGCGGCGATTTTCTTCTTCGGAGGCATGTGTCCTTCTCCGGGTCCTGATTGCGATGCTTGCCGGACTGCGGATGCAGCCCTGACATGTCGGAAGGCCACCCCTCGCGACAGGGCGGCCAGCCGAACGTCTAAGTGTAGGTGATCGTCCTAGATCTTCGAGACCTGGTTAAACGAGAGCTCGACGGGAGTCTCACGGCCGAAGATCGACACGAGCACCTTGAGCTTCTGCGACTCGGGGCTGATCTCGCTCACCGAGGCGGGCAGCGTGGCGAAGGGGCCGTCCATGACCGTGACCGACTCGCCGATCTCGAACTCGACGGTCGGGCCCGTGGTCGTCTTGGCCGCGGCCTTCTTGCTCTCCTCGGTCGGCTCCGGCGCCAGCAGCTTGGCGACCTCGTCGAGGCTGAGCGGGCTGGGCTTGTTGGACAGGCCGACGAAGCCGGTCACCCCGGGCGTGTTACGGACGGCGGCCCAGGACTCGTCGGTCAGCTCCATGCGCACCAGCACGTAGCCGGGCAGCACGCGCTCCTTGACCGGCACCTTCTTGCCGCTCTTGAACTCCTGGACGGTGTGCGTCGGCACCTCGACCTGGTAGATGTAGTCCTCCATGTTGAGCGAGACGTTGCGGCTCTCGATGTTGGACTTCACGCGGTTCTCGTAGCCGGCGTAGGAGTGAATGACGTACCACTCGCCGGGCAGGCCGCGCAGGGAGCTCTTGAACTCCTCGACCGGATCGACCTCAGGAAGAAGAGCAGCATCGTCCTCGACGGCGGAAGCCTCGGCATCGGCTGCCTCGTCGCTCTCCGCGACCTCGGCCTCGGAGACGGCCGACTCGGCGGCCTCCTCGGCAGCCTC
The DNA here is from genome assembly GCF_055586745.1 of Nonomuraea sp. NPDC049378. Taxonomy (NCBI): domain Bacteria; kingdom Bacillati; phylum Actinomycetota; class Actinomycetes; order Streptosporangiales; family Streptosporangiaceae; genus Nonomuraea; species Nonomuraea sp. NPDC049378. The sequence continues at coordinate 10,284 of NZ_JBVJHP010000002.1, forward strand.
TTCCAGCTCGTCGCCCCACTCGCCGCGGGGCTCCTCGGCCGGAACTGAAGACTCGGACACGGTGACTCTTCCTCTTTCGTCTTGTCGTTTGCTCTCGTATCGAATGGCGACTCCGTCAGACGACACCGGCCGGGCTCTCGATCAGGCTCCGCCGAAGATCCGCAGAACCAGCCATCCCAGGGCGCTGTCGAGCCCGTAAACGATCGCAACCATGATCAGAACGAATATCAGAACGACCGTCGTATAGGTGATGAGATCCTTGCGTGTCGGCCAGATGACCTTGCGGAGCTCGTTGACGACCTGCCGATAGAAAAGGGCAGGTGAAGTGCGTGTCTTCTTTTCGCCACCCGGCTTGCCTGCGGTCTCGCCGCGCGTGTCGATCGCCACAGTCCTCACCTGAATCAGTCGTATCCAACGCAGTTTTGCGGCGCGCTTACACGCCCATTATTGCGCGGACCGCACTCGCAGGGCACGAGGGACTCGAACCCCCAACCGCCGGTTTTGGAGACCGGTGCGCTACCAATTGCGCCAGTGCCCTATGTCATCGACCAGACTACCCTGATCGACTCACTGCCTGGACCGAACCGCTCGCCGACATGCGGCGGAAGGACCACGCGAAAGCATACGGGGGAATGCCTGCCACGTCGAACCAAATCCTGATGGCCCAGGTCACGCGGGCGTGTGGCCTGCGAAGTGCCCCGTGGGAGCATGGACGCATGTCCACCCGACCCCGCATCTCAGCGAGAATTTCCGCGATCTCCGAGTCGGCCACGCTGGCCGTCGACGCCAAGGCCAAGGCCATGAAGGCGGCCGGACGCCCCGTCATCGGCTTCGGCGCGGGCGAGCCCGATTTCCCGACGCCCGGCTACATCGTCGAGGCGGCGATCGAGGCGGCCCGCGACCCGCGCTTCCACAAGTACACGCCGGCCGGCGGCCTGCCCGAGCTCAAGCAGGCCATCGCCGACAAGACCCGGCGCGACTCCGGCTACCAGGCCGAGGCGTCGCAGGTGCTGGTCACCAACGGCGGCAAGCAGGCCGTCTATCAGGCGTTCGCGACGCTGCTCGACCCCGGTGACGAGGTCCTCGTCGTGGCCCCCTACTGGACGACCTACCCCGAGGCGATCAAGCTGGCCGGGGGCACACAGGTCAGCGTCGTGACCGACGAGTCCACCGGCTACCTCGCGAGCGTCGAGCAGCTCGAGGCGGCGCGCACCGAGCGGACGAAGGCGCTGCTGTTCGTCTCGCCGTCCAACCCGACGGGCGCCGTCCACTCGCGCGAGGAGACGGTGGCGATCGGCCGCTGGGCCGCCGAGCACGGGCTGTGGGTCGTCACCGACGAGATCTACGAGCACCTCGTGTACGGCGGCGCCGAGTTCACCAGCATCGCCACGGCCGTCCCCGAACTGGGCGACCGGGTCGTGATCCTCAACGGCGTGGCCAAGACGTACGCGATGACCGGCTGGCGCGTGGGCTGGCTGATCGGCCCGTCCGACGTGGTCAAGGCGGCGACCAACCTGCAGTCGCACGCCACCTCCAACGTCTCCAACGTCGCCCAGATGGCCGCGCTGGCCGCGGTTTCGGGAGATCTGTCCGCAGTGGCGGAGATGCGCGCGGCGTTCGACCGGCGCCGCCAGACGATGGTTCGGATGCTCAACGAGATCCCGGGCGTGTTGTGCCCGGAACCAAAGGGGGCGTTCTACGCGTACCCCTCTGTAAAGGAGCTGCTCGGCAAGGAGTTGCGCGGCCACAGGCCCGCGTCGTCCGGCGAGCTGGCCGAGCTGATCCTGGAGGAGGCCGAGGTCGCGGTGGTGCCCGGCGAGGCGTTCGGAACCCCGGGATATTTCCGGCTGTCCTACGCGCTGGGCGACGACGACCTCGTCGAGGGCGTCAGCCGGCTGGGCAAGCTGCTGGCCGAGGCCCGCTGAGTCCACCGTTCACCGGACCACTCACCGGGTCACTCACCGCGCAACCCGCGCGCACGTCACTGGGCCACGCTCTGCGCGATCTCGGAGGCGAGCGGCCTGATCTCGTCGGCCAGGCCGGGTGTCGCGGCGATGTAGATGGCGGTGCCCGGCCGCTCCAGCCACATGAAGTTGCGCAGGCCGTTGCGCGTGGTCCAGTGCAGCGCCGGCCTGCCCCAGTACGCGCTCAGCGTCGACCTGGGCACCAGCGTCACGAACTGCTCGGCGGTGCGCACGCCGCACACCACGCCGACGTACAGGCGCTCGTCGTTCTGCAGCCAGGCCAGACCCCTGACCTTGGTCCGGCGCCGGAGCGACTCGAGGCGGTTGAACGAGCCCGCCCGTGCCAGGCCGGCGGGCGAGGCGGGAATGTGCACCTCGGTCGATCCGCAGGCCAGGGCGATGGTCCGGCGCTGGGTGTCCGGTTCGGGGCGCGGCGACGCCGAGAGCGCCGACCGGCTGCCCGCGTCGGTGCCGGGGTCCGTCGGCGGCACCTGGCCGGCGAGGGCGTCGCAGGCGGCCAGCCCCGGCATGAGCCCACACACGAGGAGCACGGCTGCCGTACGCCGCATTGACCAACCCCCCATGACGTGAGTGCATATGCCGGGCAAAGGCTTTCAGTCTCCTACAGGAGCCCTGGCCGAGGTCGCAATAGTGAGCAGTTCACCGGCAAGAGAGTCGCTGACCCTGACCCACGCACCGGTGCCCGCCCGTTCCAGCCAGGCGATCATCCGGCCGCCCTTCGGGTGCTCGCCCACCACGGCGGGCCTGCCCCGCACGGTGATGGCGCGGGCGTTCAGCACGGCGACCCGCTCGCGGTAGCGCGCCCAGCCGGCCGCCACGGCGCCCTGCTCGACCCGGGCCTCGACGATGTCACCGCCCGCGCTCCACCTGGCCCAGCGGCCCTCGACGCCCGGCTCATGCCCGATCGCTCCGCCGCCGGAGCGCGCCAGCCCGGCGGGCAGGTAGGTGAGCCACAGGTCGCCGGAGATCACCGCGAGCGCGGGCGCCACGGCACGCCTGGCGGGAACGGCCGCCGCCGCCGCGGCCCGGTCCTCCGCCGCGGGCGTGGGCGTGCGGCCCTCCGCCGCGGTGATCCGGTCCTCCGCCGCGGGCGTACGGTTCTCGGTCGCGGGCGTACGGCTCGCCGCGCCGGGCGCGGGCGTACGGTCCGCCGTTGGGGGCGGTGCGGGAACGGGCTGCGGTGTCTCCACGGCGGCCCGCGGGGGGCGTCCGAACCCTGAGGAGAAGAGACCGTAGATGATGAGGGCCGCCGCCGCGAACGCCAGCGCCGCCAGCGCCGTGCGCCATCCCTGCCTGCCGGCCCGCGCCTCGGGGATCATTTCTCGATGATCCCCCGTGAGGTCTCCCCCGTACCGCGTGTTCCCGCAGACTCCTGCCGCGATCTTTTCGGCCCTGGTGGCAAAATATGCGGATGCCAAGGCCCCTGCACGCGCTTCCCAAGGCCCATCTCCACCTGCACTTCACCGGCTCGATGCGCCACTCGACGCTGATCGAGCTGGCCAGGGAGCAGGGCCTGCACCTGCCCGACGCGCTGGAGCAGGACTGGCCTCCGAAGCTGCGGGCCACCGACGAGCGCGGGTGGTTCAGGTTCCAGCGGCTGTACGACATCGCGCGGTCCGTGCTCAACCGGCCGGAGCACGTCTACCGGCTGCTGGCCGAGACCGCCGAGGACGAGGTCGCGGCCGGGTCGCGGTGGCTGGAGATCCAGGTCGACCCGTCGGGTTACGCGCCGCGGTTCGGCGGGCTGACGGCCACGCTCGAGTTGATGCTCGACGCGGCGGACCGGGCGGCCGAGCACGCCGGGATCGGGATCGCCGTGATCGTGGCGGCCAACAGGATCCGGCATCCGCTCGACGCGAACACGCTGGCCAGGCTCGCCACGCAGTACGCCGGCAAGGTGGTCGGGTTCGGGCTGTCCAACGACGAGCGGCGGGGTGCGGCGCGCGACTTCGAGCGGGCGTTCAGGATCGCCAGACGCGGCGGGCTGCTGGCCGTGCCGCACGGCGGCGAGCTGATGGGGCCGCGCAGCGTGGCCCAGTGCGTCGACGACCTGGGGGCCGACCGCGTCGGCCACGGGGTGCGGGCGGCCGACGACGAGTGGCTGATGCAGCGGCTGGCCGACCGGCAGATCTGCTGCGAGATCTGCCCCTCGTCCAACGTGGGGCTCGGGGTGGCCGAGAGGGACGCGGACGTGCCGTTGCGCCGGCTGTTCGACGCGGGGGTGCCCATCGCCCTGGGAGCCGACGACCCGCTGCTGTTCGGCACTCGGCTGCTGCGCCAGTACGAGCTGGCCAGGGAGGTGCACGGCTTCAGCGACGCCGAGGTGGCCGAGCTGGCGCGGCAGTCCGTACGGTCGTCGACGGCTCCTGAGTCGGTGCGCAAGGAGTTGCTGCAGGGTGTGGACGAGTGGCTGACGAGCTCGCCCTCACCCGAGTGACGTGGCGACGGCGACCGCCTCGCCCACGTTGCCGGCGCCTTCGAGCCGGTAGTTGAGCGTTCCCTGCTGCCAGACGAGGGTGGGGGCCGCCTGCCGCAGGGGCACGTGGGTGCCGTCCTGGCGCCTGATGTAGCCGAGCGGGTGCTCCCCGGGCAGCCACCAGGCTTCGTACGCGCCCACCATGACGCGGTCGGGCCACGGCGGGCCGAGCTGCTTGTAGAAGTACGGCCCCACCGTGCCGCTGAACTGGTCGAGCCGCACACCGCCCGGCCAGTACATCGACACCACCCTGCCGTGGTCGGCGACCGTGACGCGCTGCGGCTTCCCGAGACTGGCCGGAACCCTGACCGCGAAGTCCACCAGCTCGGGGAGATCGGCGAGGGACGCCGTCCGCTCGGCGGGCAGGGGCGTCCGGGTGGTGACCGGCTCGGGCGGGGTGTCGCCGAGCTCCACCTCGACTCCGGCGAAGCGCAGGATCGTCGCCACGGCGGCGCGTCCTTGGGGGGTGGCGGCGGTGACGGCGAGGACGGCCACGACGACGGCGGTCACGACCTTCCACCGCGCCCGTCTTCTCCCCGGGGGCCGCCGTCCACGTCCCGCCGCCTCCCGCCGGCCCGCCACCTCCGGTGTCCTGGAGCGCTCGCCGGCGGGCCGGTCCAGGGCGGGCGGCTCGGTGGCGCGCGGGTTCGGGGTGGGCGGCTCGGTGGCGCGCGGTTCGGGGGTGGGTTCGAGGCGGGCGCGTACGGCGGCGGCGACGTCGGAGGCAGGCAGGCCGGGGACGTCGATGCGGTCGCCGAGCGCCAGCAGTTCGGCCTCGAGCTCGTCGTACGGCTCAGGCGAGTTCATCGCCCACCCCCTTCCTCAGCCGGGCCAGCCCGCGGTGGGTGCTGGACTTGACGGTGCCGACGGGCCAGCCGAGCACCTGCGCGGTCTCCGCCTCGGTCAGCTGTAGGAAATACCGGCAGACCACGGCCTGGCGTTCCCGTTCTGGGAGGTCGCGCACCGCCGCGAGGAGCCGCGTGCGCCAGTCGGCGGCGACGGCGGCGCCCTCGGGGTCGTCGGGCGCCGCCGTGCCGGCGGTCGCCCCGAGCCGGAGTGCCAGCTCTCCCCTGCGCCCTCGCGACCGGGTCAGGGTGTGCGTCTCGTTGGCGACGATGCGCAGCAGCCACGGGCGGAACGGCGCGTCCCTGCGGAAACTCGCCAGGTGCCGGTACGCCTTGACGAACGCCTCCTGCACGACGTCCTGGGCTTCGTCGCCCGCGCCCAGCATGACGGCGGTACGGTGGGCGAGCGCGCTGTAGCGGGTGACCAGCGCTTCGTAGGCGGCCAGGTCACCGGTGAGCGAGCGCGCGATCGCCTCGTCGTCGTCCATGGCGGCTCAGATTCCATCGCATCCTGGCGGCGCGCGGAAGGGTGTTTCGCTGTTCAGGTGAACGTGGCCGTTGATCGGGGCATTAGACTCGGGCAATCCATCAGCCCCTAGAAGGAACGGGATTATGTCTTCTGGGTATGACCGTGTAGTACAACCGGCGGCCGGTGACGAGGCCCTGGAGAACCACCTGGGTGGGGACGAGGCCAAGAACTATCGGCAGTACGAGTTCGACATGGTCGCCCCGCATGTCGGGCGTTCGATGCTGGAGATCGGCTCCGGGCTCGGCCACTTCGCCGAGCAGTTCCTGCCGCGGCTCGACCGGCTCGTCGTGAGCGACTTCGACCCCTACTGCGTCGAGCAGCTGGAGAAGCGTTTCGCGGACCGTGACGAGATCGATGTCCTGCAGTTCGGGCTGCCCACCGACATCCCGCTGGAGAACAAGGTCGACACCGTCGTCATGATGAACGTCCTCGAGCACATCGAGGACGACGCCGAGGCGCTGCGCTCGCTGGCCCGCGTGACGCTGCCCGGCGGGCGGATCATCATCTGGGTGCCCGGCTACATGCAGCTTTATGGTGACTTCGACCGCAAGGTGGGGCACGTCCAGCGTTACACGCCCAAGACGCTGGGCACCGCGGTCGCCAAGGCCGGGCTCGACGTCGAGGTGCTCAAGCCGATCAACTTCCTGGGCGGCATCGCCTGGTGGGCGGCCGTGCGCCGGGGCGGCGTCGGCTATCCCGACCCGCGCCTGGTCAAGGTCTACGACCGCACGGTGGTCCCGCTGACCCGCTTCATCGAGCGTTTCGTCCGCCCGCCGTTCGGCCAGACGGTGTTCTGCGTCGCGCGGGTGCCCAAGCCCAAGCAGTGACGGCGAGGCCGGCCGCGGGTGGCGGCCGGGCCGCGCGTCACTTGATGGACCCGGCGGTCAGCCCGCCGACCACCTTCCGTTCGATCAGCGCGAAGAGGATGATCACGGGGATGGTGGCGATCACGGAGCCGGCGAACAGGTTCTGCCAGTCGACCTGATACTGGCCGATGAACGAGTTGAGCGCCACGGTCAGCGGCTGGTTCTCCGGAGTCGTGGTGAGGGTCAGCGCGACCACGAACTCGTTCCACGCGGCGATGAACGTGAAGATCAGCGCTGTGATGACGCCCGGCAGGGCCAGCGGCAGCGTGATCCTGAACAGCGCGCCGAACCGCCCGTTGCCGTCGATGAAGGCCGCCTCCTCCAGCTCGCGCGGAATCGAGGCGAAGTACGCGTTCAGGATCCACACCGCGAACGCCAGGTTGAAGCCGCCGTTGACGAGGATCAGCGACCAGATCGAGTCGACCAGCCCGAACTGGAAGAACTCGCGGTAGATGCCGACCAGCATGGCGGTGGGCTGGAACATCTGGGTGATCAGCACGAGGATCAGGAACGCCGTGCGCCCCCTGAACCTGTGCCGCGCCGAATAGTAGGCCGCGGGCAGCGCCACCAGCAGCACGAGCACCGTCGAGCCCGCGGCCACCTTCAGCGTCACCCACAGGTTGCCGGCCAGGCCGCTGGTCCAGAAGTTGGTGAGGTTGGACCACACCCACTCCTCGGGCCAGAACGACACCTCGCGCAGCGAGTCCTGGGAGCGCAGCGAGGTGAGCAGCATCACCACGTACGGGAACAGGAACAGGAACGAGATGACGTACGCGGCGGCCGCGACGATCACGGTCTTCAGCTTCGGCATGCGGCGCGGCGCTCCGCGATCGGGCCGGACGTGGGGGCGGGGCCTGGTCCGCGGCGCCATGGTGTTGACGGCCATCACGTGACCTCCTTGTTCCAGCGGGAAACCTTGAGGAAGATCACGGTCAGCACGATCACCATGCCGAAGTTGACCACGGACATGGCCGCCGACTCGCCGATGTCGGAGCTCTTGAGGATGAACATGAAGATGGTGGAGGTGGCCGTCGAATAGCCGGGCTGCCCGTGGGTCATGGCCCAGATGATCGGGAAACTGTTGAAGACGTTCATGACGTTGATCAGGGCCGCCACGGTGAGCGCGGGGCGCAGCAGCGGCAGCGTGATCGACCAGTACGTCCGCAGCCGGCCCGCGCCGTCCATCCTGGCCGCCTCGTAGACGTCGGACGGGATCGTCGCCAGGCCGGCCAGCAGCGCGTACGTGGTGAACGGCACCGACACGAACACCGCGACGAACACCAGCCACGGCATGGCGGTGGAGGCGTCGCCGAGCTGGTCGGCAGCCGCCCCGCCCATCGCGTCGATCAGCCCGAGCTTGACGCGGATCTGGTTGATCACGCCGACCTCGGGGTCGAGCATCCACTTGAAGATGATCGCCGTCATCAGCACCGACGCGGCCCAGGGCGCGATCAGCGCCCATCGGGCGAGCTTGCGCAGCGGGAAGTGCTGGTTGAACAGCTGGGCCAGGGCCAGCGAGATCAGCACGGTGAGCACGACGACCGCGACCACCCAGACCACGCTGCGGACCATGATGTCGGCGAAGTCCTTCTCGCCGACCAGCTTCTCGTAGTTCGCCAGGCCGTTGCCGCCCTGGACGATGCCGAACCGGCTGATCTTGAGGAACGACGACCTGATCATCTCGATCACGGGCCAGAGCACGACCAGCACGATCAGCAGCACGGCGGGCCCGACCCACGCGAGCGGCTCCAGGGCACGCAACCTTCTCATGATTAGCCGGCCGCTTCGGCCGTCTTCTGGAGCTCGCCGAGAACCTTGGCCGGGTCGTCCTTGACGGCACCGCCGATGGTCTGCTTGATCGCCGGGTTGACGACGGCCCACTTGGGGTCCTGGAACGGGTAGAAGCTGGCGTTCGGCAGCGCGTCGAGGAACGGCTTGAGCTTCTCGTCGCCCGACAGCTTCTCGATGCCGCCGTTGGTGACGGGCAGCAGCTTGTACGTCTCGGAGATCTTCTGGGCGGCGTTGCCGGTGTAGAAGAAGTCGAAGAACTTCTTGATCTCGGCGGCGTGGCCGTTCTTGTTGAACGCCATGATCCAGTCCATGACGCCGAGGGTGGTGTCGAGCGGGCCGGTCTTGCCGGGGATCGGCACGACGCCGTAGTTCTCCAGCCCGGCGGCGTCGAAGATCGGGATGGACATGGGGCCGCCGTTGACCATGCCGACCTTGCCGGCCCCGAAGTCCTCCCAGACCGTCTTGCGGTCCTTGGTGCCCGGGTTGGGAGTCGTCAGACCGGCCTCGACCAGGCCCTTCATGTAGGTGAAGGTCTCGACGTTCTGCGGCGAGTCGATCGTCCACTTGCCGGAGGCGTCGGTGTAGCCGCCGCCGTTGCCGAGCATCCACAGGAACGACTCGGCCTGGGCCTCCTCCTGGCCGAGCGGCAGGCCGAACGGCTGCGTGACGCCGGCCTCCTTGAGCTTGCCCGCGGCGGCCTTGAGCTCGTCCCACGTCTTCGGCGGCTCCTTGACGCCGGCCTTGTCGAAGAGGTCCTTGTTGTAGAACAGGGCGCGGGCGGAGGAGACGAACGGGATGCCGTACTGCGTCCCGTCGACCTTGCCGAACTCGGCGAACTTCTGCAGCATGTCGCCGGAGACGTTCGGCGAGAGCACCTCGTCCACCTTGTGGAGCAGGCCGTCCTTGACGAAGCCGGAATAGTCGCCGGTCTGCAGGATGTCGGGCACCTGACCGTTCTGGATCATGGTGGCGACCTGCTTGTCGATGTCGTTCCAGTTGATGACCTGGACGTCGACCTTGATGGTGGGGTTGGCGGCCTCGAACTCGTCGACGACGCCCTTCCAGAACGTCTCGCCCGAGTTCGGCTTACCGGGGCCGTCGCCGTAGTCGGCGGCGACCATCTTCAGCGTGACCTGACCGTCGCCCGACTCCTGGGCACCGCCGCCGGATCCGCAACTGGACAGGACCAGCACCGTGGCGAGGCCGAGAACGGCGCCGCCCGCAAGCTTCGTCTTCACTGGAGATACCGCCTTCTCGTCGGACGGGTGACGCTGGTCCGTACCAGCCAACGGACCCCGCCCAGGGGTTGGGGGGCGCGCGAGCCACAGCTCCACGCGTTTGCGTCACTGTAAGCCTGAGTTCAGCAACCGGTCTATACCGGCCCGTATCAGTTCGGCAACACTCAGACCTGAGAAAGCTCACATCCGGTCTAGACCGGGTGTCAGAGGATTCTTCTCCGTACGTTCTCCCCACCCTCCGGCGCGCCGATCCACGGCCCCTCGATGGACGGGTCGAGCACGCCCTCCTCCAGGAAGTCGTAGCGGCCGTCGAGCACGTATCCGGCCAGCCGCACGTCCTGGTGGTCGCTGTTGTCCCAGAGCCGCTCGAACAGCGCGGCGACGCGGTGCCGCGCCTGGTGGCAGAAGGTGTCGGCGAGCTCGTAGGGGCGCTGCCCCAGGTCCTTGGAGTCCTCTTCCGCCTTGACGCAGGCGGCCGTCATGGCGTACAGCTCGGCCCCGATGTCCACGATCCGGCCGAGGAAGGCCTGCTTGTGCTCCAGCCCGCCCTGCCAGCGGGACATGCCGTAGAAGGTGGACCGGGCCAGCTTCCTGCTGGTCCGCTCCACGAAGCGCAGGTGCGCGGAGAGCGGGCCGAAGCCGGCGTACGCGGTGGGCAGGTTGCCGGTGCCCGCCACCAGCGTCGGCAGCCACGTGGCGTAGAAGCGGCCGGCCCGGCGCACGGCCTGTGCACGCTCCTGGCGGGAGGCGTCAGGGTTGATCAGCTCGCCGGCGGCCGACAGGTGGGCGTCCACCGCCTCCCGCGTGATCATCAGGTGCATGATCTCCGACGAGCCCTCGAAGATGCGGTTGATCCGGGAGTCGCGCAACATCTGCTCGGCGGGCACCCCGCGCTCGCCGCGGGCGGCCAGCGACTCGGCGGTCTCGTAGCCGCGCCCGCCCCTCATCTGGACCAGCTCGTCCAGCGCCTGGTACGACAGCTCGGAGGCGAACAGCTTGGCCAGCGCCGCCTCGATCCTGATGTCGTTGCGCTGGTCGTCGGCCATGCGGCTGGTGAGCTCGCAGACGGCTTCGAGCGCGTACGCGGTTGCCGCGATGAAGGCGATCTTCGTGGCCACCGCCTCGTGCCTGCCGACCTCGCGCCCCCACTGCACACGCTCGTTGCCCCACTCGCGGGCGATCTTGACGGCCCACTTGGTGTTGCCCGCGCACGTCGCGGGCAACGACAGCCGGCCGGTGTTCAGCGTGGTGAGGGCGATCTTGAGGCCCTGCCCCTCCTTGCCGATCAGATTCTTCGCCGGCACCCTGACCTGGGAGAACTCGGTGACACCGTTCTCGATGCCGCGCAGGCCCATGAAGCCGTTGCGCCGCCGGACCGTGATGCCCGGCGAGTCGGCCTCGACCACGAACGCGCTGATCTTCTTGCCGGTCCTCGCCATGACCACGAGGAGGTCGGCGACGACGCCGTTCGTCGTCCACAGCTTGACGCCGTCGAGCACGTAGTCGTCGCCGTCACGCACGGCCGTGGTCGACAGGCGGGCCGGGTCGGAGCCGACGTCGGGCTCGGTCAGCAGGAACGCCGAGATCTCCCCCCTCGCGCACCTCGGCAGGAACTCGCGCTTCTGCTCCTCGGTGCCGAACAGCTTGAGCGGCTGCGGCACCCCGATCGACTGGTGCGCCGACAGCAGCGTGGCCAGCGCGGGGCAGTACGAGCCGACGAGCATGAGCGTGCGGCAGTAGTACAGGTACGGCAGCCCGAGCCCGCCGTACTCCTTGCCGATCGTCATCCCGAACGCGCCGAGTTGTGCCAGCCCTTTGACCACCTCGTCGGGCACCTGCGCGGTCCGCTCGATGAGCGCGGGGTCGACCTCCGCGTCCAGGAAGCGGCGCATGGCCCGGACGAACTCCTCGCCCCGCCGGGTCGCGTCGCCGGGCAGCGAGGGAACCGGATGCACCAGGTCCAGCCGAAAGTCTCCGAGGAAGAGCTGCTTGGCGAAGCTGGGCCGCGTCCACTCCGTCTCGCGCGCCTGCTCGCCGACCTCTCTGGACTCCGCGTACTTGGCGTGCTCGGTCATGGAACCTCCCGGCGTTGGGCCGTCCTGTGGTAGGAGTACTGCCCGGCCTGCCGGCGTCTATCGCGCCTTCTCGTACGACGAACGCGCCCATGGGCGGCGGAACACCGCCAGGGAGATCAGCAGCACGATCGCCAGAATCGCCGCCCCGCCGTCGGTGACCGCCGTCGGCAGGATGCCCGCCGGGCCGTACAGGTCCAGGCTGGCCTGATAGACCTCCGGCGGGATCATCCCGAACGGCCCCGCGGCCTGCCCCAGGTTCACCGCGAGCACGACCCAGAACACCCAGGTCCAGCCGCGCGGCGCCAGCAGGCCCAGCGCGTTGCCGGCGATGAACGCGACCCCCACGCCGCGCAGGAACGCCAGCAGGCCGGGAGCCGCGGCGGCCGCCTCGGCGGGGCTCAGCCCGGCCAGGCGCATGCTGTGCTCGATCATCTCCAGATTGATGATCAGGAAGTTCTGCAGCGCGGTGCCCGCGGTGAAGACGGCCGACGCCGCGGCGGTGAGGATCTGCAGGCGGCGCGTCCAGGGTGTGGGAACGTCTCTCGTCATGCCGTCAACGCTGGCGACGCGCGGCGGGGAAATCGTCCTGCCGGCGAAGGCGTCGCGCGTACTGCCGGGGAAGGCTTCGCGCCGGCGGCGGCGCTCGCGTACTGCGAGGGAAGTACGCCGGGCCGCCGGCGGCGCGCGGCTCGGCTAGCGTGACGGGATGACCAGGTGGACGACGGACGCGGCCGTCGCCGCTGCCCTGGCCGCCGGGCTCGTCGCGGGCAGCCTGGCCGTGGCCAGGACCGGCGAGCAGCGCGCGCTCGACGTGCTGGGCTGCGCGCTGCTGCTGGCCGCCGCGCTGCCCCTGGCCTGGCGGCGGGCGCGTCCGGTCACCGTGGCCGTGGCCTCGGCGGCGGCCTGCGTGGCCTACTACGCGCTGCTCTATCCGGGCATCTTCGCCGCCGCGCCCGTGCTGCTGGCCGTCTACACCGTGGTCGCGCTCGGCCGCCTGCCGGAGGGCGTGGTCGTGGCGGTGGCCTTCGACGCGGCTCTCTACCTCGCCGTCGCGGTGCCGCACGGCGCCTACGCGGTGTTCGACGGCGTGTGGTGGACCGCCGGGTTCCTGGCCGCGGTCGTCGTCATCGGGCAGATGGTGGCGACCCATCGGGCCTACCTGCGCGAGGTCGAGCTCCGCGCGGCCGAGGCGGAGCGGACCCGGGAGGAGGCGGCGCTGCGCAGGGCCGGCGAGGAACGGTTGTGGATCGCGCAGGAGCTGCACGACACGCTCACGCACACCATCTCCGTCATCAACGTCCAGGCAGGGGCCGCCGCGCACCTGCTCGCCCAGGGTGACCCGGCGCCGGCGGGCGACGCGCTGGCGGCGATCAGGGCGTCGAGCCAGGACGCCATGCGGGAGCTGCGCGCCACGCTGGGGGTGCTGCGCCGGGTCGACGACGGAGGCGATCCGGGGCTGGCCAGGCTGCCGGCGCTGGTCGAACGGGCGCGGCGGGCCGGGCTGCCGGTCACGTACGAGGTGCTGGGCGAGCCCAGGCCGCCGGCCGAGGGGGCCGACCTGGCCGCGTACCGCATCGTGCAGGAGGCCCTCACCAACGTGCTCAAGCACGCGGGCACGCCCGCCACCCGCGTGATCGCCGAATATGGCGGGGGCACGGTCACGCTCCGGGTGACGGACGACGGGGAGCCGGTGGACGGGAGGCCGGGGCACGGGATGGGGCTGATCGGCATGCGGGAACGCGCGGTGGCGGCGGGAGGCTCCCTGTCGGCGGGCCCCAGGCCGGGCGGCGGGTTCCGGGTCGAGACCGAGCTGCCGCTGGCGGGTCCGGCATGATCCGCGTGCTGCTCGCCGATGACCAGCCGCTGATCAGGGGCGGGTTCAAGGCGATGCTCGACGCCGAGCCCGACATCTCGGTGGTCGCCGAGGCCGGCGACGGGGCGCGGGCGGTCGAGCTGGCCCGTGCGGAGCTGCCCGACGTGGCGCTGATCGACATCAGGATGCCGCTGCTCGACGGCATCGCGGCGACCCGGCGGATCGCCGCCGACCCCGCGCTCGCGGCCGTTCACGTGGTGATGCTCACCAACTACGCGCTCGACGAGTACGTCTTCGCGGCGCTGCGCGCGGGAGCCGGCGGCTTCCTGGTCAAGGACATCGAGCCCGCCGAGCTCATCCAGGCCGTCAGGGTGGCCGCCAGGGGCGACGCGCTGCTCGCCCCGGCCGTGACGCGCGGGCTGATCGAGCAGTTCGTCGCCACGCCGCCGCGACCGGTCGCGCCGCCCGCGCTGGACGCGCTCACCGCCCGGGAGCGCGAGATCATGACGCTGGTCGCCGCCGGCCTGTCCAACGAGGAGATCGCCGAACACCTGACGATCAGCCACCTCACCGCCAAGACCCACGTCAGCAGGGCCATGACGAAACTCGGCGCCCGCGACCGCGCCCAGCTCGTCGTGTACGCCTACGAGTCGGGCCTGGTCACCCCGGGGCGGCGGGCGGAGGGCGGGCGCTGAGGTTGCGGCGGTGGAACCATCAGGGTCATGGACGAACTCGACTCGGCGATCGTACGGCTGCTGCAGACTGACGCGCGGCAGTCCAACAGGGAGCTGGCGCGCCGGCTCGGCGTCGCGCCCTCGACGTGCCTGGAGAGGGTCAGGGCGCTCACCCGCCGCGGCGTCATCCGCGGCTACCACGCCGACATCGACCCGGCGGCGCTCAACCGCGGCGTCCAGGCCATGGTGTCGGTGCAGGTGCGGCCGTTGAGCAGGGCGGTGATCGAGGAGTTCAAGACGTCGGCGGCCGGCATGCCGGAGGTGCTCAGCGTGTTCGTGCTGGCGGGGGGCGATGACTTCCTGCTGCACGTGGCCGTGCAGGACCTGGACCACCTGCACGCGTTCCTGCTGGACAGGCTGAGCAAGCGCAAGGAGATCGTCGGGTTTCGCACGTCGGTGGTGTACCAGCAGGTGCAGAAGACCATTCCGACGCCGCTGCCTCCACCGTAAACCCGACCTAATTCTGGAAAATGCCCGTTTTATATGGATATGTGTTTCCTTATCCCCCTCTCGGGCACGGGGGGACCGTCCGGCCACGTACCGGTCACCCCGAGAGGACAGAGGAGCGCATGCCATGAGTGATAAGGCCAGAGTGGCGTTGGCTCTCGCCGCGGGCTACTACCTCGGCCGGCGTCACAAGCTGCGCACGGCCGCCATGCTCGCCGCGGCGAGCGTCGCCGGCAAATACCGCAAGGGCGACGGCGGGCTGCTGGCGCAGGGAGGCAAGATCCTTGGGTCCTCGCCGGAGATCGACGAGCTGACCAACCGCCTGCGCGGCCAGTTCATGGACGTCGGCAAGGCGGCCGTCATGGCCGCCGCCACCCGGCAGATCAACTCCCTCACCGAGAAGCTCCAGGAGCGGACCGAATCCTTCCAGAGCGGCGACCAGGCCGAGGAAGAGCCCCGGGACGAGCACGCCGAAGACGAGGAAGACGAGTACGAGGACGACGAAGAGGCCGCCGAACCCGCGGACGAGGCTTCCGAACCCGAGCAGGAGACCTCCGTGCCGGAGGAGGAGCCCGAGCCGCCCCGCGCCCGCAGGGCCCGTCCCCAGCAGGGCGCGCTGGCCAAGGGCACGCGGGCCCGTAAGCCGGGCACAGGTCGCAAGCGTCCCGCGCCCGTGACGAGATCGGCGGGGTGAGCGCGATGACCGAGGCGACGAAGGCCCAGCCGCTCCGCAAAGCCGCAGGCCAGGCAGGCAAGGCGGGCAAGGCCGTACGCGAGGGCTCTGGCAGGGCGGCGGAGACGGCCGGCAAGACGGCGAAGCAGGCAGGCGAGCAGGTGCCCGGTGGAGGCAACCCGATCAAGTCCGGGCTGCGCAAGCTCGGCCAGGCCGCGACGCACTACGCGCTGTCGTCCGTGACGAACAAGGTCGAGGGCGTGACCGGACGGCTGTCCGACTTCGCGGAGGGCGGCGGCGGCAATCTGCTCGGCGCGGTCACCGGCTCCGACAAGTCCGTCGGCGGTTCGGCCGTGGCCGGCGCGGCCAAGGGCGCCTTCAAAGGCCTGGTCGGCAAGCTGGGCGGCAAGGGCGGGGGCGGCCAGAAGCTCAAGGTCACCAACATCGTCGAGACCATCGACGTCGGCGCCCCGATCCGGATCGTCTACAACCAGTGGACGCAGTTCCAGGACTTCCCGAGCTTCATGAAGAAGGTCGAGGCGGTCAACCAGGAGGCCGACGAGAAGCTCACCTGGAAGGCGCAGATCTTCTGGTCGCACCGCGAGTGGAAGTCCACGATCCGCGAACAGGTGCCGGACGAGCGCGTCATCTGGCGTTCGGAGGGCGCGAAGGGGTACGTCGACGGCGCGGTGAGCTTCCACGAGCTCACCCCCGACCTCACCAGGATCATGGTCACCCTCGAATACCACCCCAGGGGCTTCTTCGAGGGCACCGGCAACCTCTGGCGGGCCCAGGGCCGCCGCGTACGGCTGGAGCTCAAGCACTTCGCCCGGCATGTCATGAGCCAGGTCATGCTGCACCCGGACGAGATCGCCGAGGGCGGCTGGCGCGGCGAGATCCGCGACAGCGAGGTGGTCAAGGACCACGACACGGCCGTCCAGGAGGAGCAGGAGTCCGCCGGCGAGCAGGAGGAAGAGGAGGAGCCGGAGGAGGGCGAGCCCGAGGACGAGTACGAGGAGGAGGAAGAGGAGCCCGAGAAGCCTGAGAAGGGCGGCGAAGCCGAGGACGAGTACGAGGAGGAAGAAGAAGAGGAAGAGGAACCCGAGGAAGAGCCCGAAGAGGAGCCCGAGGAAGAGGCGCGCCCCCGCGCCCGGCGGGCTCCGGTACGCCGCAGGACGGCGAGCCGCAGCGGCGGCTGAGCCGTCCCCCATCCGCGGATCATGAGGAGGGCACTATGACTGTGCAGCCGGCCTCAGGTGGTGTGGCGCAACGCCCCACCGCGACAGGCCTGGCCGACGTGATCGACAGCATCCTGGACAAAGGGCTGGTCATCGACGCCTACGTCAGGGTCTCGCTTGTCGGCATCGAGTTGTTGACCATCGACGCGCGAATCGTCGTCGCCAGCGTCGACACCTACCTGCGCTACGCCGAGGCGGTGAACCGGCTGGACCTGTCGGAGTCCGGCGGCCAGGGACTGCCCGAGCTCATGCAGAACATGAAGCAGGGCATGGTCGCCGACAAGGGCAAGGACGCGGTCCAGGGAGTGCTCGAATCCGCCGCCGACAAGCTGGGCGGCCTGGTCGGCGATTCGGCGGACGATCAGGAACGGCAGCCCTCCCGGCGGCGGAAGGGTGGTGACTGACATGTCGACCTCCGAGGCGACCGAACGGCACAAGAAAGACGGGGCGGAGCCTGAGACCCGCGTCGGCACGTACGTCTACGGCATCGTCCCGGCTGACGTCGAGGTGTCCGACGACGCCGGCGGTGGCGTCGGCGACCCGTCGGCGAAGGTGACGGTGGTCCGGCATGGCGACATCGCCGCGCTGGTCAGCGAGCTGCGGCTGGACCGGCCGCTGGGCACGCCCGACGATCTCATGGCCCACGAGGGACTGCTGGACGCCACCGCCGCCGAGGTGCCGGTGCTGCCCGTACGCTTCGGCGCGGTCGTGACGAACCCGGAGGCGGTCGTGGAGGAGCTGCTCGCGCCGCACCACGACGAGTTCCACGCGGCGCTCGACGAGCTGGAGGGCCGGGCCCAGTACGTCGTCAAGGGCCGCTACGTCGAGCGGGCCGTGCTCACCGAGATCATGGAGGAGCACCCTCAGCTGGCCGAGCTGCGTACGCAGATCAAGGACCAGCCCGAGGAGGCGACCAGGGACGCGCGCATCCAGATCGGCGAGATCGTCGACCAGGCCATCAACGCGAAGCGGGAGGCCGACACGCAGGAGGTGCTCGACGCGGTCACCCCGGTCGCCACGCTCACCTCGCTGCGCGACCCCAGCCACGAGCTGGACGCCGTGCACCTCGCGGTCCTCGTCGAGACGTCGCGCGAGGGCGAGCTGGAACAGGCGCTGGGCCAGATCGAGGAGCGCTGGTCGGGCAGGGTCGAGCTGCGCCTGCTCGGGCCGCTGGCCGCGTACGACTTCATCGTGGCGCAGGGCTCCGGTGGCGGCTGATGGGGCTGATCAGCTCGTTGTTCACCTGGCCGCTCGCGCCCGTACGTGGCGTGATCAGGCTGGGTGAGCTGATCCAGGAGCAGGTCGACCGGGAGCTGCACGATCCGGCGGTGGTGCGGCGGGAGCTGGAAGCGATCGAGGAGGCCAGGAACGAGGGCCGCATGTCGGAGGACGAGGCCGCCCAGGCCATGGAGGAGATCCTCGCCAGGCTGACCGGCCCGCCCGGGGAAGGAAGGAGGTGATCGTGTGCCCGCCCAGCGAAGGGTCCGCGCACGACGCCCTGCCGAGCAGGACGCCGAGCCCGAGGAGGCCGTGGAGGAGCAGCAGGCCGACGAGGAGCCGGACGGGGAGGCCGCGCACGACGAGGAGCCGCGGTCCCGCTCCCGTGCGAGGAGCCTGTCGGCGTCCAGCGCAGGCGCGGCTGGGCTGCGCCACATCGTCGAGCTGACCGGCCGGGAGTCCGAGGGGATCACGCTGGTCAAGCCGGAGGGAGACGGCTGGGTGGTGGGCGTCGAAGTCGTGGAGGACCGCCGCATCCCGTCCTCGGGCGACGTGCTGGCGCTCTACCAGGCCGAGCTGGACGCGGACGGCGAGCTCCAGTCGTACCGGAGGTTGCGCCGCTACCGGCGGGCCAGCGGCGACCAGGGGGAGGGCGGATGATGATGGAGCCGGCCCGCCCGGCGGGCCGCGCCTACCCGTCCTCGACGGGCAGCGGGCGGGAGCCGGCCAACCTGGGCGACATCCTGGAGCGGGTGCTCGACAGAGGCGTGATCATCGCGGGCGACATCCGGGTCAACCTGCTCGACATCGAACTGCTGACGATCAAGCTGCGGCTGGTCGTCGCCTCGGTCGACACCGCCAAGGAGATGGGCATCGACTGGTGGGAGCACGACCCGTGGCTGACCGGGAAGGACCGCGGCCTGGAGGAGGAGAACCGCCGGCTGCGCCGGAGGCTCGCCGCCCTGGAGGATGGCCGCTCCGCCCCGCCCGCCATCGAGGGCCACGTCGAGGAGGAGGAAGACGTCGAGCCGCGGCGGCGTGGCGCCGGAAGGAGAAGAGATGACGGGTGACGCAGGCACGTACCTGTACGTGGTCGCGCGCGACTCCGGCGCCCCCTCCCCCGAAGGCCTGGCGGGGGTGGCGGGGACGCCGGTGCGGGCGATCAACCGTTCCGGGCTGGTCGCGTACGTGAGCACCGTGCCGCTGGCCGACTTCGGGGAGGAGCCGCTGCAGCGGTCCATGGAGGACCTGGACTGGCTCGACGCGACCGCCAGGGCGCACCACCACGTGGTCGAGGCGGTGGCGGTGACGGTGCCCGCCGTACCCGTGCGGCTGGTCACCGTCTACAGCGGCGACGAGCAGGTCGCCGGCCTGCTGGAGGACCGGCACGACGACTTCTGCCACGCGCTCGACCGCATCACCGGCCGCCAGGAGTGGGGGGTGAAGGTGTACGCCGACCCCTCGGAGCAGGCCGAGCCCGCCGCCGCGCAGGAGGGTGGTGGCGCCGCGTCCGGGCCGGGAGCGGCGTACCTGCGCAAGCGCCAGGCGGGGCTGCGCAACAGGGAGGAGGCGTGGCGGCGGGCGAGTGCCCGGGCCGAGCGGGTCCACGACCGGCTGGCCTCCGTCGCGGTCGCCGGCCGCCGCCACCGGGCCCAGGACCCGCAGCTCTCCGGGCGCAAGGAATGGATGATCCTCAACGGCGCCTACCTCGTCGACGAGGAGCGGCACGCGGAGTTCGTACGGACGGTGGACGAGTTGCGCGGCGAGGGCGGGGAGCTGGAGCTGACCGGCCCGTGGGCGCCGTACTCGTTCGCCGCGCTGGACGAAGGGGGTGAACCATGACGTATCCGGAGCCTCGTGGCGCCATGCTCGCCGAGGAGGGCCGGCTGCCCGCCCAGCGGGTGGCGCTGGTCGACCTGCTCGACCGGCTGCTCGCCGGCGGCGTCGTGGTGAGCGGCGACCTCGTCCTGTCGATCGCCGACATCGACCTCGTACGCATCTCCATCCACGCACTGATCACCTCGATCCGCGATGACGAGTGACCCCGCCGAGCCCGCCCGCCAGGCCAGGAAGCCGCGGCTGCGGATCGACACCGACGCGGAGGCGGTGGAGCGCGACCTGTCCCGGCTCGTGCTCACGCTGGTCGAGCTGCTGCGCCAGCTCGTCGAGCGGCAGTCCGTACGGAGGATGGAGCAGGGCGACCTGTCCGACGAGCAGATCGAACAGCTCGGCATGACCCTGATGCGGCTGGAGGAGGCCATGGAGGAACTCTGCGAGCGGTTCGACCTGGAGCCGTCGGACCTCAATCTCGACCTGGGCCCTCTCGGCAGCCTCCTCCCGAAGGACTAGCCGGACACCCTCAGACGCCTTCCACCCAGTATTTCTGCAACCTGGCGACGGCGTCCTCCTTCGTCATGGCTGCGACGTCGGCCTCGTCCAGACCCACCTTGGAGATGAGCAGGTGAACGACCTCGACAGGCAAGGCGTTCGAGGGCGGCTCGAGTTGTCCGCGATCGGGGCACGACACCACGTTTGACGCAGGCCCAGAACGTCGGCTCATCCACCTGCACCTGGTCACGGAGGATGTGACGCCAGATGCTCTGGCCGTAGGAGCTTCGATCGACCGGATGGGAAACCCGCGTGCGCAAGATCCGGCCATCGGCAAGATCTAGTTCATAGGTGACGTGACGGGTCACCGTTCTTCCGCGAGCGTTCCGTACGAGACGCCAGCCCTCGATCTGACAGAACCGATCATGGTGCTCCCGAGTGGGTTGAGGCCAGGTCACCGGCCCTTCCCCACCAGCCATTCACGCAACTGGCCATCATCGCTGAGGCTGATCAACTGCACAAGCCCCCAGTTCTCGCGATGGTTCGGCGCATCCAGCAGGTGGTCCTGCCAGTCATCCGCGTATTCGCGCAACGCATCGATCATCTCCGTTACGGCCTCATCGAAGGTTCGGCCATCCGCCGCGACCGGCAGCCCTGGGATGAAGATCGACCAGCCACCGGCTCATGCCACAAGTACGTCAAGTACGTCACGTACTCACCGCGCTGTTCGGCGGGCGGATTAATCGGTTGCGCGGCTCCTCACTGACCCGTAGCGTCTTCGGCATGCGCCTTTACCTGTGATTCGCCGGGCCTCAGCGCCCGTGCTCAGCCAGCAAGACCGCCAGTCCGTCCAGACGCGGCAGCTGAGCTTGCCGACCGGCCTCCGAGCCGCGTCGAGAGTTACGTAAAGGAGCTTCCTCATGCGAGTTCGCGCAGGCAACAAGAAGAAGAACCGGCCGCAGCTGCCCACGCCGCGGCAGATGCCGAAGATGCCGCAGCGCCCGATCGCGCCGCCGAGGCGCGTGCCGTCCAAGGGCCGCTGACCGAAGGACAACTACCAGGGATGGTAGTGAAGAGCGAGCGCCGCCTCCCCCGTACGCCTGGAGGCGGCGCTCGCGCCCTTTTCGCTCAGAGGCGTTCGATGATGGTGACGTTGGCCTGGCCGCCGCCCTCGCACATCGTCTGCAGCCCGTAGCGCCCGCCCGTGCGCTCCAGCTCGTGCAGGAGCTTGGTCATGAGGATCGCCCCCGTGCCGCCCAGCGGGTGGCCGAGCGCGATGGCGCCGCCGTTGGGGTTGACCCTGGCCGGGTCGGCGTCGAGTTCGTGCATCCACGCCAGCGGCACCGGCGCGAACGCCTCGTTGATCTCGACGACGTCGATGTCGCCGATGGACATGCCGGCCTTCTTCAGCGCCCGCTGCGTGGCGGGGATCGGCGCGGTCAGCATGTAGACCGGGTCGTCGCCCATGAGCGCGAGCTGGTGGATGCGGGCGCGCGGGGTCAGGCCGTGCTCCCTGACCGCCTGCTCGGAGGCGATCAGCACCGCGCCCGAGCCGTCGGAGATCTGCGAGGAGGTGGCGGCGGTGATCTGCCCGCCCTCCTTCAGCGTCTTCAGCCCGGCCATCTTCTCCAGGGTGGTGTCGGGCCGCGGGCCCTCGTCGTCCTCCACGCCGTTCACGGGGGCGATCTGGTCCTTGAAGTGGCCGTTCGCGACGGCCTTGGCGGCACGCTGGTGCGACTCGAACGCGTACTGCTCCAGGACCTCGCGCGTGTAGCCCCACTTCTCGCACATCAGCTCCGCGCCGCGGAACTGCGAGATCTCCTGCTTGCCGTAGCGCTCGACCCACATCTCGCCGAACGGGAACGGCATGCCCTTCTCGAGCGCGGCCGTGATCGAGGCGCCCATGGGCACGATGCTCATCGACTCGACACCGGCCGCCACGACCAGGTCCTGGGTGCCCGACAGGACACCCTGGGCGGCGAAGTGGATCGACTGCTGCGAGGAGCCGCACTGCCGGTCGATGGTGACGCCGGCGGTGGTCTCCGGCAGGCCCGCCGACAGCCAGGCGTTGCGCGCGATGTCCATGCTCTGGGGGCCGAACTGCATGACGCACCCCATGATGACGTCCTCGACCGCCGCGGGATCGACGCCGGTGCGCTCGATCAGCGCCTTCAGGGTGTGCGCGGCCAGGTCAGTGGGATGGACGGTGGACAGGCCGCCCTTCTTCTTGCCGACCGGGGTGCGGACCGCCCCGACGATGTACGCCTCTGCCACAGTGCCTCCTGGAAACCGAGCAATATTCGGTTACTAGGTGCACACTACAACAGAACGACGTTCTGGGGTCATTCCGCCGGCGGTACGAGGTCCTCCGCCGCGTCGATCCTGAACCGCCACCGGTCGACGGCCAGGCCGTTCAGCGCCTCGGACAGCTCAAGGGCGAGCGCGCCCAGCTTCTCCGGCTCCCCGCCGCGCAACTCGATCGCCGTCAGCTCGGTCGCGAACGGCAACAGCTCCGCCGCAGCGGGCGGGCCGCCCTTCTGCGGCACGAGCACGGCCTTGATGTCGCCCGCCGTGAACGCGAACTCCTCGTCCTCCGGCTCCAGGAACGGGGCCAGCTCCTCGGGCGTCGGGCGTACCGGGAGGATGACGGCGGGACCGCCCTGCGCCGCGTCGGCCGGATCGCTCACCTCGCCCCGGCACACCGCCAGCCCCTTCAACCGGAAGGCCAGCCCCTCGGCGAGGTAGCGGTCGAAGAAATCGATCGGCAGCGGGCCCTCGGCCGCCACCCGCACCGCCCACGCCTTCTCCAGCACGCCGCCCGTCAGCTCGGCCGCCGCCTCGACCGGCGCGCACACCCGCACATCGGTCGCCACGATGTCGTCGCCGTCCTTCCGCGCGCCGGGATCGGCCAGCTGCACGATGCGCAGCAGCTTCGCCGGATCCAGCTTCGCGGGCAGCACCGCCGTGGGGCCTGTACGCAGTCGTCGCTTCGCCATCCAGCCCATGCCCAGCCTCCGCGCTCAGCTTCGATAGGAGCTCGTCATCGTCGCGTAGACGATGACGTTGTCGGTGTAGTGCCCGGTGCGACGATCATAGGTGCCGCCGCACGTGATCAGGTGCAGTTGGGCGTTCTCCTGGCTGCCGTAGACCCGCTGGGTCGGGAACGTCTTCTTGCTGGCCTGCTCCACGCCGCCGACCGTGAACACCGCCGTGGTCTTGTCCTGGCGCCTGACCTCGATGGTGTCGCCGTGCTTGAGCTCCGGCAGCCGGTTGAACACCGCAGGGCTCGTCTTGGTGTCCTTGTGCCCCAGCAGGACCGCCGGTCCCGCCTCACCCGGCGTCGACATGTTCCGGTACCACCCGACCAGGTTGGCGTTGTTCGACGGCGGAACCTGGATGGTGCCGTTCCTGGCCAGGCCCACCGACCTGATCGGCGCGTTGACCCCCAGCCGCTTGATCACCAGCCGCATCGGGGTGGACGGCAACATGGGCGGGGCCGCCTCGATCTGCGGCAGCGGCGGCGGCACGTCGGGCCCGCCCTGGAACATCGCCTGCTCGGGCTGCCCCGACGGCTTGGGCTGCGCCTCCAGGGCCAGGGTGTCGCGGTTGCTGGCCAGGCCGTACTCGTCGGGGGACCTGAACACGATCAGCAACCCGGCCACCACGGTCACCACACCGGCGATGGCCGCCACGATCAGCACGGTCCTGAGCGCCGCGCCCCCTTTGTCCTCAGGCGGCGGTACGGGAGCGCCGCCACCGTACGGGTAGTAGCCGGACATCCCGTCAACCTCTGATGGAACGACGACGCATGAGCAGGCCACCGACGGCGGCCGCTCCTATCATCGCGGTGCCGGTCAGGATGAACAACCGACCGTCAGGCCCCATAGTCCCACCCGCGCCCGTATCGGCCCCGGCCTTGGGAGTCTGGGACTTCCTGGTGGGCTCGGACTCCGACGACGGCGTGACAGTCACCGTGTGGGTGCTGGTCCTCGTGGGCCTGGGGCTGGAAGGGGTCGGGGTCGGCGACTTCGTGGGGGTGGTCGTGGGGCTGTTGGTCGGGGTGCCGGTGGCGGTGCCGACGACCAGGTTCACGGAAGGACCCCCGGAGGCGCCCGGCTGGCATTTGTATTCAGCCCCATTGATCATGACCGAGAAACCACCGCCCTTGAGAGCCACCGTTCCAGTGGCGGTGGGCGTGACAACCATGGTCATCGTCGGGATGGGCACGGGAGAGTTGGCGCTGATCGTCGTCGCCGGCGCGACGGAACCGCTGGCGATCACTGGAGTGGCCGGGATCGGCGAACCGCTGGGGCTGACGGTGCCCGACGCCATAACGCTGGTCGGAGTGGCCTCGGCCGTTGCCGACAGGTAGCCCGAGGTCGGCTGGCGAATGTCCCAGGTCACCGTAACCGGCGCGCTGGGCCTGGCCGTCGTGGGCGTCTTCAACTCCATGGTGAAAGTGACGGCCGAGCTGCCGCAGGTATAAGCCACGGGAGCCGGTGCCGCCACCGCAGCCATCACAGGTATCGCTCCGAAGATCCCTGCGCCTAGAACGGCCATAGCGGATGTCTTGAGGGCGAGGCGGCGCCGCGCCTTGGACGTCAGCACTTCCAGCTCCATTTCAGCGCAGTATCAACAGTCGTGCCAGAATTCCAGCCGTTGGTCACGGTTAGGTTGAGATCTTATGATCTGTCCCTGTCAACTTTCCCGTAAACCCGGAAATCGGCCGGTCAGCCCTTCTTCTTGGACAACGTGGCGTACACGATGATGTTGTCCGTGTAGTGGTGGGTCGTCTTGTTGTAGACCCCGCCACACGTGATGAGCCGGATCTGGGAGTTGGTGGTGTTCCCGTACACCCGCTTGGTCGGGAACGAGTTCTTGCTGGCCTGCTCGATCCCGCTGACCGTGAAGCGGGTGACCTTGCCGTCCGAGCGGTACACGTAGATCTGGTCGCCCTTGGACAGTTCGCGGAGGCGGTCGAAGACGGCGGGGCCCCGGCGGGTGCTCACGTGGCCGTTGATGATCGAGGGGCCGAGCTCGCCGGGCAGGGGCGAGTGGCGGTACCAACCGGTCAGGCCCGCCTTGCTCAGCGGCGGGGTGCCGAGTTTGCCCTGCTTGTCCAGGGTGACGGACCGGATCGAGGCGTTGACCTTGATCTTGGGGATCTTGATGCGGGTCGGCCGTACCTTGGTGGTGGTCTTCTTCTTGGCCTTCGGGATGGCGGGCACCACCGGTGCGGCAGCCAGCGGGGGCGGCGCGTCCAGGCGGGCCGGCGTCAGGGGCACGTCCTTACCCCCGGGCCCGACGGTGGCCGGCAGCACGAACGCGCCCGCGTTCCCCACCGGCGTCTTCGTCGGGACCTCCGTCGGCGTCTCCTGCGCGGCCACCGGCGCCGCGAGCGGCCCCGACCCGTCGTCCACGGGAGGCGCCAGCGAGAGCAGCGTCACCATGACGATGCCCACCCCGCCGAGGGAACCGGCGATCAGCAGGCCGGGCAGCGCGCGCTGCATCGGCGTCGTCCCCTCGGTCATCGGCGCGCACCTCCCGCGTGCGCGGCCCTGCGCCTGCGCAGCAGCACACCGCCACCGACGCTTCCCACCATCAGCACGGCTCCGCTGGTCATGAGCCCGAGGGGCGGCCCTTCGCCGGTCGCCGGCGCCTCGCCGCTGTCCACACCACCCTTGGGCGTCTTGGGCACCTGCGCCCGGTAGTACCGGGTCGCGGTCGGGCTGGTACTGCTCTTCGGCGTGGACGAGCTCGAACTGGAACCCGTGGGCACCACGGCCACGTGATCGCCGCCGATGGAGTCGCCCTCCGGAGGCGTACTGTCCTCGTCGGTCGGCTCGTCACTGGGGTCGTCATCCGGGTCGTCCGGGTCGTCCGTCGGGTCCTCGTCAGGATCCTCCGTGGGAGGGTCCGTCGGGTCCTGCGTCGGGCCGGGCACGGTGACGTCGATGGCACCTGGGTCACCCTGAAGCTTGCATGTGGCCTGGTCGTGGTCCGGCGGCTCGGTGATGTCGCTGACCGTCACCCTGAACGCGTCAACGTAGGCGACCTTCGCCTCGGTGTTGACGATCTCCAGGGTGTGCGGTCCATAGGCGAGCTGCGGCGACTCCCAAAGGACCTCCTTCGACGCGGTGCCCGTCATCGGCGTCCCGCTGCGGTCCTTGCCCGGCTCGACCAGCGGGTCGGTGACGACGTTGCCGTCGAGAATCACCCTGATCTTGCCTAGGTCGCGCTCGCGCCTGGCGATGTAGGCGACCTTCGTGCCGGTGAAGTCGAGCTTGGCTTTGGCCTCTTGCGTTCTGGTCCTGTGCAGGTCGTAGAGGTGGTCGTCGAACTCCTCCGCGGTGGTCCTCCGCCTCCAGCCACCCTCGTACGTGATGTCCGGCGCGTTGTTGTTGACCATCACCTCGCCCTCGGCGGGCGTGAACCTGACGGTCAGGGCGCCGGGCTTGAAGCGGACCGTTCCGGAACGCCCGATGGATCCCTGGTCGGACAGCCCTTCGGGCAGTTCGAGGAACTCGCCCGGCACCAGCTCGCCCTGCTCCTGGCCGCCCCTCGGCCGTAACTGGCCGACCCAGGCGCCGCTGATGTCCACGACGCCTTCGAGGTCGAGGGAGGAGCCCGCGGGGAAGAACCCTGGCGAGCCGAACCTCGGATTGCCCTTGTACGAGATGCCCCAGCGCACGTTCATCAGCCCGCCGGTCTCGATCTGCGGCGTGATCGTGGCCTCGATGTCGACTCCGGCGCCGGCGATCCCGCCCTCGCACCGGTAGGTGGCCACCAGCGAGGTCTCTGCCTGGCCGGGGATGGAGGAGGTCACGACGAACGCGGTGGAAGCGGCCGCGCCGACCGATGCGGCGATCAACGCCTTGCGCCATCGACTCACGGGAGACTCCGATCAGCCACAAATACGCCGACGGTAGATCTTAGAGTCGAAAACACCCGCTCTACATACCGAACCCCCCATCTCCGACCACTTGTAATGAACCCGTGTCCACGGCTCCCGCCGTACTGACAAAAGGGGTATACCTCCCAGTAACAGAACCCTATTCCGGAGGCGACAGATGCAGCGAGACCTCTTCGACGAGGAGCACCTCCTCTTCCGCGAGACCGTGCGCGCGTTCATGTCCCGCGAGGTCGTGCCGCACCACGCTCGATGGGAGAAGGACGGCGTGGTCCCCCGCGAGGTCTGGAAGAAGGCCGGCGAGCTCGGCATGTTCGGCTTCTCGGTGCCGGAGGAGCACGGCGGCTCAGGGATCCGGGACTTCCGCTACAACGCGGTGATCGTCGAGGAGCTCATGCGGAACAACGCCACCGGGCTCGGCTTCTCGCTGCACAACGACGTCGTGGCGCCGTACCTGGTGGATCTGACCGACGACGAGCAGCGGCGGCGGTGGCTGCCCGGCTTCGTGAGCGGCGAGCTGATCACCGCCATCGCGATGAGCGAGCCGGGCGCGGGCAGCGACCTGCAGGGCATCAGGACCACGGCCATCCGCGAGGGCGACCACTACGTCGTCAACGGCCAGAAGACGTTCATCACCAACGGCATCAACGCCGACCTGGTGGTCGTGGTGGCCAAGACCGACCCCGAGGCCGGAGCCCGGGGCACCACCCTGGTCGTCGTGGAGCGGGGGATGGAGGGGTTCGAGCGCGGACGCAACCTGGACAAGATCGGTATGAAGGCCCAGGACACGGCCGAGCTCTTCTTCGACAACGTACGCGTGCCCGTCGCCAACCGACTCGGGCCGAACGACGGCGAGGGCTTCGTCCAGCTCATGGACAACCTGCCGCAGGAGCGCCTGTCGATCGCCGTGGCGGCGGTGGCCTCGGCGGAGGGCGTGCTGGAGCAGACCATCGAATACTGCAGGACCCGGCAGGCGTTCGGGCGGAACATCGGGTCGTTCCAGAACACCAGGTTCGTCCTCGCGGAGCTGGCCACCGAGACGGAGATCGCCCGCCACTACGTCGACCGGTGCATCCGCGCGCTCAACGCCGGGCAGCTCACCGCGGTCGACGCGGCCAAGGCCAAGTGGTGGACCACCGAGGTGCAGACCAAGGTCATCGACCGGTGCCTCCAGCTTCACGGCGGGTACGGATACATGACGGAATATCCCGTCGCCAAGGCCTGGATGGACAGCCGGGTCCAGACCATCTACGGCGGCACCACCGAGATCATGAAGGAGATCATCGGCAGGTCCTTCGGATTCTGACCTGTCACCGCGCGGGAAGCCCGCCAACGCCGCATACTGGACGGCATGGACGGCGGCCTGATCCTCCTGGTTTTCCTCGCACTGCTGGCCGCGTGGGGCCTCAACCGCGTGCGCCGGGCGTTCCGCATGGGGCCGGTCGGCTACGCCGGTGTCATGATCGTCTTCATCATCGCCATGCTGCTCGTCTGGGGCCAGACCAAGGTGTAGTTCGCTACGCCTCCAGGATGACGCGGGCCACGAGGTCGGGGTCGTCGCTCATCGGCACGTGGCCGCACCCCTTCAGCAGCTTGACCCGCTGCCCCGACCAGCGGGCCGCCCGCACCGCCTGGCGCCGCAGCAGGAGCCGGTCGTGCTCGCCCCACGCGATCGAGATGGGCGACTTCGGCGGCGCGGGCGGCATCAGCCCGGAGAACGACGCGAGCGTCTCGTCGAAGCCGCCGGCCCTGCCCAGCGCCTGCGTGGCCGCGATCAGCGCCGTCGGCGACAGCCGGGACGGGTGGGCGACCAGCACCCCGGCCGACACGGCCCGCAACACCGGGTTCTCCGCCGCCCTGACGACCTGCCCCTGCGGCATCGCCCTGGCCGAGGCCCGCAGGGCACGCAGCACCGACTGGCAGTAGACCAGCTCGGAACGCGACCAGAAACCCGCCGGCGACAACGCGGTGGCCGTGCGTACGACGCCGCGCGAGGCCAGCTCGAGCGCGATGTAGCCGCCGAGCGAGTTGCCCGCCACGTGCGGCTCGCGCACGCCGAGCAGCGAACAGAACGACTCGACCGCGTCGGCCAGCGACTCGGCGGTGTAGGGGATGCCCTCGGGCAGTCCCGGCGAGGCGCCGAAGCCGGGCAGGTCGAGCGCGATCACCGTGCGGGCGGCGGCCAGCCTGTCGATCACCGGCGTCCACGCCTGCCAGTGGTGACCGATGCCGTGGACGAGGATCAGCGGCGCGCCGGCGCCCCGGCGTTCGAAGGCCAGCTCCATTCACCCAGTGAATCACTCACCTGCTGCGCGTGGGAATCTCGAACCAGACGGCTTTGCCTTCCCTGGTAGGTCGCGACCCCCAGCGTCTGGCCAGCTGATCGACCAGGTAAAGGCCGCGCCCGCCCTCGTCGTTCTCGCCCGCGCTGCGGATGCGGGGCAGGCGGAGGTCCTGGTCGAACACCTCGACCCAGACCGACTCCTCGCCCCTGCGCAGCCGCAGCGTGAACTCCTTGTCGCCGACCACCTCGTCATCGAGGCCCGGCACGTCCCACGACTCCTCGAACGGCAGCGGCGGGCCCTCCACGACCAGCTCCCTGCGCGGCACGCTGGAGGTGGCGGCGTGCAGCACGACGTTGGTCACGACCTCGGAGACGAGCAGGCAGGCCAGCTCAGCGCGTTCTTCGGGGACGTTCCAGCCCGCGAACGCCTCCGACGCCATGCGCCGCGCATCGCCCACCATGATGGGCTGGGCGGGGAACGTGCGCTCCTCGACGTCGAGATCGACGTCGCTGGAGCGGACCACGAGGATCGCCATGTCGTCGTCGATCTCGCCCGGCACCGCGACCGTGGCGACGTCGGCGATGCGCTCGGCCTCGGCTCCGGACACCTTGGTCAGCGCCTCGCAGAGCACCCCGAGCGTTTCCTCCTCGCTCGGCGGATGCCCGTCGCGGCCGGGGCGGCGGTCGACGAGGCCGTCGGTGTAGAGGAGCAGCGCCGCGCCCGGCGGGAGCGTGCGGGTCTCCTCCTTGTAGACCAGGTCGGCGTGCAGGCCCTTGGCACGCACCCCGAGCGGCTGGCCGACCTCCTCGATGTCGAGCTCCACGCACTGGCCGTCGACGAGCAGCAGCGGCGGCGCGTGGCCGGCGTTGGCGAAGGACAGCTGGCGCGACCAGGCGTCGTAGACGAGGTACTGGCAGGTCACGATGGGCGGGATGCTGATGTCGGCGCCGCTGTCGTCCTGCTCCGGCGTGGCGATGATGCGCGTCCACTCGTCGAGCCTGGCCAGGATGTCGGCGGGCGACTTGTCGTCCTGCGCGAACGCCCGCAGGGCGGCCCTGAGCTGCCCCATGACGGCCGCCGCCTTGGCTCCCCTGCCCTCGACGTCGCCGATCACGATGCCGACGCGGCCGGCCGACAGCGGGATCACGTCGTACCAGTCGCCGCCCACCTGGGTCTGGATGCCCTGCCCGTGGGAGGCCAGCGGGGCGGCAGGGTAGTAGCGCACCGCGATCTGCAGGCCGTCGAGCTGCGGCAGCGCCCTGGGCAGCAGGTGTTTCTGGAACGACTCCGCGGTGTGACGCTCCTCCTCGAACAGCAGCGCGTTGTCGATCGCGAGCGCGACCCTGGTGGCGATGGCGCCCACGAAGTCACGGTCGAAGGCGTCGTAGTGAGGGCTGCGCCGGTCGGTCAGGTTGGACAGGCCGAGGTACATCAGCCCCAGCGTCTCGCCGCGCACCGTCAGGGGGGCGACGATGGCCGAGGTCATGCCGATCTCGCCGCACAACCGCGCGCTGCTCTCGGTGGGGGCGGGGAAACTGCTGTTGGAGAAGTCCTCGACCAGGATGGTCTCCTGGCGGCGCAGCGCGGTGTCGGCGTAGTGGCCGGAGGGGTAGCGGATCTCCGCGCCCACCGGCTTCCATGTGCCCAACGGAGGCGCCCACCCCTGCACGTGCTGCGAGACCCGGCGGACGAGCCGGTCGCCCTCCGTCAACTCGATGAAGCAGTGGTCGGCGAACTGCGGGACCAGCATCTCGGCCACGCGCTTGAGCGTCTCTTCGACGTAGAGGGAGCCGGCCAGCCGCTCGCCGATGCGCTCCAGCAGCCCGAACCGGTCCTTCTCGCGCTCGTTGCTGCGCAGCGCCTCGCGGGCGAGGATGACGATGCCCGACACCGAGCCCGACTCGTGGCGCAGCGGCACGGCCTGGGCGCGGACGTAGACGATGGCGCCGTCGCCGCGCCTGACGTCGAACGTGCCCTCCCACACACCGCCCTTAAGCACGTGCTTGGCCAGCTCGATGGCGAGCGGGTGGTCCTTCTCCATGATCCCGAGCGACAGGACCGAGGTGTCGCGCGCCGACGTCGCGACCGTGTGGCCGAAGAGCTTCTCGGCGAACGGGTTCCAGTAGAGCAGGTTGCTGAAACGGTCGGTGACGACCACCGCCATCTCGGCGTGGTCGAGCACGGACCCGGCGCCAAGGTGATCAGCCGCTTCCTGTGACAGATCCCCCCATCGCTTCATCCGGCGACCACCTCTCGGGGTGGCGTGTCTGCAAAGCGGACCACGGGCGCTCCTGCAACAGTCTTGGCCAGGGGAGAGTGGAGGGCCTCCCAGATGGGATTCAACCAAGCAGCCGCGCGCGCGTCAGCGCTTGGAGACAAAAACGTGCGCGGCGACATCACGCGGAAGCTCCGCGGGAGTGTCGTCACTGTCACCGTCACCTGTCACCCGCACACCATCGTCGCTCGCCGCGAGCGTCACCTCGCGTCCGGGTTGTATCCCAACTTGCTTGAGTTTAAGCATCACAGCGGGATCGCTTTGCACTTGTTCGCTAATTCGGCGGATGACGACGGGCGTCTCCCTGGCCCCCGCGACATCGCACATCGTGGTGAGCGCGCTGTCGCCGGACTCGGCCGCCTCCCTGGCGCCCAGCTCGCCGAGCCCGGGGATGGGGTTGCCGTGCGGGCAGACCGTGGGGTTGTCGAGCAGCGTCACCAGGCGCGACTCCACCGACTCCGACATGACGTGCTCCCAGCGGCACGCCTCGATGTGCACCTCTTCCCACGGGAGCCCGATCACCTGGGTGAGCAGGCACTCGGCGAGGCGGTGCTTGCGCATCACCCGGGTGGCCAGCGTGCGCCCCAGCTCGGTCATGGACAGGTGCCGGTCGCCCTCGACGCGAACGAGGCCGTCACGCTCCATGCGCGCGACGGTCTGGCTCACGGTGGGGCCGCTCTGCTGGAGGCGCTCCGCGATGCGGGCACGGAGCGGGACGATGCCCTCCTCCTCGAGCTCGTAAATCGTGCGGAGATACATCTCCGTGGTGTCGATAAGGCCGTGTGCGGTCAAGGCAGTCCTCCCAACTGAATGCTACGCCGGTCGTGGCGGGGACTGGGCCCGTCCGCAGCGGGCACAGGAGTCACGAGAAGCCTATTGGGAGAACGACCGACGATGGTTATGGACGGCAACACCGGAGCGGCCCGGTTCCTTCCCGAGCACCTCGACCTCGACGCCCTGCGCCGGGCCGCTGCCCGCTGCGAGGGCTGCGACCTCCACCGAGCCGCCACCCAGACCGTGTTCGGCGAAGGGCCGAGGCGGGCGGCGTTCATGCTGGTCGGCGAGCAGCCGGGCGACCAGGAGGACCGGCAGGGGCACCCGTTCGTCGGCCCGGCGGGCCGCGTCCTGGACAGAGGGCTGCAGGAAGCCGGGATCGAGCGGGAATCCGGCTACCTCACCAACGCCGTCAAACACTTCTCCTTCACCCCGAGGGGCAAGCGGCGGATCCACCAGAAGCCGACGGCCGCCGAGATCGACGCGTGCCGGCCGTGGCTCGACGCCGAGCTGGCCGTGGTACGCCCCAGGGTCGTCGTGGTGCTCGGCGCGACGGCGGCCAGGGCGCTGCTGGGGCGGGAGTTCCGGGTGACCAGGCACCGGGGCGAGCCGGTGCCGCTCGGCGACGCGCTCGCGGTGGCCACCGTCCATCCGTCGGCGGTGCTGCGCGCGCCCGACAGGGACGACGCGTACGAGGGATTCCTGGCGGACCTGCGGGCCGCGGCCGCCGCCGCCTGACCCGCGTCCTGAGCCGCCTGGCGGCCCCCGGTTCGCCTGACCCGCGTCCTGGCCACCTGACCGGTCCCCGTGATCCGCCTAGCCGGTTTCCGGCGCCGCCTTGCCGGTGTCCTGGGCGGTCTGCTGGGCGGTCTGCTGGGCGCGGAAGTTCCTGAAGCCCGCCACCGACAGCCCGACGACCAGCACGGTCACCATGCAGGCGATGCCGCCGCCCACCCAGGCGCCGCTCAGCCCGAACGCCGTCGCGGTGGCCCCTGCCCGCAGGTCGCCCAAACGCGGCCCGCCGGCCACCACCACCATGAAGGCGCCCTGCAGCCGCCCCCGCATCTCGTCGGGCGCGTACAGCTGCAGGATGGACTGCCGCCACACCGACGAGATCACGTCGGCCACCCCTCCTACGGCCATGAACGTGACCACGAGCCAGAGCTCGTGCACGAGGCCTGCGGCCGCGACGGCCAGCCCCCACACGGCGATGACGACGACGAGGGCCACCCCCTGCCGCGAGACCCGGCCCACCCAGCCGGAGAACAGCGCGCCCGCGACGGACCCGATGGCCATGGCCGAGGTCATCCAGCCCAGCGCGATCATGGAGCCGCCGAACCGGTCGGCGGTCAACTCGGGGAAGAGGGCCCGCGGCATGGCGAACACCATCGCGATGATGTCGACGACGAACGACATCAGCAGCACCGGGCTCCTGGCGATGAAGCTGAGGCCCTCCAGGACGGCCCTGGCACCCGGACGGGTCACTTCGCCCAGCGGAGGCAGTGAGGGCAGCCTGAGCGCCGCGTAGAGGCTCCCCGAGAACAGCAGGGCGTCGACCGCGTACGCCGCGGCGTAACCTCCCGACGCCAGCACCACCGCGCCGACCATCGGGCCCACCACGGCGCCGATGCTGAACACCAGCGAGTTGAGCGCGTTGGCGGCCGGCACCAGCTCGCGGTCGAGGATCCGGGGGATGATCGCGCCCCTGGTCGGTCCGGTGATCGCGAACCCGGTGGCGTTGAGCGCGACGGCGGCGAAGACGAGCCAGATGTCGCGCAGGTCGAGCAGCGCCTGCACCAGGATGAGCAGGGTCGCCGCCCAGGCGATGACCGAGCCGACGATGAGCAGCTTGCGCCGGTCGACGGCGTCGGCCACCGCCCCGCCCCACAGGCCGAAGACGATCAGCGGCACGAGGTTGGCCATGCCGAGCAGCCCCACGTAAAACGAGGAGTGGGTCAGCTCCCACACCTGCTGGCCGACGGCCACGACGGTGGCGCCGACGCCGACGTGCGAGACGGCCTGGCCGAACCAGATCCGCCGGTAGGCCGGCACGCCCAGCGGCCGGGTGTCCACCACATGACGTTTGACCAGCTCCCCGAATGCCACTTAGGGCACTTTAAGGGGCCAGTCTCTCCAGAACCCATCCGGGTGGCGTGCGACGGTAGCGGAGCCGGTCGTGCATCCGGTCGAGCTGCCCCTGCCAGAACTCCACCTCCACCGGGACCACCCGGAAACCTCCCCAGAAGTCGGGCACCGGCGGATCCTCCGGCCAGCGTGCCGCCAGCTCCTCGTAGCGGGCGTCCAGTTCCTCCCTGGAGCGCACGACCGCGGACTGCCGCGAGGCCCAGGCGCCGATGCGCGAGCCGTACGGGCGGGACCGGAAATATGCGGCCGACTCCTCGTGCGGGATGCGGGTCACGGTGCCCTCGACCCGCACCTGGCGGCGTATGGGATGCCAGGGGAACAGCAGGGACGCGCGGGCGTTCTCGTCCAGGTCGCGGCCCTTGCGGGACTCGTAGTTGGTGTAGAAGACGAATCCGCGTTCGTCGTAGCCCTTCAGCAGGACCGTCCTGGCGCTCGGCCGGCCGCCCGCGGAGGCGGTGGCCAGGACCATCGCGTTGGGCTCGGGCAGCCCGGCGTCGAGCGCGTCCTGGAACCAGACCGTGAACTGCGCGGTCGGGTCGGGCGCGACATCGGACTCGAGCAGCGGCTCGCCTTCGTACGTGCGGCGTAGCCCAGCCAGCACGGGCGGGCGCGGGGTGGCATCCACAGGACGATATTCTTGCGCGCTCCTCCTGAGGATCCCACCCGACCCTCCCACCAGCGGCTTTGGCCTTACGGCGGGTCCCGAGACCGACCGTGAGCTGGGAGGGGGTTAAATTGACCCGCCGGTATCTCGACATCAACAGAGCGGTGGAGCTCGGGGCGGGAGAGCGAGGCATACGAAGCCGACGAGCCCCGAAGCGGCCACGACCGTAAGCAGAGCATTGCCGTGACATGGCAAGAAAGGGAGGCGGCCAAGCATGTCCGACTTCAAACCCGGCCTCGAAGGCGTCGTGGCTTTCGAGACCGAGATCGCGGAACCGGACAAAGAAGGGGGCGCCCTTCGTTACCGGGGCGTCGACATCGAGGACCTGGTAGGCCGTGTCCCGTTCGGACACGTTTGGGGCCTGCTGGTCGACAACCAGTTCCAGCCGGGCCTGCCGCCGGCGGAGCCCTATCCCATTCCCGTCCACTCGGGTGACATCCGCGTCGACGTGCAGAGCGCGCTGGCCATGCTGGCTCCCGCGTATGGCTTCAAGCCTCTGCTCGACGTCAGCGACCAGGAGGCACGCGACCAGCTCGCCCGCGCCTCCGTGATGGCGCTCTCCTTCGTCGCGCAGTCCGCGCGCGGCCTGGGCCTGCCGATGGTGCCGCAGAGCCGGGTGGACGAGGCCAAGACCATCGTCGAGCGTTTCATGATCCGCTGGCGCGGTGAGCCTGACCCCAAGCACGTCAAGGCCATCGACGCTTACTGGACCTCGGCGGCCGAGCACGGCATGAACGCTTCCACGTTCACCGCCCGCGTCATCGCCTCCACCGGCGCCGACGTAGCCGCCGCGCTCTCCGGCGCGGTCGGCGCCATGTCGGGCCCGCTGCACGGCGGCGCCCCGGCCCGCGTGCTGCACATGATCGAGGGCGTCGAGCAGCTCGGCGACGCCAAGAAGTACGTCCAGAGCGAGCTCGACAAGGGCAACCGGCTCATGGGCTTCGGCCACCGCGTCTACCGCGCCGAGGACCCGCGCGCCCGCGTGCTGCGCCGCACCGCCCAGGAGCTGGACGCCCCCCGCTACGAGGTCGCCGTGGCGCTGGAGCAGGCCGCGCTCGACGAGCTGCACGCACGCAAGCCCGACCGGGTGCTCGCCACCAACGTGGAATATTGGGCGGCCGTGGTGCTGGACTTCGCCGAGGTGCCCTCCCACATGTTCACCTCGATGTTCACCTGCGCCCGCACGGCCGGCTGGGCCGCGCACATCCTGGAGCAGAAGAAGACGGGCAGGCTCGTCCGCCCGAGCGCAACCTACACGGGGCCCTCGTCGCGCCCACTCAGCGACGTGCCGGGCGCCGACGAGGTGGTCGGCAACTACTGACCACGGTCCGTACGGCTGCCGCGCGGACTGCGGCAGCCGTACGCCAGGTCACTTGTCCGGCAGGTCCACGCACAGGGGGTCCTTCGTGGGCGGTTCGTTCGTGTCCAGCCGGCCGCAGCGCTTCACGGGGCGGCTGTAGCCCCATTCCGACTTCTCCACCTTCATGATCGCGATGGCCTTGTCGATGGGCGTGTGCCGCTCCGTGAGGTCGAATCCCACCACCCCACCCGATCCGGCCCATGAGGCGTTGCCCGACGTCCTGGCCAGCCGGTAGAGGATGTCGCCCCGGCTCGGCAGCGCCAGATCCCCCTCCCCTCCGGCCATGCCGGCCGCCTGGTAGGCGGCGTTGGCGGCGCGGTAGACCACGTCGGCGGCGTCGTACGTGAGGATGAGGTTGTCGTCGGAGGCCGTCGGGTGCCCCTTGTCCTGCAGCTTGCTGACGAACGCGGTGGCCGACGAGCGCGGCCACAACGCCCTGTGCGCCAGCGCCAGGTAGTAGACCTCGGCCTGCTTCGTGTTGGCGATCTCGTCGCCGTGGTCGGACACCACCTTGACGACGTCGTCGCCCGCGATCACCTTCACCTCCCCGCAGGCGTTGCCCTCGACGGCCGTCAGGAAGGCGCGGAACTCGGACGCCCGCCCGGCGTAGACGAGGACGTCGGGGTCGAGCGCGCACGCCTTCCCCGCCGCCGAGGAGATGCCGCCCTGCTGGACCGTGTACGAGATCCGCTCCACGTCGGCGCCCTCGTCCGTCAGGGCCTTCTCGAAGTCGTCCGCCAGGTTCAGGGTGTACACGTCGCCCTGCGAGCGGTCCTCGACGATGACCGCGGCCGGTTCGGCCACGCCCTTCAGGAGGGTCCGCCGGGCGAACCGGGCGCCGAACGCCGCCTGGCGGACGTTGGTCGGCCCCACCTGGAAGTAGTAGGGGGAGGGCTCGCCCGGCTGGTCGGGCAGCCCGGGGTTGCCGATGTAGCCGAACCGGTCCGCCGTCGCCGTGCTCGACACCATCGGGATCTTCGCCAGGTGCAGCTCCCTGATCGCCTCGCTGATGCCGGCCACGCTGCGCGGCAGGCCGACCACCCCCATCACGTGCCGGTCCCGCGCGGCCATGTCGATGATGAGCTGGGCCGTCCTGCGCCCGTGGTCGAAGTTGTCGCCCGCGTTCGCGATCAGCACGCGTAACCGGGGGGTGCTGGTGACCGTACGCTGGTATTCCTCGACCGCGGCGAGCTCGGAGACCGCGGCGGCGAGCCGGGTGTCGTCCTGCGCCGTCTTCTTGATCGAGAACTCTCCGAACAGGACCACGCTGATGTACCGGCCGGAGTCGATCGCGTAGCGGTTGTTCTCGTCGATCTTCTTGATCAGCGTTTTCACGTCGCCGTCGAACAGGGTCTCGGGCGTGTCCCTCGTCGCGTTGACGATGCCGACGCATTCCTCCTCGATCCGCTCGACCCACGGCAGGCCGCCGCAGTGCCCGGCCCTGTCGCGCTGGATCGCGTAAACGAGTGAGAGCGGAACGACCACCAGCAGCGCCATCACCGTCCAGTAGGCCATGGCCCGCCTGCGGCGCGGCGGCGACGGATCGTCCTGCGGCTCCGCGGGCACGGCCGTCGCCTCGACGGTCAGCCGCAGCTCGGGAACGCCCAGCCTGGCCGCGTTACGCCACTGCGCGACCGCCTTCTCCAGGTCGCGCAGCGGCTTCGGCGCCGCCTGCGCCGGGGGCACGCCGCCGGGCACGGCCGCCAGCACGAGCATCGGCACGAACAGGCCGGTCTTCTTGGTGATCTCCTCCATCAGCCGCAGGAACCGCGCGTTGGTGCCCCCGGGATCGGTGATCTGGAGGACCAGGAGGCAGTACTGGCCTCTCCCCCAGCTCGGCCACGGAATGATCCACTTCTTGTACGCCTCGTGCAGGTCCTGCATCAGGGCGTGGACCAGCAACTCCTCGATGTCGTCGTCCGGCGCGGCCGCCAGGCGCAGCGCGTATTGGGGCAGCCGCTCGAACCGCCGCCTCTTCAGGCTCGGCTCGCTGCTGAACCACCCGGTGAAGAGCGAGCCTCTGATCGACAACATGCCCTGTGCCGCGGTGCCGCCCAGGGCCACCAGGAGGCCGAGCAGCCAGGGGATGACCCCGACCAGGTCGGCGGCGCCACCGGCCCACCAGACGGCCAGGGTGCCCACCGGCACCCAGGTCGTGGCGGCGCGCGCCAGGAAGTCGGCCGACGTCTTGACGTCGTCGCCGCCACCACCGGCCATGCCGCGCCGCCAGTCCTTCAGCCGCTTCTTGTAGGCCTGGTAGTCGCTGTGCGACTGCGGGTCGGGGACGCGGCCGTCCGGCCTGTCCCGCGCCCACAACACGAACTGCGCGAGCGGGAAGCGCGGCGGCGGCAGCAGCGACCCGCCCACCGGCTTGCCCAGGCGGCCACGGTCGGTCCGGGCCTTGCCGGTGTGGTCCTCGTCGCCCGCCAGCGAGCTCACCAGGTCGAGCACCGACTCGTGCGCGCCGTCCGCGACGCGGGCGTAGGGGACGGCGGTCTCGAACGGCTTGGCGAGCCGGTCGACCGCCGCGAGCGCCTGCTCGCCGACCACCAGCACGGTCGGCAGGGGCGGATCGGCGCGCAGGAGCGCACGCCGGCGGATCAACCTCTCGATGACACTGCGCAGATCGGCCATCTGGGCGCTCCTCCAGCCGGTGCCGCCGTCGTGCTCAGCCAACGAACGATCAATGAAGGGGGTTCATCATGTCTCAGATGCCGGGCCCCGGTCCAGGGCATTCTCCGGCGCTCGGTAGGCTCCAGTACGTGGCTGACATCGTGATTCCCGCTGACATCAAGCCCGCCGACGGCCGCTTCGGCTGCGGGCCTTCGAAGGTTCGCACCGAGCAGCTGGCCGCGCTCGCGGCCTCCGGCGCGAGCCTCATGGGCACCTCCCACCGCCAGAAGCCGGTCAAGGGCCTCGTCGGCCGCGTGCGCTCCGGGCTCGCCGACCTGTTCTCGCTGCCCGAGGGCTACCAGGTCGTGCTCGGCAACGGCGGCACCACCGCGTTCTGGGACATCGCCGCCTTCGGGCTGATCCGCGACCGGTCACAACACCTGTCGTTCGGCGAGTTCTCCTCCAAGTTCGCCGCCGTCACGAAGAAGGCGCCCTGGCTGGGCGAGCCGAGCGTCATCACCTCCGAGGTCGGCGCCCACCCCGCCGCGGTCGCCGAGGACGGCGTCGACGCCTACGCGCTCACCCACAACGAGACCTCGACCGGCGTCGCGATGCCGATCGAGCGCGTGGGCTCCGGCGACGCGCTGGTGCTGGTCGACGCCAC
Source organism: Nonomuraea sp. NPDC049378 (assembly GCF_055586745.1). Taxonomy (NCBI): domain Bacteria; kingdom Bacillati; phylum Actinomycetota; class Actinomycetes; order Streptosporangiales; family Streptosporangiaceae; genus Nonomuraea; species Nonomuraea sp. NPDC049378. The sequence goes on from NZ_JBVJHP010000002.1 coordinate 50,230, forward strand.
TTCGGGTGCCGGCGGCCTGCCCGTCGACCTCGCCGAGACCGACGTCTACTACTTCGCGCCGCAGAAGAGCTTCGCCTCCGACGGCGGCCTGTGGATCGCGATCATGTCGCCGCGCGCCCTGGCCAGGGTCGAGGAGATCGCCGCCTCCGGCCGCTACGTGCCGGAGTTCTTCAGCCTGCCGGTCGCGATCGACAACTCCGCGAAGGACCAGACCTACAACACCCCGGCCGTGGCCACGCTGTTCCTGCTGGCCGAGCAGCTCGACTGGATGAACGGCAACGGCGGACTGGCCTGGACCACCGCCCGCACGGCCGACTCCAGCTCGCGTCTCTACACGTGGGCGGAGAAGTCGTCCTACGCCACGCCGTTCGCCGCCCCCGAGTTCCGCTCGCAGGTGGTCGGCACGATCGACTTCTCCGACGACGTCGACGCCGCCGCCGTGGCCAAGGTGCTGCGCGCCAACGGCATCGTCGACACCGAGCCCTACCGCAAGCTCGGCCGCAACCAGCTGCGCATCGCGATGTTCCCGGCCATCGACCCGGCCGACATCGAGGCGCTGACGGTCTGCGTCGACCACGTCGTCGAGCGCCTCTAGCCGGCGCCGCTCCCGCCCTCCTGCCTGCTCGTCCGGCAGGAGGGCGGTCGCGTCAGTAAGGGCTCGCGGCGATCTCGCGCTTGCGGCGCAGCACCCAGGCGGCCACCACGCCGCCGATCAGCCCGAACAGGTGGCCCTGCCAGGAGATGCCCGGCTGGTTGGGCAGCAGGCCGGCCAGGATGCCCCAGTAGGCGACGCCCACGCCGATCGCGATGGCGAGGTCGAGCAGCCTGCGGTCGAACACACCGCGGGCCAGGATGAATCCGAAATAGCCGAACACCAGGCCGCTGGCCCCGATCGTGACCACGCCGGGGCTGGTCACCCAGGTGCCCAGGCCGCCGATCAGGATGATCAGCAGGCTGGCCCAGAGGAACTTGCGAACGTCGCGCAGCCCGGCCAGGAAGCCAAGGATCAGCAGGGGCAGTGAGTTGGCCATGAGGTGGCCGAAGCCGCCGTGCAGGAACGGCGCGAGCAGGATGCCGACCAGGCCGTCAGGGTCCCAGCCGACGATGCCGTACTGGTCGAGCGAGCCGTTGAGGACGACGTCGACGCCCTCGAGGATCCACATCGCGGCGAGCAGGGCGACCATGATGATCAGCATGCTCAGCGCCCCGGACAGGAGAGCGCCGGCGCCGCGTCTGGCCGAATCGAACCGTGAACCCGAATAGTCGCTCATGCGCCTCTCCCGGAGTCGTTGCCCTCTTCCTTTACCGTAACCAGGAAGAGCTACGCGCGCGTTGAAGAGGCCCCTCCCGCCCCCCCGGGGGAGCGGGAGGGGCGCGGCTATTCGCCCTTCCACCGGGGCGCGCGCTTCTCCGCGAAGGCGGCGGCGCCCTCCATGGCGTCCTTCGAGCCGAACACCGGGTTGATGATCGCGCCCTGCTTCTTGAACATCTCCTCGCGCGACCAGTCCTGCGACTCGATGATCACCTGCTTGGTCGCGGCGAGTGCCAGCGGGGCGTTGCCGGCGATCTTGCCGGCGAGCTCGAGCGCGCCCTCCAGCGCCGCGCCGGGCTCGGTGACGCGGTTGACCAGGCCGAGCTCGTACAGGCGGGAGGCCGGGTAGTGGTCGCCGGTCAGGGCGATCTCCATGGCCACGTGGTAGGGGATCCTGCGGGGCAGGCGCATGATGCCGCCCGCGCCGGCGACCAGCCCGCGCCTGGGCTCGGGCAGCCCGAACGTGGCCGCCGACGACGCCACGATGACGTCGCACGCCAGCGCCATCTCGAACCCGCCCGCGAGCGCGTAGCCCTCGACCGCGGCCACCAGCGGCTTCTTCGGCGGCGACTCGGTCAGCCCGCCGAACCCGCGCCCCTCAACCACGGGAAAGTCACCGGACAGGAACCCCTTCAGGTCCATCCCGGCGCAGAAGGTGCCACCGGCACCGGTCAGCACGTACGCCGAGATTTCAGGACGGGCGTCCAGCTCGTCCAGGGCCGCCGCGATCCCCCGCGCCACCGCCCCGTTGACGGCGTTGCGCGCCTTCGGCCGGTTGATCGTGAGGATCGCCACGTTCCCGGACTCCTCGACGAGCACTTCGTCAGACATGACAACCCTTCCGACGGGGTTACTTGGGCTGGAAGCGGATGCCGCCGTCGAAGCGGATGACCTCGGCGTTCATGTAGTCGTTCTCGATCAGCGACCGCACGAGGTGCGCGAACTCGCCGGCCTGGCCCATGCGCTTGGGGAACACCACCGGCGCCACCAGCTTGGCCTTGAACGCCTCGGCGTTGTCGTTGAAGCCGTAGATGGGCGTGTCGATGATGCCGGGGCAGATCGTGTTGACGCGTACGCCGATCGCCGCCAGGTCGCGCGCGGCGGGCACCGTCATGCCCACGATGCCGCCCTTGGAGGCGGAGTACGCCAGCTGCCCGGTCTGTCCCTCAAGCGCCGCCACGGAGGCCGTGTTGATCACTACGCCGCGCTGCCCGTCGGCGTCGGCCGGCTCGGTCTTGGCGACGGCGGCGGCGCCGATGCGCATGAGGTTGAACGTGCCGATCAGGTTGACCTCGATGACCTTGCGGTAGGAGGCCGGGTTGTGCGGGTTGCCTTCGCGGTTGACCGTGCGCTCCGCCCAGCCGATGCCTGCGCTGTTGACGATGACGCGCAGCGGCTTGCCGGTCGCCACGGCGGCGTCCACGGCCGCCTGCACCTGGGCGTCGTCCGACACGTCTGTCCTGGCGAAGACGCCGCCGATCTCGTCGGCGACGGCCTTGCCGCGCTCCTCGTTGAGGTCGGCGACGACCACGGTCGCGCCGGCCCGGGCCAGCTCGCGGGCGGTGGCCTCGCCGAGGCCGCTGGCGCCGCCGGAGATGATTGCTGCAGATCCGTTCACGTCCATATCCCGGACCCTAACGCGCCGACCGAATGAAGTTCTACTCGGGGCCGCTAAATAGCTCCCACAGCCGTGTCGACGTCGGCGTACACCTTGATCCGCCGGTCGAGGCCGGTCGTGCGGAGGATGCGCGCCACCGGCGCCTGCGGCGCCGCGAGGGACACGCCACCACCCTCCCCCGTCGCCAGCCGCCATGCCTCGATCAGCACCGACAGACCGCTCGAATCCATGAACGACAGCTGCTGCAGGTCGAGCACGAGCCTGGCGCCGTCCTGTTTGATGGCGTCACGCACCTCATCGCGCAGAAACGGCGCGGTGAACAAGTCGAGCTCACCCTCAACGGCCACCACCACGGCGTCACCAAGGGCGTGTCGTGCAAGCCGCAGCTTCATTTGGCCCCTCCTCGATGAGCCACTGTACTTCGACATCCCCGGAGACCGGGCATGCACAAACTACGAAGAGCCGGATGCAGGCGGGCTTCGCCCGTCAAACCAGCTCACATGACAGGGACGGCGAAGCCGTACGGGAGCTCCAGGCGGTGCCTGGCCAGCAGCTCTGCGTCGGAGAGCAGCGCACGCGTGGGGCCGTCGGCGGCGATCACCCCGTCGGAGAGAATGAGCGCGCGCTCGCACAACTCCAGCGCGTACGGCAGGTCGTGCGTGACCATGAGCACCGTCACGTCCAGGGAGCGCAGGATCTCCGCCAGCTCCCTGCGGGCGGCCGGGTCGAGGTTGGACGAGGGCTCGTCGAGCACGAGGATCTCCGGCTCCATGGCGAGCACCGTCGCGACCGCCACCCTGCGCCGTTGCCCGAACGACAGGTGGTGCGGCGGCCGGTCGGCGGCGTCCAGCATGCCGACCCGCGCGAGCGCGTCCTCGACCACGCGGTCGAGGTCCTCGCCCCGCAGGCCCGCGTTCGCCGGGCCGAAGGCCACGTCGTCCCTGACCGTGGGCATGAAGAGCTGGTCGTCCGGGTCCTGGAAGACCAGGCCGACGCGCTGCCTGACCTCGGCGAGGGTGTCCTTGCGTACGGGGGTGCCCGCCACGGTGACGCTGCCGTGACCGGCGGTGAGAATGCCGTTGAGGTGCATGACGAGCGTGGTCTTGCCGGCGCCGTTCGGGCCGAGCAGGGCCACCCGCTCGCCGCGGGCGATCGACAGGTCGACGCCGAACAACGCCTGCGTGCCGTCGGGGTAGGCATAGGCGAGCTGCCTGACTTCCAGAGAGTTCACAAGGACAGTCCCAACACTGCGAGGGCCGCGGCGGGCAGGGCGAGCGCCGTACCCCACTGGCCTACAGATGCCGAAATATCACGAATCATCGGCATCCGCCCCGAGTATCCCCGGCTGAGCATCGCGAGATGCACTCGCTCCCCCCGTTCGTACGACCGGATGAACAGCGCCCCGGCAGATCGGGCGACCACCGGGATCTGCCGGAAATTACGCGCCTCGAACCCGCGAGACTCCCGCGCCACCCGCATCCGCCGCATCTCATCCATGATCACGTCGAGGTATCTCAGCATGAACATGGCGATCTGCACCAGCAGGCTCGGCAACCTGAGCCGCTGCGCCCCGATCAGCACCTCCCGCGGCTCGGTGGTGGTCGCCAGCAGGACCGAGGCGGCCACGCCGAGCGTCGCCTTGGCCAGGATGTTCCAGGCCGCCCAGAGCCCGGGCACGCTCAGCGAGAGCCCCAGCACGGTGATCCGCTCGCCCAGCCCGATGACCGGAATGAGGAGGGCGAACAGCACGAAGGGCACCTCGATCACCATCCGCCGCGCCAGGTGCGCCACCGGCACCCGCGCGGCCAGCGCGACACCGCCGAGCAGCGCCGCGTAGACGGCGAAGGCCCAGAACCGCTCGCGCGGCGTGGCCACCACGACGAGGGCGAAGGCGAGGACCGCCAGCAGCTTGCACTGCGGCGGCAGCCGGTGCACCACCGAGCCACCTGGCCGATAGAGCTGGTGATGATGCCCGGCCCCCATGCGTCACGCCCTGATCTGGTTACGGCTCCGCGCGGCGTAGGCCACCGCCCCGGTGAGCACCAGCACCAGGCCGACGCCGATGATGCCGGCGACGCCGACGGGGATGCCGCCCACCTCACCGTAGTCGGCCAGCGCCCACGAGCCGAACAGGTGGTCGGCCGCCTGGTCGATGAAGCCCTTGTCCTCGGCGACCGCCTCCAGCCCGTCGGGCGAGGAGGAGGCGAAGAACGACACGAGCCCGGCCAGCACGAGCGTCACGCCGGCGCCGCCCAGCAGGAACGGCCTGAGCGCGCCAGGGGCCGCGAGGGCCGGCTCGGGCTCGCCCACGGTGGTGCCGCCGTCGGCTCCGCGCAGGACCAGCGGCTTGGCCAGGCGGCCGGCGCCGTACACGAGGTCGGGCCGCACGGCGAGCACGGCGCCGACGGTCGCGGCGGTGATCAGGCCCTCGCCGATGCCGATCAGCAGGTGCACGCCGCCCATCGCGGCGGCCACCGTGCCCACGTCGATCGGCGCGGTCCCGCCGATCCAGAACAGCAGCGTGAACGCCAGCGCGGAGACCGGCACGGAGACCAGCGCGGCCAGGAACGCGGCCACCACCACCTGCCCCCTGGCCAGCCCCGTGACAAGCTTGAAGACGCCCCAGCCGGCCAGCACGGTGACGATGCCCATGAGCGTGATGTTGACGCCGAGCGCCGTCAGCCCTCCGTCGGCGAAGAACACGCCCTGCACGAGCAGGACCACGGCCATGCACAACACGCCCGTATAGGGCCCGACGAGGATCGCCGCCAGCGCACCGCCCAGCAGGTGGCCGCTGGTGCCCGCGGCGACGGGGAAGTTGAGCATCTGGACGGCGAAGACGAACGCGGCGACCAGCCCGGCCATGGGCGCGGTCCTGTCGTCGAGCTCGCGCCGTGCCCCCCGCAGGCAGACCGCGACCCCCGCGGCCGCCACGACTCCGGCCGAGATCGACGTCACTGCGTTGAAGAAGCCATCAGGTACGTGCACGGCTCTGCCTCCCGGAACGGGACGGGATGGGACCAACATCCCCACTTTAGGACATGGCATTGCACCTGCACATAGGTGGCAATTAGCGAATGATTCTTCTGATGACCGCCCGGGCCGTCAGCCGCCGCACCACCGTGCTCAGCCGCCCCCGCGTCGCGTACGGCCGCACGCTCCTGAGCAGCGCCGCCCACCACCACCTGCGCGGTCCCACGACCGTGCCCGCGCCCGCCTCGATCTTGAACCGCGCGGCCGGCCCGCCCAGGTCGAGCTCCACGTACGCGTCCCAGGTGCCCGGAGGGAGCCGGCCCACCGCCAGCCCGGCCGCGAACCCGCCCCCGGGCAGCGCCGTCACCGGCTCGGCCCGCTCGCGCCCGCTGCGCCGCTCCCGCCAGACGATCCGCCGGATCGCCGCGGCCGCGGGCGCGGTGTCGACGACGCTGAGCTCGCCGTCGATCAGCAGCCGCTGCCCGAGACCCCACCGCGTCCTGATGAGCCTGGCACCGCCCGGCACGGCGGCCACGTGGCCGCCGACGTCGATGCTGAGGTTGCCGTTGTCCCTGGTGAAGTAGGGCAGGACCACGACGCCGCCGATCATCCGGGGCATCGGCCGGTTGACCCCGGTCTCGCGGTCCGCGCCCAACCGGCCGAACCGCAGCGCGCCCTCGATCTCGACCGCCACCCGCAGGTCCCAGATCCCGGAGGCGAGCGCGGACACGTCCACCCGCACGGTGAACTCGCCGCCCTTGCGCTCGGCGGGGATGACCACCTCGGCGGCCGGGTCGTGCCGCGAGCGCAGCACCACGGCCAGACCGTGGTCCCTGGCGATGCCGTGCAGCCCGGCGGAGCCCGTCACCACCAGATGGTCGCCGTCCCAGCACACCCCGGTCAGCCGTCGCCGCACGGTGGCGCCCTCGATGCGGGCCAGGCGCACGAGGCGGTCGATGTCGTCGAGCGCGGTCGCCCGCTGCCGGTCGACGCTGTTGAGCCGCTCGTGCACGCCCGGCGTGTACCACTCGTCGCAGAGCGCCGCCACCTCGCGCGCGATGTCCTTGCGGCGCACGCCGTCACTTTCCAGGAACACGGCTCCGAGCTGGGTGAACACGTCGAGCCTGAAGTGCCTGCGGAGCAGGTGGTCGCGGAGCGGGCCCGGCTCGACGTGCTCGGTCATGATCCGCATCGGCTCCCTGATCATGGCCAGCCAGGCGAGCGGGTCCCTGCTGCCCGCCTGCTGCATGATGCTGGTGCCGTCGGGCCTGGCCATCAGGTGGTAGCACTCGTAGTCGGCCACCACGGAGATCACCTCGGCGTGGCAGTAGGCGTGGACGGTGAAGAGGATGTCCTCGCCGACGCGCATGCCCTCCCCGAACCTGATCCGGTGGCGATCGAGCAGGTCCCTTCTGAAGAGCTTGAAACAGCACAGGCTGTTGTAGACGCAGCTGTCGCCGAGCTCCACCCGGTCGGCGCTCTGCTGGAACATCGACACGGGCGCCCTCCGGCCGTGCCCCACGATCTTGCCGAGCACGATGTCGGAGTCGTTCCTGTCGGCCATGGCGACCATGCGTTCCAGCGCCTCGGGGCCGAGGTGGTCGTCGGCGTCGCAGAAGAAGACGTACCGGCCGGTGGCGTGCTCGAGCCCGACGTTGCGCGGCCGGCCCGCGCCGCCGCTGCCCTCGATGTGGACCACCTTGACCTTGGACGGGTGGTAGGCGGCGTAGAGGTCGAGGAGCTCGCCGCTGCCGTCGGTGGAGCCGTCGTCGACGACGATCAGCTCCTTCTTCACCCGCTGGACGAGCGCCGAGGTGAGGCACCGGTCGAGGTAGGCCCGGCAGTTGTGCACCGGGATGACGACGCTGACGTCGACCGGGTCGCCGCCGTTCTCCGTATCCGACATCACCACTACCTCACGTTGCGCCGCCATTCGGTTTCAGTATGTGACGAACGGCCATGCGCGCGGGGGCGATCGGAGTCTTGAACCCCGTCTTTTGCTTACACCGGAGGTTCGCGGCATTTCTCCAATTGGTGCCGGTAAAGGCCGCCGAATGCCTCAATCGTCCCGCGCCGAATCGTGTTCAGGGACGAGGTTTTCCCTCCGGGAGGAAGAAACCTCTCCGCGGGGAGCATTGAGGCACCCCCCGGCGGCGCCAGTGATCCTCTCGGCTCGGTTGCGCGTCTACAGTTAGGCATCCTTGACCGGGAGGTGGCGTGACATGGCATCAGATCTCCGCAGGCGCACGAGCCACGATTCGGCCGTGCACGCCGCAGAGACCATCGTCTCCTCGGCTCGGCTGGGAGAGCTGCACGAATGCTCGGCCCTGCTCCGCCGCACGAGGATGCGGGCGGCGGAAATCGTGGACGAGGCCCGCACGCTGCTCGCCGAGGCGGAGCGGCACGGCCACGCCGACCGCGTTCGCGCCCTTCGCGAGCAGCTCGCCCAGGCGCGCCGGTCGTACGCCAAGGTGCTGGACGCGTACGTGGCGATCTGCACCAAGATCACCGAGGAGCGGCAGGCCATCATCCGGGCGCAGGTAGAACTGGATCGCCGGTCAGGCTTGTCAGGCGTCACCTGACGGACTACTGTCAGGCCATGCCTGACTGGAAAGAGAAGATCCGCTGCTCGTTCTGCCACAAGAAGAGCACGGACGTGCTCAAGGTCATCGCCGGCCCTGGCGTGCACATCTGCGACGAGTGCATCGGCCTGTGCAACGACATCCTCGAGCAGGACCGCCGCGAGCCGTCACCCGAGCCGCGACTCCCCCTGTGGGAGTCCATGACCGACGACCAGATCCTCGACCATCTCCCCAAGATCGCCGCCGTGCAGGCACAGGTCGACGACAACCTGCGCGACTGGGTGGCGCACCTGCGCACCAGGGACGTCAGCTGGGAGCGCATCGGCACGTCGCTCGGCATGACCCGGCAGTCGGCGTGGGAACGTTTCAGGAGCGAGACATAACAGGTGAACCATCGCGGCGGGCCGCGCGTCCCATCATTGAGAAGGCCCGCCATGCGCGTCCTCGACGGTCCCGCGGCGTACGATCCGGCGCCGCGCGAAGAGGCGGAACGGCCGGCCTCCGGATGAACGGGCTCCAGCTCCCCGGCCGCCCCGGGGAGCTGGAGCAGGGGGCCGCCCCTCAGCCCGATCTGCCCCTGGCCCTGAAGGCCGCCGTCTTGACGCGGTTCTGGCAGGCCGTGGAGCAGAACCTGCGGGTGCCGTTGCGCGACACGTCCACATAGACGCGGTCGCAGTGGGGCGCGGTGCAGACGCCGAGGCGGTCGGCGAACTCGCTGCCCAGCACGATCGCCAGTCCCGTGGCGCAGCTCGCCGCCCAGCTGTCCGCCAGGGTGTCACGGTGGCCGTGGAAGTGCAGGTGCCACGGCTCCCCGTCGTGCCTGTCCAGCACCGGCCGGGCGCCGATCTCCGCCAGCAGGGCGTTGACCCGCGCGGCCGCGGTGTCGACGTCGTCCGCCGCGACGGCGGCGAAGACCTCGCGCAGGCGGGCCGCGACCTCGGCCAGCGCGGCGCCCTCGCCGGCGGTGACCTCGCGGTACGCCGGATAGACCGTACGGAGGGCCTCTGCTGCGGCGGCAGCGGGGTCGGCTGGAGCGGGGCAGGGACGGCCTCGTCGCTCGCCGGAGGTCAGGGCGTTGACGAGCGCCACCGTGACCCGGACCACCCCATCCGTGTGACTGTTGTAATCCAATTGACCGGTTACACCTTCGCGAGTTAACGTGTGACCGTTGAAATTCTAGACGACGGTTACAAGGAGACGTTCATGCTCACCCACGATGCCGCGATGGAGTGGATGGCACGCTGGGACCGCCAGCAGGAGGGCTACCTTCCCGACCGGGAGGAGCGGTTCACGGTGCTGATCGACGTTGTGGAGGCCCTGGGGCGGCCCGACCCGGTGGTCATCGACCTCGGCTGCGGCCCCGGCTCGTTGTCGGCGCGGCTGCTGGAGCGGCTGCCCGAGGCCCGGGTCGTCTGCGTCGACGCCGATCCGCTGCTGATCGGGCTGGGGCGGGCCGCGTACCCGGGGTTGCGGTTCGTGTCCGCGGACTTGCGCAGAGCCGGCTGGACGGAGTCGCTCGAGCTCGACGGGCCCGCCGACGCCGCGGTCAGCACGACGGCGCTGCACTGGATCTCCAGCCCCGAGCTGAAGAACGTCTACGCGGAGCTGGCGACCGTGCTGCGTCCCGGCGGGCTGCTGCTCAACGGCGACCACATGGACACCGAGGACGCCACGCCGGCGCTGTCCCGCCTGGAGCACGCCGCGCACGAGCGCGAGACCGAACGGACCTTCGGCGAGAACCGGCCGGAGGGCTGGCAGGCCTGGTGGGACGCGATCGAGGCCGACCCCGCCCTCGCCGAGCTCAACGCGGTCCGCACCACCGCCGGGGCCGACCACCGCGGCTCCGAGTCCCGCCTCCTGTCGGATCACGTCAAGGCCCTCGAAGAGGCGGGCTTCGCGGAGATCGGCACGCTCTGGCAGCGTGGCAACAACCGGCTGCTGTGCGGCGTACGCGGCTAGTTCATGATCCGGTGCAGCAGCCCGACGAGGCCGAGGGCCGTGGCGACTCCCGCCCCGGCCCACCCGGACAGGCCGCCGACGGTCAGTCCGCCCAGCAAGGCGGTGATCAGGATCAGCACCCAGCGTTGCGGGATGCGCTCCGGCTCGCGGGCCGGAGCGGGCTCTTCCCGTTGAGGACTCCGTCTGGTTAATCTCACGACAGCGGTTTCCTTTCATGACATATGTGGAGCGTCACCGCGATGAGCGGCCTTTCTGGGACATCAGAGAGGCCGCTCGTTTTCGTTCACGAGAGTGGCACAAGATTCGCCTGAGTAATGGCGCTTTTTCTCCTCAAACTGGCATACGTTCGGCCCGCAGGTAGAGAATTCTTCTCCGCGGATGTGGGGACGTAGCACGTCAAGGCACTCAAGCGACACCGCAGGTTCCGCACACTTTTGCATTTTCCGCACGGCCTGCCGCAGGATGCCACGCATGAAGGAAATCACCGAGGAACTCGCGAAGGTGCTGATCCCCGAGCCGGTCAAGGACGACGACGAGAAGCCCGCCGACTACGCGGCACGCGCGAGGAGCGCGAGCGAGGCGAGGAACACCCTGGTCGGGGAGCTCATGATGGCGGCAGGAGCATCGCCGGCCGAGGATCCCGTGCTGGCGCGGCTCGGGGAACTCGCCGCACAGAGGCGCGAGATACAACGACAAATACGACTTATCACGGCATATGCGCGCGAATTCGTACGGCCGGAACCGTACCGCCTGCGGGCGCTCGCGGAGGCGGCGGGAATGTCGATCTCCACCATCCGCACCGTGTACGACACGGAAGACAAGATAGCCGTCGCCACACGAATCGGGAGAAAAGACGTGAAGAATACCGTTCATCCCGTCGTCGGCGAACAATGGTGGCGGCTTCCCGCCCGCCACACGACCCCGCCCCCGAGCCCCGACCGGTGAGCCCTGACCGGTAAGCCCTGACCGGTCAGCGCCGTTGCCATCGGATCATCCCGCGGTCTACATAAAAGACATGCCACGAAATGACACTCGCCGCCCTCGCCCCGCCTGGTGGTTCCCCGAGTACGCACCCGTCGGCGTCGATCTCGGCAGCCCGGCCGCCGTCGCCGCGTACGACAGGAACCAGGGCACCGACTCCGCCGCCGACGACGCCCTGCTCGACCGGCTGGGCGTCACGGAGGGCACCCGCCTGGTCGATCTGGCGTGCGGGACCGGCTCGCTCGTCGTGCAGGCGGCCCGGCGCGGGGCGGAGGCGCACGGCGTCGACGTCTCCGAGGAGATGCTCAAGTACGCCCAGGCGCGCGCCGAGCGGTGCGAGGTCGAGCCCCACTGGCACCAGGCGGGCTTCCTCGACTACGCGCACCCGCACGACGCCCCCGCCGACGTGGTCACCACCGGATCGGCGCTCCACCAGCTGCCGGACTTCTGGAAGCAGCAGGCCCTGCGCAACGCGGCCGCGATGCTCCGGCCCGGCGGCACCTTCTACCTGCGGGACGTCATCTTCAGCTTCCCGCCAGAGGCCGCCGACACGCATCTGCGCCGCTGGATCGAGAGTGCGGGGCGCGCCGAGGGCGAGGGGTTCACCAGGGCGGACTTCGAGGCACACGTACGCGAGGAGTTCTCCACGTACACCTGGATCATGGAGGGCCTGCTGGAGCGGGCCGGCTTCGCGATCGTCAGCCGCGACTCCGTCAGCCCCACCCACGCGGAGTACCTCTGCCGCGTGGCGAAGTGAGCCCTATACACCTAACCAAGCGCTTGCTACGCTCCGCCCATGACGTCCACGATCGTCTGGGGCACCGGCAACATCGGCCGCGCCGCCATCCGGGCCGTCGAGGCCCACCCGACGCTCAAGCTCGCGGCCGTGCTCGTCCACGACCCCGCCAAGATCGGCCGCGACGCGGGCGACCTCGCCGGACTCGGCCACGATCTGGGCGTCACGGCGACCGGCGACGTCGACGCCGTGCTGGCGGCCCGCCCCAGGGCCGTGGTGTACGCGGCCTCCGGCGACCTCCGGCCCGACGACGCCCTGGCCGACATCGTCAAGGCCGTCCGGGCCGGCGCCGTGGTCGTCACCCCGTCCCTGTACGCCCTCTACGACCAGCGCAACGCCCCGCCGGAGCTGCGCGAGCCCGTGCTGGCCGCCATCGCCGGCGGAGGAGGCTCGCTGTTCGTCTCCGGCGTCGACCCCGGCTGGGGCAACGACGTGCTGCCACTGCTCCTCAGCGGGCTCGCCACCACCGTCGACACGATCCGCTGCCAGGAGATCTTCGACTACTCCACCTACGACCAGCCCGACGCCGTCCGCCACCTGGTCGGCATGGGCCATCCCCTGGACTACGAGCCGCCGATGATCGCGCCCACCGTGCCGTCCATGGTGTGGGGCGGACAGGTACGGCTCATGGCCAGGGCACTCGGCGTCGATCTCGACGAGATCCGCGAGACCCTGGACCGCCGCCCCCTCGACAGCACGGTGACCACCAGGTCCATGGGCGACTTCGAGGCGGGCACCCAGGGAGCGGTCCGTTTCGAGGTGCAGGGCGTGGTCGACGGCGTGCCCCGCATCGTCGTCGAGCACGTCACCCGCATCCACCCCTCCTGCGCGCCGGACTGGCCGGTCGCGCCCGACGGCGTCGGGGCGCACCGCGTGATCATCGAGGGCCGGCCTCGCATCGAGATCACGGTCGAGGCCGCCGACGAGGACGGCAACCGCTCCGCCGGCGGCAACGCCACCGCGGCAGGCCGGCTGGTGGGCGCCATCGACTGGCTCGTGGCCGCGAAGCCCGGGCTCTACGACGCGCTCGACGTGCCGCTGCGGCCCGCCCCCGCCGGCAAGCTGGGAAGGAGACGGCCTTGAAGATCGACATTCCGGAGGGCAAGGACGCCATCGAGTACGTGTGGGGCGAGATGGTGCCCGGCATCGGGATGGCCGCCACGAAGTTCTCGCTGGCGGTCTACGCCCACACGACCCTGGGACTGCGCGAGTTCGAGGCCGCGCGGTTGCGGATCGCGCAGCTCAACGGATGCGCCTTCTGCCTCGACTGGCGGACGGAACGGGACGGGGAGAAGGTCGAGGAGTCGTTCGCCGACGCGGTCAGCGAGTGGCGCACCACCGCCGCCTTCGACGAGCGCACCCGCCTGGCCGCCGAGTACGCCGAACGTTACGCCCTCGACCACCACGGCCTCGACGACGCGTTCTGGACGCGGATGACCGCGCACTACAGCCAGCTGGAGATCGTGGAGCTGACCATGTGCCTGGGCTCCTGGCTGGCGTTCGGCCGCCTCAACCACGTCCTCGGGCTCGACACCGTGTGCGCCCTGCCCAGCGGCCGCACCCCCGGCCGATAACCCGCACAGCCCGCCCTCGTTCCACGGGCACCGCTCCTTTCACGCGCACCGCACGACGCGCGCCCCGCACCCCCCGACCACCGAGAAAGCGGCACCATGAACGAACATCCGCCTGCCCGTGCCAGCGTCTCCCGCCGCGGATTCATCGCCGGGACCGGCTCCGCCCTGGGGCTGGCCGCCCTGGGCGTCCACGCGCGGCCGGCCGCCGCCTCCGCCCCGATCGCCGACGGCGCCCACGTCGCCGTCCTGGTGATCGGCACCGGCTACGGCGGGTCGGTGGCCGCGCTCCGCCTCGCCCAGGCGGGCGTCGACGTGCACATGGTCGAGATGGGCATGGCCTGGGACACCCCGGGCACCGACGGCAAGATCTTCTGCAACACGCGGGAGCCCGACTACCGCTCGTACTGGCTGCGTACCAGGACCAAGGCGCCGCTCAGCAACTTCCTCGGCTTCCCCATCGACCGGGACATTCCCCGCTACACAGGCATTCTGGATGCCGAGGAGTTCGGCGGCATCACGGTCTACCAGGGCCGCGGCGTCGGCGGGGGCTCGCTCGTCAACGGCGGCATGGCGGTCGTGCCCAAACGTGCGAACTTCGCCGCCGTGCTCCCCTCGGTGAACCCCGACGAGATGTACGCCACCTACTATCCGCGGGCCAACGCCGGGCTCGGGGTCGCCACCATCGACCCCGGCTGGTTCGAGTCGGCCGACTGCTACCAGTATTCGCGCGTGGGCCGCAAGCACGCCCAGCGCTCGTCGTTCCCGTTCGTGTTCGTGCCCGACGTGTACGACTGGGAGTACATGGAGCAGGAGGCGGCCGGCACCGTGCCCAGGTCCGCGCTGGCCGGCGAGATCCTCTACGGCAACAACCACGGCAAGAAGTCGCTGCAGCGGACCTATCTCGCCCAGGCCACAGCCACCGGCAGGGTGTCGATCTCCCCGCTGCACCGGGTCACCTCGGTGGCCCCGGGGTCCGGCGGCGCGTACACCGCCGTCATCGAGCAGCTCGACACCGCCGGCGGCGTCACCGCGACCAAGACGGTGACCGCCGACAGGGTGTTCTTCGCCGCCGGCAGCGTCGGCACCAGCAAACTCCTGGTACGGCTGAAGGCCACCGGCGTCCTGCCCGGCCTGAACGGCGAGATCGGCAAGGGCTGGGGCGACAACGGCAACGTCATGTGCGGCCGGGCCAACCACCTCTGGGACCCGACCGGCAGCCTCCAGTCGGCCATCCCCTGCTGCGGCATCGACAACTGGTCGGCCGGGGGCGCGTTCGCGGAGGTCGCGCCGCTGCCCACCGGCATCGAGACGTGGGCGTCGTTCTACCTGTCGATCACCAACAACCCGCACCGCGCGCAGTTCACCTGGAACGCGGCGGCGGGCAGGGTGGAGCTCGACTGGCAGACCGCGTGGAAGCAGCCCTCCATCGACATGGCCAAAACGATCTTCGACAGGATCAACGCCAAGGAGGGGACCATCTACCGTACCGACCTGTTCGGCGTGTACAAGATCTGGGGCGACCACCTCACGTACCACCCGCTCGGGGGCGCGGTCCTGAACAGGGCCACGGACAACTACGGCCGCCTGCACGGGCATCCCGGCCTGTACGTCATCGACGGGGCCCTGATCCCTGGCAACACGACCGTCAACCCGTTCGTCACCATCACCGCGCTCGCCGAGCGCAACATCGAGCGGATCATCGCCGCCGATCTGTGACCGGAGGCCGTCACGTCCGCGGGCGGGCGGCCAACACGTATGCGCGGCCGCCCTCGGTGAACGGCTCGTTCCGGGCCCACGGTCGCACCCCGGACCCGCGCGGCGCCGAGACGGGGGAGACTTTGGACCGGCACGGTTCGAGGGACTCGGGAGGATGCCAGGTGGCCGAGCAAGAAGTGTGGGACCCCTTCGGCACGTTGCGTCGCGCGTTGTGGATCGGGGGTGGCCAGTGGGCCGGCAAGTCGACCGTGGCCCGGATCCTGGCCGCTCGATACGGCGTCACCGCCTACCACTACGACTACCATGACGCCCGCGGCCACAATGATCGCCGCATCGCCCGCCGCGTCGCACTCGGCGAGCCCGTCACCGCACCCGACCCCGACGCCCTGTGGGTCGACCCCACTCCGGAGGACATGGCGAAGGCGACCCTGGCCGGATTTCCCGACCGGTTCGCCTGGGCGCTCGACGACCTGCGCGGGCTCGTCTCCGGGCACCCCGTCATCGCCGAAGGCTGGGGGCTGCGCCCCGAACTGGTCGCGCCGCTCCTCGACTCCCCACGCCGCATGATCGTCATGGTGCCCGCGCCAGACTTCCGCCGGCACCAGGTGCGTACGCTGCCCCGGGCCGGCGCGCTCGGCCAAGCCGTCAGCGACCCGGCCCGCGCGCAGGCCAACCGCCTCGCCCGGGACCAGCTGGTCGCGGACGACGCCGTCCGCGGCGCCCGCCGGCTCGGCATCCGCGTGCTCCAGGTCGACGGCTCGCGCGACGCCGACGGGGTCGCGGAAATCGTCGCCGAGCATTTCGGCCCGTACCTTCCCAAGATTAACCACTGACGTAACACAAGTGTTATGCCGTACCAGCTTCTGCCATTCTTCGTAATGGTCGGAAATCAGTCATAAAGAGGGAGTTATCGCGCAGCGCTGAAGGCGAAAACCCGCTCTCGCGAACCGCTCGGTAGATACTCTTTGACCCGCGCGGCATTGGGTGGGGCGTTGGCGAGGGAGCCTGCATGCTTGACCAGCGGAATCATCAGGGCAAGTTCGCCGAGGACTACGTGCGAGCCCTCGCCTCCGCCGCCGGGCTCCTCGTCTACAAGGACGACCTCGACCACGACGGGATCGACCTCGGCTTCCGTTATCCGGGCAGGGCCGGGCACATCGCGTCGCCCGCGATCGAAGTGCAGGTCAAGTCGTGGTCAGCGCCCGCTCACAAGGGGCCCGACCTGTACTTTCACGGGCTGAACGAGGTGCAGTACAACAAACTCGTCGCGGGCCCGTTCCTCGTTCCGCGCTACCTGTTCGTCGTCGTGGTCCCGCGCGAGAGCGACCGTTACGCCCGGGTGGAGACCGAAGGCCTGACGCTCAGCCGGCTCTGCTATTACCGGGGGTTCGAGGGCGAACAGGCCATCGAATCCCCGAGCGCCCGACGGCACGCGCCCGTACGGGTGCCGCTGGGTAACGTGCTCACCGTGCGGGCCCTGCGCGACCTCGTCGGCGCGCCCGCGTGACCAGGCCCCTGTCGGTCGCCGACATCAGCAGCTATCTCGCCATGACCGGCTGGTCCCGCCAGCCTGGCGAGTGGCGGGGCGCCGCCGTCTGGGTGCACGAGGGCGATCACGAGATCCTGGTGCCCGGCACCGACGACCTCGGCGACGGGCCCCGGCGGGTCAGGGAGATCCTCACCCTGCTGGCGCGGCTGGAAGGCCGCTCCCGCGAGGACATCGCCTCCGACATCGGCGCGCCCATGGCCGACGTGCAGTGGTACAGAGCTCCCATCGTCCCGGTGGACGGGCAGTTCAGGCTGCTCGACGCGGTCACGGCGCTCACCAGCGCGCAGGCCGCGCTCGGTGCGGCGGCCCGAGCCGCGCTCACCGGTCCGCGCCCGGTGTACGACGGCGTGGCGCCCAAAGCGGTGCGCGACCTGCTCGACCGCGTCTGGATCGGGCCCATCGTGGCCTCGGGCGACCTCCTCACGGTCCGCGTCCCGCTGGAACGTGCCACGCCGGAGGGACCACCGCTGGCCCGCCGTACCCTGATCCTGCTCCAGCGCGCGGCGGAGCTCCTGCTCGAAGCCGGCGCCGAGGTGCGCAGGACCGGCGACATCAGCACCTTCGACGGCCTCGTACGTCACGGAGTGTCGGCCGAGCTCTGCCAGGCGCTCGCGCGCTTCGCCGGCTCCGACCCCGGCACCCGGTTCGAGGTCGGCTTCCGCTGGGCGCGGGCGCTCCCCACCGACGTGCCCGCGCGCCGGCTCGTCTTCGATGCCGAGACGGGACGGCTGTTACGCCGCGTCGCCCACCGGCTGCGCCGCCTCCACAGCGACAGCGCCTCGGTCACCGGCCTCATCGCCATGCTCGTGGACAACGGCGGCGAGGACCGGTTCCGCGTACAGGTCCGCGGCGACGTGGCGGTCGGCGGCGCCGAGTCGCGCGGCTCGATCTGGGTGCGGCTGCCCGACGAGGCGGCCTACGACGTGGCCGTCGAGGCGCACAGGAGCAGGGCTCCCGTACGCGCTCGCGGCACGCTCAGGGAAGTTTCCGGCCGCCGCGAACTGACGGCGGCCACCTTCGGCACAGTGACATCCGAGGAGACCTGACCATGGAGAACAGCACTTTCGGAGCCCGGGAGCGGGCCCTGCTGCTCGGCTTGATGACGCTCGGCGGGTCGGCGTCCAACCCCGCGCTCCGCGACCAGGTCGGCGCCGCGCTCGACGGCAAGGCCCGGAACCGGATGAACACGCTCGGCCTCGTCACCAGCGACAAACAGGGCAGGGCCTATCACCACACGCTCACCGACAAGGGGTGGGCCTGGTGCGTGACCGAGCTCGCGGGCGCCGCCCCGGCCCGCGGAGGGTCGCTCGGCCACGCCCTCTACGGCGTTCTCGGCCTGATCAAGGGCTATCTCGACGCGGCGGATCTGAGCCTGGCCGACTTCGTCGTCACGGCCCGCGCCGCCGATGCCCCGGACGATGCGGCCGCCGACGGCGCCGGCCTTGCCGGGACGATCCGGGAGGCGTACTGGCGGCTGGCGCGCGAACCCCAGGACTGGGTGCTCCTGACCCGGCTGCGCCCGCTGCTCGGCGACGCGCCCGCCGACGAGGTCGACGAGACACTGAGGCGGATGGAGCTCCTCCCGGACGTGCATCTGGTGCCGGAGGCCGACCAGAAGACGCTGACCGCCGACGACAGGAAAGCGGCCGTGCTGGTGAACGGAGTGAGCAAGCACCTTCTCGCGATCGAGGCCCGGTGAACGAGCAGGAGGAACGCGCCCTGCGGGCCGTCTCCAGGGTGCTCGACTGGGCGACGACCGCCGAACACGCCTGGAACCCGCCGCCCTTCCACGTCGACGGCATGCATCCGCGAGCCGAGCGGCTGATCCTCGACGGCATCGAGGAGGCCTCGCTCGCCTCCCGTACGAGCCCGCTCGGGGTCGTGATCCAGGGCGAGGGCGGCGCGGGCAAGACCCACCTCCTCGGCTGGGTCAGAGGGCGGATCGCCCAGGCCGGCGGCTACTTCTTCATGGTGGACTTCAGCGCCGGAGAGGACTTCTGGCGCCAGACCACGAGCGCGATGGTCGAGGACCTGGGCCGCTCCGCCCAGGGCCCAGGCTCCCCCGTCCAGGCGCTGGTGGCGCTGCGGGGCCTCGCCGCCCTCGCGGGGACCGGCGACCGGATCGAGACGGCGATCGGGCGCGGCACGGGCCTGACCCGGGAGGATCTCGACGCCCTGGTGGACGGCCTGCTGGCCAGGGACCGGCGGCTGCTGCGGTGCCGCGACACCATCCGGGCCCTCGCCCTCTACGCCACCGCCTCCGGCCACGCCCTCGACGTCGCCCACGATCACCTGACGTCCACGGAGGAGGCCGTGGAGGGGGATCGCCAGGCGTGGGGCATGGGCAAGGGGAGCAAGACCCATCACGACATCGCGGTCGAGCTGTCCACGATCCTCGCGCTGACCGGCCCCAGCGTCATCGCGGTGGACCAGATCGACGCGATTCTCGGACACTCCAGGCCGCTCGCCGGTACGGAGACCGGCCCAGTGACGAGCACAGCGGCCGGCCCAATGAGCAGCCCAATGAGCAGCCCAATGAGCAGCCCAATGAGCAGCACAGTGACGAGCGCAGAGCCGCGCAAGGACGTCATCGACGAGATCGCGGCCGGCCTCATGGCCCTGCGCCACGCCACCCAGCGCTCGCTCTGCCTGGTCGCCTGCCTCCCCTCGTCCTGGAACCTGATCAGGGAGCGAGCCATCGGCACGGTGCAGGACCGGTTCAGGACGTCGCTGATCCTCACCACGCTCGCAAGCGCCGGCCTCGCCCGCAGCCTGGTCGAACGGCGTTTCGCCGTGGCCTTCGAGAACGCCGGCTGCACGCCGGCCGATCCTGTCTGGCCGGTCGCGCCGGCCGCGTTCGCGACCGCGCCGGGTCTCACGCCGAGGACCTTGCTCCGGCGCATCAGCGCGCACGTGGAGACGTGCCGGGTGGAGGGCAGGGTCACGCTGCTGGAGCGCTTCCACCAGGACCACCCGGCTGCGTCCTCCACCGGGAACCACCCGGGCCGGCCGCTCGCCGGGGACACCGCGGCACGATCGCTCGCCGGGGAGCACCCGGTCCCGCCCGTCGCCGGCGCCGCTCCCGCCGTGTCCGAGACGGACCTCGCGCGGCTCGACGCCCGCTTCGTCGGCCTGCGCGAGCAGGCCGAGATCTCGGACGCGTACGATCCCGACCACGAGGACGAGCTCGCTCCCCCGCTGCTCGCCGCCGGGCTCAACGCGTGGATCACGGAGCAGGGCGAGTCCGGCCGCGCCTTCTCCGTCGACCCGCCGCCTGGCCGCAGGCCGAACCTCCACGCCCGGCTGCGCCAGGAGCTCGACCCCGACTCGGAGGAGCAGCGGCACTGGACGTTCCGGATGATCGGGGCGCCGCATCCGATCGCGGCGCTCAAACGGCTGAACGACGGCATCAAGGCGTCGGGGATCGGCCCGGAGACGCCCGAGCGGTGTTTCGTCGTGCTGCGCAACCAGGCGTGGTCGGACGGTCCCGCGACCCAGGCCAGGGTGGCTCACCTCAAGGACTGCGGCGGGAAGGCGCTCCCGCTGCACGGTGACGACCTGCGCGTGTTCGAGGCGTTGCGCCGGATGGCGGCCGACCAGGATCCGGAGTTCGACACGTGGTTGCGGGCCCGGCGTCCGGCGAGCGGCACCGAGCTCCTCAGCAGCCTGCCCGGCACACCGGGCACACCGGGCACACCGAGCACAGCGGGCACAGCGGGCACACCGGCCACGACGAGCGCGACGAGCACGGCCGGCGCTCCGAGCACGCCGCCGGCGACGTCAAGCTCGCCGAGCACGACGAGCCCCGCCGATCCGCCCCCGGCCTCCCCGGCCCGTCCCGACGGGCGCGGGGCCGTCGTCGCGGTCGGCAGGCGGTTCGACACGGGCGCGGACCTGGAGCTGAAGCTGGCCGCGCTGGCCCGCCACACCGCCGTCTTCGCGGGCTCCGGATCGGGCAAGACCGTGTTCCTGCGGCGGCTCGTGGAGGAGTGCGCGTTGCACGGGGTGTCCTCTATCGTGCTCGACTCCAACAACGACCTCGCCCGGCTGGGCGACCCCTGGCCCGAGGCGCCGCCCGGGTGGGGTCCCGGTGACGCGGACAAGGCGGCCCGCTACTTCGCCGAGACCGAGGTCGTGGTCTGGACTCCTGGGCGCTCACGCGGGCGCCCGCTGACCTTCCGGCCGCTCCCCGACTTCGGGGCCGTGCTCGACGACCGGGACGAGCTGGACTCCGCGCTCGGCCTGGCCGTCGGGGCGCTGGCGCACCGGGCGAACGCCCACGGAGCCAGCGCCAAGGCGCGTAAGGGCAAGGCCGTGCTCCGCCAGGCGCTGGAGCACTTCGCGCGCACGGGCGGCGGCGACTTCACCGCGTTCCTGGGCATGCTCGCCGATCTGCCGCTGGAGGTCAGCCAGATCGACCGGGCCGACCAGATCGCCGCCGAGCTGGGGCAGCTCCTGACCGCCGCGACGATCAACGACCCGCTCTTCGCCGGCAACGGCGAGCCGGCCGACCCCGAGCAGTTGCTGACCCCGTCGGCGGGCAAGCGGGCCCGCGTGTCGGTCATCAGCTTCATCGGGCTCAACGAGGACGCGAGGCCCGGGTTCGTCAGCCAGCTCCAGATGGCCCTGTTCTCCTGGATCAAGCGGAACCCGGCGCGCGGCCGCCCGCTGACCGGCCTGTACGTGATGGACGAGGCCCAGGCTCTCGTGCCCGCCACGCCCAGGACCGAGGCGCTGGCCAGCACGCTGACCCTCGCGTCGCAGGCCCGGAAGTACGGCCTCGGCCTCGTCTTCGCCACCCAGGCGCCGCGCGGCCTGCACAACCAGATCGCCGGCAACGCCACCACCCAGTTCAACGGCAGGATGAACAGCCCGACGCAGATCTCCGTGGTCCAGACGCTGGCCAGGGCCCGCGGCGGCCGGGCCGACCGGGTCGGGCGGCTGGAGGTCGGGCAGTTCTACACCGCGAGCGACGGCATCCCCGAGACGCTGGTCCGCACCCCGCAGTGCCTGAGCCACCATCCTGCCGACCCGCTCACCGAACAGGAGATCATGCGGCGCGCTTCCGCCTGAGAGAGGGCGGGGTCAGGTTTTCCTGCGGCTCCCCCTGGCCACGCGAGATCGGCGGCCTTTACGTAGTGAATTCACCGTCAAGCATCCCTGAAATTGCCGGATATGTCCTGGAATATGGCGATATGGGTGCTAGCGTCCGAATTGAGGAATGCGATCAACGGGGGAGGAACAATGACGTTCGACTTCCAGCACGGAGGAGGCTGCGGCCGTCGGCGCCGTTGGTGGCGTCGCCGTCGTTGCCGTCGCAGGCGCTGGTGGGGCGGCTGGGGCGGCCCCTGGTGGGGCGACGACTGGGACTGGTGGTAATCCATCCTCACGAGAGCCGCGGATTGTGGCGATGTCGGTGTGCGGCCTACACCCGTTGGCAAACTGCACCCTCGCCACAATCCGCACCTCGTGTCACATCACCCGCACCTTTTCCGCATTAACACTTACGGAGCATGTTGAGCAGGGCCACCTTCTCGTTCCGCGTCACGAAAAGCCGGTAGTGGCGCTTCACGGTGATCCAGGAAACGGCATAACGGCACCAGTGGGCGCGGCGCTGCGGGCGCCAGCTCTGCGGGCCCTTGGCGCCCTTGGCGATGTTGGCGGAGTGGCTGACCGTGATGAGTTCGGGCCGCTTCAGGTCGTTGGCGAACGCGCGCCTGCGCGCCGGGCTCCACCTGCTCGCCCCCGAACGCCACGCGTACGCCAGCGGCACGACATGGTCGACGTCGACCAGCCGCTCGCTCTTCAGCTTCTTTCCGTCGTACGGGCTGTACCAGACGCCCTTGACCGGATGGCAGGCCGCGTTCTTGCGCACGCGCCGGCCGTCACGGGCCAGAACCGCCTCGCGCGTGCTGCACCTGCCCTTGTGCTTCTCCCATCGCGGCTGGAAGCGGCGGTGGCTGTAGCCGCGGATCGATAACGGCCTGGACACCTTCAGCTGGGCCAGCATCTTGCGGGCGAGCGCGCCGGCCTCGGCCTGGGATCGTTTGCGAGCATCCGCCGCCGCGTGCGGGGCCGCGAAGACAGCGGTGAGCGGGATGGCCAGCAGAGCCAGCACGACGACGCTGACCGTCCGCGTCAAAAAGATCATGCCTACACCCCTACCAGCACGCCCCCCGGTGGCGGCAGCGATATGCATGAAACCCGGGGGTGAGGCAAGCCTCCCTCCCCGTCACGTTCAACCCGTCCGGGCCCGCTCGCGCGTCGGCGGACCGCCGCCGCTGCTACGGAGCGCCGGCGATGGCGCAGGCGCGGCACGGAGGCTGGCCGCAGGTGCACTGCATGATGGCGTCGAGAACGTCGTGGTCGTGGTACAGGCACTGGTCCCTGCAGGTGTGCCGCGGCACGAAGCCCGCCTGGATCTCGTCGGGCCACGGCTCGTGCCCTTCGCGGCACCGTACGAACCGCTCGGGGTCGGACGCGTGCAACCCCTGCATGCGTGCGCGCGCCTCGCCCTCCAGCGTCCGCGTCTCTTCCACCATGGTGGTGAGCTGGGCGGCGATGGCGGAGTACTGGTCGTCCCCGGTACGCACGTGCGCGGCCCGCAGCGCCATCGCCGCGTTGCTCAGGAATCGTGTGGCGTCCTGAAGGTCGGTGGTGTGGTGCAACTGGATGCCGGTAACGCCTCGGACCCACACGGCGTCGTCTTGCATGGATCAACCTTTCACAGCGCAGAGCGCTCACAACTGTTCAGGGGGATACGCCGAAGGATAACGCGCCTTTTACCGGGCTTTCCGTGGCGGAGCGACCGGGTTGACCTTCTTCGCCATGGTCCGGGGGAGGGAGAAAGGCCGTCCACGTCGGCCGATCCGGCCGCGTAACGCATGCGGTGGCGGGCCGCCACCATGCGGAGAAAACTTTAGTCAGTGTTTGCCGCATCATTAAGGAATGGCCTCCGGGCGATATCCCGGAGGCCACCCCCGCACGTCATAGGCGGTCAGCTCGTCACGGCGCACTGTCCGCGATCCTGGCTCGCGGGTCCTTTCGCGTTCGGGCGTACGTCGAAGTCGAAGATCGCGGTGGGCAGGTAGAGCGAGCAGCACGCGTTCGGGATGTCGACGATCCCGCTGACCCGCCCCTCGATCGGTGCCGCGCCGAGGAGCAGATAGGCCTGCTCGCCGCTGTAACCCCACCTCTTGAGATACTCCACGGCGTTGAGGCAGGCCCTGCGGTAGGCCACCGTCGCGTCGAGGTAGTAGTTGGTGTCGGTGTCGTGGTCCACCGAGATGCCGATGAACGACAGGAACTCCGAATATCTCGGCTCCACGTTTCCCGGCATGAAGAGCGGATTGGTGGTGACCCCGTACTTCTCCATGCCGCCCTTGATGAGGTCGACGTGGAAGTCGATGTAACCTCCCATCTCGATCGCGCCGCAGAAGGTGATCTCCCCGTCGCCCTGGCTGAAGTGCAGGTCACCTCCTGACAGCTTGGCGTCGCGCACGTGGACCGGGTAGAAGACCCGGGCTCCGCGGGTGAAGTTCTTGATGTCGTGGTTGCCGCCGTTCTCCCTGGCGGGCACGGTACGCGCTCCTTCGGCGGCGATCCGCTGGGCCGCGTCGCCGGTCGCCGTGCCGGCGACCACGTTGTCG
Organism: Nonomuraea sp. NPDC049378; assembly: GCF_055586745.1. Taxonomy (NCBI): domain Bacteria; kingdom Bacillati; phylum Actinomycetota; class Actinomycetes; order Streptosporangiales; family Streptosporangiaceae; genus Nonomuraea; species Nonomuraea sp. NPDC049378. Next base: position 74,939 of record NZ_JBVJHP010000002.1, read on the forward strand.
GTCAGCGGTGGCAGGCCGAGTGGCGGAACGCGCTGCGGGTCGGTGTCGATGAGCGTCTGCTCCCGGCGGTTCCAGCTGCTCAGCAGGTCGGCCGATGGCGCCGTACCGAAGAGTCCCGGATGGGTGATGCCGGTGAAGCGAACCCCCGGCAGGTGGCGGGAGGTCGCGACCTGGCCGTGGAAATCCCAGATCGCCTTGTAGGCGTCAGGGAAGTAGTCGGTCAGGAATCCGCCGCCGTTCGCCTTGGCGAAGACGCCGGTGTACCCCCATCCCTGTCCTGGCGCCTCCCCTACCTGCTGGGGAACCGGGCCGAGGTCGAGGATGTCGACGACGAGCAGGTCTCCGGGTTCGGCGCCCTCCACCCCGATGGGCCCGCTCAGCATGTGCGCGAGGCTCAGGTCGACATCACGTACGTCGTTCGCGGAGTCGTTGTTGCCGATCTGGGCGTCGGTCCATTCCCGGCATTCCATCCGGAACTCGTCTCCGGGACGTACCATCTCCGCCACCGGAATGTCTGGGTGCCAGCGGTTGTGCCCCGGGACCTCCTGGTCGCGCATCGGCTTCGACTGGTCGATCTTGTAGATTACCTTCGGCATGATGCATGCCCTTCTTCTCGCGGATGGCTCCTTCCTGGCTGGGCGTGGGCCTCACCTCTCTTCCGCCTCGGCGGGCTCCGTCAGGTCCATCGCGGGCGGTGCCGGCGCTCGCCGTCCGGTCTCGACGGCTCCCCCGCCTCGTCGGGCGCCGCGGCGGCCGGCTCCCCGTGCCGCGTCAGCGGCCACAGGACGGCGAACACCACCACGCCGAACACGGCGAGGATGATCGCGAAGAGCCTGGTGTCGCGCCAGTAGCCGGCCAGGGTCATGTAGGCGGGGATCGCCGCCGTGACCCAGCCCTGGATCGCCGTGACCCAGCCGGTGTACCTGGTGATCCGCGTACGTTTCAGCCCGAGCAGCACGAAGAACAGCGCCCACAGGAACGACCAGTAGAGCCAGATGACGCCGAAGGCGGGATCGCCGAGGATCCGGAAGTTGGCGAAGGAATAGCCGAGCGCCATGACGGCCACGAAGAGCGAGAAATAGCCGACTCCCGTGCTGTCGAAGCCGCCGAGCAGGTTGATGCCGACATAGAGATAGGTGAATCCGAACAGGTAGATGCCCGACGCGCCGAGCACCACGGGCACGTCGGTGGGATTGAGGATGACCAGCACGGTGGGCGTGATCACCTGCAGTGCTCCGACGAACAGGTTGAACACGCCGGCCGCTCTCGGTTCGACCTTTCCCAGGAGCATCAGACCGTTGAGGAAAAGTACCGCCCCCACGTAGAGCAGTCCGACGGCTCCCATCACCGACACCTCCTCGTGTCAGTACGGGTGGTCGCGCTCGCCGGACGCCACGCCGCCGGCGAACGCAACGTTTGCTGGCTGTTTCAAGGCCGAGGAAGGCGCGACAGTGCCGGGTGCTGTGGCGGTTGCCACCGTCGTACCGGAGGCACGCGCGTGACCACCTCGGGCGCTTCCCTGCTCTGCTCCTCTCGGGTCAGGGCGGCGGACGCCGCCGGGGAAAGCCGGGTGAGGTTCGGGACGGTGAAGAATCGGCGGGCCGGAGCGCGGCACACCGGACACTCGCGGACCGCCTCGGCGGTCCCTATCGGCAGGCGCACCTCGAATTGCCCGCAATCCAGACAGCGGTACGCGTACGTTGCCATGGACATCCCCGTAAAAGATCGGGATTGTTTTCACGGCACGACACCGCATGCGGCGTTATGCCGATATCTCCAGAAAACCTCTAGAAGATTAGCCGTGTCAAGGTCCACGCCCCGGCCCTGCACGGACAAAAAAGGCCTTGTTCGCGCACGGCACGCCATTTATCTCTATGCAGAAAAATGGCCGCCTATTAGGACGGCCATGACGATATCCAGACGCACGCCGTGCGGCTAGAGCTTGCCGAGCGCGCGGGCGAGGACGGTGGCGGTCTTCGCGATGGTCTTGTTGTCCGTGGCGAGACCCTTGGTGCGGTTGGTGTAGATCGACATGATGAGGGGAGCGGCGCCCTTCCTGGGCCAGATGACGGCGATGTCGTTCCCGCCGCCGAACCCGTCGGAGTTGGTGCCGGTCTTGTCCGCGACCGTCCAGGCCTTGGGCAGGCCGGCGCGGATGCGCTCGCCGCCGGTCTTGTTCGCGAGCAGCCAGGCGAGGAGTTGCTCGCGGTCCTTGGCGTGCAACGCCCGCCCCACCGTGAGCGCGCGCAGGTCGCGGCCGATGGCCGCGGGCGTCGTGGTGTCGCGCTTCTCCTCGGGGGTCCAGTCGTTGAGCTCGGGGTGCCAGCGGTCCATGCGCGAGGTCGAGTCCTTCAGCGAACGGAAGTACCTCGTCAGCCCCTTCGGCCCGCCGATCTGCTTGAGCAGCAGGTTGGACGCGGTGCCGTCACTCATGGTGACGGCCGCCTCGCACAGCCGGGAGACGGTCAGGCCGTCCTTGACGTGCTTCTCCGTGACCGGCGAGTTGGGCTTCATGTCGGCGGCCGTCCACCTGATGAGCCGGTTCATCAGGCCGGGGTCGGAGGTGCGGGCCTTCTGCAGCACGGCCGCGCAGAGGGGCGCCTTGAAGGTGGACAACATAGGGAAGCGCTCGCCCGCCCGGTACGTCACGGTCCTGCCCGTGGCCGTGTCGAGCGCGTACGCGCCGATCCTGCCCTTGAACGCCGCCTCCAGCTCGCGCAGCTCCTTCCTGGCCAGAGCCGCGCCGGGAACCGCCGCCGACGGCGCCGCCCCGGTCGCCGGCACGGTCGCCGGCGCGGCCGAAGCCGGGCTTCCGCCGGCGACCACAAGGGAGGCCGCCAGGGCGGAGGCGGGCAGGGCGGCCACGATCCCGCGGGCGCGTACGAGTCGCATGTCGAATCCTCCGCTTGTCGGCTGTCAGCGAGAAGGAGCCAAGCAGATGCGATCACGCCATGTCTAATAGCGATACCGATCACCGGGCGATATCGGCTTCGATATGCGGCCAGGTCAGGCCGGGCCCTCTACCGCAGGTCCCTCCTTGGGGCCGAGCACGCTGGACAGGAACGCCCTGGTGCGCTCCTGGCCCGGAGCGGCCAGGAGCTCGCCGGGCCGGCCCCGCTCGACGGCCACGCCCCCGTCGAAGAAGGTCAGCCAGTCGCCGACCTCCCTGGCGAAGGCGATCTCGTGGGTCACCACGACCATCGTCATCCCGTCGGCGGCCAGCCCTTTCATGACCTCCAGAACCTCGTCCACCAGTTCCGGGTCCAGAGCGGACGTCGGCTCGTCGAACAACATCAGCGCCGGATTCATCGCCAGCGCCCTGGCGATGGCCACCCTCTGCTGCTGGCCGCCCGAGAGCTGGTGGGGTCGCTTGTGCGCGTGGTTGGCCAGTCCCACCCGCTCCAGGTGCTCCATCGCCAGCCCTCGTGCCCTGTCCGCCGGGCTGCCCAGCACGTGGACGGGCCCGCAGGCCACGTTCTCCAGCGCGCTCTGGTGGGCGAACAGGTTGAAGCGCTGGAACACCATGCCGATGTTCCGCCGGAAGGCGGCGAACTCCTTGGGCGTCCAGGGGTGGTACCTGCCGTCGCGCAGGGTGTGGCCCACCTCCTCCCCGAGCACCCGCAGGCTCCCGCCCAGCACCGGCTCGAGACCGTTGACGCAGCGCAGGAACGTGGACTTGCCCGAGCCCGACGGGCCGATGACACAGCTCACCTCGCCCGCGGACACGGTGAAGTCCACGCCGTTGAGCACCTGCACGTCGCCGTAGCTCATCCGGACGCCGGCGGCCTGCACGACCTGCGTCCCCGGCGCGGTCACGCCGTCGCCTTCGGCAGGACCCTGGCCGCCAGGCCGCCGCCGCGCACGAGACGTACGGCGTCGGAACCGAACCGGCGCTCCAGCCTCCCCTGCAGGAAGGTCGCCACGGCGGTCATCAGCATGTACCACAGGCTCGCCACGATCAGCAGCTCCATGATCAGGTTGTTGGCCTTGTAGATCTGGCTGGCGTTGGTCATCAGGTCGTGCCCGGCGACCACGTACACCAGCGACGTGGTCTTCAGCATGGAGATGAACTCGTTGCCCGTCGGCGGGATGATGATGCGCAGCGCCTGCGGGAGCACGATGACCCGCATCCGCTTGCCGGGGGTCATGCCCAGCGCGTACGCCGCCTCTGTCTGCCCCTTGTCGACGGCCTGGATGCCGGCGCGCACGGTCTCGGCGAAATAGGCCGCCAGGTTCAGCCCCAGGCCCAGCATGGCGGAGGTGAAGCCGGTCATCACCTCGTTGGTGTCCCACTTGAGGCCGATCATGGTGAACGGGATCTTGAGCACCAGCTCGGGGAACAGGTAGGCCAGGTTGTACCAGAAGATGAGCTGCACCAGGACGGGCGTGCCGCGGAAGAACCAGATGTACCCGCCGGCCAGCCCGCTCAGCACCGGGTTGTACGACAGCCGCATGATCGCGATCAGCACGCCAAGCACCAGCCCGAGAGCCGTGGCCACCACCGAGATCTCGATGGTGACCCAGACCCCGGCCAGGATGCGGTCGTCGAGCAGGTATTCGGCGACCTTGCTCCAGTCGAGGCGAGGGTTGACGACGACCAGGTAGGCCAGCCAGCCCGCGACCGCCAGCGCGGCGGCGGCGCCCACCCAGCGGCCCCAGTGCAGGGTGCGCGCGACGGGAACGGGGGTCCCCGTCTCGTCGAGGATCGGCTCGGTCCGCACGGTCACTTACCGCCGTTGACCGTGGCGGACTCGACGGCCAGCTTCTCCAGGTTCCACGCCTTGAGCACCTTGCCGTACTCGCCGCTCTGGATGAGGGAGTTGAGCGCGCCCTTGACGGAGTCGATCAGCTCCTTGTCGTCCGGCTTCATGCCGATGCCCCACAGGCTCTCCGTGCCTTCGAGCGCGATCCCCTCCACCCCGAGCTTGGGGTCGGCGGCCTTGTAGGTCGTCACCACGTAGTCGGTGATGCTGGCCTGCGCCCGACCGCCGCCGACCTGGAGCAGGGCCTCCTGGTCACCGGGGAACTTCAGGATGGTCAGGCCGCCCTTGCCGGCCTTCTCGCAGTCGGCGTCGTACTGTTCGGCCAGCGCGAGCGACGAGCCGTTGTCGACGACGGAGACCGTCTTGCCGCACAGGTCGTCAGGCCCCGAGATGCCCGCCGGGTTGCCCTTCTTCACCAGGAGTCCCGCGCCCGCCCGCACGTAGTCGACGAACGAGAGCTTGCCCTGGCGTTCGGCGTTGTCGGTCATCGAGGAGATGACGAAGTCGTAGCGGCCGGTGAGCACGCCGGGGATCTGCGAGTTGAACTCCTCGTCGGTGATGGTCACCTTGACGCCGAGCTTCCTCGCGATGGCCCGGGTCAGCGAGGGGTCGAGCCCGATCGCGGTCTTGCCGTCGGAGGCGTACAGCTCCATCGGCGGGTAGCCGAGGGAGGAGACGACCTTCAGCCCGTCGGTCTTCAGCCGGGCGGGCACCTTGGCGGCGAGCGCCTGGTCCGGGTTGATCGCGTTGATCACGTCGGCCGCCTTGTCCTCGGCGGGGGCCTGGTCGAGCACGGCGGGCGCGGCCGACTGCTCGGCCTGCGGGCCCGAGTCGAGGGGCTCGGCGCCGCAGGCCGTGGCGGCGGCGAGCAGCGCACCGGCAGCGAGCAACGTACGGATCCGGGTGTTCACTGGGGGGTTCTCCTTCAGCTTCGCTGCCAGCGGACTTCGCCGCCGACGACGGTGGTCATGACCTTGGTGCGCAGCACCGCGTCCGGTGACTCCCGGTAGGGGTCGGTGTCCACCGCGATGAAGTCGGCGAGCTTGCCGGGCGCGAGGGTGCCCTTGCGCTCTTCCTCGCCCGCCGCGTAGGCCGCGCCCAGGGTGTGCGCGGTGATGGCCTCGGCCATGCTCAGCCGCTGCTCGGGCTGCCAGCCGCCAGGAGGCGTGCCATCGGGGCGGGTACGGGTGGCGGCGGCGTGGAGCGCGGCGAACGGGTTGGGGTGCTCCACGGGGGCGTCGGAGCCGAAGGCCAGGGCGACGCCCACGTTCAGCATCCCGCGCCAGGCGTAGGACGCCACCCCGTGACCGGCCAGCAGGGAGTCGACCAGGTCGATGTCGCTGGTGCAGTGCACGGGCTGCATGGAGGCGGCGATGCCCAGCCGGGCCATCCTCGCCAGGTCGCCGGGCCGCAGGTGCTGGGCGTGCTCGATGCGGTGCCGCAGGCCGGGCGTGCGGCCGATGGCCTCGTAGGCGTCGATGACGAGGCGGTTGGCCCGGTCGCCGATCGCGTGCGTGGCCACCGCGATGCCGGCGCCCGCAGCCCTGCCGAACAACTTGACGAGGTCGTCGTACGGCGTGACCGCGATGCCGGCGTTGCCCTGGTCGCCGGCGAAGGGTTCGCTCATGTGACAGGTGTGCGAGCCGAGCGCGCCGTCGCTGAAGATCTTCACGGGCCCGGTGCGGATCCAGTCGTCGCCCTGCCCGGTGCGGCGCCCCTCCTCGATGGCGGCCTCCAGGTGGGTCGCCGGGATCGCCTTGTGCACGCGCAGCTTCAGCCGGCCCGTCTCGCGCAGCTCCAGGTAGGCCGCCAGGCAGTCCTCGCCGTCGATGTCGTGCACGCTGGTCAGGCCGAGCCCGAGCAGCTCCTCCTGGGCGGCGCGGAGCCGGTCGGTCAGGTCGGCGGAGACCATGAGGTGGCGCAGCGGGTACGACGCCGACTCGCGCAGGATGCCGGTCGGCTCCCCGTCGGCGTCCCTGACGATCTCGCCACCCACCGGGTCGGGGGTGCCGGCGTCGATGCCGACCAGGCGCAGGGCCGCGGAGTTGGCCCAGACCGTGTGGCCGTCGACGCTGGGCAGCGCGACCGGCAGTCCGGGGCAGACCGAGTCCAGGGCGTACCTGTCCGGCTGGGCGGGCGGGTCCCAGGTGTTGCTGTTCCAGCGGCCGCCGAACAACCAGGCGCCCGGTCGCAGGCGGGCGGCGTGCGCGGCCACCCTGGCCAGGGCCTCGTCCAGGGAGCGCACGTCGCGCAGGTCGACCGCGTCGAGGCTCAGGGCGTACTGGGCGGTGTGGATGTGGGCGTCGTAGAGGCCGGGCAGGACGGCGGCGCCCTCCAGGTCGATCAGCTCCGCGTCCGGCCCTGCGGCCCCGCGCACGTCCGCCTCGCTGCCGACGGCCAGCAACGTCTGGCCCTTCACGGCCATGGCCTGGGCCAACGGGTTCTCGCCTGCTCCGGTGTGGATGGCGGCGTTGCGGTACACGCGGATGCTCATGGGACTCTCAGCGGCTCGGAAATGTGATGGGCCTCACTGTAGGAGTAGCTAAATGCAGGTGGAAGTGCTACAAACACGACATTTAGCGCTTCTGAGGGTAAGGGTTGCTGATGCTGAAGCCGGAGCACCTGCGCACTCTCCGTGAGGTCGTGCAGCGGGGATCGTTCGCGGCCGCCGCCAACCGGCTCGGGTACACCCCCTCCGCCGTCTCCCAGCAGATGGCCGCCCTGGAGCGGGAGATGGGCGTGACGCTGTTCGAGCGCTTCGCCCACAGCGTGCTGCCCACCAGCGCAGCCGAGGTGCTGGCCAGGCACGCGGAGGTCGTGCTCATCGACATCGAGCGCATGATCTCCACCGTCCAGGAGGTGCACAGGAACAGCGAGCGGCAGATCCGCCTGGGAATCTTCCCGAGCTTCGCCGACGTGCTGACCGGCGTCCTGCGCGACATGGAGCCCGCCGACCGGGCCGCGATCCGGCTCTCCGTGGCCGAACCCTCACAACTCATCCCGCGCCTGGGCGCGGGCGGCGAACTGGACGCCGCCATCGTCTACCAGGTGGGCAACTCCGGCCTGTCGTGGCCGTCATCGCTGGGCCGGCGGTGGGTCGCCGAGGACCGCTACAAGGTCGTCCTGCCGCGCGGCTGGCCCGACCTGGCGCCGTACCGGGTGGAGCAGTTCGTCGACCTGCCGTGGATCGTGCACCATCCGGCGAGCAGCGACGCGTCCTTCTTCGACGGCGTGTTCGCGCGCTGGCGGCTGCACCCGAGGGTGGCCTGCCACTCCGACGACTTCAAGATCACACTGGCCATGGCCGAGTCGGGGCTGGGCGCGGCGCTCGTCCCCGACCTCGCGCTGCGCGATCACGGCCGGGACCTCGTGGTCGCCGACGTGCCATGGTTGAACACCAGCCGCAGCATCTTCACCCTCGTCCGCCCCGACCGCGAGAGCGCCCGCCTGCAGTCACTCCTGGACGCGCTGGCCGTCTGACCGCCCCCCGCCGGGGCGCCGCTCGCCGGCCGCCCGGGGTCCTCGATCGCAAGCCGTCCGCCGGACGGCGCTGCTGACAGACCGTAGCCGCGCGATCATGCGGATGTTATCTTGCGCGGATGAGATGGGTACGCCTCGCGCCCGCCGTGGTCGTCGGGATGCTGGTCACCTCCTGCGCGGACGGCCCGCCACCGGCCACCCCGGCGACCGCCTCCCCCGCCCCCGCGACCACCACCGCCGGCCCGTCCCCTTCCGGATCAGCGGGGACGCCGAAGGTGACACGGGACGTACAGAACGCTTTCCGGGCCGCGATGGACGCGCACCCGGGCGCGGACAAACTAGACAGGTGCACCCGGCGCACCCCCCTGAGCAGCAAGACCTGCGGCAAAGCGCTCGCGGCGGCGGTCAAGGTCGCCACCGGCACCGCGCGCCGGCTGCGCAAGCAGAACCCGGAATATGCCGACCTGCTCTACGGCGCGGTGCTCCTCACCGCCAGGGACATGCAGCAGATGCTCACGCGGATGCGCGACCCGATCCCCTGCTACGGGCTCAGCGACGCGCCGCAACCACCGCCGCCGCTGCGTGCCGAGGCACAGGAGATCTGCGCCGAGGCCGCCGACATCACCAAGTCGACGTGGCGGATCTTTCTCGCGCAGGTCGAACGCTGACGTGCCGCGTACCCGCCGGCGAACGTCCCGCGCGTCACCCCGCGAGATCCCCCGGAGTCAGGCCCGCCCTCCCGCTCCCCAGAACAGCGGCCCAGAGGTCGGGTGGACCGTGATGCGCCACCCGATCCGCTCGAGCTGCCGTTCGAGGTCCGCCGGACGGTGCGGGACCTTGACGATCCGGTAGGCGGTCCCGTCCATGAGCCGGCGCTGGATGGTCACGGACTGCTCGCCCTCGATCAGCTCGTCGGCGGTCCGGTAACTGTCGTCGACGAAGAACACCCGCCCGTCCGGCTTCAGGCAGTCGGCCACCAGCGACCAGAAGGACACGAAGCGCTCCGGCGGAACGTGCGACAGCCAGAACCCGAAGAAGACGACGTCGTAACGGCGCTCCGGACGCCAGCGGAACAGGTCGGCCGCCACGAACCGCACCCGATCGTCCCCGCCCACCCGCGTCGAGGCGATGGCGAGCATTTCCCGGGACGCGTCGACGGCGGTGACGTCTGTGGCGTGCCGGAGCAGCTGGGCGGTCCATGTGCCGGGGCCGCAGGCGAGTTCGAGCACGCTGCCCACCGGCCCGAACGCGTCAAGCGCCGCCGGCAGCTCGGAGGCTCCGGGGAAGGGGAGAGCGTGGCGTTCGTACTCCGGGGCCACCGCACCGTAGTAGACGGCCTGTTCGTCGAGCAGCTCTTGCAGATTTCCACCATCGGTCGATCCCATGGATCAACCATCACAAAGCATCACGCCGGCGGCAACACGAACCCCGTTGAGCCGTTGCCCGGACCGATGACCCCGCTCAGGCCTCCGATCGGCTGGGCTCCTCGATCTCGCCGGCGTTGTCGGCGCGGGCCGGGAGGAGCAGGGCGGTGACCACCACGACCACGGACAGCACCGCGCCGATGATGAAGGCCAGCCGCATGCCGCCGAGGTTGGCGAGCACCTCGGTGACACCCTCGGAGCGCAGGGCCCCGGCACGCGCGCTCATCACGGTGATCACCAGCGCGGTCCCCGTGGCGGCGGCGACCTGCTGCAGCGTGCTCAGGATCGAGCTGGCGTGGGAGTAGAGCGACGGCGGAACCGCTCCGAGGCCGAGGGTGAACACCGGGGTGAAGGTCACGGCCAGGCTCACCATCAACAGCGCGTGCAGGCCGAGGAGCTGCCAGACCGGCATGGTCATCGTGACCTGGGTGAAGCCGACGAGCGCGAACATGATCCCGATCGCGCCGGGGATGACCAGAACCCGGCCGCCGAACCGGTCGAACAGGCGGCCGACGGTCGGACCGAGCAGCCCCATCGCCAGACCGCCGGGCATGACGAGGAGCCCGGTCTCCAGGGCGCTGAGCTGGCGGACGTTCTGGAGGTAGAGCGGCAGCAGGATCATCGAGCCGAGCATCGCCATGAATGCCACCGACATCATGATCAGCGCGACCGTGTAGGTGCGGTGACGGAAGGTGCGCAGATCCAGCAGCGGCGCGCCACGCTTCTGCAACGCCAGTTGGCGGACGACGAACACGGCGATGGACACCAGGCCCGCGACCACGATCGCGGCGGCGACGCGCACGTCACCGCCCTCGAACCGGCTGAGCCCGTAGACCAGCCCGCCGAAGCCCGCGGCGGCGGTCACCACGCTCAGCCAGTCGACGGTGCTGAACCGGGGCTCTCCGACGTTCTTGAGCTGCTTCAGCCCGCTCCACGTCACCACGGCTGCGATGGGGAGCACCACGGCGAACAGCAGCCGCCACGACCCGAACTGGAGGATCACCCCGGAGACCGTCGGACCCATCGCGGGCGCCACCGACATGGCCAGGCTGACGTTGCCCATCACGCGGCCCCGATCCTCCTCGGGCACCACCTGCATCAACGTGGTCATCAGCAGCGGCATCATCACGGCCGTGCCGGACGCCTGGATGATGCGGGCGGCCAGCAGCACCTCGAACGACGGCGCGACTGCGGCCAGCGCCGTGCCGGCCAGGAACAGGCCCATCGCGACGGTATAGGCGCTGCGGGTGGACACCCGCTGCAGGAACCAGCCGGTGATCGGGATCACCGCGGCCATGGTCAGCATGAAAGCGGTCGAGAGCCACTGCGCGGTCTGCTCGGTGATGTGCAACGCGCTCATCAACTGCGGGATCGCGTTGATCATGATCGTCTCGTTGAGGATGACCACGAACGTGGCCAGCACCAGCAGCCGGATCACGGGCGGGGTGCGGCCCTTGACGCCGGTCGCGGAGGTGGCTGGTGAGTCGAGCAGGGAGCCGGGCACGATACCTCGATCGGGGTTGTCGGGAGTGACATCGTCGCGGCTGGCGTCCCAGCCTCGGGTCTCACAAGAAGTGGTGGTCATGTACAGACTGACCTGCGCCACCGACAAAACTCATCGACCGCGCCCAACATTCCGACAAGCGCCACAAAATGTCACCCGATTTTCCGCGGCACCGGACGACGACCTCCAGGCCGCAGGGCGCCCCACCCCATGACCTGCGCGAACACCCCTAACAGGGCTATGCCACCACCGCGGCGGGCACCCCGCGCGGGCATCGGCGCCGCACACGCTCGGCGGGCCTTCGTACAAGATGGCGGGGTGGACTTCCAGCCGATCGAACGGCCCGCGGGGGCGTTCCAGGAGCCGGTGACCGCCGGCCAGATCCAGGCGGTCTGCCGCCGGATCTTCGGCCCGGGCGCCGCCGTGTCATCCGCGGTCGAGATGGGCCTGGGGATGTACAACACCACCTATCGCGTAACCGTCGAAGGCCGGAGCCGTCCGGTGATCGTGCGCTTCGCGCCCGGGCCGGAGCGCCAGTTCGTCTCCGAGCGGGAGCTCATGCGCAACGAGTACGCCACCGTGCCGCACCTCGCCAGGATCGCCCCGTTGATGCCACGCGTCGTCGCGGCCGACTGGTCGCACGAGCTCGTCGGCAGGGACTACCTGGTGCAGACCCTGCTCGACGGCGTTCCTGCCGCCGAGGGGCTGCGCACGTATCCGCGCCGGGCGCGGACGGGCTTCTTCCGTCAGATCGGGGAGATCGCCAGGACGGTGCACGAGGTGCGAGGCACGAGATTCGGCCCCGTGGGGGGGCCGGCGTACGACACGTGGAGCCAGGCGGTGACCGGATCGTTGCGGGACATCGCGGCCGACCTGGACGGGCTGGGGCTGGACGCCGCCGACCTGCGCAAGGCCGCGGCGGTGGCCGCCGAGCACCACGCCGTGCTGGACGAGATCACCGAGCCGCGCCTGCTCAGCGGCGATCTGTGGACCATCAACATCATGATCGCCGAAGGTGCTCCAGAGCCGGTCATCTCAGGAGTGTTCGACCTGGACCGCACGCTGTGGGGTGACCCGGCCGCCGACTGGCCGATCCGGATGGCCGCGTCCAGACAGGATGAGCGGGTGGCGTTCTGGGAGGCGTACGGGGAGCGGGACGAAAGCCCCTCGGCGGTGTGGCGGTCGCTGATCTATGAGATTCGCCACCTCGGGGCCGTCCGGCTGGAGCGCCACCGTCTCGGCGACCCCGGCGGGGTCGGGGACTCGTACGACGCCGTGGCGGCCGTGCTGGCGGAGCTCACGTGAAGCGGGCCGCCCCGCGCGCCACCGCGATCACCTGGGCGCGCTACGCGGTGAACGCCGCCGCGTGGTCGCGGGCGAAGTCGGCGAAGCGGCGGGGCGGGCGGCCGACGACGTCCTCGACATCGATCGTCGTGTAGTCGCCGAAGCCGGAGCCCAGCGCCTGCCCGTACTCGACGAGCATCCCGGCGAGCCAGTCGGGGATGCCGCCGGCGACCATGCCCGTGCGGGCGTCCTCCGCGCCGGCGGCGACGTACTGGATCGTCCTGCCGAGCACCTGCCCGAGCTGTTCGGCCGCCTCGGTGTAGGTCAGCGTCTCAGGCCCGGACGGTGTGTAGATCCTGCCGTGGTGGTGCTCCGGCTCCGCGCGCAGGATGTGGGCCGCGACGTCGGCGACGTCGCGCATGTCGATCATGCCGAGCCGGCCCTGCCCCATGTTGAGCGAGAAGATCCCGTCGTGGGCGATGCGGCCGGCCTGCCAGAGCAGGTTCTGCATGAAGGCGTGCGGGCGCAGGATCGTCCAGAACAGGCCGGACGCCTGCAGCTCATGGTCGGAGAGGGCGTGCAGGCGTCCGTTGCGCGTCGGGGCGTCGTAGGCGGCGCCGATCGCCGACAGGCGCACGACTCGCTCCACGCCTGCCTGGCGGGCGGCCCAGAGCGCGTTCATGCTGTGCTCGGGCGCTCGGGGGTCCATCGCGGTCAGCAGCCACAGGTCGTTCACCCCCTTGAAGGCGGGCGGAAGGGTGCTCGGGTCGCCCAGATCCCCGGCGACGACCTCGACGCCCCGTCGTTCCAGCGCGCCGGCCCTGGCCCGGTCCCTGACCAGCGCCCGGAGGGCGAGGGCGGAGCCGTCGAGGGCATCGAGCAGGGCGCTCGACACGCTGCCGGTCGCCCCGGTGATGAGGACTGTGCGGCTCATCGTCCGTCCTTTCGTGAGGGGTTCCCTGCCCGAGCGGGTCAGGGTCTCGGATGGACAATAGTCCTGAAATGTGACTATCACAAGATGTGACTAGCACAGAGTGGTACTATACGGGGCGTGACGCACGCTCCCGAAGGCGAACGCAGCCGGATGATCACGCAGGATCCCGACCTGGGGATCCTCGCCGCGCGGTTGCTGTTCTCGTTGCAACGGGAGGTCTTCGCGCGGCTCGCCGAGAGGGGGCACAGCGAGGTGAGCCCGCGCCACGGGGCGATCCTGGCCTACCTCGACGCGGGCGGCGTGCGCGCGACGGAGCTGGCGCGGCTCTCGGGCCGGCACAAGCAGATCGTCGGCCGGCTGGTCGACGAGCTCGAGGCGCTCGGCTACGTGGAGCGCAGGCCGGATCCGGCCGACCGCCGCGCGAAGCTCGTCGTGCCGACCGAACGCGGCCTCGACCAGCAACGCCACGCGGATGAGATCATCGCCGACATCGAGCGCCGGCACGCCGGCACGATCGGCGAGCCCGCCTACGCGCAGCTGCGGCGAGCGCTGAAGGCGATCACCGCCGCCGAGGACGCGGGCGAACGGGACGAGGCCGAACCGACGCCCGGCTGAGACCCGCAAACTCTGGCGAGGCGGCGTCTTCTCCTTCACTATTGCTGTCACGGGCCATTCCTGAACCGCGCACTATGTTCACTCCGATACCGGAGGTAAGCACATGGCGATATCGGGCCGACCGGCAATACCTCTGATGTTGGTGGGATTCGGCGCGATGGCCCGCACCCGTACATTGCTCCCGCTGTTGACCGACCCCGCCACACCGGCCCGTGCTGTTTCCGTGTGCTGCCTGGAACAGGGCGAGATCGAATTTCAGAAGATCGTCTTGCCGTGGTTCTCCGAGCGAGGGCTTCCGCCACCTCGATACACGCCGACGCCGGCGGACGCGCTCACCCTTTCGCCCGCTCCCGCCGCAGCCGTCATCAACACGCCCAACGCCATGCACGCGTCCCAGGTGGAGCAGTGCCTGGACGCCGGCGTGCACGTATTCGTGGACCGTCCGATAATGCTCCACTCCGACGATCTCCCGCGCCTCGTCGAACGCGCCGCCCAAGCGAATCTGCTGCTTTTCACCGGCGTGCAGCGGCGCCTGGAAACCCACTTCCAGCACGCTTACGAATCGGTCGCACGCCAGTGCGACTTCGGCGATCTCGACACGATCCGGTGCGTTCTCGCGGTCGGCGAGCGTCCCTCCTCATGGCGCGCCAGGCACGCCCTGGTGGGGGGCGGGGTGGTGATCGGCACCGGCTATCATCTGCTCGACTTCGCCGCCTGGGTGGCCGCGTCACGCGGTGAGCGGTTCGGCGCGCGGGCCGCGGGGCAGGTCAGGTTCTCCGCGGAGCACTGGATGTCACCCGACGTGGATCCGGAGATCGAAAGCAGCGCCCTCGGCTGGGTACGGTCCGAGGGCGGCGTCACCATTTCGTTCGACCTGAGTTTCTCCGCCCCCGTGGGATCGGTCTTCGAACTCGTCGACCTGCGCGACCGCTCGGGCTCTCGGATCAGCATTTGCCGGGACCAACGCATGAGATCGCGAAATCCCGGGCACATAACACATCAGCGCGCGGACGGCTCGGTCGTGACGAAACATTACAACGGTGCCAAAATTACTTTATCGGACGCCTTGCTTCCGGGAGACGCACAGGAATCCCGCCCTCTCTCCGATTTCGTCGGCAAATGCGCCTCCGGTGGTAGCCTCGCGGAAGAACACCCCTGTTCGGGCAAGGCGTCCGTCCCAACCTGGGAGCTGGTCGGGCGCATTTATGACCTGGCGAAATGGCAGCGAAGGAATGCACATGTCCCGACCAATGGAGTCAGAGCCGGCACGCCTTGATTGCCGGGCCCACAGCGTCGCCGTCCAGACCGCCGACTTCGATACGGCGTACACCTTCTACACCACGGTGCTCGGCCTGCGTACGGTGCGCGAGCCGTTCTCGTTCAAAACCCGCACCCTCGCCTGGCTCGACGGCGGCGGAGTGCTCATCGAGCTCTTCTCCATGAAGAAGGGGCACACGTCCTTCCCCTATACCGACGTCAACCTGGGCCTCACCCATATCGCGTTCGAGGTGCCAGACCTCGACGAGGCCATCGAGCTGTGCAAACAGCACAACGTGCCGATCACCCAGGGCCCGATGACACCGCCCAGCGGCGACCCGCTGCAGCCGCGGGTGCTGTTCGTGGAAGGGCCTGACGGGCAGGCCATCCAACTGCGCGAACCGCGGAGAGATGAATGACATGACGACCGTGCGCTGGCTTCACCTGTCCGACCTGCACCTGCGAGGCGACGCGCGGGACCCGTACGACAGGAACAAGGTGCTGCGGCCGCTGCTGGCGACCGTCAGGGAGCGGACAGAGCGGGACGGCCCGCCCGACCTGGTCTTCGTCACCGGGGACATCGCATCCACCGGCAGCCGCGCCGACTATGACGTCGCCGCCGGCTTCGCGGACGAACTCGTCGCGTGCACCGGAGTAGCTCCGGAACGGATGTGGCTGGTGCCGGGCAACCACGACGTGGAGCGGCGGGCAGGCCGCTGGTTACGGCGCACGCTCGACAGCGCCCAGGACGCCGACAACGAATTCTTCGGCCGGGAAAACCACAACCAGCGCGAACCGTACCTGAACAAGCTGGCCGCGTACCGCGATTTCGTTAGAACGTTCCAGCCGGGCTGCCCGCTGGCGGAGGGCGACGTCGTGCGGCGGCCCGAGATCGTCGCTGTCGGCGGCGCCCGCGTGGGCGTCCTGCCGCTCAACTCCGCCTGGTTCTGCCAGGACGACGACGACCAGGGACGGCTGTGGCTCGGGACGCGCACCGTCCGCGAACGCGGCGAGCTCCTGCTGCAGCGCGACCCGCATGTCGTCTTCGTGCTGCTGCACCATCCGTTCAGCTGGATGCACGCCGACGAGACCGCCCATGCGTGGATCAGGCAGGTCTATCCCATCATTCTGTCCGGACACCTGCACACCGCCGACGTGACGGGCACGCAGGCGCTCAGCGGCACGAGTCTGGACATCTCCGCCGGAGCCGCCTACCAGGGCAGCGAGTGGCCCAACCGCGTCTTCTACGGCTCGCTCGACGCCGGCACCCGCAAGGTGATGCTGGAGCCGCTGACGTTCGCGGACGGGCCGGCGGCCCACCGGTGGGTGCTCGACACCAAGGTCTTCCCCCACCGCGCGAGTGACGGCTACGTGGGTGAGTTCACGCTTCCCGCCCGCCCCAGAGCCACCGGCAAGGTGGCCGCCGACCAGTCGCTCGAGTTTCCCTTCGCCGTGTGGAGCGCGGTCAACCGGCGCCGGTGGCTGAGCTCCGTCGTCGACTGGTTCCACCACGCCTATTCACACGATCCGGACGCGGCCATGTCAGCGCTGCTCGACCACGTCTTCCAGATCTACGCCGCCGCCTGGCGCTCACCCAACATCATGGCGAGCATCGTCAACCTCGGCACCGCGCTCGGCCCGCACCTGCCGGCCCGCCTGCCGCCGGAGCAGGCACACCACCGCACGGTGATCACGCTGCTGGAGTACGGGCTGCACCGTAACCTGTCCCACCTGTTCATGCTGCCGCAGATCGACCGGGACGCCCTGCTGGAGATCCCCAACTACGCCAATCTCCTGCTGGCCACCAGGCTCCTGACCGCAGGCATCTATCAGGACGCCAGCAAGCTGGCCGCCGAGATCGGCGACGGCTGCTGCATCGCCCTCTATGTGATGGGCCAGAGCTTCCGCAAACGGGAACTGAACCACGAGGCCGGCGACCGCTTCTCCCGGCTGAGCGAGCTGATCGGCGAGATCCGGCGGCACGAGCCCGGCTTCTTCCCGTGCAACGCCAGCGGCAACGAGCCACCCCGCTGCCTGTGCAACCTGGACCTGCTGCACGCCGAGACCGAGCGTGCGCGCGGCGTCGTGGCCCGGCGGCTGCAGCAGACCGAGCTGGCCGAGCGTCACTTCGCCGCCGCGACCGACGTCGCCAGCAGCGTGGTCGAGCAGCAACGCCAGCCCCGCCTGGGGGCGCCCGACCAGGGCAGCGTGCACACCTCCTACGACATGGCGCCCTTCCGCGTGCTGGCCGACGTGCACTACGGGCACGGCTACTACTGGTACCAGCGCGACATGCTGGACCGGGCAGCGGAGCTGTTCAACGCGGCGATCGACGCGCTCGACCGGGCCAGGGAGGACTGGGATCCGCCGATCACGCGGCTGGCCATCGTACGGCTGCTGCAGTCCGATCCGAAGGCGGCAGGCAAGCTGGCCCTGCGGGCGCGCAACATCTGCATCAGAACCGCGCCGGCCAGCAACCGGGAGGCCACGCTCAGCCTGTCGTTGTGCACGCTGGTGCTGAAGGTGCTGGAGGCGGTGCTCGGCCACCGCATCCTCGACCCGGCCATCGACCCGATCACGGATCTGGGGCGGGCGCTGCGGCTGTCACCGCCGCTGGGGTCAGGGCCCCTGCACTGCCACCGCACGGACGCCGAGAAGCTGCTGCCCGTCGCGCCACAGCGGGTGCAACCGCTGGTGGCGGAGTTCATCCGGCGCATCGGTGACGCAGAGACCGGCCTCGCGTCCTGACCGGGAGAAGCGCATGGCACGAGCGGCACGCAACCTCATCCCCTCAGCCCTGGCCGAGCTGCCGCAGGGCGATCCCGTCGAGACGGCCTCCGTGCTGTTCCGCCACGCCGAACGTAACTCGCTGACCGCCATCGACTGGTACCTGTGGAAAAAGACGATCAAGTCCCGCTGGTCGCGCGGGCTGCGCGCGACGGCCATCGTCCTCGCGGTCTGCGGCGGTGTCGTGCCGCTCGTGCACGCCGCCGACAACCGCCTGATCGCCCCGGAGTGGGGGTACGTGCTCCTCGCGCTGTCCGCGGGGTGCGTGCTCCTCGACCGCTACTTCGGCTTCACCACGTCGTGGATGCGGTACATGCGAGCCCAGGCCCGGCTGCACCGGGCGCTCCTGCTCGCCCAAGCCGACTGGACGGCCGCGATGTGCCGCTCGGCTGACGGCGAAACCCTCATGACGGTGATCCGTGAGCTCATCCAGGCCACCGGCGAGGTGCTCGAGAACGAAACCGACGAGTGGGCCAGCGAGCTCAACGAGCAGGCGGAGCGACTCCAACAGGGGCACGCCGCCGACCGGCCCGCCCAGGGCGCCTAGACCGGCCTCCATACCGTGACCGTCGTCACCACCACACCGTCACGTGGACGTCCGGTCCCGGGTCCGCGGCGCGGTAGATTCCCGCATGCCGGCCGTTGCAGCAGGAGGTGGGGGACTCATGACGGTGCCCGCGGACAGCCACGTGCACAGCGAATGGTCGTGGGACGCCCCGTCAGGGTCGATGGAGCGCTCCTGCGCGCGGGCGGTGGAGCTCGGGCTGCCGGCGATCGCCTTCACCGAGCACGTCGACCACACGGTCTGGACGGTCGCTCTCGACGCCCTCGCCCCGGACGACCACCTCGCGACCGTGGCCACACCGCAGGGGCTGCTGGCTCCTCCGGCGTTCGACGCACCCGGATACCTGGAGGCGATCGAGCGGTGCCGGGAACGTTTCCCGGCCCTTCGCATCCTGAGCGGTCTGGAACTGGGCGAACCCCACTGGCACGCCGCCGCCGCCACGAAGGTGCTCGGAGCCGGACGGTTCGACCGGGTGCTCGGCTCCCTGCACTGCCTCCCGGACGGCGACGGCTTCGCCGAACCACCAGGCCAGTACGCGCACCGGCCCGCCGCCGACGTCGTCCGGCACTATCTGGCCGGGATCGTCGACCTCGTCACGCGGAGCGACGCGTTCTCCGTGCTGGCCCACATCGACTACCCGCTGCGTTACTGGCCGTCGCGGGAGGCCGGGCCCTTCGAGCTGCCGAAGTTCGAAGAGGAGTTCCGGCACGCGCTGCGGATGACCGCCCGGTCGGGCAGGGCACTCGAGATCAACACCCGCATACCGCTGCACCCGGCCATCGTCAGGTGGTGGCACGAAGAGGGCGGGGACGCGGTCACGTTCGGCAGCGACGCCCACGACCCCGCCGCCGTCGCCCGCGGGTTCCGGGACGCGGCGGACATGGCGCGGGCTCACGGGTTCCGCCCCGGGCGGGACCCGTACGACTTCTGGGCGCGCGTGGACTGACCGCCATGGGGAGGGTCGCCTGCCTACCTGATGACGTCTCGCACGTCGAGCCCCTTCTCCAGCACCGAGTACTTCCGCGCCAGATCGGCCAGCCGCTGCAGCCCTTTCACGTCGAGCTCGGCGGAATATGACCCGAGTGCGAGGCCGTCGAGGTCGCGTGCGCTGAACTTCGTGGAGGAGGCAAGCGCCTGCACGGCCTGCGCGGGGTCGGCCGCGATCAGGCGGTGCGCCCTGGCGAGCGCACGCTGGAAGGCCGCGAGGGTACGCGGATTGTCCTGGATCCAGTCGTCGCCGGCCATCCAACCGGCGGTGGGCAGCCCTTCGAACTCCCCGGTCAGCGCCGGTCGCAGCACCCGCACGGCCTTCTCCCGCACGCTCGTGGTGAGGTAAGGCTCGGCCAGGAGGGTCGCCGCGATGCCGGCGTCCAGACCCTTGACGCCATTGTGGTAAGGGCTCTCGACCAGGATGACGTCCTCGGTCGTCAGCCCGCTCCGCTTCAGCAAGGCCGCGACGGAAAGCGACGAGAGTCCCCGAAGGTGCGGGACCGCGACCTTCCTGCCCTTGAGGTCGGCCACGCTCCGGATCCGGGATCCGGCCTTGACCACGAGTGCCATGCTCCCGGGACGGGCACGGTACAGGCCGCCGACGATGCGGACCTTCTTGTCGTGCTGCCGGGCCAGGAACGACCCGACATAGTCGGTCTGGGCGAGATCGAACTCGCCGGTCTCCGTCGCGGACACGGCGGCGATGGCATGGGAAGGGACAGGCCGCACCCGCAACCCTTCCGCGGCGAAATACCCCTTGTCCATGGCCACGTGGAGGGGCGCCGCCTCAACGGTGTCCGCCACGCCGACGTCGATGACGGCCCGCTCGGGCGGCGCCGCCGGGCGGGCGGCCTCCGGCCTGAGTTTGATCGCGACCGTGCCGCCCAGCACGACGACCACGACCACGGCGGCCGCCGCCATGGCGATGACGTTGCGCCGCCTGCGGTGGTATGCCTCGATCGCCCGACCCGCCAGATCCCGCTGGGGCATGTCGTCCGCGATGCGGCTGAGCTGGTCGCCTAGCCACGTCATCGGCGGACCTCCTTGATGTGAGCCTCGTCCAGGGTGGGGAGTTGCGGCGCCAGCTCGGGCGCCAGGGCGCGCAGGCGGGCCAGGGCGTGGTGGGTCTGGCTCTTCACGGTGCCGACCGAGCAGCCCAGCAGGCCGGCCACGTCACGCTCTGTGCGGTCCTCGTAGAAGCGCAGGACGAGCACCACGCGCTGCTTGGGTGTCAGCCGCATGAGCGCCTGGCGCAGGACGACCCGCAGCACGGTGGAGTCCTCCGGGTCGTGGGCTCGCTCGGGCGGGTTCGCGATGGACACCTCCCCCGTCGCACGACGACGCCGCCACGAGATGTGCTGGTTCACCATGGTCCTGCGGGCATACGCCTCCGGCCTGTCCACGTGGCGTAATCTCGGCCACCTGCCGTACATCCGGACCAGCACGCTCTGTAAAAGATCCTCGGCGAGGTGGGCATCGCCGGTCAGCAGATATGCCAGGCGCATCAACCGGTGCTGATGCGCATCGGCGAATGCCTGGAAACTGGCATTGCGATCCAACGTCTCTCCTCATGTCAGTAACCTCCAGACGCTGTGGGCGTGCCAGAAGGTTGGCAGTCGGAGACGATCCAGCCGCGGGTGTGCCAGGAGGCGTGGCGACGCCCGCCGCGAGGTTCGACCTGATGGAGCGCGGGCAGAGGGGTGAACCCGGGGAAAGGGCCGCCATGAGCACCGCCGCCAGCCGGCTGACCGCCGAAGATCTCGAGTTTCTCGGACGCCCCCTGCACGGGTTCCTTTCCGTGGCCGGAGGAACGCAGCCGCCTCAACCCCGGCCCGTGTGGTTCGAGGCCACCGCGGAGGGGACGATCCAGCTCTTCACCGAGCCGGACTCCCTGAAGGTACGCCGCCTGCGCCGCGACCCCCGCGCCTCGATCGTCGTCGCGGCCCCGGTGGGCGAGCGCGAGCGCTGGGTGTCCGTCGCCGGCCACGCCACGGTGGAGGCCGACGGGGCGCACGACCTGTGCGCCCGCCTCGCCGCCCGCTACTGGGACCTCGACGACCAGACCCGGGCCGACGATCTCGCCATGATGCTGGCCGGCGACCTCATCCGCATCGTCATCCGTCCGGAGACCGTGCACCGCTACCCGAACTAACCGTAAATTTCGCCATATGTTGCTCCTGGTGCGCCATGCCATGCCCGCGTACGGCCCGGCCCTCCCCCCGCACGAATGGACGCTCAGCGCCGAAGGACGGCAGGCGGCCCGCCGGCTGGTCGCCCGCCTGCCCGAAGACGCCTGCCTCGTCTCCAGCGACGAGCCGAAGGCGTGGCAGACGCTGGGCGGCGACGACGCCGTCACGCGTGATCGGCGCTTCAACGAGGTCACCCGCGTGGAGCCGTGGCAAGGCGACTATCGCGAGTTGCGCCGCGCGTACGTCGAAGGCTCGGATCACGTGGACTGGGAGCCGCGGGCCGAGGTCGCCGGGCGCTTCGACGCCGGGCTCGCCGAGCACCTCGCACGTGCCGGCGGGCGCCCGCTCGTGGTGGCGACGCACGGCATGGCGATGACCGTCTGGATGACGGCGCGGCTCGGCCTGGAGGGACCCGGCGGCTTCTGGGCGGACCTCCGCTTCCCTGACGCGCTTCTCGTCCGCCTCGACTTGGGCGCCGTCGAGCGAGCCTTCGCCCTCTGAACGACACCGCCGGCGCCACACCCGCGGGGAGCCGGCGAACCAGCCCCAAGCGGGCGCGGCCGAATCCGTGGGATACCCGGCCTTGAGTGCCCCGGCAGCCTTACGACATTGTTGATCTCGCCCTTCAGCGCCATCGGCGTGCCGGTTGCCGACGGCAGTCGCAGCACGGTCGGCCGAAGGCACCGGCACTTCGCCGCAAGTGTCACGGGCGACACATCGTTGACCATGTAAGGAGTACACGGATGCCCAGAACTGCGACGACGCTGCTGCTCGCAGGGCTCTGCACCATCGCCGGCATGGCCGTCGCCACCCCGTCGCAAGCCGCGGCCGGCATCACCCCGGAGCGGGTGTGCGGGCCGGGCTACGTCCGAGTGAGCGACGGCACGCGCACCATCAAGTCCGGCAGCACCGTATACGGCCGCCTCTACCTGATGTACAGCAAATCGACCGGCAAGAACTGTCTTGCCCTCATCAATAGCACCAACAGGAACAAGTTCGTCAAGGCCACCCTTTACGTCAAGGGAGCGGGCGGCAAGTCCGTGTCCGGCTGGTCCGACTCCGACGCCGCGGTCATCCGACCGGCTGCGGGCAAGTGTGTGATGTATTCGGGCGAGATTCGCGTCGGCAGCAAGGTGGCGCGCGGCGGGCGCAGCTACTGGGGCAACTGCGGCTGACCCGCGACCGCGCGTGCCCTCCCGTTCGGGGAGTCAGCCGACCAGCAGCGTGGCGATGGCCGGGCCGAAGGCGGCGCCGAGCAGGTAGAGCAGGTTGAACAGGCCCATGGCCGCGGACTGCTCCCTGTCGGGCACGGCCAGAGCGGCACGGGTCGCGAACGCCCCCTGCCCGGAGGCCGCCGCGAGTGACGCCAGCGCCTGGGCGGCGAGGAGCGGAGCCCAGGCGCCGCTCACGGCGGCCAGCACCACGCCCGTCGCGCTCAGCACGGCGAACAGCACGACAGGAACCAGCAGCCCGCGGCGGGCGGTGAGCATGATCACCAGGTAGGACGCGAGGCCGCCGAACAGCAGCGGCCAGGTGATGGCCAACCCCACCTGCCCGCTGCTCCAGCCCGCGTTCTCGACGAGCAGCGGCGGCAGCGCGTACATCATCCCGAAGTTGACGACCGCCAGCAGGAACGCCAGCCCGGCCGCGACCAGGAACGTCGGAGCGCGCACGACCTCGACCGGCACGAACCCGTCCGGCCGGGCGCGCAGGCGCAGCGCGAGCAGCACCCCGGCGGCCACCGCAGCGCCGCCCGCGGGCAACCACGTGTGCGGCACGAACACCAGCGCCGTGACCAGCGCGGTCAGCAGCACGGCCCCGGCCAGATCGAACGTCGTGCCGGACAGCGGCGTGAGCGGCCGCCGGCGCAACACGAACGGCACGGCGAGCACGCTGAGCGCGGGCAGCGCCAGCGTAGCCCTCCAGCCCAGCGTGCCCGCGACCACGTCACCGGCGAGCGGGGAGACCGCCCCCACCGTCGCCAGCGACGCCGTGACCAGCCCCATCGTGCGCGGTGAGCCGGCGATGCTCATCGCGATGGTGGTGAGGCCGGCGGTCCCCAGGCCCTGCAGCGCGCTACCGGCCACGAGGAACGGCAGCGCCGGGGCGACCACCACCAGCGCCGCGCCGAGCAGCACGAGCGCGGCGCCCGCGAGCAGCGCCGTACGAGCGCCCCGGCGGCGCTGCAGGCCGGCCATCAGCGGGGTCCCCACCGCGATCGCCCAGCCGAACGCGGTGACGATCCAGGTCACCGCGCCGATCGTGACACCCAGGTCGTACGCCGTGTCGGCCAGGATCAGGCTGGGCCCGGCGATGCCGAAGGACAACGGGCCGGCCATCGTCGCCAGCCACGCCCCGGGAATCCCGCGGGCCGGCCGCGAGGCGGTGGGGCGGAGGCCGCCGGTCGCCGGGTGCGCGCTCATGGCGCGACCGCCGGGGTGAGCGTCGGGTAGTCCGTGTAGCCGCGGTGGTCGCCGCCGTAGAAGGTGGCGGGGTCGGCCTCGTTGTACGGTCCGCCGGCGGCGACACGTACGTGCAGGTCGGGGTTGGCCAGCCAGAGCCTGCCGAACGAGATCGCGTCGGCGAGCCCGGAGCGCAGCGCCTCCGTGCCGTCCTCGACGGTCGCGGCTCCGTCCCCGTCTCCGGGATGGGGGTTGAGCACGAGCGTCCCCGGCCACTCGGCGCGCAGCAGCTTGGTGATGTCGCGCGTGTCGTTCTCCGAGACGTGCAGGTAGGCCAGGCCGTAGGGAGCCAGCGCGCGGGCCAGCTCGGTGTAGAGCACGTCGGAGTCGCTCTCGTCCATGCCGTTGTAGGTGATGCCGGGCGAGACGCGGATCCCGGTGCGGGCCGGGCCGATGGCGTCGCTCACCGCGCGTACGACCTCCTCGGCGAACCTGATGCGCCCCTCCGCCGCCCCGCCGTAGGCGTCGGTACGCCAGTTGGTGTTGTCCGACAGGAACTGGTGGATGAGGTATCCGCTCGCCCCATGCAGCTCGACACCGTCGAACCCGGCGGCCATCGCGTACCTGGCCGAGGCCACGAACTCCTCGATGGCGCGGGCGATGTCCTCCATGGTCATCTCTCGCGGGGTGGGCAGGTCGAGCGGCCCGTCGGGAGTGTGGAGCCGCTCACCGGAGGGGATCGGCGACGGCGCCAGCGGCAGCTCGCCTCCCGGGTACAGGTAGGGGTGCCCGATCCGCCCCGCGTGCATGAGCTGCACGAAGATCCGCCCACCACGCCGGTGCACCTCGTCGGTGACCCGCCGCCAGGCCTCGGCCTGCTCCGGCGTGTGCAGGCCCGGCGTGTCGATGTACCCCTGTCCGAGCACGCAGGGCTGCGTGCCCTCGGTGATGATCAGCCCGGCGCCGGCGCGCTGGCCGTAGTATTCCGCGGTCAGCTCGTCCACCAGGCCGTCGCGGAAGGCGCGGCTGCGGGTCATCGGGGCCATGAGAAGGCGGTTGGACAGGTCCAGCCGGCCTACGGTCACAGGTTGCAGCAGTTCGTTCATGCCTCGACGGTAGGAACGAGCGCTTACGGGCCGAATCGGTAAGGTTACCGTGATTACGTACGGGTGGTCGGCGTACGTACGTAAGGATCGGGGGCGTTGGTGCTGTACGGCAGGGCAGTCGAGCAGGCCTCCATCCAGGCCCTCGTCGATGCCGCGCGCGCCGGACGCAGCGGTGGCCACGTGCTGCGCGGAGAGCCCGGGATCGGCAAATCCGCGCTCCTCGACTGGGCCGCCGGCTACGCGCGGCGAGCGGGCCTGCGGACGTTGCGGGTCACCGGCATCGAGGCCGAGGCCGACCTGGCCTTCGGCGGCCTGGTGCAGTTCCTGTGGCCCATGCAGGACCGGATCGGCGCGCTGCCCGGCCCTCAGGCCGACGCGCTGCGCGCGGTTCTCGCGCTGGACGACGGACGGCAGGGGGCACCGGACCGGTTCCTGTCCGGGCTGGCCGTGCTGACCCTCCTCGCGGAAGTGGCCGAGGAGAGCCCGCTGCTCTGCCTGGTGGACGACGCGCAGTGGCTCGACCAGGCGAGCGCAGACGCGCTGCGCTTCGCCGCCCGCCGCCTCGGCGCCGACGGGGTGGCGATCCTGTTCGCCGCGCGGGAGGAGGGCTTCACCGCGACGGGGCTGCCCGAGACGCGACTCTCGCGCCTGTCGCCGGCGGACGCGGCATTGTTGCTGGCGGACCGAGGGCTCACACCGGCCGTACGGGAGCAGGTGATCGACGAGTCGGCGGGCAACCCGCTGGCGTTGATGGAGTTCTCCGTGGCGCAGCGGCCCTACCATTCGGCGGCCGGGCCGATGCCCGTCCCTGACCGGGTGCTGGCGGCGTACCGGTCACGGATCTCCGTGCTCCCGGACAAGACCCGCCTGATGATGCTGACGGCCGCCGCCGAGGCGCGCGGGCACCTGCCCACCCTGCTGGGCGCGGCCGAGATGTTGGGCGTCGGTCTGGACGACCTGGCGGAGGCCGAGCAGGCCGGGCTGGTCGACGTCACCGCCGCGGTCGCGACGTTCCGGCATCCGCTGATCAGCACCGCCGCATACCAGGGGGCGCCGCTGGCGCAGCGGATCCTCGTGCACGAGGCGTTGGCGCGCGCGACCACCGACGACGACTGCCGGGCCCGGCATCTCGCCGCCGCCACGACGTGCCCGGACGAGAAGGTCGCCGAAGAGATCACTCGCGCGGCGGAGCGCGCCCGCGGCCGCACCGCGTACGCCGCCGCGGCCGGCCTGTACGAGCAGGCCGCGCAGCTCACCCCGGAGCCGCGGAGGCGGGCGGCGCGGCTGGGCGAGGCGGCCTGGCTGGCGCTGTCAGCGGGACACGCCCACCAGGCCGCGGACCTGGTCGGGCAGGCCGAGTGGCTGGTCGCCGGCCCGACGTCACCGGCGGTGCTGGCACCGGTACGGGCGGCGGTGGAGTTCGAGCTGGGCGAACGGCGGCTGGCGGCCCGGGTGCTGGTCGAACGTTCGTCGGACGCCGGCCCGGAGCAGGCCGCGCTGATGTTGCGCGCCGGCGCCGGTTACGGGTGGTTCTGCGGCGACCGGCAGGCCATCCTCGACGCGGCCGAGCGGCTGTGCGCGCTGGGGCGCCACGACCCGATGGTGTCCGGGATGGCGGCTCTCGTGCGAGAGGACTACGCGCAAGGGTTGCCGCTGCTCGCGGAGTTCGTGGCCGGCGCCCGCCAGGCGGCGCCGGACGCGTGGCGAGCGGCGCAGGACCTCCATTCGGGCGCGCACCGGTGGCGGCCCGATGACGAGGTCCTGACGATGGCCTGGGGCGCGTTCTGCGCGATGATCATCGGCGCGGACGCGGCCGCCGCGGAGCTGGCACAGGCCGAGGTGGCCCGCTGCCGCCGGCACGGCCTCGTCGGCGCGCTGCCGCAGGTGCTCCAGGACCTCGCCGGCGTGCAGGTGCAGGAGGGCCGGCACCGCGAGGCCGAGGCGTCCGTCGCCGAAGCCGTCCAGCTGGTCCGTGACATCGGGCTGGAGCACCGCGTGCCGAGGCTCAACTCCGTGCTGGCGCGGGTCGCCGCCATCGAAGGCGACGAGGAGCGCTGCCTCCAGCTGGCCGGGGACGAGCCCAACACCGGCGGCATGGCGGGCACCACCGCACTGAGCCTGCTCGACCTCGGACTGGGCCGCCATGCCGCGGCGCTCGACCGGCTGGAGGCGGCCGCCCGCGGCCCGCTTCGGCACGCCTCCGGCCTGGTCAGTGCCGGCGCCGACCAGGTGGAGGCGGCCGTCCGGCTCGGCGAGCCCCAACGGGCGGCCGAGCCCCTGCGCCGCCTCGAAGCATGGGCGCTCGCCGGAGGACAGCGGTGGGCACAGGCGGTGAGCGCCCGCTGCCGGGCCCTGGTCACCGACGACGAGGCCCACTACCTGCGCGCGCTCGAGGCACACGAGGAAGCGGGCCGGCCGTTCGAACAGGCACGCACCCGGCTGCTCTACGGCGAGTGGCTGAGACGGGCCAAGCGGCGCAGCGACGCCCGGGCTCCGCTGCGCTCGGCGCTGACCGTCTTCGAGCGGCTGCACGCCACGCCGTGGGCCGAACGGGCACGGGCCGAACTGCACGCGACCGGGGAGACCCTGACACGGGCAGAGCCCACGGCCGCCGACCCCGTGGAGCGGCTCACCTCGCAAGAGCTCCAGGTCGTCCGTCTGGCAGCCGACGGCGCCACCAGCAGGGAGATCGCCGCGCAGCTCTTCCTCAGCCCGCGCACGGTCGAGCACCATCTCTACCGCGCCTTCCGCAAGCTCGGCATCCGCTCCCGCCGCGAGCTGAGCCGCATCGACCTCTCCTGACGGCCGAGCTGACCCCGGCCGAACTCGCCGGCAAGCTCGGCATCCTGCCCCCCACCCGCGAGCAGGCCGCGGGCCACGGTTCACGTGGCTCGGGCTCGGCCGTCAGGCGTTCGCCCGGCGGAGGCGTTCGGCTGCTTGTGTCCAGAGCGCTCTGCCCGACACCGCGGTGTAGCCGTGGAGTGCTTCCCATCGGACGTCGTGGGCCGCCGGCCAGAGGCCGGCCGCCCACGCGACCTGCTGCTCTTCGGCGGTGAACAGGCGGGCCCGCATGTCCTGATACGCGGCCAGGAACGCCTCGGTGCTCTCGATCGGCGGCAGGGTGGCCGGTCCCGTCTTGGCGAACACGGCACTCGCGGCTCCCACCAGGGCGGCTTCCGGTTGCCAGGCCAGGCTGTCCCAGTCGTGCACCGTCCACACCTCCTGGCCGTGCCACCGGAGGTTGTGCGCCTCGAAGTCGGCGTGGCCCAGCACGCAGGGCAGGTCAGCGGCCAGCATGCGCCGCCGGGCCCTGTCGGCGACCTCCATGGCGTAGGCGGGTACGAGATCCTGGTCCTTCTCGTCGAGCGACTCGATCGACGGCCACAGCCCCGGGTCCGCATGGTCCCACCGCACCCAGCGCGGATTCGACAGCGGCGGCGTGACGGCGAGGCCCGACAGTGCGGTCATCAGCCGGGCGAAGACCTCCGCGCAGCGCACGGCGACGTCCGGGGCGTCCCCGCGCAGCACCTCTCCCCCGGGGCGGAACTCCTCCGCGTGCACGGCCAGGGAAGCGACGCCGACGACCGGCGTGAGCGGGCGGGCGCAAGGGAACCCGTTCTCGGCCAGCCGGGCCTGCGCTGTCACGCATGACACCGCCCGGCCGTCGTCGCCACGGGCCTTGACCACGACGTCGTCACCGCCGGCCAGCCGGAGGCCGAACACCGTCGACATGGACCGTTGGCGGAACAGCACGTCGGCGGGCCGATCTCCGAGATGGGCCAGACACCATGCCGGCAGCCAGTCCGGTAGTTCGCCGAGCGCCACAGTGAAACTGTGCCACAGGAGACTCGCGTGCCGAGATCACGAGCCTCGCAACCCGGCGACCCTCGCCGGGGGGTGGACCCGGCGCCGGCCCTCGGCCTTCCGGTGGCCCGTCATGGCGCGGGCCGGTCAGTCCGGGGTGTCGGCGAGCTGGGTGACCAGGAAGTCGAGGCGCTCCTCCTGACCGTCCGAGGGGATACGGCCGCTGTCCGCCAGGACGGCCATGCCGTGCAACGCGCTCCAGATGACTTCGGCGGACAGCTCGCGTCGCGCGTTGTCCGGGCGGAAGCAGCTGACGAGTTCGTCGAAGGCGGCCCGCAGTGGGGGCGGCGTCTCGGCGTGCGCGAACTTCATGTCGGTCGGCATGACGAACATGGCCTGGTAGAGGGCGGGTCGCTCGGTGGCGAACTCCAGGTAGGCGCGGCAGACGGCGTGCAGGGCCTGCCGCGGCTCGGGGCCGGCCGACCGGGCACGGCGCAGGTGGGCGGCGAGCTCGCCGAAGCCGTCGATCGCGACGGCGCGCACGATGGCGTCCTTGCCGCTGAAGTGGCTGTAGAGCACGGGCTGGCTGTACTCGACACGCTCAGCGAGCCTTCTCGTGGTCACCGCCTCCCAGCCTTCGGCCTCGGCGAGTTCGCGGGCTGCCGTGATGATCAGCTGATGGCGTCGGGCGCGCTCGCGTTCTCGACGCTCTCTGATGACGGACATGGACATGACTCTAGCAACGCTAGACATTCTGCCAACAGAATCTCAATCGTCGCCATCGGCACGGTCACGGGGTGAGGACGATCCGCCCGAAGACGGTTCCGTCGTCCATCTGACGATGCGCCTCGGCAGCCTGATCGAGCTTCAGCACCTCGTGTACGACAGGGTGCAGGCGCCTCTCCGCGGCGGCGTCGAATTGCTCGGAACGAACGGCGTTGCGCACGGCGACAGGAACGGTATCCAGGCTGAACGTCGCGAACGAGCGTGACTGCTGGAAGGACCGCATGAGGTGCGTCCCGAAGTCCGCCGGCGGCATGCCCGCGACGACGCCCACGAGGACCATGCGGCCGTTCGGCGCGAGCCGGTCGATGAACGCCGGCAGGTCGTTCCCGCCGACGATGTCGATGATCACGTCGTATGCGCCTGGTCCGTCGTCGCCACCGTGCCCCGCACGGTCGAGCACAAGCGTCGCGCCCAGTTCCCGGAGCCGTTCCCCGCGTTCTGGAGAGGAGGTGGTGACCGCGACGCCGCTCGCACCACCGCGGGCGGCGAGTTCCACCGTCGCGATGCCGATGCTGCCCCCCGCACCGCGTACGAGCACCGACTCACCGGCGGTGAAACGTGCGTGCGCAAGCGCGAAGTGCGCGACGGGGCCCGCGCTGCCGAGCGTTACGGCGTCGACCGGCGAGAGCCCGTCGGGGAGGGCGGTGACAGCGTCGATGTGAGCCGTGGCCAGTTCGGCGTAGCCTCCGCTCGTCCCCGTGAACGCCCACACGCGCCGCCCGAGCCATGACGGATCGATGCCGTCCCCGACCGCGGTGACCACCCCGGCCACCTCGCTGCCCGGAATCAGTCCTTCGGCGAACCCATAGCCGCCGAGGGTTCCGCGCCGGATCACGGCATCGACCCCGCCGACCCCGATCGCCTCAGACCGGACCAGGACCTGGCCGACGGCCGGAACCGGATCAGCGACCTCACGTACCGCCATCCCGGACGGCTCACCGAACCGCTCAATCACTACCGCACGCATCAACGTCTCCCTGTGTTCAGCTACGATCCGGACCGTAGTGGACGCATGCGTCCACTTAGCGGAAGTGAGAACGATGACGGAAGAAGTGACTCACAACCTTCGCGCGGATGCGCAGGAGAACCGCGACAGGATCCTGGACACCGCCCGCACCCTGTTCTCCGAGCGCGGCCTGGAGGTCCCGATGCGAGAGATAGCGCGCTGCGCCGAAGTGGGTCCCGCAACCCTCTACCGACGGTTCCCGACCAAGCAGGCCCTCATCGACGACGCGTTCGCGGACGAACTGCGTGCATGCCGCCAGATCGTCGAGGACGGTTGCGCCGACCCAGACCCCTGGCGCGGCTTCTCGTCCGTCGTCGAAGGCCTGAGCGTGCTCAACGTGCAGAACAGGGGGTTCGTCGACGCCTTCATGTCGGCCAACCCTCAGGCATCCGTGTTCGCGGAACACCGCACAGCACTTCTCCGCCGGCTCCGAACCCTCGCCTCCCGGGCCAAGCGGGCCGGGCGACTGCGGCACGACTTCGCCACCGACGATCTCGTGCTCATCCTGCTGGCCGGCCGCGGGCTGTCATCGACCCGCCCCGCCACCCGGACGGTCGCCGCCCGCCGCTTCGCCGCCCTCGCACTGGATGCCTTCCGGGAGAACGCGGCAAACGGCGCCCTGCCCCGAAAGCCCGCCCTCGTCGAGGAGATAGCCCACGCCCTCCGACGAAGCCACCCGCTCAGGCCGCGGACGGACACCGGTGGTTCGTGCGGCACGCGTACGGGCTGACAACCACAGAGACCATCCAGAAGCAGCGCCGAAACGGCACCCTCCTCCCGCCCTCACTGATGAGAGCACGCCGGCGAGGCACACCAGAAAGATCAGGTGTCATGTTCACCGCGCGATCCTAACTCTGGCGCCCGGTCACGCCTTTGAGCTGGTACACGACCAGCCGGCACCGATCACTGAGCAGCCGCAGAAGGGTTGGTCATGACAGGCGCTGCCCTACCAGCCGCCCATCCAGCAGTAGAGCTGCTGATCATGCTCCTTCGCCCGTCGCGCAAGTCCCACGAACTCCTCAATCAGGGGCAACAAGTCATGCGGACCCGTATCACTGTAGATCTCGAAGTCTTCGATCTCCGACCAGCGAGCCGCCAGCACCTGTAGACGGTCGTTCTCGACGTCGGCCAAAGCGTCACGAACACGCACCGCGAACTCCGCGATGCCGGGTCCTTCAAGGTAAGGCGACCCTTCCGGGAAAGCCTCCGCCTCCTCCAGGCTCTGCGGTGCTCCTTCGGGCGGCGGATACAGATAGGTGAGGCCGAGGAGATCGACCGAGTACGGCTCGCCGAGAACGAGGGCAACCAATTGGCACAACTCGTTCTCCGGGTCAATCTTTCCCGCATCTACGGCGTCGAACGCGGGCACGACCCCGGGCTTGTCGATAACCCGCGGCCGCTCCGGATCCGCTAACGCGGCACCCCGATCCGCGGCCCGATAGTACTCGGTCATGGCACCCACTCATGAGATCCCGTGTTCACACGCCTTGGCGAACTACTCGACCGGCCGCCAGAGTACGAGACGCGTCGGTGGCGTCCTGCCGATCGGCGTCGCACAGTCTTCCTTTCCTCATCGGGACGGTAGCCGCGTCCGTGCAGGCCCCCCTACTCCGAGCCGAGTACGCGCGTCATCCAGATCGTGTTGCCGCGTTCGGCGTCCTCGGTGATGCGGTCGCTTCGGTGGAACCCGAGCTTCTCGAGGACGCGGAACGAGGGTACGTTCCACTCCCACACGGTCGCCCAGAGCCGGCGACGTCCTGTTCGAGCCGCGGCTTCCATGACCGCACGGGCGGCTTCTGTCGCGTAACCATGACCGTGAGCTCGTTGTGCCAGCTCGTACGCGATCTCAGGTTCGTCGAGAGATCCCTGACCGACGGTCAATCCGCAGTAGCCAATGAACTCACCGGTGTCTCGCAGCTCGATCGGCAGCAACCCGAGCCCCGGATCCGCCGCCAGCGGATTGTTGCGGAGCCAGCCGCGGATGTCCTCGACCGTCGGGCGTCCCTCGGCATCGATCCGCCGCGCCGGCGGCACTCGCGCATCCCGCTCAAGCCATAACCCGCGGTACTCCTCGGCATCCGACGGCACCCACCGCCGCAACCGCAGCCGCTCGGTCACCAGCTCCGCCGGTAGATCCTCATAGGTCCCCATCCGACCAATTTAGCCCGGTGCTGGCCAAGGTCAGAAAGCGACTGCAAGAGACGGACGTAGAGCTGATCAACTGCGTTCGCCTTGCCGATCCGTCTATCGGACTCACGTTGGCTCTTGTCGTGTTCACGATCTGTTCGTCGCAATCATGCCCGCACGAGGACGCCAACCAGATACGGGCCGATTGACCCGGCGGTGCGAGGATGTTAGCAAGATCTCACATTGTCCGGACAAACAGAAAGCCCCTGACGGCATAACGCCAATTCAGGGGCTTCCTGCTGCAGAGCCGACGAGGGGAATCGAACCCCTGACCTTCTGTTTACAAGACAGATGCTCTGCCGATTGAGCTACGTCGGCGCGGCCTATCAGTGTAGACGCTAGCGACGCCTGTGACGAGCGACTTCGTACAGTGCCACGCCAGCCGCCACCCCCGCGTTGAGTGACTCGGCAGATGCGTGCATCGGGATGCGGGTCACCACGTCGCACTGCTCGCGCACCAGCCGTGAGAGCCCCTTGCCCTCGGAGCCCACGACCACCACGAGCGGCTCGGTCAGCAGTTGGGCCTCGCCGATGTCGGTCTCGCCGGCCCCGTCGAGGCCGACCACGAACAGGCCCGCGTCGCGGTAGTCGCGCAGGGCGGCCGTCAGGTTGGCGGCACGGGCGACGCGCAGGGTGGCGAGTGTTCCCGCGGACGTCTTCCAGGCGCCTCCCGTGACGCCGGCCGAACGGCGTGAAGGGATGAGCAGGCCGTGGGCGCCGAAGGCGGTGGCGGAGCGGGCGATGGCGCCGAGGTTGCGCGGGTCGGTGACCGAGTCGAGGGCGACGATCAGCGGGGGGTCGCCGGCGTCGTGGGCGAGGTCCACCAGCTCTGACGGGTGCGCGTAGTCGTAGGCGGGGATCTGGAGCGCGATGCCCTGGTGGACGGCGCCTTCCGTCAGGCGGTCGAGCTTGTCGCGGGTGACTTCGAGCAGGGCGATGCCGCGCTCTGCCGCGATCTTGATGGAGTCGCGTACGCGGTCGTCGTTGTCGATGCGCTGGGCCACGTAGAGGGCGTTGGCGGGCACGTCGGCCTGCAGGGCTTCGAGCACCGGATTGCGCCCGCCGATGTATTCGGGTGCGTCTTCCGAACGCCTGGACCTGGTGGGAGCGGCGCGGCGGCTGCCGCCGCGCTCTTCGCGGGCGACGCGCTCGGCACGGGCCTTGTCTTTGTACCAGTGCCGCATCTCCGCGGGTGGGGTCGCGCCCCTGCCCTCTAGCGACCGGCGGCCCTGCCCTCCGGTGCCTTTGGACGGGCCCTTCTTCTTCGCGGGCCTGCCCGAGCCCCTGCCGCCTGCTGCCATGGCATCAAGGGTACTCGGGGAGCGGGGCAACTCGTTCACCGTGAAGAGGCGGGCAACCAGGGCGCCCGCCCCCTCTAGCGGCTCAGCTCCCAGCGCGGCCCGTGCGGGGTGTCCTCCACCGTGATGCCGGCGGCGCTCAGCTGGTCTCTGATCGCGTCGGCGGCCGCGTAGTCCTTACGCTCCCGCGCCGCACGGCGCTGCTCCAGCGCCACCGCCACGAGCGCGTCGACCACCGGCGACAGGTCGGACCCGGTGTCTCGCCACTGCGGCGAGCGCGGGTCGAGGCCGAGCACGTCGAGCATGTTCTGGGTCTCGGCGAGCAGCCGGGCCACGGCTTCCTTGTCGCCCCGCGACAGCGCCACGTTGCCCTCGCGCACCACCTCGTGCACGACCGCGAGCGCCTGCGGGGTGCCCAGGTCGTCGTCGAGCGCGTCGGCGAACGCCTGCGGCAGCGGCGCGTGGGCGTCGACGTCGTGGATGACCTCGGCGGCGCGCGTGACGAAGCCCTCGATGCGCTGGTAGGCCGCGGCGGCCTCCTGCAGCGCCTCCTCGGAGTAGTCGATCGAGGATCGGTAGTGCGGGGCCGCCAGGTAGTAGCGCAGCTCCACGGGCCGCACCTTCTGCACCATCTCGGGGATCAGCAGGGAGTTGCCGAGCGACTTGCTCATCTTCTCCGCGCCGATCTTGAGCATGCCGTTGTGCATCCAGTAGCGGGCGAACCCGTCACCCGCCGCCTGCGACTGGGCGATCTCGTTCTCGTGGTGCGGGAAGATCAGGTCGATCCCGCCCCCGTGGATGTCGAACGCCGGCCCGAGGTATTTCGTCGCCATGGCCGAGCACTCAAGGTGCCAGCCGGGCCGGCCCGGCCCCCATGGGGTCGGCCAGGTCGGCTCGCCGGGCTTCTCGCCCTTCCACAGGGCGAAGTCGCGGGGATCGCGCTTGCAGGACTCGTCGTCGGTGTCGGCCGCGGGCCGCATGTTCTCCACCTTCTGGTTGGAGAGGGAGCCGTAGCGGTCGGCATAGGACTGCACGTCGAAGTAGACGTCGCCCTCGGAGGCGTAGGCGTGGCCGCGCTCGATCAGCCGCTGCATGAGCGTGATCATCTCGGGGACGTGCCCGGTGGCGCGGGGCTCGACGGTCGGCGGGAGGCAGCCCAGGGTGTCGTACGCCCAGGTGAAGGCGCGCTGGTTGCGCTCGGCCACGACGAACCAGGGCACGCCCTCCTCGGCCGACACCCTGATGATCTTGTCGTCGATGTCGGTGACGTTGCGGCAGAACGTCACGTCATATCCGGAACGGGCAAGCCAGCGGCGGAGCACGTCGAAGTTCACGCCCGAGCGGATATGCCCGATATGCGGAGGAGCCTGCACGGTAGCCCCACACAGGTAAATCGACGCCCGACCGGCTTCGACCGGAACGAATTCGCGGATGGCGCGTGTGCTGGTGTCGTAGATGTGCAGGCTCACAAATGAAAGGCTAACGCCTCAGAGCCGCCTCCTGACCGTTAAATCAGCCGCGCAACGTGACCTTGTCCGGAGAGATCCTCACGATGAGTCGCTCGGTGCCCGGTTTGTCCTCCCAGGGCTGCCCCCGGTACTTCTGCGACAGCTCCTCGATGAGCGCGCCCTCCGGGTCGGACGTCATGGACACCCGCCCGCGCACCTCGACGTAGCGGTAGGGGTCGTCCGGATCGATGACCAGCAGGCTCGCCCTCGGGTCGCGCTCGAAGTTGCGCGGCTTCACGCGCCCCTTCACGGTCGAGAAGATCACGTCGTCGCCGTCCGTACGGATCCAGACCACGCTCGAATGAGGGCCGCCGTCCGGATTGACAGAGGTGATAGTGGCGAAATTCGGCGCTTCCAGGAGCTTGCGGGCATCTTCTGACAGCACGGCCATGTGTCCTCCTAGATCGGTCTGGCCCTCCATTCTTCTGTAGGCTCACAACCGCCATGGACGTGACTCCCCCTTCTGCGCTCCGCCGCCTGGGCATCGCCCTTGCCGGACTCGCCGTCGCCGCCCTCACGGGTGCCGCGTGCGCGCTCTCCTTCGACGACCTGCGCGCGCTGGCCGTCACCGGCGAGGCCGCCACCGACCTCGCCTACCTCTATCCCGCGGCCTTCGACGCGCTCCTGGCGGTCGCGCTGATCAGCGTGCTGCTGCTGCGCTCCGCCAAGCTGCTCGTACGCGTGCAGGCGGCGTTCGTGCTGGTCCTGCTCATCGTGGCGGCCGCGGCGGTGAACGTGGCGACGGCGGTGCGGTTCGGGTTCGACGTGCGGCAGACGGCCATCGGCGTGGCCCTCGCGCCCTGGGTCATGCTGGCGCTGGCCCTGTGGCTCTGGCTGCTGCTGATCAAGCACGTGCACGCCCGCCGCGAATCAGCGGGCGGCGCCGACACCGAGCCTGCCGCGGAGCAGGACATCGTGCCGTTCGGCCGACTGTCGCCGGACACGGAGACGACCGCGCCGTCGCCGGTCGCGGGTCCCACGGCCGCCCCCGAGAGGCCGTCTCTCTCCGAGCCCGCGCCGGCCCCCGAGACGCGCGCCGAGCCCGCCCCGAGGACGGCTTCGCATGATGAGCCCGCCCCTTCGCCGGTCTCGGCGCAGGTGTCCGAGTGGCCCGTGCAGGAGGAGGAAGAGAGAAGAGCGCCCGAGCTCCGCCCCGTGGACTTAGATCCGCAGCCGCAACCACAGTCCGAGCCGGACGGCCAGCCGGATCCAGAGCCCAGCCGGCAGTCGGAGCCCAGCCCGGAGCCGGAGCCCCGGCGGGAGCCGGAACAGGAGCCCGTGCGGGAGCCTGAGCCGCCGACTCGGCCCGTGCGGTGGGGCGATCGGGTCAAGCCGGGGGACGTCCTCGTCCACCCGCGCTCCGACGACGACAAGGACGCCGACACGCAGCCGCATCCCGTCGTCGCCGACGACGGGCCCGACCCCGCCCATGGTCCCGAGGCCGCCGACCGCCACGAGGCCGGGCGGGAGGACGAGGACACCGCCCCGCACCCCGTGGTCCACGACGAGACCCCGGCGCCCTCGGAGCGGCTGCGCAGCACCCCGCGCCCGCCGGAGGACTGACACCAGGAAAGGCCCGCCCGGGAGCCTTCCCGGGCGGGCCTACCCGAATCCGCCTGGAATCTTCGAGCCGCGGCGCAGCGCCGCGAGCCTAGACCTTCGAGCCGCGGCGCAGCCCCGCGACGAGGCCGACGCCGACGACCGCGAGCACGACCTGCATCACCAGTTCGATCCAGTCGATGCCAGATGTCGTCTCCACGCCGAGCACCTGCGCGAGCAGCGTGCCCAGGAGAGCCGCCACGATGCCGACGACGATGGTGAGGATCCAGCCGATGGCCTGCCTGCCGGGAAGCAGCAGGCGGCCGATTGCGCCAATCACGGCACCGATCAGGATGGCGCCGAGGATGGACTGGATTGTCATGACACAAACCTCCCCGTGAGGGTGATCGGTTCACTCCCACGGGGTGCTCGCTACCCGATCTACCGCGATTATGCGCAGATATGACGAACGAGCAGGTCAGGCCTAGGTTCTTCCGGTACGGCCGGAGCGCCCGATCCCCATGCGCGTCACGAGGAGCACGCCCACGACCGCCAGCACGAGCTGGAGGATGTGCTCGATCCAGTCGATGCCCTTCGTGTCGGCCCAGCCGAACGCCTGCGCGATCAGCGTGCCGATCAGGGCGGCCACGATGCCGACGATGAGAGTCAGGCCGATGGACATCTTCTGCTTGCCGGGCACCAGCAGCCTGCCGAGCGCCCCGATTATGGCGCCGATGACTACTGCCGAAACTATCGCGCCGATCATGTGTAGCTCCCCCCGAGACGTTCACATGTCTCCGGACAGACCTACCCGTTGAACAGGCAAACTACCCAAAAAAGGAAGGCGGCGGTCCGTACCGCGCCAGTGACGAACCGCCGCCTTCGGACTTCGGCGGGCTTGGCGACGACCCGCCGGGACACCCTCACGCGTCCCTGCGTAAGACGCCCGGCGTTCAGGAAAGGTTGACCACCAGCGCGGTGGCGAACGCGGCGATGCCCTCGCCGCGGCCGGTCAGCCCAAGCCCGTCAGTGGTGGTGGCGCTCACGCTCACCGGCGCGCCGACCGCGGCGCCGAGCGCCTTCTCGGCCTCGGCGCGGCGCGGCGCGAGCTTCGGCCGGTTGCCGATCACCTGGATGGCGACGTTGCCGATCTCGTAGCCGGCGGCGCGCACCTGCCGCGCGGTCTCCTCGAGCAGCGCGGCGCCCGACGCTCCGGCCCATCGCGGGTCGGACGTGCCGAACAGCCGGCCCAGATCGCCGAGACCGGCGGCGGACAGCAGCGCGTCGCAGGCCGCGTGTGCGGCGGCGTCACCGTCGGAGTGGCCGTCGAGCCCGGTCTCGCCCGGCCAGTGCAGGCCGGCGAGGTTGAGCTCGCGCCCGGAAGCGAACGGGTGGACGTCGACTCCGACGCCCACCCGTGGAAGATTCGTAATCAGGAGTTGAGAACCTCGTCGAGAAGGGCCTCAGCCTTGTCCTCATTGGTCTTCTCGGCCAGGGCCAACTCGCTGACCAGGATCTGGCGCGCCTTGGCGAGCATGCGCTTCTCGCCCGCGGACAGCCCGCGCTCGCGGTCTCTCCGCCACAGGTCCCGAACCACCTCGGCGACCTTGTTCACATCGCCGGAGGCGAGCTTCTCGAGATTGGCCTTGTAGCGACGAGACCAGTTGGTCGGCTCTTCGGTGTGCGGCATCCGAAGGACGTCGAAAACTCGCTCAAGGCCTTCCTGGCCGACAACATCGCGCACGCCGACGAGTTCTGCGTTTTCTGCTGGCACCTGGACGGTAAGGTCGCCCTTGTCGACCTTGAGCACCAGGTAGGTCTTTTCCTCACCCTTGATGGATCGCGTCGTGATTGCTTCGATCCGAGCAGCCCCATGGTGGGGGTAGACGACAGTGTCGCCGACCTGGAAAGTCATGTGACAAGTACCCCTTCCGCTGTACTCCAGGGTACCACGCATCCACAGCCTCCCGGAACAGTGAAATCCTCATAACTGCAGGTCAAAGCCGCATATTGGGGCTTGACAAGTGCTCAACTGTATGAATCTCATTTGCGGACATAGCGAATGACCTGCGGGGGTGCGGATATGACCATGCATTCAGGTCGATAAGGTGGGCGCGGCTCATGCGCATGCGCGAGACATGCGGGTGAGCCTCACACACGCATGCGCAAGACCAAGGAGAACCCGCCCGTGACCAGCAGTCGCTGGATTGTCGTAGCCGCCGCGTTCTTGGCAGCCCCCGTGCTCGCGGGCTGCGGGGCAGGATTCGACGCCACCACCAACCAGCCGTACGCCCCCAACGAGGCGCAAGTGTTGATCGAAAAGGGTGCATACGGCATGCGCGGCATTCACATCCCGCAGGCGTTCATCCTCGGCCCCGACCCCGGGGCGCAGCTCGCCTGGCGCGGCTCCGCCCCCGTCTACCTCAACATCCTCAACAAGTCGGACGCACCTGACACCCTGGAGAAGGTCTCCGCAGGGGGCATGGGCGAGGCCAAGGTCACGGCCCCGATCCAGCTTCCCGTCGGCCAACTCGTCAACACCGGCAAGCCCACCCCGCAGATCATGCTCGAGTCGATCCCCAAGAGCCTCAGAGGCGGCGAGAGCATCAAGCTGGACCTCCAGTTCGCCAAGGCCGGCGTCGTGTCCATGAACGTGCCTGTGGTCACGCGCAGCCGCGAGTTCCAGGACTACCCGCCGGCTCCCAACGCCACCCCCGCGCCCACGCCCACCCCGACGCCCTCCGCGACCGCGGAGGAGGGGCACTAGACACGCGAAAACCCCTGTTCCGGTACGCGAGACGTACCGGAACAGGGGTTTTCAGCTTTCGACGGCGTCGAACTTGTAGCCAAGGCCGCGCACGGTCAGGATGCAGCGCGGGTTGGACGGGTCGGATTCGATCTTGGCGCGCAGGCGCTTGACGTGGACGTCGAGGGTCTTGGTGTCGCCCACGTAGTCGGCGCCCCAGACCCGGTCGATGAGCTGGCCCCTGGTCAGGACGCGCCCCGCGTTGCGCAGCAGCACCTCCAGCAGCTCGAACTCCTTCAGCGGCAGCTGCACCTGCTCACCGCGCACGGCGACGACGTGGCGGTCGACGTCCATGCGTACGGGTCCGACGGCCAGCACGGCCGTCTCCAGCTCCTCGATGACGTCTCCCTGGCGGCGCAGGACCGCGCGGATGCGGGCCACGAGCTCGCGGGAGGAGAACGGCTTGGTGACGTAGTCGTCGGCGCCCAGTTCGAGGCCGACGACCTTGTCGATCTCGCTGTCCTTGGCGGTCAGCATGATCACCGGCACCTTGGAGCGCTGGCGGAGCGAGCGGCACACCTCCGTGCCGGGCAGGCCGGGCAGCATCAGGTCGAGCAGCACCAGGTCGGCGCCGTTGCGGTCGAAGGTGTCGAGCGCCTCGGGCCCGGTCGCCGCGACCGACACCTCGAAGCCCTCCTTGCGGAGCATGTAGGACAGGGCGTCGGAGAAGGACTCCTCGTCCTCCACGACAAGCACTCGAGTCATTTGGCGGCCTCCAGGGGAATCGAGGGTGGTACTGCCACCGCCGTGCCGCCGAAGGCGGGCAGGCGGAGCGTGAAGGTGGAGCCGGACCCTTCCTTGCTCCAGACGGTCACCTCGCCCGCGTGCGCGGCGGCGACGTGTTTGACGATGGCGAGGCCGAGGCCGGTGCCGCCGGTCGCGCGCGATCTGGCCGCGTCGACGCGGAAGAACCGCTCGAAGATGCGCTCCAGGG
This sequence comes from Nonomuraea sp. NPDC049378, assembly GCF_055586745.1. NCBI lineage: Bacteria > Bacillati > Actinomycetota > Actinomycetes > Streptosporangiales > Streptosporangiaceae > Nonomuraea > Nonomuraea sp. NPDC049378. Next base: position 116,107 of record NZ_JBVJHP010000002.1, read on the forward strand.
CCTCCTCCGGGATGCCGATGCCCTGGTCGCTCACGCTGATCTCGACGGAGTCGCCCGCGGGCCGCACGCTGACGACGACCCTCGTGTGCTCGGGACTGTAGCCGACGGCGTTGTCGATCAGGTTGCGCAGTGCGGTGACGAGCAGGTCGTCGTCGCCCCAGATGCGCAGGCCCGAGGTGCCGCCGGTGACGAGCGCGATGTCCTTGGCCGCGGCCCTGGTGTTGCAGTGGTCGACGGCGTCGTTGACGGCCTCGTCGATCGAGACCTGGCCGGGGGTGGGGATGGGTTCGGCGCCCTGGATCCGGCTGAGCGTGATCAGGTCCTGGACGAGGTAGTTGAGCCGGGCGGCCTCCAGCTGCATGCGCCCGGCGAAGCGGGTGACCGCCTCGGGGTCTTCGGCCGCGTCCTGGATGGTCTCGGCGAGCAGGCTCAGCGCTCCCACCGGGGTCTTCAGCTCGTGGCTGACGTTGGCGACGAAGTCGCGGCGCACGGCCTCCACCCTGCGCCGCTCCGTCTGGTCCTCGGCCAGCACCAGCACCTGGCCGTGGGAGCCGAGCGGCGCCACGCGGACGGCGAAGCTCGTGGTCTCCTGGCCGAACTTGTGCCCCGCGACGTCGATCTCGCTCTCGCGGATCTCGCCGTCGCGGCGGACCTGCCTGGCCAGCGCGAGCAGCTCGGCGGCCATCAGCCGCTCGCCCTTGACCAGCCCGAACGCCCGCGCCGCCGAGCTGGCGCGCAGCACGCGGTCGTGCGCGTCGAGCACCACGGCGGAGGACGGCAGGACGGCGAGCACGGAGGCCACCCCCTGCGGCAGCGCCGCACCCGTCTCCACGCCGTCGTTCGCGGCCGTGCGGCTCGGGGCCTCGATCTGGTTGCGGTAGAACAGGACCGCCAGGGCGCCCACGACGAACCCGGCCAGGGCCGCGAAGCTCATGGCCATCTCACTCATGTCTCCGATGGTAGGTCGCCTTTTCTGCAGGACAGACCCCCTCATCAGGGGATGAACATGCCTTTCCTGGAAAGTTCATCTGAGCGTTGGAGTTCGTTCATCGTCGGCCCCGTACGGTGACGGCATGCGCGACGCGTACCACGAAGAACTTGATTCGCTGACCGACAAGCTGGTCGAGATGACCAGGCTCGTCCGCTCGGCCATCTCCCGCGCCACCACGGCGCTGCTCGACGCCGACCTCGCACTCGCCGAGAGCGTGATCTCCCGCGACGAGGAAGTGAACGCGACGTTCGCCGACATCGAGGCGTCGATCTTCGAGCTGATGGCCAGGCAGCAGCCGGTCGCGATGGACCTGCGGATGGTCATCACGGCGCTGCGCATGGGCACCGACCTGGAGCGGATGGGCGACCTCGCCGTCCACGTCGCCAAGGTCGCCCGCCTGCGCCACCCCGACTCGGCGATCCCCGCGGAGACCCGCTCGACGATCGTGGAGATGGGGCAGATCGCGGAGAACCTCGTCACCAAGGCCGGCAGCTGCGTGGCGTCCAGGGACGTGGAGTCGGCGCTGGAGCTGGAGCAGGACGACGACGCGATGGACCGGCTGCACCGGCGGTTGTTCAGGAACATCCTGGCCAAGGACTGGCCGCACGGGGTCGAGCCGGCGATCGACATCACGCTGATCGGGCGCTATTACGAGCGCTACGCGGACCACGCCGTCCGCGTGGCCGGGGATGTCGTCTATCTCGTTACGGGGTCGCGCCCGGGTTAGCCGCCCCGGGCGGCGTCGCAGGAGCGCCGCCGCCCTCGGCCGGGAGAGGTCAGCGGCCCTGGTTGGCGACGGCTTCGATGGCCGCCTTGGCCGCCTCGGGGTCGAGGTAGCGGCCGCCCCGCACCGCCGGGTTGTAGTCGGCGTCGAGGTCGTAGACCAGCGGGATGCCCGTCGGGATGTTGAGGCCGGCGATCTCCTCGTCGCTGACGCCGTCGAGATGCTTGACCAGGGCCCGCAGGGAGTTGCCGTGGGCCGCCACCAGGACCGTGCGGCCGGCGGCGAGGTCGGGGACGATCTCGTCGTACCAGTAGGGGAGCATGCGCTCGACGACGTCCTTCAGGCACTCGGTGCGGGGCATGAGCTCCGAGGGGAGCAGGGCGTAGCGCGGGTCGCCGGCCTGGGAGAACTCGTCGTCGTCGGCGATCGGCGGCGGGGGGGTGTCGTAGGAGCGGCGCCAGAGCATGAACTGCTCCTCGCCGAACTCCTCCCTGGTCTGCGCCTTGTTCTTGCCCTGCAGGGCGCCGTAGTGGCGTTCGTTCAGCCGCCAGCTGCGCTTGACCGGGAGCCAGAGCAGGTCGGCCGCCCCCAGCGCCAGCTGGGCCGTCTGGATGGCCCTGGTCAGCAGGCTGGTGTGGACGACGTCCGGGCGGAGCCCGGCTTCCTGGAGGAGCTTGCCGCCCCGGCGTGCCTCGTCTTCGCCCTTGGCCGACAGGCTCACGTCCACCCAGCCGGTGAACAGGCCCTTCGCGTTCCAGTCGCTCTCGCCGTGCCGTAGCAGCACCAAAGTCGCCATACGCCCAATCCTAGGGGCGCTCCGACCTGGCCGGGTCGGCGAAGCGGGCGAAGGCCTGCAGGTTGGCCAGCGACTCGCCGCGCTTGGCCCGCCACTCCCACTCGCGCCGGATCGACGAGGCGAAGCCCAGCTCGAGCGCCCGGTCGAACCAGTCGTCCGCGTAGGTCAGCACGCAGCCCAGCAGCCGGTCGATCTCGTCCTCGTCGACGGCGGCCAGGGGGACGCGGCCGACGAGGTGGACGTCGCCGACGGGGTCGAGGGAGAAGTGCACGCCGTACATCGTGCCGTTCTTGCCGAGCAGCCAGCGGTAGAACTCGGCGTGGTTCTCGTCGGGCCTGCGGCAGAAGAACGCCTCGACGTGCAGGACCGTCTCCCCGACGATCAGCCAGGTCATGGTGGCGAGCTTGTGCTGCCCGGGCAGTCTGACCAGGAACGCCCCTGGTCGCGGCTCGTCGTAGGTGACGTCCGCGGCCTTGAGCGCGGCTTCGACGACATCGCGCATGCAGCCCAGCATAGGCGGGCCAGAACAATGTACGGGTGCTAGAGGTTCACGGCCACGGGCGTCTTGTGCAGATTCGCCACGGCGGCCGCGTACACCTCCATGAGCCGTGCGGCGGTGGCCTGCCAGCCGAAGGCGGCGGCGTGGGCGCGGGCGCCCCGCGAGAGCTCGTCGCGGCGGCGCGGCGCGGTGACGAAGCGGCGCAGCGCTCCCGCCCAGACGGCCGGGTCATGGCCGTTCACGAGCACGCCGGAGACGTCGTGGCGCACGGCGGTACGCAGCCCTCCCACGGCGGCGGCGGCCACGGGGGTGCCGCAGGCCTGGGACTCCAGGGCGACGAGGCCGAACGACTCGCTGTAGGAGGGCACCACCGTCACGGACGCGGCCCGGTACCAGTCGGCCAGCTCCTCCTGCGCGACCGGCGGCACCAGGCGTACGACGTCGGCGATGCCCAGCTCGGCCGCCAGCTCGGCGAGGACCGACGGACGGGCCAGGCCGTTGCCGGACGGGCCGCCCACGCAGGCGACCACCAGCCGGTCACGCAGCGACGGGTCGTCGATGAGCATCCTGGAGGCCGCGCGCAGCAGGACGTCGGGCGCCTTGAGCGGCTGGATCCTGCCGACGAACAGCAGCACGTGCGCGTCCTGCGGCAGCCCCAGCCGGCGGCGGGCGGCGCCCTGCGAGGCGGGGCGGAAGACGGCGAGGTTGACGCCGGGGTTCACGACGGCGACGCGCTGCTCGGCGGCGCCGTACAGGTCCATGAGCTCGCGCGCCTCGTCGGCGGTGTTGGCCACCAGGCGGTCGGCGATCTCCACGACCTGTTCCTCGCCCACCACCCTGGCCTGGGGTTCCGGCTTGTCGCCCTGGGCGAGCAGCAGGTTCTTGACCTTGGCCATGGTGTGCATGGTGTGCACGAGGGGCACGCCCCAGCGTTCCTTGGCCAGCCAGCCGACCTGGCCGGACAGCCAGTAGTGGGAGTGGATGACGTCGTAGCGGCCGGGGTCGTACATGGCCTCGGTGCGCAGGACCTCCGACAGGAACGCGCAGAGCTGGCCGGGCAGGTCGCTCCTGTCCATCTCCTCGTACGGGCCCGCGGTGAGGTGCCGTACGAGGACGCCGGGGGCGAGCTCGGCCACGGGCGGCAGGTCGCGGGCGGTGGCGCGGGTGAAGATCTCCACCTCAACACCGGCCTGGGCCAGCCGTTTGGCGGATTCAACGATGTACACGTTCATCCCGCCGGCGTCGCCCGTGCCGGGCTGGTCCAGCGGCGACGTGTGCATGCTGATGGTCGCGACCCGGTGGACCCGTCGTCGCCTCACTCGACACCACCTCCGAACAAATGACAACCCACCAGATTTTTGCGACATTCCCGACACTTAGTCACAGTCGGGGTACAACTCCGGCAGACCTGCCCGCCGACGCGGACCAGCGGGACTGGCAGGATGAGGGGCATGCGCAGAACAGCCGTGGTGACGGGCGCCAGCAGCGGGATCGGGGAGGCGACCGCCCGCCGGCTCGCCGGCGAGGGCTACGACGTGGTGGCGGGCGCGAGGCGCCGCGACCGCCTGGACAAGCTGGCCGCCGAGGTCCCCTCGATCACGCCGGTGACGCTCGACGTGACCTCCCAGGAGTCGGTCGACGCGCTGGCGGGCGCGCTCGACCGCTGCGACGTGCTGGTCAACAACGCCGGCGGCGCGCTCGGCCTCGAACCGGTGTCCGGTGCCCGGCTGGACGACTGGCAGCGGATGTACGACACGAACGTGCTCGGTTCCCTGCGCATGACCCAGGCGCTGCTGCCCCGGCTGATCGAGTCGGGGGACGGCGTGCTGGTCATGCTCACCTCGACGGCGGGCCTGGTGTCGTACGAAGGCGGGGGCGGCTACTGCGCGGCCAAGCACGCGCAGACGTCGATGGTCGAGACGCTCCGCCTCGAACTGGTCGGGCAGCCGGTGCGGATCGTCGAGATCGCGCCGGGCATGGTGCGCAGCGAGGGGTTCGCGGTCACCAGGTTCCGCGGCGACGAGGCGGCCGCGGCCCGCGTGTACGAAGGCGTGCCCGACCCGCTGACCTCCGACGACGTGGCCGACGCGATCGCCTGGACCGTGACGCGCCCCGCCCACGTGAACGTCGACCGCATGGTCATCCGCCCCCGCGCCCAGGCGGCGCAGCACAGGATCCACCGCGTCGGTGGCTGAGGCCGTCCGCGCGGCGGCCGGCTGATGGGCAGGTCCCCCGCCCGCAGGCCGGTCGGGGCGATCACGAGGGGAACGACCGGGCACAACCGGCTGCGGCGCTCCGACCGCTGGGTCGCGGCCGTGCACGGCGGGCTGCTGCGGGCCGCGAGCCGGCCGCTGGTGGTCGACCTCGGTTACGGCGCCTCCCACACCACGACGCTGGAGCTGTTCAGGCGGTTACGACAGGTGGCGCCGCGGGTCGAGGTGGTGGGCGTCGAGATCGACCCGGCGCGGGTGGCGGTGGCGAAGCCGTACGAGCGGGAGGGGCTGACGTTCCGGCTGGGCGGCTTCGAGCTGCCCGTGTCGCGCCCGCCGACGCTGGTGCGGGCGTTCAACGTGCTCAGACAGTACGAAGAGGCCGAGGCCTGGCGCTACTGGGACGTGCTCCGCGACGGGCTGGGTCCGGGCGGCGTCCTGGTCGAGGGCACGTCGTCGGAGAACGGGCGGCGCGCGGTCTGGGCCGGGGTGTCCAGGGAGGGGCCGGGGACGATCACCTTCTCCGCCCGGTTCGACGCCTTCGAGCAGCCGTCCGACCTGGCCGACCGGCTGCCCAAGACCCTCATCCACCGCAACGTACCGGGTGAGCGGATCCACGCGTTCCTGCGGGACTTCGACCACGCGTGGGCGGTGAGCGCCGCGTACGGGGCTCATGGGAGGCGGCAGCGGTGGCTGGCCGCCGTGCGCGTCCTGGCCGGGTCATGGCCGGTGCCCCTGCGGCCGCCGCTCGGCGGGCCCGCACGGTGGCGGCTCGGCGAGCTGACGTTGCCGTGGTCGGCGGTCGATCCCCGCTAGAGGTTCACAGCAGGGACGCGAACGCGGCGTAGGCCCTGTCGTCGAACAGCACGAACCGGACATCCGCCACGGACGTCTCGGCCTCCCGCACGGCTTCCATGGCGATCCGCGCCGCGTCGTCGACGGGCCAGCCGTAGATGCCGGTGGAGATCGCCGGGAAGGCCACGGAGCGCGCCCCGAGCGAGTCGGCCACGCGCAGCGACTCGCGGTGGCAGGAGGCCAGCAGCCCGGACCGGTCCTGCGACCGGGAGTGGACCGGCCCGACCGTGTGGATCACCCACCGGGCGGGCAGCCGGCCCGCGGTCGTGGCGACCGCCTGCCCGGTCGGCAGGCCCTTGCCGTAGCGGGAGGCGCGCAGCCGCCTGCACTCGTCCAGGATCTCCGGCCCGCCGCGCCGGTGGATGGCGCCGTCGACGCCCCCGCCGCCCATGAGGGAGGAGTTGGCGGCGTTCACCACCGCGTCGGTCTCCTGCTCGGTGATGTCGCCGAGGACCAGCGTGATCTCCACCCTTCCGAGGGTGCCATGCGATGGGCGGCCGCCGCCAACCGCGGCCGCCGGACTGGCTAACCTCGTGGGGCATGACCCTCGTCAAGTCCGTGCTGCTGTTCGTGCTGGCCGCGCTCGCCGAGATCGGCGGCGCGTGGCTGATCTGGCAGGGGGTGCGCGAGCAGCGCGGCGCCGTCTGGATCGGCGCCGGGATCGTCGCGCTCGGCCTGTACGGCTTCGTGGCCACGCTGCAGCCGAACGCGGACTTCGGGAGGGTCCTCGCCGCCTACGGCGGGGTGTTCGTGGCGGGCTCGCTGGGCTGGGGCATGGTGGTCGACGGGTTCAGGCCCGACCGCTGGGACGTCGCCGGCGTGCTGATCTGCCTGCTGGGCGTGGCGGTCATCATGTACGCCCCCCGCGGCTGACGTACCGTCGCCAGGAGGCAGGAGGATCGCGCGGCCCCGAATGCCAGCTCGACAGGTTGTAGAGCTAGTCTGAAGGGCGTGAAGGGTCTTGGCGAGCTTGAGCGCAGCATCATGGACATCCTCTGGGCGCAGAGCAGTGCGCTGACCGCCCGCGAGGTCGGCAGGCTCATCGCCGACCGCGATCTCGCCCCCACGACGGTGATGACGGTGCTCGACCGGCTCACCCGCAAGGGCTTCCTCGAGCGCACCCGTGACGGCCGCGCGTGGAGATATCAGCCGGCGGAAAGCCGCGACGCGTACATCGCTGAGCTTATGCTGGAGGCATTGGACATGACGGGTGACCGATCGGCCGCCCTGACCCGTTTCGCCCAGGCTGTGTCGGGCACGGAGGCGGAGATCCTGCGCAGAGTCCTCACGGAGCTGGAGGAAGAGTGATCACGGCAGCGGTGCTGGCGGCGCTCGCCATGGCGTGCGCGGTCGGCTCCTGGCGTTTCACCACGGCCCGCTGGACCTCACGGGCTCCACGGCTGGCCGTCATCGTCTGGCAGTCGCTCGGCGTGGCGTGGGGGCTGGCGACGACCGGCGCCATGCTCGCCTACGCCGTCCAGCCCTACGGCACGGGAGTGCTGCAGGGGCTGATCGCGTTCGGGCGGGGCGAGACGCCGCCGCAGGCGTGGGACGCGCTGCACGTGCTCGCCCTGATCGCGGGCCTCACCGCGCTGACCGTGCTGGTGGTGGTGCTCATCACGGCGGGCGTGCAGGCGCTGCGGGCCCGCCGGCGCCATCGCATGCTGCTGGCGCTGATCTCCCGCGACGACCCGGGTGTGCCCGGCGTGCGGGTGCTCGACCATCCGAGCGCCGCCGCCTACTGCGTGCCGGGGCTGCGTTCGCAGGTCGTGGTCAGCGAGGGCGCGCTCAAGCTGCTGTCGGAGGGCGAGCTGGCGGCCGTGCTGGCCCACGAGTCGGCGCACGTACGCGAGCGGCACGACCTGGTGCTGCTGCCGTTCGCCGCGCTGCGCAGGGCGCTGCCCTGGTCGAAGGTGGTGGCCGACGCGCAGTCGCAGGTGGAGCTGCTCATCGAGATGGCCGCCGACGACCGGGCCCGCCGCTACTGCTCGCCGCGCAGGCTGGCGACGGCGCTGCTGCGGTTCGGCACGGCGGAAGCCATGCCGACGCCCCAGGGCATGCTCGGCGTGCACGCCCAGCACGTCATGGCGAGGGTCGACCGCCTGATCAAGCCGGGTCCCGAGCTGGCCGCGCCGGCCCGCTACGGGTTCATCGCGCTCTCTGTGAGCTTGCTCACCGCCACGCCGTTCCTGTGGGTCATCCAGCTCTAGTGCTTGCTGGAGTTAATCACCGCGTTTGCAATTGCAAGCAGCGCGAGGCAGAATGCAGGCATGGCACTACCCAAGGTCGGCTCGATCGGCGAGTACATCCGCGAGCAGCGGCAGCAGGCGAAGATCTCGCTTCGCCAGCTGGCTGAGGCCGCGGGGGTCTCCAACCCCTATCTCAGCCAGATCGAGCGCGGGTTGCGCAAGCCGAGCGCGGAGATTCTCAACCAGATCGCCAAGGGTCTGCGCATCTCCTCGCAGGCGCTCTACGTGCAGGCGGGCCTCATCGAGGACCGCGAGCCGCCGAGCGATGTGATCACCGCGATCAGGGCCGACCCGCTTCTCACCGAACGGCAACGCCAAGTGCTGATCGATATCTACGAGTCGTTCCGCAAGGAGGCGCCCGCCGGGGACGAGCAGACCTCCCAGAATGCTCACCCCCGGCGCGACGCCGAAACGGACGACGATCCGCTGCCCGAGGAGTTTCTCGCCGCTCTTGAGCCCTACGCGGCGCCCTCCGGCAACGGCAACGTCACCCAGGAAACCAAGGAAGGTTAACCCATGACGCTCGCCACCGAGGTCAAGAAGCTGACCGAGTCCAAGCCGTTCTACGCTGTCGCGGGTGTCGGCGACTACGCCGTCGAGAAGCTGCGCGAGCTGCCCGAGCAGCTGCAGAAGCTGCAGTCGCGCCGCTCCGAGTTCACCCAGGACCTCCCGGTCAAGGCCCGCGCGTTCACCCAGGAGCTTCCCGTCAGGGCCCGCGAGGTCGCCGACAGGGCCGAGGGCCTGGCCAGAGAGCTGCCCGAGAAGGCCCGCGGCTACGCCGACCAGCTGACGCACAAGGCCACCGAGGTCTACGACGACTTCGCCACGCGTGGCCGCAAGGTCGTCAGCAAGGCGTCCGGCGAGGCCGCACTCGAGCTCGAAGAGGTGTCGGAGGCCGCCGAGCCGGCCGTCGCCGAGCCCGTCCGGCCGGCCAGGAAGACCCGCACCACCAAGGCCAAGGCCTGACCCAGCGAAAGGCCCGCCTCCATGGAGAGGCGGGCCTTTCCTCTTTCTGGGTGCCCGCGCGCCGGGGGCGCCTATTAGGCTGAAGCCGATTTCCTCGCGGCGTATAGGCGGAGCCAACGAATATGAATCTGATCAACGGTGTGTTCAACCTCCTCTTCCTGGTGCTCGCCGCTGCCATCTTCGGCATGTCGGTCTACGCGCTCGTGCACGCGCTGCGCGTCCCGACGAACGCGTTTCTCTCTGCGGGCAAACTGAAGAAGAACCTCTGGCTGCTGATCCTCGTGCTGGCGACGCTGTTCTCCGCGGGAGGCGCGTGGGGCTACTTCACCACCTTCATGATCGTCGGTGACAGGCAGTTCCTCGGCATCGGCATCGGCATCTTCTCGATCGCGGCCGTGATCGCGGCCACCGTCTACATCGTCGACGTGAAGCCGGCCGTCAAGGGCATGGGCGGCGGGCGCGGCGGCAACGGCCCCTACGGCCCCTGGTAGTCAGGCCAGCTGGGCCGCCAGCCAGGCGGCGATGCGCTCGTGCCCGGCGGCCGTGGGATGCACACCGTCGGGCAGCACCGCCTCCGGCGGCCAGCGCGCGGCCATCGGGTCGAGGAAGGCCACATCCTCGCGCCTGGCCACCTCCGCCAGGGCGTCGCGCACGGCGTACGCCTTCGCGGGCGGGACGTCCAGCCAGATGGGGCCGACCATGACGATCCTGGTGTCAGGCCAGTGCCCGCGCACGGCGTCGAGCAGCCGCTCGGCGGCCCGCCCCACGCGCGCCGGCCCCCAGCGCCGGTCGTTGTGGCCGCCCGAGATGACCAGCACGTCAGGGGCCGGCCGCCACGACAGCTCCACCTCGAACGAACGCTGGAACGAGCGCCCCACCCGCCCCTTGCTGAGATAGCCCGTGCCGCCCGCGCCCGCGATGACCGGCTGCCAGCCCAGCAGGCGCGCGGTCTCCGCCGCGTACGTCTTCCATCGCGGCACCGGACCCGACCCCACGGTGAAGCTGTCACCCACGAACATCACGACCGGCGTGGCCGGCCGCACGACGGGCGTGGCGGGCACGAGCGGCGGGGTGGCCTCCGCGCCGGCGTTGCACCCGCTCAGGAACGCCGTGCCGAGGCCCGCCAGCGCGACGACCCGTACGGCTCGGGAACGATGCGTCAGGCCGCGCATGACCACCTCTGAGGGCTAGGCTGCCGATATGACCCACGACCTCCACGGGCGGACGCAACGACTCGAACTGTCAGACCAGGATCTTCGCGACTTCGAAGCCGTGGTGCTGGAGTCGTCGCCTGAGGGGATCGTGCTGAGCAGGTCGGCATTCTATCCGGGTGGCGGCGGCCAGCCGGCGGATCACGGCGTTCTGCTCTGGCAAGGGGTGGAGACCCGCATCGTCGGGGTGCGCAAGGGCGGCGACCTCCACCTGATCCCGGCGGAGGGCGACCCCGTGCCGCCGGCCGGCACGGTGGTCAGGGCGGCGGTGGCCGACGAGCGCCGCTCTGCCCTCATGCGCACCCACTCGGGGCTGCACGTGTTGTGCGGGGTGGTGTTCCGTGACTACGGCTGCCTCGTCACCGGCGGCAACATGGACGAGCTGACCGCCCGGATGGACTTCAACCTGCCCGAGGTGCCTCCGGGGTTCAAGGAAGCCGTCGAGGACGCCTGCAACGCCGAGATCGTCGCCGACCGGCGCATCGACGTGCGCGTGCTGCCCCGCGCCGAGGCGTTCGCCATCCCCGACATCATCCGCACGGCCACCAACCTGGTGCCCGAGACCGTGCAGGACGTGCGGGTCGTCGACATCGTCGGCCTCGACACCCAGGCCGACGGCGGCACCCACGTGGCCTCCACCAAGCAGATCGGTCACATCAAGGTCGCCAAGATCGAGAGCAAGGGCCGCGGCTTCCGCCGCCTGCGCATCCAGATCTCCAGCTAGCCGATCTCCACTCAGCCGATCTCCACGGCGAGGCCGTCGAGCAGCCGGGCCAGCCCGAACTCGAAGAGCCGGTCGAGCTTCAGGTCGAAGTCGCCGCCCATCTCGGCCAGCGTGCCGAGAAAAGCGGGATAGCGGCCGGACTCGGCGATCGCCAGCACGCGGGCCTCCTGCCCGCTCATCCATTCGGCGTCGGTCATCCCGGTGTCGGCCCGTGCCTGCAGTTCCATGTCGAGGTTGGCCGCGATGCCCTGGACGTAGCTGTGCATCAGGACGACCACGTACATCCTGCTCGTGGCGTCGAGGCTGTCGCCCAGCTCCGCCAGTGCCCATTCGGTGTGGCTGAGCAGGGCGGGCGAGGGCAGCGGCCGGGTGAGGGGGGAGGTCCTGGCCATCCACGGGTGTTTGCGGAAGGCCGCCCACTGCAGGCGCGCGGACGTCTCCAGGCGGGCCCGCCAGCCGTCCGGGGCCTCCTCGGGCAGCGGGAACTCCCCGACCGCCGCGTCGATCATGAGTGTGAGCAGGTCGTCCTTGCCGCTCACGTGCCGGTAGAGCGACATCGTGGCCATGCCAAGACGGCCCGCGACGGCGCGCATGGTGAGCTCGGACAGCCCTTCGGCGTCGGCGATCTCGATGGCCACACGCACGATGCGCTCGCGGGTCACGTCATGTCCTGGCGGCGCGGGCCGCTCCGCCCGTCCTGAACGTCCGGAGGGCCGCCCATCGCGCGGCTCCGCCCTCGCACGCCCGCGCGGCTCCGCCACGACCGTGCCGACGCGCGGCTCCGCGACCACCACCCCTTCCCTGGCCAGCAGGGCGAGCGCCTTCGAAGCGGTCGCCAGCGCCACCCCCCAGTCCCTGGCGAGCTGCCTGGTGGACGGCACCCGCTCTCCCGGACGCAGCGTGCCGTCGGCCACGCGCTGCTGGATGTCGGCCGCGATGCGCGCGTGGGGAGGAGTGGTCATCGGATCTCCTGTCCTAGTACAGATCTTCCCAGCATAGCCTTGTGAACAGCTGTATGTACTGCGTACATTCACATCGCGTACGTCGTCAACAGCACAAGGGAGCACTGGCATGAAGGTTCTGGTTTCCGGCGCGAGCATCGGCGGGCCCGTCCTCGCCCACTGGCTGCGGCGATACGGCTGCGACGTGACGGTCGTCGAGCGGGCGCCCGCCCCCCGCAAGGGCGGACAGGCGGTCGACATCAGGGGCGCGGCCATCACGGTGATCGCGAGAATGGGCCTCCTCGACCAGGTCAGAGCCCGGAGGACGACCATGCGCGGCATGTCCATGGTCGACGGCGACGGCAACGAGATCATGCGCAGCACCGAGGGCACGCTCAGCGGCGGCAGCTTCGACAGCCCGGACGTCGAGATCACGCGCGACGACCTGAACGAGGTCCTCCTCGGCGCCACCGACGCCGGCTACCGTTACGGCGACTCGATCGTCGCCCTCGCCCAGGACGCCCGGGGCGTGGACGTGACGTTCGAGAGCGGCGAGCAAGGGCGCTACGACCACGTGTTCGGTGCGGACGGCCTGCACTCCAACGTCAGGCGCCTGGTCTTCGGCGAGGAGTCGCGGTTCGTCCACCACCTCGGCACGTACATCTCCTTCTTCACCGCCGACAACTTCCTCGGCCTCGACCACTGGCAGACCTGGCACAACGAGGACGGCATGGGAGCCGCGCTCTTCAACGACCACGACCCCGCCGTCATGCGGGTCGGCCTGGGCTTCTCCGCCGGCCCGATCGCCTACGACCACCGGGACACCGAGCGGCAGAAGCAGCTCGTCCAGGAGCGCTGCTCGGCCATGCGCTGGGAGGGGCCACGGCTGCTGGAGGCCATGTGGAAGGCCGACGACTTCTATTTCGACGCGATGGCCCAGGTGAAGATGGAGCGCTGGTCGGCGGGGCGGGTCGCGCTCGTGGGCGACGCCGGCTACTGCCCCTCGCCGATGTCGGGGCAGGGCACGAGCCTGGCCGTCGTGGGGGCGTACGTGCTGGCTCAGGAGCTCGCCGGCAACCCTGAGACGGCCTGCGACCGGTACGAGGAGCGCATGCGCCCGTTCGTCGCCCGGAATCAGGAACTCGCCACGGAGAACCCCGGCCAGGGCGCCGCGCCGGAGAGCGTTCAGCGGGCGGCTACCAGCATCACGCTGGACTAACAGGTCCGAACCGATACGATTTGCCGCCATGACGGGTATCAGGCTCACGATGGCAGCCCTCGCGGCCACCACTCTGACGTTGACCGCAGCCCCCGCCATGGCGGCGGAGGCCGGGATCACGGACGAGGTGACGATGACCCTCGGCAAGGACGGCACCCTGCACGTGGTCGAGAAGATCACGGGGGCGTCGGGGGGGCTCAAGCGCACGTTCATCACCAGGACCCGGTACGACGACGGCAACGACCGGCTCTACCAGATCTCCAACGTCAAAGGCGGCACGTACGCCGACGGCGTGCTCACCGTGACGGGCGGGACGGTCGAGTACGACGTCAAGGGCGCGGTGACGCCGTCGGGCAACGTCGAGGAGCTGCGCTGGTTCGCGGTGAACGGCTGGAACCAGCAGGTCGCCAAGGCGACGGTCAAGGTGAGCGGCCCCGGCCAGGTGCAGAACCTGTCCTGCTTCGCCGGCGAGCTGACCTCGGCGATCGGCTGCACCTCGGCGTCCATGGACCACACGGCCACCCAGGCGGACTTCGAGCAGGAGAACATCGCGCCGGGCGACGCGCTCACCGTGGTCGTCGGATACCCGAAGGGCTCCAGCACCGGGACCCCCATCCTGGAGAAGCGGTTCTCGCTGGCCGCCGCGTTCACCCTCGACCTCGTCACGGGCGGCGCCCTGGCCGCCCTGCTGGTCCTGCTGCTCGGCGGGTTCGGCCTGCTGTACTGGACCCGGGGCAGGGACGCCAGGGTCGTCGACCACGAGAAGGACTCCGTCAATCCTGTGCAGAACGGGCATTTCGCGCCGCCGGACGGGGTGCGTCCCGGCCAGATCGGCACGCTCGTCGACGAGCAGGCCGACGTGGTCGACGTGACGGCCACGATCGTGGACCTTGCGGTCCGCGGCTACCTGCGCATCGACGAGCAGCCCCGCCAGACGTACGACGCGCCCGACTGGATGCTCGTCAGGCTGCCCAGCGCGCCCGTCAACGCGCTCCTGCCGTACGAGCGGGCGCTCTACGACGCCATCTTCGACGGCCGTGACGCGGTGCTGCTGTCCCAGCTGTCCGGCTCGTTCACCAGCCACCTGGGCGAGGTGCGCGACGCGCTCTACGCGGACGTGGTCGAGCAGGGCTGGTTCGCCCGCCGCCCCGACACCGAGCGCACCAGGTGGACGACCATCGGCCTGGTGCTCATCGGCGCCGGCCTGCTGTCCACGGTGGCGCTGGCCTGGTTCACGACGTACGGGCTGCTCGGACTGGCACTGATCATCGCGGGCGGCGCGCTGGCCGTCGGCGGGCAGTACATGCCGGCCAAGACCGCCAAGGGCTCGGCGGCCCTGGCGCACACCATGGGCTTTCGCGAATATCTCTTCTCCGGCGAGTTGGGCGACGTGCCCGAACAGCACAGGGTGGAGCTGTTCTCCCGCTACCTCCCCTACGCCGTGATCTTCGACGGGGTGGAGCACTGGTCGCGCGTGGTGGCCTCGGTCACCGGCAACGGCCACCAGTCGGACAACCTCTACTGGTATCACGGCCCCGCCGAGTGGGACCTGTCCAAGTTCGCCGGCTCGATGCGCACGTTCACCACGACGACCTCCGGCGCCATCTCCGCCAGCCGCCAGTTCCGCACGCTCTGACGCGTACCGGGCCGCGCACGCTCTGGCGGCGTGCCGGATCGCCACCTGCCTCAGCGCAGGCGGACCCGCAACTCGCCGACCGGGCGGCCGCCGCCGAGCACCGCAGGAGCGCCCAGCTCGGCCAGGTCGGGCGCGTCGAGGCCGAGCGAGCGCAACGCCGCCACGGTGACGGCCACGCGGGCGCGCTGCGAACCGTCCTCGACCTTGACGGTGCCCGCCCGCCCGTCCTCGAACACGAACGCGTCGAACGCCTCCGCCCCCGCCTTCACCATGAGCCCGGGCAGCGCCCGCATGAGCGTGGCCTCGGGGCGGCCGGTGCCGGAGGTCCACTCGGGGTGGGCGCGCATCGCATCGAAGATCCTGCGTTCGTACGAGTCGGGAGACGACAGCGCGTACGCACGGAACGCCTTGGTCACCCCGAGCATCGAGACGTAGTGCAGCGGCGCCCCGCACCCGTCCACGCCGGTGGCCGCGATCCGCTCCCCGGTCAGCTCCTCCACCGTCTCGCGGATCGCACGCTGCAGCGGGTGCCTGGGTTCCAGGTAGGTCTCCGTCGGCCAGCCGTTCGCCACGCAGGTGGCCAGCATGGCGGCGTGCTTGCCCGAGCAGTTCATGTGGACGCGGCTCCGCTCGGTCACCGTCCTGTCGAACGGATGGTCCTCGGGGCAGCGCAAGGCCGTCTCCTCAAGCCCCGCCCCGGCGAGGATCTTCATGACGCCGTCGACGTGGAACGGCTCGCCCGAGTGGGAGGCGCAGGCCAGCGCGAGCAGCTCGCCCTCCAGCTCCAGGCCCGCGCGGAGCATGCCGAGCGCCTGCAGCGGCTTCAACGACGAGCGCGGCGAGGCCGGGACGTGCACCGCGCCGCGCGTCTCGATCAGGCGCCCTTCGGCGTCCACGGTCAGCATGCGCGCCTGGTGCGCGGACTCCACGAACCCCGACCGGACGACTTCCACAACCACCGACATGTCGCGACCCCTTTCTGGACGAGTCTACGGATGGTTCTTCCTGGTCCAGAATGGATGTCCATGCGAGCAGTCGTACAACGAGTGAGTTCGGCATCGGTGGAGGTCGACGGGCGGACGGTGGGGGCGGTCGCCGAGCCGGGCCTGCTCGTCCTGGTGGGCGTCACCCACACCGACACGCGCGCCGAGGCGGCCAGGCTCGCCGCCAAGCTGTGGGGCCTGCGCATCCTGCACGGCGAGAAGTCCTGCTCCGACGTGTCGGCGCCGCTCCTGGTGATCAGCCAGTTCACGCTGTACGGCGACGCGCGCAAGGGCCGGCGGCCCACCTGGCAGGCCGCGGCCCCAGGACCGGTCGCCGAGCCGCTGGTGGAGGCCGTCGTCACCGAGCTGCGCGCGCTGGGCGCCCACGTGGAGACGGGGATCTTCGGCGCCGACATGAAGGTGTCGCTCGTCAACGACGGCCCGATCACGCTCGTGCTGGAGGTCTGAGAGCCTCAGCCTCCCGAGCGGCGGACCCGCCGACGTCCGGGGTTCAGCGGATCCGGCGGCGCAGCGACGGGTCGATGGTGACGTTGCGGCCCGCGTCAGGCGGCACGATGATCTCCTGCGTGGCGGCCACCCCGCCGGCCAGCAGCGGCGCGTCCACCGGCACGGTGCGTTTGACCACGGCCAGCGCGATCGGGCCGAGCTCGTGGTGGCGCGCCGCCGTGCCGACGACGCCGATCTCCTGGCTCTCGAAGATCACCGGGGCGCCGTGCGGGGGCAGCGTGTCGACGCTGCCGTCGAGGTGGAGGAAGACCAGGCGGCGCGGCGGATGCCCCAGGTTGTGCACGCGTGCCACGGTCTCCTGGCCGCGGTAGCAGCCCTTGGTCAGGTGGACGGCCGCGCCGATCCAGCCCACCTCGTGGGGGATGGTCTTGTGGTCGGTCTCGAACCCCAGCCGCGGCCGGCCCGCCTCGATCCTGAGCGCCTCATAGGCCCACAATCCGGCCACCGGCCTGCCCAGGTGCTCGGGCAGCTCGGCCCGCGGCACCAGGAAGTCCTCGCCGACCGTGGACAGCACGGCCAGGTCGTCGACCCGCGACACCTCGACGCGCAGCATGAACCGCATCCGGTCGAGATAGTCGATCAGGCTCTGGGCGGTGCCCGGCTCGACGTGGGCGAGCACGCTCTCGCCGTCGTCGACCAGTGTCAGGTGGTGCTGGACGCGGCCCTGCAGGTCGAGGTCGAGCGTCTGGGTCCATTCGCCGGGGGTCAGCGCGTCGAGCTTCTGCGAGGTCAGGTCGTTGAGCCATTTCAGCCGGTCGGCGCCCGAGACGCGGATCACCTCGCGGTTGCTGCGGTCGACGACCGCCTCGCCCTTGGCCAGCGCGCGCTGCTCGGCGAACAGGTCGCCGTAGTGGGCGGCTACGTCGGAGTCCGGCTCGTCGGCGGCGACGGCGCCGGGAAGGTCGAGCAGAGGGCTACGCATGCCCTCCAGGCTATCGGCAGTTGCGGCAGCGCCCGAAGACGGTCAGGTGGTGCACGTCGGCGACGAACCCCAGCTCCTCGTCCAGCCCCTTGACCAGCCCGTCGGCCATCTCGGGACGCACCTCGATCACCTCGTCGCAGCCCCGGCACACCAGGTGCACGTGGTCGGCCTCGGCGGCCAGGTGGTAGGTCGGCGCGCCGTGGCCGAGATGGGTGTGGGTGACCAGGCCGAGCTCTTCGAGCAGCTCCAGCGTGCGGTAGACCGTCGAGATGTTGACGCCGCGGGCCGTTTCACGGACCTTGCCGCAGATCTCCTCCGGTGTGGCGTGCATCAGCTCCTTGATCGCCTCGAGGACGAGCTGGCGCTGGGGAGTCACCCGGTAGCCCTTGGCGCGGAGTTGCTCGTGCCACTGCGTCTCCGTCATGTCCCGAGTGTAAGGCGCGTGGCCGCTGGCTGCGGGCGGACGGCCGGACGGGGCCGGACGATATTCGCTTGCCCCTTCCGAGCCGGAGCACATAGCTTCGTTGGTACGCGGAAAGGAGGTGGTCCAAACAATGGTGATTCATAGTTGGGCTAGCGAGGTGGTTGTCCGCTAGCGCTGCGGACTTGTTGTCTCGTGGCGTTCGCGAATACGAGACAACCACCGGGGCCCCTGGCAGCCGGAGGGCGGGATGTGTCATCCCGACCATGGTCCATCCGGCCCGCCTGCTCGGCAGGCGGAGCGTCGCCCGGGGCCCTTCTTCATGTCCGGACCCGGTTCGCCCGGGTCAGTGCGACCCCCGGGCCGGGATGCCCAGCTTGTCGCACGCGTCGCGATAGAGGCGGACGACGGCCATCCGCACCTGGGAGCGCTCGGTCAGCGTCTCGCCCCACGGCACCCGCACCCGCTCGCCGCCGTCCACCGTGAACTCGATGCCCTCGGCGTCGACGTCGCTCGTCACGGCGGTGGTCGCCTCCGGCCGGCCCGCGAGCCCGCGTACGATGATCAGCGCGTCGTCGGGGTGGTCGTCGTTCATGTGACTCTTGATCGCCTGAACGGCGGCGGGAGTGAATGGCGTGCTCATCGCCTCAAGCTACCTTCTTCAGCTCGGCGGACATGTGGTCCGTGAGCGGGTGTCCGACGGCGGCCATCTCGTAAGCCCACATGAGGTTGCCGTTGACGAGCCCGTAGAGCCGGTGACCCGCGGTGTACTCCTTCGCCGAGGAGGTGCGCGCGACCACGTCGGTGTACAGCTCGATCTTGTTGAAGACGACCTCCCCGAGGTAGATCTCGACGATGCCGGTGGGGTGCGACAGCACCACCTCGACCTGCCTGTCGGGCTGCGGCCGCCAGTAGCCCGACTCCGTGGCCAGCGGCCTGACCCGGTTGCCCGCGTCGTCGAGCAGCCACGTGCGGCTCACGTACGTCAGGAACGGCTTGCCGTTGTGCCCGAACTCGATCTCCTGCCCGAAGTTGAAGCTCTCGATCGTCGGATAGCCGCCCACGCCGGCGCCTTCCCACCGCCCCAGCAGGAACGCGATCGGCTCCAGGTCGGGGTGCACCTCAGGTTCTTCCATGCTCGGTAGTTTAGGGTGACGGGCATGGCACGATCTCTGGTGATCAAGGTGACCGCGGGAGCCGACGCGCCCGAGCGCTGCAACCAGGCGTTCACGGTGGCGGCCGCCGCGCTCGCGAGCGGGGTCCCCGTTTCCCTCTGGCTGACCGGCGAGGCGTCGTGGTTCGCGCTGCCGGGGCGGGCCAAGGAGTTCAGCCTGCCGCACGCCGCGTCCCTCAGCGACCTGCTCGACGCCGTGCTGGCCGGCGGCCGGGTGACGCTCTGCACGCAGTGCGCCGCCCGCAGGGAGATCACCGTCGACGACCTCATCGACGGGGTGCGCATCGCCGGGGCTCCGGCGTTCGTCGAGGAGGCGGTCGCCGAGGGCGCCCAGGCCCTCGTCTACTGACCGCTGCCCGCGGGGAGCGGCTCGCCGGTCTCCAGCAGGGTCTTGAGGCTGGAGACCAGCTCGGGCCAGCCTTCGCTGACGGCGTCGCGCACGACGCTGTCCGGCGGGAAGCCGCCGTGCACGACGGTCAGCTTGACCATCTCGCCGGCCTGCTCGACCTCGAAGGTCACCGTTGACCTGGGCTCCGCGGCCATCGCGGCGCGGCTCTCGCCGCTCAGGCCGACACTTTCCGCGAACTCGGGCGTGAAGGTGTGCCAGGTGTAGGCCAGCCGGCGCGGCGGGTCGGCCTCCAGCACGACCTGTCCGGGGTCCTTGATCGTGACGCCGAGCTGTTTCCAGGTCACGGCCGATCCGGCCGTCCAGTCCGATTCGAGCTCGACGCCCCAGTAGCGCTTGGTGAAGGCGGGCTCGGTCAACGCCTGCCAGAGGCGTTCTGGCGTGGTCCTGATGTATGTCGTGTAGACGAAGTCGTGGCTCGTCACGGGGGTGTCCTCCAATGCCGTCTTGAGGTCGGTCAGGGCGCCGGCCCGGTGGCGGTCGTACCTGTTGATCCAGCGGTCGGCGAGCGCGTTGATCGGCACGGCGTTGAGGTAGTGCAGCTTCTCCCGGCCGCGCCACACCGTGGTCACCAGGTTGGCCGCCTCCAGCACGGCCAGATGCTTGCTGACCGACTGCCTGGCCATGTCGAGCTCGGCGCACAGCTCGCGCAGGGTCTGCCCGCTGCGCGCGTTGAGACTGTCCAGCAACCTGCGCCGGCCGGGGTCGGCCAGCGCCTTGAACACCTCGTCCATGTTCCGCCGCCCCACATTCATGCAGCCCGTTGGCTGCCTTTTTACGATAGGCAGCCAACGGGCTGCATGTCAATGGCCGAGCACGCGGCGCAGCGCCCTCAGGACGGAGGTCAGCCCGGCAGGACGGCCGCGAGGCGTTCCTGGCGGAGGGCTTCGTAGCGGGAGTCGTCGAGCGGCGCCAGATCGCCCACGCACCACGACAGCAGCAGGTCGGCCAGCGCCGGGTTGCGGGCCAGGGCGGGCCCGTGGAGGTAGGTGCCGACCACGTGCCCGGTGTAGCAGCCTTCGAAGCCGTCACCGTTGCCGGTGCCCACCAGCGTCTTGGACAGGGGCTTGACCCCCGGACCGAGGTGGGTGACGCCCATGTGGTTCTCGAAGCCGGTCAGCGTGGGCAGGTTGAGCGCGGCGTCGACCTCCGCCACCAGCTCGCCCACCGCCCGCGCGGGCCCGCGGGAGCTGGAGAGGTCGAGCAGCCCGATGCCGTCCACCGGCTGGCCTTCCTCACCGCCGAACGTGCTGCCCATGATCTGGTAGCCGGCGCAGACCGCCAGCAGGACCGCGCCGCCGGCGATGGCGCGGTGCAGGCCGCCGTCCCTGCGCAGGCGCTCGGCGGCCAGGATCTGGGGGCGGTCCTCGCCGCCGCCGATGAGGTAGAGGTCGCCGGTCTCCGGGACCGGATCGGCCGAGCGTACGTGGACCGTCTCCGTCTCGATGCCCCGCAGCTGCGCCCGCCGCTCCAGGACGAGCACGTTGCCCTGGTCGCCGTAGGTGCTCAGCAGGTCAGGGTAGATCCAGACGATACGCAGGGCGCTGTCAGACGGCACGACCGAACTCCGATCGGATCTGCTGGAAGGCGGTGTAGTTGGCGATCACGTCGACCCGGCCGGGCGGCTGCATGGCCAGCGCCTCGGTGAACGTGTCGCACAGCATGAACGGCACGTCGGCCACGTCGAGCCGGAGCGCCAGGTCGAGGCGGCGCTGGCCGGTGACGAACACGGGCCGGCCGCGCAGGATGCGGTAGTCGACGTCCCACAACCACGAGGTGTCGCGGCCGTCGGGACCTTGGGCGTTGACCGACAGGATGATCGGCAGCTGCGGGTCGGCGACGTCGAACGCCTCCAGCCAGCCCGCCGGGTTCTTCGACAGCAGCAGCCGCGCGTAGCGGCCGTCACGCTCGACCGTGGTGTAGCGTCCAGCGACCGAGGTGACCTCGCGCAACCGGGGCAGCGCCCGCTCCACCGGCACCCCGAACGCGTCGGCCACCGCCAGCGCCATCACGGCATTGGAGCGGTTGGCCGCGCCGGGCAGCTGGACGTCGAGCAACCACCGCTCGCCGTCAGGGCCGACCGCCATGTCGTCGTCGACCGCCCACTGCGGCTCCGGCCGGTGGAACGTGCACTCGCGGCACGCCCAGTCGGCGTCCTTGCGGTCGAGCGGGCCGCCGCACTCGGGGCAGCACCAGGAATCTTCCTTCCACCGCTGGCCCCCGGCGACCCAGGTGACCTTGGCGGCCGTGGAGGCGCCCCAGGTGACGAGCGGGTCGTCGCAGTTGGCGATGACGTGGGTGGGCTTGCCCGACAGCGCCCTGCGCCACTTCTGCGCGAGCAGCCAGATCTCGGCGGCGCGGTCCATCTGGTCGCGGCTGAGGTTCATCAGGCAGACGACGCCCGCCCCGGTGGTGTCGAGCACCTCGGGCAGGTATTTCTCGTCGACTTCGAGCACGCCGTAGGGGGCGCCCTTGTGCTGGGAGAGCGCCGAGACGTGGCCGGCCGGCATGTTGGCCCCGAACGCGTTGGTGGCCACCTCTCCGAGCTCCAGAAGCGCCGAGGTGACCAGCCTGGTCGTGGTCGTCTTGCCGTTGGTCGCGCTGATCAGCGCCAGCTTGCGGTCGCGGGCCAGCTTGCGCAGCAGGTCGGGCTCGAGCAGCAGCCCGACCCGGCCGCCGATCACCGAGCCGTCACCGCGCCCCGTCATCCTGGACAGCGTGGCGGCACTGCGGCCCAGGGCACTGGCGAGCTGCGCCCGCAGAGGAAGCTGGGTCATGTGCATGGATCCTAGTCGTGGTTGGCCCCTTCGCCCGCCCACGCGGCGGAAAACGCGGCCCGGCAGCACACCTCAGGGGGTCGGGACCGGAGCGGGTGACGCGGCCGGCGGTTCGGCGAAGGCGATCTCCGGGACGCCGCCGTGGTCGAACGGCAACACGAAGCGGCGCGGCCACGACAGCACCCCTTCCAGCCATCCGGCCCCCATCGTCTGCGCGACGTGCCGGAGCCGGGCCGACGACTCGATGCCGATGGCGACCGTCATGACGTCCCGCTGCACGGACTCGTTCTCGTCGTCCCCGAGGATCACCCGCCAGGCCAGCTCCCGGTTGCGGTCCACCTCCATCGACAGCGGGTGGTGGCGCAGCGCCTTGGCCCGGTGGCCGAGCAGCTCGGTCGGCGCGAGGTCGCCGACGCCGTTGCCGTTCGGCTGGCGGAAGAGGGCGTACTCCATGGGCGGCGCCGGGGTGCGCAGGTCGGGAGCCGGGCGGCCGTACGGGAAGAGCCGGTCGACCTCGTGCAGCCAGCGCACCTGCGGGATGACCCACGACGCCCCCGGCCGTTCGCCGCCGTTGTCGAGCGCGGACAGCAGCCGCGTGGCCGTCTCCGCGGCCTTCTCCGTCAGCAGCGCCGGGTCGAACCAGCTCCGCAGCGACCAGGCGCGCCGCTGCACCGAGCGCTCGATCAGGGTGGCCAGCAGGCACTCCCTGCGCCGCGCCGGCAGGTCGGCCCAGACGGCCGACAGCGCGCGCGGCACGCCGGGCAGCGGCCGGTTGCTGACGAACGCGAGGACGACCGTCTCGCACCAGATGCGCAACCAGGCCCACTCGGGCGCGTCGGCGAGCACGTCGGCCTCCCGCAGCTCGACCAGCGTGCACGCCTGCCCGGTGCGGCACTGCTTGCCGCAGGCCGCCGACCTGCGGCCGCGGATGGGCGGCGGCGGTCCCGGCAGGACCTTCTCCCTGGACTCCCCCAGCGGCACGCGCACCCGCAGCGGCCGGTCCATGCCGTCCGCGAAGACGGCAGCCGAGCCGGGCTGCAGGGAGACCACGTGACGGGACTGCTCGTCGCTGAGGTTCATGGCGGCGCCGACGAGCTTCCTGTCGTCCTCGGCGGGCAGCCGGTGCACGACCTTCAGCGCGGTGTTCTTGACGACGTCGGAGATGAGCTTGGTCGGGATCTGCTCGGCGACCACGATGCCCTCGCCGTACGCCCTGATCTCGGCGAGCAGGCCGGCCAGCAGCTCGACGGCGTGGGTGGAGGCCCGGCCGTGGCCGCGGTCGCGCAGCAGCCGGTGCGCCTCCTCGATCACGATGACGTGCCGCAGCTCGGGCGACTTCTCCCGCCTGGCCCGCATGCGCAGGTGCTCGACGATCCTGATGATCAGCGTGCCCATGAGGAACGCCTTGTCCTCGTCGTTGGCGACGTCCTCGATGGCCAGCACGACGTCGCGCTCCAGCAGGCCGCCGATGTCGGCGGGGTGGCCGCCCTCGAAGAAGCGGCCGGCCGAGCCGACGCGCAGGGAGCGCAGCCGCAGCGAGATGAAGCCCTCGACGTCGGCCTGGACCTCGCGGCCGTAGCCGATCTCCTTGATGACGTCCATGGCGTGCTGCTGGAGTTGTTCGAGGGTGGGGACGCTGGGCGGGACGTTCGCGCCGGGGACGGCGCCGCCCGTGACGACGTCCCAGCCGGTGGCCTCGTAGACGCGCTGCAGGGCCAGCGACATGATCTGCGGGAACGGCTCCTCGGCGTCGAACGCCGCCATGAACAGCGCCCTGACCATGTCGATGTGGGCCTGGACGGGGTAGCCGGGCTCGGGTTCGAGCGGGTTGATGCTGAACGGCACGCCGTCGGGCGCCGACGGGTTGATCACTGTGAGGGGGTCGTCGATGCGGCCGGCCATGGCGGCGTACTCGGACTTGGCCGGCTCGATGGCCAGCCAGGGGATGCGGGCCCTGCTGAGCTGCTCCAGCAGGTGCCTGACGGTCTGCGACTTGCCGGAGCCGGTCGCGCCCGTGATGAACGCGTGCCGGTTGAGCGTGGCCAGCGGCACCTGGAACGTGCCGACGCCCCTGTCCTGACCGTCGAGGATCTCGCCCAGCTCCAGCTCACCCGCGTCGGCCTCGGACGTCACGTCGAAGAAGCCCGAGTCGAGCACGCGCACCCCCGGCACCTCCCGCCGGGGCAGCCCGGCCAGCGCGGCCAGCGCCCCCGCGGTCGCGGCGAACGGGGCCGCGGCCCCGTCGGCCGGGTCCTGCATGGTGATGGCGAGGGCCTCCGACAGCGCGTGGACGGCGCCGTGCGAGCTGCGCAGCCGGTACGGGTGGTGGCTCATCTCGACGGACCCGACGAGCACGGGCGCGATCTGCCGCAGCTCGTCCGCGGTGGCGCCGCCGGCCAGCACGCGCACGTTCCAGAGCCCCGCCTCGCGGAAGGCGTCCAGTTCCTGCATGCGGCGCTCGGCGCGCTCGGCGTCGAAGCGGGAGCGCTCGGAGGCGTCGCCGTACTGCCTGAGCACGTTGAGCTGGGTACGCAGGTGCGCCACCTCGGCGTCGAGCAGGTCGGTCGGCTCGGCCACCACCAGCCACGCGAAGGGCCGCGACATCAGCGTCACCAGCGTCGACTCGAACAACGTCGGCCGTTTCAGCTCGTCGGGGTCGAGCTCGGACAGCTCCCGACCCCTGCCGCCCAGCGGCGGCGCCTGCCGCCCCGGGCACGGCGTCCACACCAGGTCCGCCAGATCGGCGAGGTACTCCTCGTCGAGCTGCACGCCGCGCGCCCCGCCAGGGAACAGCAACGGTTGCGGCCCGCTCGGCCGGCCGGGCGCGTCGGTGGACCTGCGCGGCTGGCGCGGCGGCGAGAGCGGGCCCGCGTTCGTGATGAGTTCCAGCGGTGCTCCGGACCCTCTGGACAGCCACCCGATGACGAACGGCCGGTCGCGCTGCGCCGCCGACAGCACCGCGGGAAGCACGGTGACGAAATCCCATTCCGCCGACGAGCTTCGCGAGGGTGCTGCGATCGACTGGATTCGGTACCAGGGTCCGCTCAGCGAGACGCTCGGCTGCATTTCATTCCCCCACAGACGGTTCTTTGTTAAATTCCGTCAACCGTCAGCTCGTCGCCTTGACATTGACCATGTCATTGCCTGCCCTTGCGCCAGTCCAGGCGTGGCGGTGGTGGTCCGAGGTTCGGAGGGGGCTCTCCGTCGCCGTCCTGGGCGCTGGGGTCGAGCGCGAGCACGGCGTCGCGTACGTGCTCCAGCTCGCCGAGCGTGGTCTTGGGAAAGGCCAGGATGGCCGGGTTGGCGTCGGCGAGGCGGACGCGCCTGCCCTGGGCGGTCGCGTCCGTGACGATCACGGACGTCGTGGGCAGCTGCTGGAGCTGGTGCGGCTCGACCAGGAACTCGCGCGAGCGCTGCAGCACCCGCTCCTTCTCCGAGATCTTGTCGGCGGTCCTGCCCCACTCGGTCGACTCCGTGATGTCGCCGGCGAGGTCGTGGCTCTCGTCGCGGTCGTCCCTGGCGTCCTCCACCTGCGCGACCGTGGAGATGTAGCCGCCGTTGAGCCCCGGCAGCGAGTCGCTGATCGTCTCGGTGAGCTGTGCCAGCTCCAGCCGGTGCTCGGTGCCGACGTGCTCGCTGGCTACCCGGGCGTCCTCGGCGTTGCCGAGCCGCATGAACGCCACCGCGGCGTGCCCGCGGCCCAGCCGCTCGCGTACGGCCGGGGTGAGCGACCTGTACGTCAGCACGAGCCCCGTACGCGAGGTCTCGCAGGCGTCCATCAGCCGGTCGAGCACGTCGCCCCTCAGCTTGTCCGCGCCCGCCACGATGATCGTGTGATACCAGGGCCGGTCGGAGGCGGGCGACTGGCGCAGGATGTGGGTGAGCGCGGTGGCCACGTACGTGCCGAGCACCCGGTTGCCGAACATGCCCGCCTGGCGGTCCATGCTCACCACGCGGAGCCTGGCGGGCGGCAGGCGTACGGCCTCCGTGCCGAGCGACTCCAGCTTGCGCAGCTGCGACTCCAGCGCCCAGGCCCGCTCGATCACCACGCGGTCGCTCACCCCGCGGCCGAACAGCGTGCCGATGCGCTCCAGCTGCGTCGCGGTGATCAGCCCGAACCTCAGGTCGTCGCGCGGGTCGCCCACCTGCGCCAGCGCCCGCAGCGCGGCCGTGACCTGGCTGATCGTGGCGTTCTCCCCGAGCACCTCGAGCACCCGCTCCAGGATCGCGTTGTCGAAGCTGAGGTCGCGCGTGCTGCGGTGCTCCTCGCTCACGCTCACCACGTGCGCCAGCACGTCGGCGAACGCCTCGGGCTTGAGCGTGGCGCCCAGGTCGAGCTTGGCCAGGTCGACGGGGAGCACCCAGACCAGCGGGTCGTCGCCGCCCTTGCGGGCCAGCTCGATCAGGTCCTTGGCGATCGCGCCCTCGGACAGGTCGAGCACGGTCAGGTGGCCGCCGCTGTAGAGGCGGGTAGCCCCGAGCAGGGTGACCAGCGCCGACCACCCGGGTAACGTGCCGCCCGCCACGTCGATGCGGTCGAGCTCGTCGGGCACGGCGACGGCGTACCAGGTGAGCTGCTTGTCGTGGCGGTCCTTCTGCTCCTGCCACTCGCGGTAGCGCTGGGCGTGCTCCTCCTGCGCGCGGAACAGCTCCCTGTCGCGTTCGCGGCGCTGGCGCTCGTCCTCGGCCTGCTGCTCGAGCACCCGGTGTTTCACCGCCCTGTCGCCCTGCAGCAGCGCGAACGTGCAGATGCCCGCCACTCCGCCGGCGGCGACCAGGCCGAGCAGCGCGAACGACCACGCGAGGTAGCCCGCCACCGCGGCGGCCAGGATCAGCGCGACCACCACCAGCATGGACCTGCGGAAGCGGCGGACGGGCAGGTTGAGCATGTCCTCCTGGCGGCGCTCGCGGCGCAGGAGTTCGAGCCGGGCGGGGTCGTCCTCTCCGGCGGTGGGCTGATCCTCGACGGGGGACGGACGCTTCGGGGGCGGGCCCGGGTCGGGATGCAGCAGGATGTACTGCCAGCCCAGGTAGATGCGGTCCGCCTGGAGCTGGGCATGCTCGGGATGCACGTCCGCCACGTGACCCTCCGGCCGCCGAATGTCATTTGGAGTTGGGGTCAGCCCTTTCCGTTCCGTGCCAGCGTATGAGTTACAACCCCCGCAGGGGCAGGGTTTCTCGGCAATTCGACCACTCCGATGGGAGCATTGCGGCAGATGAGACAAGCGAGACCTATTACCATCCTTATTCATGACGGAACCCTCCGGCGGCAGCAGTGACAGGGCCAGACGCCCCGTAGTGGTGCCCGCACTCGCGCTGACGGCCTTCACGGCCGTCGGCATCACCGCCCTGCTCGGCGGTCTGCGCGAGGCCCCGGAAGAGCCGGAGGCGCTGGGCCCCGGCGCGGTGATCGACCAAGGCCAGTTCGTCACCAAGGTCGTCGGGTCCCGCGTGACGGTGGAGCCCGCCCGGAACCGGTTCGAAGAGGACAAGCGGTTCGTGGACGTGGTCTTCGACGTCAAGAACAACGGCGACGAGACCGCCCCGGTCGGTGTCCCGCCCCAGAAGATCGAGTCCGCCTTCACCCTCGCGTCCTTCGCCGGCTCGCTCGTCAAGATCGACCCCGTCTTCCCCCAGGACGCCGGCCCCTACGTCTTCGCCAGGAGCAAGGGAGACGAGACCCGCCAGCTCCACCCCGGGATCACCAGCCAGGTCGTCCTTCGCTACCGGCTCAAGGACACCGAACAGCCGCCGCAGAAGATCACCCTCGACGTGGCCGCCTTCGAGTGGGAATCCGACTTCAACAACGTCACCCCGCGCTGGAAGATGGTCGCCACCGATGTAGGCGACAAGTGGCTTCCCGAGATCAAAGCCCGGGTGACCCTGTCGGTCAAGGAAGGTGACGCAGCGTGACCGACACACAGCAAAGATCATCCGCGCCGCCCGCCCGCCGCGGCCGGCGAGCCGGACGCCGGCCCGCCGGCACCTCGCGGCTGCTCAGCGCCCTCGTCGGGCTCGCGCTGGCCGGGGCCGCCATCATGCTCCAGACCGCCTACCTCGACGAGGGCGAGCTGAACCTGCCGCTGACCTACGTGGGCGACAAGGGCGAGGACGTGGACGCCAAGCGGTTCACGGTGCGGGTCGACTCGTACGTGAGCGCCAAGTCGATCCAGAACGACAGCAACGAGACCATCGGCACCGACCACCTCTTCCTCGTCGTCAACGCCTCGGCCAAATCCAGCCTCAAGCCGTACAAACTGGGACAGCCCGTGCTGATGACCGAGGACGGCAAGAAGTTCAGCGCCACCGACCGGGTGGACAGCTCGCAGACCCTCTCGAACGTGTGGGTGCAGCCGGACATCTGGGTCAGCGGCCGCTACTTCTTCGAGGTGCCGGCGTCGGCGCTGCCCGGAGCGCGGGTCGTGTTCGCGATGCCCCCGACCTTCATCGTGGAGTCGTACCAGCCCGAGGTCGAGGTGGACCTCGTCCTGGACGAGGCGGCCGCGCGCAAGCTCGCCGCCTCGCCCCAGGACGTCTTCTCGACGGCCAAGAAGTGAGCGCAGGATGAGTACGAACGACGAGCGCAACTGGTTCGCCCCGAGGAACGACCGGCGCCGCGAAGAGGACCCGCCGCCTCCGCCCAGCCAGACGACCCCGGCGGGGCTCGGCACCCACTCGGGCCGCTTCCCTCCCGGGCAGGTGATCCCGCTCGAAGAGGGCATGTATCCCGACCTCACTTCGGGCGAGGGCGCACGCCGCAGCCCCGAGGAGACGGCCCCGGTGCCCAGGGTGCCGTCGGGTCCGCCTCCTGAGACGGCCCCAGTGCCCAGGGCGCCGTCGGGTCCGCCTCCTGAGACCGCCCCGTTGCCCAGGGTGCAGGGAACCCCCGACGGGGAGACCGCGGCCGTGCCGCGGCTGCCGTCGGCGGGCGAGGTGCCGCCCCGCCGCGAGAGGCCTGCCCCTCGCGGCGGGCGTCGCAGCCGCGAGGCGCCGCCGTCCGGCTACGGCACACCACCCCCGGGACAGCAGCCACCACCCAGCACCGGCTCCCCCTACGGGCAGGAACCGCCCGGCCAGAGCCCGCCTTTCGGGCAGGAACCGCCCGGCCAGAGCCCGCCTTTCGGGCAGGAACCGGCCGGCCAGGGTTCGTTGTTCGGCGCGGGCGGGCGCGCCGGGCAGGGCGGTGGCGTGCCCGAACAGGACATGCACCCCGAACAGGGCATGCGTCCGGGGCGGAGGGCCGCGCGGGGGGTGCACGGACAGGCGGCGTCCCCACGGCATGGGATGGCGAGTGCTCCTGGCATGCCCCAGAGCCGGGCCCGGCATCGGCATCCGGACCAGCAGGTCTGGCCCCCCGCCTCCCGCGAGCCGCAGGAGGGCCTCACGCAGCCGCTGCCGGCCGTTCCGTCCACCGCCGACCAGCCGCCGTCCCCGTACGACCAGCCCTCACCGTACGACCAGCCCTCGTACGACCAGCCCTCGCCGTACGGCGGCTCTCCGGCCGGATCGCCGCCTCAGGGCGCCTCTGGGGCGGCGCAGGCCGCCGCGGGCGCCGGGGCGGCAACGGCCGCCGCGTCTCATGCTGCCGGGCCAGGCGGGTTGCCCGAGCACGCGGACCCCGCGGCCGGCGCGGCATCGGCCGCGCTCGCCCAGCACCGCACGCCCCATCCCGACGATCCCCAGAGCGGGCCCCAGAGCGGGCCCCAGAGCGGGCCCCAGAGCGGGCCCCAGAGCGGTTCGCCGGGTGGCTCCCGGAGCGAGGCGCGTGAGAGGGCGCAGGACGGCGCTCGGGGCAGGACGCGAGCGGGCGGCGGGAGGCGTTCGGCGCGGGGGTCGCGCAAGCGCAAGGTCCTGATCGCCGCCGGGGCCGTGGTCGTGTCGCTGCTCTCCATGGGCGCGCAGACCGTCGACGGCTACCTGTTCTACGAGAAGGTCTCCGCGCAGGAGACCAAGGAGGTCGTCGTGGCCGCCGGCCAGGCGGGCACCGTCCACGACATCGAGTGGACGGCCTCGGTGGCGCCCATGAAGGCGCCCGCGGGCAGCAAGCACGGCCCCGAGGTCACCTGGCTGAAGGTGGGCATCACCAAGAAGGTCGTCAACGAGTCGAGCGCCACCATGACGGCCCTGCCCTACGACATCAGGCTGACGGACCGCGCGGACCGTACGTGGACCGTGGAGCTGCAGGACGGCGAGCGGCCGACGGACCGGCTGGTCGTGGGCAGGACGTACAAGATCGACGGTGTGGGCATCGTGCCGACCCCGGTGGCGAACGAGGTCGAGATCTCGTTCAGGCCGAGCGGCTACCGTTCCGACACGCCGGTGGACGACCTGTTCGACAGGGAGGCCATGGAGAAGGCGGAGAAGGACGACACGGTGCTGCGGTTCCGGCGTCGCTGAAGTCGCTCGCCCAGAGCGGCCCGAGGGTCAGGCGTCGCTGAGCCGCTCGCCCCTGGCGCGGGCTCTGGTGGCCGCGATGTCGAACGTGGCCGCCAGGAGCGCCATGGTGAGCACGGTCGTGATCATCTCGCGCAGGAAGCCGACGGGCGGCCCGGCGAAGGCCCACGTCCATTCCGCGCGCGAGCCGATGAGGGCCCGCAGCCCCCGGTCGCCGTACTGGGCGGCCACCGAGATGGCCACGTAGCACAGGCACAACATGCCGAAGAGCGGCGCGCCGCCGTTGAAGACCATCCGCAGGGAGTTGGCCAGCGGCACCCAGCGGTCCCTGAAGCCGGCGGTGACCTGGTCGAACGACTTCTTCGTGAGGTCGTGGCTGGACTCGATGCGGTCCACGCCGCGCTCCAGGCGGGTGCCCTTGAACAGGGTTCGGGTCTCGTCGGAGAAGGCGCCGTAGACGAGCATGGCCACGGTCAGCCAGGCCAGCGGGACCGCGATCGCGTCCAGGAACAGCGGCCAGAACTCGCTGAACGTGCTCGTGATGCCGTCCCACAGCGGCACGTTCTTCTGCGCCTCGGACCAGACCTCCTTGGACCCGGCGACGACTGTGCGGTGCTCCATCCATTCGGAGCGCGCGTCGGCGATGGCGACGGTGGCGTTCAGCCCGTAGAACATGAACGCGAACTCGGAGAAGGCCGCGGCGAAGCCGTAGAACCCGGTCTTGCCCTGCTCCACGAGCTTCGCGAAGAGCGTCTTCAGCCCGAACATGACGACCATCGCGCCGAGCGACACGCGCCAGTCGAGGTCGACGAGGCCGCGGCCGACCTGCGAATCCTCCCCGAACCAGGATGCGTCCGTCATTTCGTTGAAGTTGTGGAACAGGTCCATCTGGTAGATGTCCCTGGCGTCCTCGGTGTGGAATCCCCACGCCAGGTAGATCACGGCGAAGGCGGGGGCGACCCGGTCCAGCGTACGGAAGAAGCGCTCGTCGGCCACGCCCTCGTCGGCCCTGGCGCGCATCTCCCACAACGCGTTGCGCAGGCAGTAGAGCATGCCGGCGATGACCGTCACCGCGGACATGACGACCAGCGTGAGCAGGGTCATGACGGCCACCAGCCGGAGTTGCCGGAAGTCGCCGTAGGCCACCTCGGTGGCGGCGTACATCAGCACGAAGCGCACCAGCTCGCCGGCCGCGAACCAGAAGACCAGCGGCATGGCGCATCTGCCCACGAGCCGTAGCGTGTGCAGGGGCAGCGAGTACGGCGACGGCATCCGCTGAGCCGGCGTAGGCCCAGGTCGGGGCGGATCCATCACACCTGTCGAACCGGACATCTGTCGAATCGTATCGGTCTGTCCCTTCTGCCGCAGCCGCAACTCCCTGATTGCGTGCACGAGCAGTTCCAGGGTGGTGACCCCGGGGAGCACACGCGCGAAGGCCCGCGTCATGAAGACGCGGGCCTCACGGGAGAACGGGCTCAGACAGCCACGGCGAGCTGGGCGACCTCGCCCAGCTTGGCCTCGACCTGGACGTCGCGGGTGACGCCGCCGCCCGCGATGATGCGTACGGTCCAGTCGCCGGGAGCGGCGAAGAACCGGAAGACGCCGTCGTCGGAGACCACGACCTCGCCGGTGAACTCGCCGGACCCGTCGAGCAGGCGGGCGTAGGCCGTGCCGGCGCCGGTCACCACACCCTGGATCACGGCCTGGTTGGACAGATCGATCCCGGCCGGCAGCGCGATCGTCTGCTCCGGCGCTCCGCAGCCCTGTGCAGCGCTCGTCATCAGCGGGCCTCCCCCAGCTCGATCGGCACGCCCACGAGCGAGCCGTACTCGGTCCATGAACCGTCGTAGTTCTTCACGTTGTCCTGCCCCAGGATCTCGTGCAGGACGAACCACGTGTGCGCGGAACGCTCGCCGATGCGGCAGTAGGCGATGGTGTCCTTGCCGAAGTCGACTCCGGCCTCGGAGTAGAGCGTGCGCAGGTCGTCGTCGGACTTGAACGTGCCGTCGTCGTTGGCGGCCTTGGACCACGGGATGTTGCGGGCCGTGGGCACGTGGCCGCCGCGCTGGGCCTGCTCCTGCGGGAGGTGCGCGGGAGCGAGCAGCTTGCCGGTGAACTCGTCGGGCGAGCGCACGTCGACCAGGTTGAGCTTGCCGATGGCGGAGACCACGTCGTCGCGGAAGGCGCGGATCGCGGTGTCCTGCTCGCTGGCGACGTACTGGGTCTTGGGCCGCTGGGGCACGTCGCGCACCAGCTCGCGGGAGTCGAGCTCCCACTTCTTGCGGCCGCCGTCGAGCAGCTTGACGTTGTCGTGGCCGTAGAGCTTGAAGTACCAGTAGGCGTAGGCGGCGAACCAGTTGTTGTTGCCGCCGTAGAGAACGACGGTGTCGTCGTTGGAGATGCCGCGGTCGGAGAGCAGGGCCTCGAAACCGGTCTTGTCCACGAAGTCGCGACGCACCGGGTCCTGCAGGTCCTGCTGCCAGTCGACCTTCACGGCGCCACGGATGTGGCCCTTGTCGTAGGCGCTGACGTCCTCGTCGACCTCGACGAGAACGACTCCGGGGGTGTCGAGGTTGGTCTCGACCCAGTCGGCGTCCACCAGGGCGGCGGAGCGGCTCATTGGGATACCTCCATGTTGGCAGCGGGCGTTAGACGACGAATGAGCAGGTACATCTCGCAGCCGAGGCAGAATCCGAAGGCTGCGTTGAGGAATGCGGCGAGGAGAGCCGCGGCCGTGGCCACCAGGGCCAGCGGCACGATCCCGGTGAGGAACCCGACCAGGCCCGCGACCGCGAAGACCAGCCCGGCCAGCTGCGCGAAACGCGGCGGGCGGGCGTCTTCCGTCTCCTTGGGCGCGCTCTTGACGAACGCCTTGAAAAGCATCACATAGGGCGAGCGGCCGGCGACTCCGAGCGCGAAGACCGCTGTCTGGGCGCCGAGGAGCCAGACGCTCTCCGTCACCAGGACGGAGAACAGGACCAGCGTGGTGATGGCCGCGCCGAAACGCAGCGCTCTAGGGTCGGCACGCATCGTGGGATGCTCCTGAAGGGGTCGACTGGAGCGGATCGGATATCCGCGAGATCGTCCTCAGGCAGCGCGACAGAGCGCGGTGGCGACGCGGCAGAAGTCAACCGCACGCCGCTTCGTCAGCAGCTCTGTCGATGGGTTCATGCCCATGACCCTACTCGGCGTCTCGTCATCTGTCACTTCTCGTCCGGTTATTGAGACTATCCGTCTGGTACGCGGACCGGCCACGACGCCGTCACCCGGACGGCAGGGCATCGGCCACCGCGGCCAGGACGTCGGCCTTGCGGGGCTGGCCCGAGGCCCTCCTGACGACGGCGCCCGCGGCGTCGAGCACGAGGACGGTGGGCGTGCGCATGATGCCGAGCCGGCGTACGAGGTCGAGCCGCGACTCGGCGTCGATCTCGACGTGGCTCACCCCCGGCACGAGCGCGCTCACGTCGGCCAGGATCCGCCGGGTGGCCCGGCACGGCTGGCAGAACGCGGTGGAGAACTGCACCAGCGTCGCCCGCTCGCCCAGCCCTTCGCCCAGGTCGGCCCCGGTCAACCGCTCCGTCAGCCGCTCAGTCAGCCGCTGACTCCCGGACGGGTCCTCGGGCGACCCCCCGGGCAGGCTCTCGGGCAGCCGCTCCCCGCCCACGTCACGCATCCTTCCGCCGCGGCGCAGGTGGACCACGCCGATCACCGCACCGAGCGCCAGCGTCGCCATCGCCACCCACAGACCAGACATCCCTAGGTGCAACCGCGAAAGGCCGCGATTACTTCCGCACCGGGATCCGTACGAGCGCCTTGCCGTTCTCGTCGACGAGCTCGAACCGCGCGATGTCGCCCATGGGCAGCGACGTCGTGCTCTTGAAGGCGGCCTTGTCCTGGTAGCGGACGTCCCAGCTCCCGGCCGGGTCGCGCCGCCCGTCGCGGGCCACGACGACGAGCCGGGCGGTCGTGCCGGCCGGCACGCCGTCGACGCTCACGCTCAGCTCGGTGCCGCCGTCGCCGGGGAAGGCCGTCACGGTGGCGCGGTAGCCCTTGGCGCTGTTCTCGCCGGGGAACGGGCGGCCCGCGACCGCCCTGTCGGACGACTTCGGGACGGGCGCCCTGCTCGGGCTCGGCTTGGCGTCGCTGTAGAGCTCCGCTCTCGGCTCGGCCTTCTCCTGCGTGGACCGCGACGATTGGGCGACCGCGGGCGCGGCGGCCGAATCTTCATGGCTCGTGGTGTTGACCGTCGTCCAGACCGTGCCGCCCACCACCAGCACCGCGGCGGACGCGGCGACCGCCATCAGCGCGCGGCCACGCCTGTTGCGCCTGGCGCGGTCGTTCAGCAGCCGGTGGAGCACCTGGCGAGGGGGGCTGGACACCAGCTCCACGTCGCGTTCCGACACCTTGCCGAGGAACGACGCCACGCCCTCGAACTCGACCAGCTCGGCGCCGCACGCCTCGCAGGTCGCCAGGTGGTCGTCGATCTCCAGTGCCTCGTCAGGGTCCAGCGCTCCGAGGGCGTGCGCCCCCATGGCCAGCCGGATCTCTTCGCACGTCATCATGGCGCCAGCCCCCGCTCCTCGAGCGCCAGTTTCAGGGCGCGCAGCGCGTAGTAGGTGCGCGACTTGACGGTGCCCGGCGGGACGCCGAGCGTCGCGGACGCCTCCCTCACGGACCGCCCCCGGTAGTAGACCTCCAGGAGCACCTCGCGGTGCTCCGGCCGCAGCGCGGCCAGCGCTTCGGCCACGGACCACGACTCGACGGCCCGCTCCAGCTCGTCGTCGGCCGGTATGACCGCCAGGGCCTCGTCGCTGGTCTCCTGCGGCCTGGCCTTCCTGGCGCGGTGCTGGTCGAAGACGAGATTGCGGGCCACGGTGAACAGCCACGCCCTGATCGGCCGGTCGGAGAGCGCCTCGGGATGCCGCCAGGCCCGCAGCAGGGTCTCCTGCACGACGTCCTCCGCACGCCCCGAATCACCGGTCAGCCGCAGGACATAGCCGTAGAGCGGCCCCGCGTGCTCGTCGAAGAGGGTCCTCACGAGTTCCTCGTCGGCCGTGCCGGCCGCGCTCACAGGGTCCCTTCCCCTGTGAGCTCCGCCCCGGCTCGCTCGCTGCGCTCTCTCACGTCCCTCATCACGTACGGGAGGGCGCCGCGGTTCATCCTTATCCACGAATCGGCACGTCAGACGCTTCGGCCGCGAACTCCAGCCCGTCGGCCACGTTCTTCACCCCGGTCACCTTGACGTCGAAGGGCAGCTTTCCCTTGAACGGGATCGTGTACGAGATGAACCGCGCGGCCTGGTCGGGCACGCCCTCGATCTTCTCCGCCTGGAGCCTGAGGCCGCCGTCGGCCACCTCGACCGTCATCTCCGCCTCGAACGTCACCTTCCTCGCCCCGACCATCACCTCGCCCGATGCGACGAGCCGCTGCCCGTTCCCGCTGATCTTGACGCCGCGCGGGGCGAACTTGTCGATCGTGGCCCTGGTCAGCGTGCCGCTGACGGTCACGCGCCGGGCCCTGATGTCGGGTCGGTTCTGCAGGACGTCGGCCAGCGGGGCCGTCACGTCGTAGGCGGCGCCCCGCAGGTTCTGCACCGGCACGCCGGCGTAGGTCAGCGTGCCGAGGTCGAAGCGGACTTCCGGATAGTGCCCGGACAGGGCCTGGGTGAGAAAGGGGATGCCCTCGATGGTCACCGTCGGCGTGCCGGACAGGTCGGTGGCCGCCGCGATCCTGTTGGCGAGGTCGCGCTGCACTCCTGCCACGGCGACCCTGTCGACGGCGACAAGGAGGATGATCAGCACGATCAGAGAAACGATCAGCTTCCGCATGGGGCTCCCAGTCTCAAGCGGGGGTCAAGAGCCTACCGACTCCTTCCCCGCAGAAGACGGCGATCACCCGCCCGCGAAGGGCGGCAGCACCTCCACGGTCGCGCCGTCGCCGAGGACCACCTCGTGGTGGGGTCGTCTGCCGACGGGCAGGCCGTCCACGAGGAACGAGGACCGCCGGACAACCCGTGCCAGATCGGCACGATTTTGTGTGATTTGCGTCATGAGTTCGTCAAGAGTGACCGCGTCGAAGGATTCTTCCGCAACGCCGGCCGCCTCCTTGGCGGCGGCCCAATAACGTACTTTTCCCCTGGCCATGGGCACCTCACAATCCCTTTAATCCTATTGTGCGTCGCCCTTAACACGCACGTATCACGCGACGCCCTGTTCATCCCGAGGACGCGCAATGGACACCACTTACCCGTGAGATATCCTCGCCTACAGGACTCGGGCGACGTAGCCCCCGGGTCCTTGCGCGTTTGAGGAGGCCCTGATGAGCAACTTGCTCCTGCTGACCAACGCCCTCGAGCCGTCCGCCGAGGTGCTTCCGGCGCTGGGGTTGCTCCTCCACTCGGTCAGGGTCGCGCCCGCCGAGGCGTCCGCGCTGATCGACGCCCCGCCCGCCGACGCCGTCCTGGTCGACGCGCGCAAGGAGCTCGTGCAGGCCAAGAGCCTGTGCCGGCTGATCCGCACGACCGGCATCGACTGCCCGCTCCTGGTGATCGTGACCGAGGGCGGGCTGGCCGCCATGAGCGCCGAGTGGGGCGTCGACGACGTGCTGCTCGACAGCGCCGGACCGGCCGAGGTGGAGGCCCGCCTGCGCATGGCCACCGGCCGCATCTCACAGGCGGCCACGGAAGACGCGCCCGACGAGATCCGCAGCGGCGACCTGGCCATCGACGAGGCCACCTACACCGCCAGGCTGCGCGGCCGGGTGCTCGACCTGACGTTCAAGGAGTTCGAGCTGCTCAAATACCTCGCGCAGCATCCCGGCAGGGTCTTCACCCGCGCGCAGCTGCTGCAGGAGGTCTGGGGCTACGACTACTTCGGCGGCACCAGGACGGTCGACGTGCACGTGCGGCGGCTGCGCGCCAAGCTCGGCACCGAGTACGAATCGCTCATCGGCACGGTCCGCAACGTCGGCTACCGCTTCGTCCCCGACCGGGCCGACACCGCGCCCGTCTGATCCGCCCGTCCGAGTCCCGCCGTCTCATCCCAGCCGGGCGTGTTCCAGGGCTTCGACGCGGATGCCCGTACCCGTGTGGACGAACTGGACGATCTCCGCCGTGTCCAGCTCCGCCGTGCCGAGCGCGACGTCGGCGTGGGCGTCGCACCACTCGACGAGCCGGCGGGGATCGGCGAGCGGGCCGGCGAAGTGCACCAGGCTGACGTACCAGCGGTCGCGGACCCGGCCGTGCTCCAGGTCGCGCACGCCCCGCGACTCCAGCGCGTGGGCGAAGCGCTTCCACAACGTCACCAGCGTGTCGTCCTCCGGGTGCCCGCAGACCAGCACGCCGCCGGGATGCGGGCTCACGCCTCTCAGGCGCACCCTGGCCCCCGGCAGGCCGTCGGCGGCCTCGGCCAGCGCGGCGGCGTAGGCGCGGCGGAGCGGGTCGGCCTTGGGGATGCGGGCGCGGTACGGCTCCAGAGACCTGAGCGTGACGTGCAGGGCCGGGCCGCCGTGCACCCAGTGGCCAGGGGCCTCGATGGTCCCGGACAGCTCCGTCAGGCGGTCGGCGATCTCTCGCTGGGGACGGAGCACGGCCGCGGCGCCCCAGCGTCTCGCGCCCTCCACCATGGGGACGTCGTGGGTGGCCCGGCCGGCCAGCAGGGCCGCGCGCCCTCTCGCCTGAAACTCCGTGAAATCGGACATTCGAGCAGTATGCCGGGACGCCTGGGGCTGAGCGAGAACGACCAGGACCTTACCGCGCGGTCGCTGCCCCGGCCGTGTCCTCCGGCGCGGACGGGCGACGGCCGGGCCCGGACCTCAGCCGGCGCGCCCGATGAGATCGAGCCCGATGAGATCGAGCAGGGCCGGCACCCAGTGCTCGCCGTACCGCTCCTGGAGCTCGGCCCGCCGCCAGTCCTCGCCGCTGACCCGGCCCCGGCACAGGCCGGCCCCGCACCGGCAGTCCATGGCGAACTCGGGCGCGCTGCTGCTGGTGGCGTAGTCGCTGGTCAGCTCCTCGCCCGGCAGCAGGTCGCGGCGCGCGGCCAGGCTGTAGGGGCCGGTCCACCACAGGTTGGGGTCGCAGCTGTGGTTGCTCTTGCCGACCGGCCGCCCGAACGGCAGGACCAGGTGCAGGTCGCCTGTCACGGTGATGGTGTCGACGTACGGGACCGCGGGGTCGGCGAAGAGCTCCCGCAACCGCTCCCAGGTCACGAGCCGGCCGCCGAGGCGGGCCACCTCGGTGCCGGCGGGGAGGGCGGCCGTGGTGAACAGCCCGTCGCCGGCGATGTGGGAGGGCCGCACCTCAAGGGCGGCGTGCGTCCAGCAGTCGGGCTCGGGAGGATCGATCACCTCTCCAGCATGGCACTCATTCGTAGGCGACATCGGGGAAGGCCGCCCTGTGCGGGCCGTTGTCCGGGTCGAACTCGTAGCGGATCCTGGCGCAGTCGTCGAGCAGCGCCCCCTGCAACGTCCTCAGCTCCCGGTGCCTGGTCCGCTCGAACTCCTCGGCCAGCACCTCCTGCCGCCGCCTTCCCTCGCCCAGCGCGGCACGCAGCTCCTTCACGTCCCTCCGGCAGGACCCCCTGCCGCTGCCCCGGCTGATCTGCAACATCCCGAAGGCGCCGAAAACGCGCGACAGCGACTCCAGCTCCTGGGCGAGCGGATCGGGCAGGTCCGCACCGCGCGCACCGGGCAGGCCGCGCGCGCCCGCGATCAGGTCCACCAGCCCTCTGGCGATTCCCCTGAGCTGGTTACAGGCGTGGT
This sequence comes from Nonomuraea sp. NPDC049378, assembly GCF_055586745.1. Lineage (NCBI taxonomy): Bacteria > Bacillati > Actinomycetota > Actinomycetes > Streptosporangiales > Streptosporangiaceae > Nonomuraea > Nonomuraea sp. NPDC049378. The sequence continues at coordinate 155,493 of NZ_JBVJHP010000002.1, forward strand.
CCAGGCAGGTGGCGGCCTCGGCGACCTGGCGCAGGCGGGTGTCGTACCGGCTGCGCCGCAACGTCAGGCGCACCGACTCCGCCGCCTGGTCCGCGGCCTCCTTCGCCTCCTCCAGCCGTTGCGAGAGCGTCCTGGCCCGCTCCAGCCACTCGTCCGCCATGTCGCGGTCCCACTCGCCGCCCAGCCCTCGCGACATGTCCGCGGCCAGGTCGGCCAGCTCGCCGGAGAGCCCGCACAGCTCCTTCGCCGCCCGCTCCACGTAGCGCGGCGGAAGGACCAGCAGGTTCGCCGCCACGCCGATGAAGGCCCCGATCAGCACGTCCGCGAGGCGGGCGAAGCCGTACGTGCTGCCCAGCGCCAGCACCAGCAGCGCCGTGATCGGGATCTGCACGTTCTGGGCCGGCAGGTTCAGCAGCCGGGCCAGCACGAGGCCGGACGAGATCAGCACCGCCAGCGTCAGCTCGTTGGCACCGAGCAGCCAGATCACCCCCGTGGCCGCCGACACGCCCACGATCACCGCGCCGACCTGCTGCAGGCCTCTCACCACCGTGCTGTACGCGGTCGCCGACACCGTCAGCAGCACGCCGATGGGCGCCAGCACGGGCAGGCCCACCTTCAGCACGTGGGCCGCCAGCCACCAGGCCAGGACGCAGGCCCCCGTCACCTTGAGCGTCTGGACGAACGACTCGCGTTCCATGCGCAGCCAGCGCCCCAGGCCCAGACCGCGGGCCCGCCCGAGCGCCGCCTTCCCACCCGAGACGATGCGCTGGAGCGGGGCGCCGTACCGCTCGTGCCGGCGCCCCGATTCGGTCTCCATGCTCAATGCCCTGCCCAGCCGGGCAGCGGATAGAGCTGGGCGAACAGGGTAGCGGGCCCGCAGGCCGTGAAGGAGGTGTGGCACGTGCCCGGCGATCTGGTCGTCCCCGGCGGCGCTCGGGGAGTGGTTCTGTTCGTGCACGGCAGCGGCAGCGGCCGCCTCAGCCCGCGCAACCGTTACGTGGCCGGCGCGCTCAACGAGGCGGGGCTGGGCACGCTGCTGTTCGACCTGCTCACCCCGGAGGAGGAGACGGTCAGGGCGAACGTCTTCGACATCGGGCTCCTGACCGGGCGGCTGCTGGAACGTACCGCATGGGTGCGCGAGCAGCCCGCGACGGCGGGCATGCCGATCGGCTACTTCGGCGCCAGCACCGGCGCGGCGGCGGCGCTGGCGGCGGCGGCCGAGCCCGGCAACCTGGTCGCCGCGATCGTCTCACGCGGCGGCCGGCCGGACCTGGCCGCGGAGAAGCTGGCCGCGGTACGCGCCCCCACCCTGCTCATCGTCGGCGGCAGGGACCCGGTCGTGCTGAAGCTGAACGAGGAGGCCCGGCGGTGGCTGAACGCCGAGAGCCGGTTGTCCGTCGTGCCGGGCGCCACCCACCTGTTCGAGGAGCCCGGCGCGCTCGAGATCGTGGCCGACCAGGCGAGCGACTGGTTCACCGGCCACTTCTCCGCGCTCAGACGGTGATCGTGCCCAGGGTCTTGCCGTCCGAGGTCTGGATCGTGAAGTGGTTCAGCTCGTCCTGGGGGAGGCTGGTGCCGCCGTGCAGCAACATCGGGTCAGGTGAGCCCGGCACGCCGTACCCCGCCGCGGGGACGCCCCAGCTCGCCACGACCTCGGAGCGGCCGTCGTCGCCCACGGCCATGAGCCGGCACTGCAGCGGGCCCTTGACGCCCTTGAGCTCCAGCGCGACGTGGGTTCCCCAGCCCTTGTCCTCCAACCCGATGACGCTGGACACGCCCGTCGAGGAGTCGGTGGCGGAATAGGTGTCCCCGGTCATGAGCAGCGCGCGGGCCGGGCTGTGGACGCTGTCGGGGTTCGGGCCGCCCATGAAGGAGCTGCCGGCCAGGAAGACGCCCGCGGCCACCACGAGACACGCGGCGGCGGTCATGAACGTGCGGTGGAACCGGCGGCGACGGCGCTCCGCGATCGCCTTGCGCACCAGGATCGACTCGACCTGCGGGTCCGGCGGGCTGGGCAGCAGGTCGTCCGGGTGCACGCCCTTGATCAGCTCCCCCACCGCCGTGAAGGATTCCACCTCCGCGGCACAGCTCCCGCAACCGGCCAGATGGTGCTCGAAAGCGGCTTTCTCCTCCTCGCCGAGCAGTCCGAGCGCGTACGCGGCCACGTCCTCGTGACGCACCTCCGTCATAGCGGCGTCACCCCCCTTACGCCGTGACGCGTCCTTCCCACGGAAGCGTCACCCCCCTTCACGTCGTGACGCACCCTTTTCACGGCAGCGTCACCCCCCTTGCGTCGTGACGCACCACGCTCATGGCAGCGTCACCCCCCTTTCCTCGAGCGCCACGCGCAGCGCGCGCATGGCGTAGTACACGCGTGACTTCACCGTGCCCACCGGCACGCCGATCGTCTCCGCCGCCTCCTGGACGGTGCGGTCCAGCAGGAACGTCTCCGTGAGCACCTGGCGGTGGGCCGGGGAGAGCGAGAGCATCGCCTCGGTCACCACGATCTCCCGTAACAGGCGCTCGTCCTCCGCGGCCACGGGCTGGGCTCGGTCCTGGATGTCGTCGACGGTGTCGAGGGGACGCGTGCCGGAGCGGCGGTGGTCGTCGATGACCACACGGCGGGCCACCGTCGCCAGCCACGGCATCAGCGAGCCGGTGTCGGTACGCAGGTCGTGGAGGTTCCGCCAGGCGCGTACCAGGGTCTCCTGCACGACGTCCTCGGCCCAGCGCCGGTCGCCGCCCGTCAGCCGGATGGCGAAGGCCATCAAGGGGGCGCCGTACTCGCGGTAGAGGGCTCGGACCATGGCTTCGTCCGTTACGCGGTGATTCACAAGGGGGCGGACTCCTTGCGCTGCGGCTATCACGAAATATCGCGCTAGGTACGCTGGTATTGAGAATTATTACTCTAGCCACCGGCCAGCCCCAGGGCAGGTAGTTTGCCCTATTCGCCGCCCAGCTATATTTCACCGGTAAATCGCGTCAACTCCCCGAACCCGCGATTTCGATCATGGTCTGGCCTCTGTCGTCCGGAATGCCCGTCCGCCGTTGACGGGCTCCGCCGCTCCCGGACCAGCGCTCGGCCTCCAGCAGCAGTTCGCGCACCGTGGCGCGGCGGTCCTCCCACGGGTCACCGAGCAGGGCGCGTACGACGTCGATCGCCGCCGGGCGGGACAGCGCGTTCGGGCGGCGGCACTCGTCGATCACCACCCGCAGTTCGGGCACCGGCCCGAGATAGGGACGCTCGCCGTCGCGGACCGGCCGCCCGGTCGCGGCGAAGACGATCACGTCGGCCCAGTCCCTGACGTCGGCGGAGGGGAACTCGCTGCTGCGCGGCCCCGGCGCGAAGAACGCCCGCCCCCCCGGCCCGATCATGACGTTGCCCGGGTTGAGCCGCAGCCCCGCGATCCCGCCCAGGTGCAGCCTCGCCATGGTGGCCGCGGTGCCCAGCGCGAGCAGGTGCAGCGCCTCTCCCCTGTACGGCCCCGCCGCCCTGACGACGGCGACGAGCGGTTCGCCCTCTCCCAGGTAGTCGCGCGGCAACAGGGCCAGCCCGTCGCTCCATCCCAGAAAGTCCATCGTCGCCCTCCTGGCAGCCGGGGCCCGGGCCCGCCGGCGTCCCGTTCACGGACACCGCCGAGCTCCGTTCCGCCAGGGAGTACGCCGGTCGGCCCGCGCGGGTTCAACCGGTTCACGCGGATGGACGGAACCGTTATGACACCCCGATTGGGAGAAAAGTAGGAAAAGTAGGTAGAGTGGAACTCGACTCACCGGAGACGAGAGCGGAGTGCGATGGCCGGGAAGATGATCGAAGGGCCGGACGGCCGCTACATCGTGGGGACCGTGAAGATCGGCGAGAAGGGCCAGATCGTCATCCCCAAGGACGCGCGCGACCTGCTCGGCATCCAGCCGGGCGACACCCTCCTCGTGCTGGTGGACACCGAGCAGGGCATCGCGCTGGTCGACAACGAGCGCTTCCGGCGCTTCGCGACAGGAGTCCTCTCCGTGCAGGATGACCCGCCCGCCGACCCCGAGGAGCCAGGCCGATGACCGGCTACCGCAACCCCTACGAGGGCCGGCGCGACCCGCTGCCGCCCGCGCTCGCCGAGGCGGGCTTCCACCAGGAGCTCGCCGAACTCGACGGCGTGCTGATCAACTACGTGCGGGGCCCCGCGGCCGGCCCGCCCCTCCTCCTGATCCCCGGCCAGATGAGCCTGTGGAGCAGCTACCGCAAGGTCATGCCGGAGCTCGCGCGGCAGTTCACGGTGTACGCGATCGACGTCCGGGGGCACGGAAGCTCCTCGTGGACGCCCGGCGACTACTCGTGGGACTCCGCGGGCCAGGACATCGCCCGCTTCCTGCGGCAGGTGATCGGGCGGCCCGCGATCGTCAGCGGCAACTCCTCGGGCGGCGTGCTCGCCCTGTGGTGCGCCGCCAACGTTCCCGACCACGTCGCGGCGGTGGTCCTGGAGGACCCGCCGATCTTCTCGGCCGAGATGCCGCGCTTCCGCGACCGCGACCGCTGGGTCTACGGCAGCCTCAAGCACACCGTGGAGGTGCTCGGCGACCTCGACCGGCAGCGCGTGGCCGACGTCTACCGCCAGGAGATCCCCGTCGGGGAGAGCAAGACCATCCGGATGCCCGACCGCTTCGTCGACCTGCTCGACCGCCTGGTCACCCGGCACCGGCGCAAGCACCCGGGCAGCCCGGCCTCGCTGGGCGTGCGCTGGCTGCCGGCGTCGCTCGACCACCTGATCCGGTCGGCGTCGATGTTCGACCCCGACTTCGCCAGGGCGTTCGTCGACGGCCGCTTCTACGGCGACTTCTCGCACGCGGCCGCGCTGCGGGCGACGACCGCGCCCGTCCTGCTGCTGCACGCCAACTGGAACCGGTTCGGCGAGCACGGCCTCGTCGGCGCCATGGACGACGACGACGCCGCCCGGGTGCGCGAGCTCGTTCCTCAGACCGTCTACCGCCGGATCGACGCCAGGCACGTCATCCACGACGACAAGCCCCAGGAGTTCGTCACCGCCGTGACCGAGTTCGGGGGCGCCCTGCGCGGCTCGCCCGCCCCTTGACAGGGGGCGCGGCCGGGCCGGATCACCCCGCCGCGTCCAGCTCGCGGAAGGCGGCCCGGTAGGTGCTGGGCGAGGTCCCCACGGCGGCGTGGAAGTGCTTGCGGAGATTGGCGGCCGTACCGAGCCCTGCCTGCTCGGCCACCTGGTCCACGGGCAGGTCCGACTCCTCCAGGAGCTCCCTGGCGCGTTCGACGCGCTGCTGGGCGAGCCAGGCCATCGGGGTGGTGCCGACCTCGTCGCGGAAGCGCCGGGTGAAGGTGCGCACGCTCATGGCCTCCTGGGCCGCCATCTGGCCCAGGGTGACGGCCTCGCCGAGCCGTCGCAGGGCCCAGGCCCGCGCGGCCGCGGTCGAGGGAGACGACGGCTCAGGCACGGGGTGGCGGACGTACTGCGCCTGCCCGCCCTCCCGGTGCGGTGGCACGACGGTGCGGCGGGCGACGTCGTTGGCGACGGCCATGCCGAAGTCGTGCCGGATCATGTGCAGGCACAGGTCGATCCCCGCCGCGCACCCCGCCGACGTCAGGACGTCGCCGCCGTCGGCGTACAGGACGGTCGCGTCCAGCTGCACCTGCGGGAACAGCCGGGCGAACCGGTCGGCGTAGCGCCAGTGCGTCGTGGCGGCGCGCCCGTCGAGCAGCCCGGCTGAGGCCAGGACGAAGGCGCCCGTGCAGATCGAGGCCACCCGGGTGCCGGGGCGGATGCGGGCGAACGCGCCGGCCAGCGGCGGGGAGAGCGCGGGCTCCTGCTGCTCGTAGTCGTCGTAGGAGGACAGCACGATCACGGTGTCGGCCTCCGCGAGCGTCTCGGGGCCGTGCGCGACGTTGACGGTGAAGTCCCCGTCCGTACGCACCGCGCCGGGCCGAAGGGCGCAGGTGGCGACCTCGTACAGCGGCTCGCCGTCCGCCGACGCCCCCGCGCGGGCCTGCCCGAACACCTGGTGGACGATGCCCAGCTCGATCGGCAGGGTCATCTCGCGGGCGAGGACGGCGACGCGATGGCGTACCGGATGGGAGAAAGCAGAACCCATGGCCATATTGTTGCGCATGTCGGCTATGTAGCCACTCGCCGAGGGCTCACCACGCCGAAAGGCTGGAGCCATGGTTCAGCACGTGCAGACCTCGCTCGCCGCACGCCCCGGCACGGGCCGCGCGTGGGTCGTCGCCGCCGCCGCGGGCGCGGCCATCGTGGCGGCCGGCGCCTTCACGACCGTCCCCGGGCTCCTGATCTCTCCCCTGCACCACGAGTACGCCTGGGACCGCGGCCAGATCGCCCTGGCCGCCTCCGTCAACATGATCTTCTTCGGCCTCACCGCGCCCTTCGCGGCCGCCCTGATGGAGCGCGCCGGCATCCGCCGCGTGGCGGCGGGCGCCATGCTGCTCGTCGCCGCCGGCGCCCTGCTCACCAGCGTGATGGCCGCGCCCTGGCACCTGGTCGCGTACTGGGGTGTCCTGATCGGCCTGGGCAGCGGGTGCCTGACCATGACCTTCGCCGCGATGATCACCGGCCGCTGGTTCGTACGGCGTCGCGGGCTGGTCACCGGCGCCCTGAGCGCCTCCAGTCATCTGGGGCAGCTGCTCTTCCTGCCGCTGCTCGCCTGGTCGGTCGACCGGTTCGGCTGGCGGCCCCCGGTCGTGACGCTGGCCCTCGTCGCCCTGGCCGTGTCGGCGCTGGTGGCCCTGCTCCTGCGCGACCACCCCGCCGACGTCGGCGCGCCGCCGTACGGCGGCGAGCACGTCGTCGCCAAGCCGGCCCCCGCCCGGGGCGCAGCGCGCCGCACCGTCACGGTCCTCCTCGACGCCACCCGCACCGGCACCTTCTGGCTGCTGGCCGGCATGTTCGTCATCTGCGGCGCCAGCACCAACGGCATCATGTGGAGCAACTGGGTGCCCGCGGCCCACGACCACGGCATGCACGCGACCGCCGCCGCGTCGATGCTCTCCCTGATCGGCGTCTTCTCCGCGCTGGGCGCCGCCGCCTCCGGCTGGCTCACCGACCGCTTCGACCCCCGCCACCTGCTGGCCTGGTGTTTCACGGTCCGCGCGATCACCCTGGCGGCCCTGCCGATGGTGCTCTCGTCGACGGTCCAGCCCTCCCTGGTCGCCGTCGTGGTCGTCTACGGCCTCGTCGACGTCGCGACCGTCCCGCCGGTCATCGCGCTCGCCCAGCGCCGCTACGGAGACGACGGCCCCATCGTCTTCGGCTGGGCCAACTCCGCTCACCAGCTGGGCGCGGGCGCCTCGGCCTTCCTCGGGGCCACCGCCCGCGACCTGGCCGGCACGTACGACGCCGTCTGGGCCGTGTTGTGCACGGCCTGCCTCATCGCCGCGCTGACCGCACTGGCCGTACGGGCCGGGAGATCCGACCGGGGTTGAGTCATGCCTCCTCCGACCGCGTCAGGTTGGGCGTCCTCGAACGGCGGCCATGGAGGGACGATGCTCAGCCGTTTCGCTGAATGGCTGTACGACAGGCGCATGACCAGATTGCGTGAGCAGGTGATCGCGGCTCGGATCAACGCCGGCCCGCCCCTTCCCGCCACGTGGGATCGATACGAGGAATCAGCGGTTCGGCTCGCCGAGATCGGGCCAGACGCACTGGGCGCCGGCCGCGAGGAGGTCAGGGAAATCGGTAACACCCTGAATGACGCCGGCGGAAAGCCGCTGCGGGGGCGGCGAAGCCGCGATAAAGTCCTCATAGAAGGACTTCGTGTCGCGAACATCGAGGAGGAGCTCGTGGGCAGGACGGGACGCCGGCCCGGGACATCGACCACCAGGCAGGAGATCGTGGCCGCCGCCGCCGCATCGTTCAGCGAGCACGGCTACGACGGCACGAGCCTACGGCGGGTCGCCACGGACGCCGGCGTCGACCCCGCACTCGTACGCAGGTTCTTCGGCAACAAGGACCAGCTGTTCAGCGCGGTCGTCGCGGAGGTGTTCCAGCCGGACCGCACGGTCGTCATGCTGCTTGACGGTCCGCGCTCCAGCCTGGGGCGCCGGCTGCTCGGCTACGTCTTCGACCTGCTGGGGGACGTCGACTCCCCCGGCCCGCTGCTCGGCGTCATCCGCTCGGCCGCCACCAACGAGCACGCCGCCTCCCAGGTCAGGGACTTCCTGGCCGCCGACCTGCTCGTCAAGCTCATCCGGGCCCTGGGCATGGACCACCCCGACCTGCGCGCGACGCTCACGGCCAGCCAGCTCGTCGGGCTGGCGATCACCCGGTACGCCGTACGAGCCGAGGCACTGGTCATCGCCGATCCCGACGAGCTCGCCGATTGGGTCGCGCCGACGTTGCAGCGCTATCTCACCGGACGGGCGCCCAAGCCTTCAACCTGATGAGCCCGCGGCGCGCGCTCACGCCGCCGCACCGCCGAATCCGATGGGCCGCGCCATGGCGGCATCGCCCCGGTTGATCAGCACCTCCCCGCGCTGCACCGCGACCTCTTCCACGCCGAAGCCCTCCTTCAGGTCGCGCTGAAGCTCGGTCACCGCGGCCTCGGAAGCCGCGGCCGCCTCGGCGTCACGGAAGACCGTGATGGTCATCACCGTCCCCTCGCCGGTGCCGACGGCGGTGTAGAGGACCGAGCCCACCTGCTTCGGAACGCGGTCCGCGAATTGGGCGTCCACGTGCTCGACCATCTTCCTGATCGTGTCGGGATGCGCGCGGTAGTGCCGGACGATCGCGTACATGACACCTCTCCTGGATCGGATCTCTCCCCCAACCATATGTCTCCTTACGGAGACTTTCAAGTCCCCATTTGAAGACTTAACGAACCGCTCGCCGGTGGCCCGAGCCGGCATGTGCCCTCTGTTCCGGGGTTGACCTTGACGCGACGTCAACGTTTCTCATGGGAGGCGTCCAGCCGAAGAGAGGAGCACGATGGTCAGAGCCGCGCTGCGCGTCCTGGGGTTCGAGGTGAAGGGCCTGGCCTCCGTCGGGCTGTGGATCGCGCGCCGGCGTCACGGCGTGCCGCCCGGGGCGAGCGCCGTCACGTACGCCAAGGAGCAGACGTTCATGCTGGCGCTCATGTTGTTCGCGATGGCGATCGAGACGGTGGTGGTGGACCTGCTGCTGGTCGCGCTCGGCGTGCCCGGCTGGTTGCGGTACGCGGTGCTGGTCGCCGACCTCTACGGGCTGCTGTTCGGGGTCATGCTGGCCGCCGCCTGCGCCACCCGGCCGCACGTCATCACCGACGAGGAACTGCGCATCAGGTACGCCGCCTACTTCGACGTGCGGGTGCCCCTCGACCGGATCGTCTCGGTACGGACCGGCCGCAACCTCAACGAGGAGAGCATGGTCTCCGTCGCGGACGGGCGGCTCGGCGTGGCCGTCGCCTCGCAGACCAACCTGACGGTCGAGCTGGCCGGACCGGTCACCGTCGTCCGCCCGCTCGGGCGCCGGGCCGAGGTCACCTCGATCCGGTTCTTCGCCGACGATCCGGAGGCGGCGCTGGCGGCGCTGCGTCCCCGGCTCACCGTGCCCTCATGAAGGGCGTCAGCCTCCGCGCTCCTCGTGAGAGGCGTCAGCCTCCACCTCCATGTGCGGGGGTTGCGCGGCGCGGGATCGAGCGCAGGTCGAAGGCGAACCGGGCGGCCGAGTCGGCGATGGCGTCGGCGTTCACGTCGAGCGCCGTGCCGTTGACGTTGCGGATCGTGTCGCACGCCTGGTGGTAGCAGGCGTCGTACGCGCTGCCCGCGGTGCCGCCGAACAGCTTCGCCTCCTCGGCCGTCTTGGAGCCTTCCGCGCCGGTGAAGATGCCGCCCGCCGGGATGCCGACCGCGATGAACGGGCCGTAGTCGGAGCGGCCGTCGAAGTCGGTGCCGACGGTGGGCAGGTCTCGGGAGCCGAAGAAGGTCTCGAACTGCTCCTCGATCTGGGCCGAGCCGGGCGGGCCCGCCGAGGCGCCGGTGTCGTCGGAGTCGTCGCCGTCGTAGAGCTTGTAGGCGAAGTTGGGCGAGGCGACCATGTCGAAGTTCAGGTAGAGGCGGATGCGGTCGCGTTCCGTCCGCGGCAGCGACGAGACGTACTGGTCGGAGCCGAGCAGGCCGAGCTCCTCCGCGGCCCAGAAGGCGAAGCGCACCCGGTTCTTGACCGGGAAGCGGGCCATCTCCTCGGCCACCTCCAGGATGGCGGCGCTGCCGGAGCCGTTGTCGTTGATGCCGGGACCCGCGGGCACGCTGTCGAGGTGGGCTCCGAGCATGACGACGTTGCCCGGGTCGCCGGTGCGGGTTTCGGCGATCACGTTGTGGTCGGTGCCGATCGCGACGGTGGAGTCGACGGTGAGCCGGACGGTGGCGTCCTCCGTGCCGGCCAGCCGCTCGCCCACCGCGTAGTCCGCGTACACCATGGGGATGCCGGCCCGCCATTCGCCGATGTCGAGCTGCTCGGCCTCCGTGCGTCCCTTCTGGCCCTCGTTGAACACGATGATCGCGGCCGCCCCGGCCGCGCCGGCGTTGCGCACCTTCTGGGAGAAGGCGCAGGTGCCGCGCTGGACGAGCGCGATCCGGCCGGCCACGAACCCGTCGAAGTCGGAGGCCTCACATCCGCTGGTGGAGGACGGTGTGGCGGCCGGGGGCAGCGTCAGGTCCACGCCCTGGACCTGCGCGGTCACGTCGCCGGCCGGGGAGGGCTCGAAGGCGAAGAAGTCCTGCTTGGGAACGTACGCCCGCCGTTCGGGCGCGGTCTCGGTGAGGGCGGGCGGGCTGTTCTCGGTCCAGCTCTCGACGAATTGGACGGGATCGAGCGTCACCTTGTAGCCGGCTCTGCGCAGCTTGTCGGCCACGTAGTCGCGGGAGCCGTCGTAGCCGGTCGTGCCCGCGGCGCGGTTGCCGCCGTGCGCGGTGGCGATCTTCTGGAAGGCGCGGAGGTGCTCTTCGACGTTCGCGCCTTTGACCTTCTTGACCAGCAGGTCGGCGTACGCGTCGGCGGGCTCGGCAGTATGGGCCGGGGCCGCCGCGGTCAGGGGCAGCGCCAGTGCGGTGATCAGTGCGGTGACGATTCTGCGCATGAACGATTCCCCTGTCGTGGATGGGAATGCGACATTCCCCCGAGCCGCGATCGGAACGTAAATCCCCAGCTACGAGGCAGACAAGGCCTTGTCCAGCGGCAAAATCAGGACATGTTCGAGTAACGCGTTCACTCTGCGCGACGGGCGCGGGCGCGGCGTTTTCCCTCGTGCATGGCCTGGACGCGGGCTACCGGGATGGTGTGCCCCTCCTCGACCAGGTCGGCGGGCAGCGGTTGCGGGCCGGGCATGAGCTCGGCCCACGGGTCGGCCCCCTTGAGCCGCGCGGCCGCCGTGTGCACGGTGAAGTCGGCGGGCGCCACGCGGTCGAGGTCGTCCCACGCCACCGGGAAGGAGACGGGCACGCCGGGACGGATGCGCGGGCTGTAGGCGGCGGCGACCGTCGCGCCGCCCGCGCGGGTGGAGTCGAGGAAGACCTTGCCCTCGCGGTCCTCCCGGATGAACGCCGTGGTTGCCAGCGCCGGATCGAGCCGCTCGGCACGGGCGGCCAGCGCGCGGGTTGCCGCCGCGAGGTCGTCCACCGCCGTGCCCTCGGCCACGGGCACGAACACGTGCACGCCCTTCGCCCCGCTCGTCTTCACCGCCCCCGACAGCCCGGCGTCGCGGAGGGCCTGGCGGACGAGGAGCGCGCCGCGTACGGCCAGCGAGAAGGAGTCGTCGTGCTCGGGCGGGTCGAGGTCGAGGATGAGGTGCGTGGGCCGGTTGCCGACGAACAGCGCCGGGTGATATTCCACGGCCCGCTGGTTGGCGAACCACAGGAGCGTTCTCCTGTCGTCGCAGAGCGCGTACGTCACCTGCCTGCGGGACGCCTCGGCCCAGAAGGAGACGGACCTGATCCACTCGGGGGCGTATTTCGGCAGGTTCTTCTGCATGAACGGCTGCTGCCCCGGGCGGACGCGCATCACGGAGAGCGCCCGGTCGCGCAGGACGGGGATGATGCGGCCGGCGACGGCGTCGAGGTAGTCGACCAGGTCGCGCTTGGTGGCGCCGGCGCCGTCGAACAGCTGCTGGTCGAGATTGGTCAGGGCGACCCCGTCACGGGTCTCGTCGGCGGCCACCCGCCCTACGATGCCACAGACCCCCGCACAACCGACATGGGAGTGAACCCCGCCGATGACCCGCTACCTGTATCTCACCCGCCACGGCGAGGCCACACCCGAAGGAGAGCTGACAGACGCCGGCCGCCGCCAGGCCGCGCTGCTCGGCGACCGGCTCGGCGACGTGCCGCTCGCCGCCGTGCACCACGGCCCGCTCCCCCGGGCGGCCGAGACCGCCCGGCTCGTCGGCGAGCGGCTCCCCGGCGTCCCGCTGCGCGAGTCGCGGGCCGCCGGCGACTATCTCCCGTACGTCCCGGTCAGGGAGGACCTGCCGGAGGAGTACGCCGACCGCCTCCTGGGATTCGTCGGCCAGTTCCCCGAGGACGAGCGCCGCGACGGACCGGCGCTCGCCCGCGAGGCCATGGAGCTGTTCACGGGACCGGCCGCGCAGCCCCGGCACGAGCTGGTGGTCACGCACAACTTCCTGATCGGCTGGCTCGTACGCGCCGCCATGGACGCCCCGGACTGGCGCTGGCTGGGTGTCAACCACTGCAACGCCGCCCTGACCGTCATCCGTTACACGCCCGGCCGACCGCCGTCCGTGCTCTTCTTCAACGACATGGCCCACCTGCCGGCGGAGCTCAGGTGGACCGGCTTCCCACCCGAGCTCCGCCTGTGATCACCGTCCGAGGTGGTCGCCCAGCAGCTTGAAGAACACGTCGCCGCGGACGATCTCGAAGGGGTCGTCGAGCAGCGTGCCGAGCTCGGCGATGTCGCTCGGCGACCAGTTCCAGGCGTTGACGGCGCCGGCGATGAACAGCGGCTTGCTCCCGTCCCAGCCCTCGATGTGCTTCACCAGCGTGTCGCGGTATTCCTGGGCCCTGCCCTGCGGCATGAAGTTGCCGATCACGGGCAGGCCCGCGGGGTTGATCTGCAGGTCGCCGGTCTCCCACGACTGGATGATGCCGCGCAGCCCGGTGTTCTTCCTGTACGACCGCACGATGCGCTCGTCGAAGGCCACCCAGCCGTCGTCCTCCTCGTTGCGGTGGTTGTAGGCGTAGACGAGGTCCATGCCGGTCCTGCGCATGAATCGTCCTGAGAGCTCCGTGTACGCGTCCAGCGCCTCCTTCGGCCACGACCCGGGATAGGTGTAGCCGGCGCCCGACGGCCCGGCGATGAGCAGGTCGTTGGGCGTGGCCGTGCGCTGGAAGTAGGCGAGGATCGCGGGGCCGATCTCGGCCAGCAGGGGGCTGACGGTCCAGTTCGTGGGCACTTCGCCGCGCTTGTCGTCGTCCCAGATCTGCCGCATCCGGCGCTGGCAGTACTGGATGTTGTCGCCCTCGCCGACGGTGAGCGTGACGTAGACGCGGTTGCGCAGGGTGGCCCGCGGCCTCGGCGGCACCCGGTCGGAGACCTTGGCGCGCACGCCGGCGTGGACGGTGGCGTTCATGTAGTAGTCGGCGGGGATGACCTCGACGGCGTGTTGCGAGGCCCGGTCGACGCCGCCCCACTCGCCCGCCACGTCGTTGGAGAACCATCCGGCGTACGGCGTGGTCGGCTTGACCTTGCCGAGGATCTCGTCGAGCAGCTCGCCGGTCTGGCCGCTGGGCGGCAGCCAGAAGACCATGGCGCGCATGGCGACCGTGTAGTCGCGGAAATAGGGGAAGGGCTCGACCCTGGTCGGCGCGGTGGTGGTGGCGGTCACCAGGTACTGGTTCCACAGGTCCACGTCGACCGTGAGCTGCTGGGCGCCTTCGGGCGCGGTGAAGCGGTAGACGAAGTAGCCGCCGCCGTCGGAGAAGCGGTTGGACTTGTCGCCGATCGCGGAGTTGAGGCCGTCGAAGAGGTACGGCGTCTCGGCGTCCGTGCCGGGGGTGAAGGAGGCGATCTCCTTGCCGTCGGCCTTGACGGTGACCGCGCCGACAGAGGCGCCCCAGCCGTCGTCGCCGAACGAGTCCTGGAAGCGCAGGTAGACGCCGTCCTCGCCGGACAGTTCCTGGCTTAAGTCGAAGGTGCGCACCTCGCGGTTGGAGGTGTCGCGGATGCGCTCGGTCTCGCGGGCGACCTCGCGCCACTGGACGTTGTCGACGCTCACGGTCCTGGTCGGCGGCAGGCCGCTGAGCAGGGCGTGGGTGCAGCGCGGGAAGAGGTTGTCGAGCTGCCAGCGGTAGGTGCCCAGGATGTCGTCGGGGTCGAACTTCCCGCGCAGGTCGGTGATGGTCCTGAAGCCGTGCTCGGCGGCCTGCTCGGCCGTGGCGGCCACGGCGCCCTCCAGGCCGGCGAGGGTGGTGGCGACGTTCACCGAGTCGGGGACGTCGGGGTCGTGCAGGATGGCGCCGCGGGCCTCGCGGCCGTAGCGGGCGACCAGGTCGAGGGCGTTGTCGTGGCGGGTGACGCGGGCGCCCGTGCTGTCCAGCCAGGGGACGTCGAAGTTCTCCTTGTTGTAGTTGAAGTAGAGGCGAGGGCTGCGGCGGTTGACCACTCCTTGGAGGGTGGTCAGGAGCAGCTGGTCATTCCCGTGGAGGGCACTCACGTCGGCGTGGTCGAGCCGGGTGGGGCGACCGAAGTTGGGGAGGAGGGGCCGGGTGGCTGCGGTCGTGGCGGCGGCGGGGGTGGAGAGGCTGACTCCGAGCCCGCCGGCCGCGAGGACCGCGGTGTTGGCCAGCAAGAAGTTACGTCGTGACACCATGCGCGATCTCTGCTCCTGCGAGGGGGGGACCAGGAATGACATCGTTGTCATCTGCCAGAGAACGTAACAACCTGACGTAAGGATGTCCATGGCGTAAACCGCGCAATTCCCCCAGCAGCCCCCGGAACCACGGGCGCACCGTGGGCTCCCGCACGAACTCGACCGCTCCCGCGCAAGCTCACCCCACCGGCAGGGCGAGCCCGCGCAGCTCCTTCCGCGACGGCAGGTTCAGCTTGCGCAGCACGCTGGAGATGTGGCTCTCCACGGTCCGCCGCGACAGGAACAGCTCCGTGGCGATCTCCTGGTTCGTCTTGCCCGCGGCGGCGAGCAGCGCCACCTCGCGTTCCCGCGCCGACAGCGCGCGCCCGTGCGAGGGCCGCCCGCCCCGCCACGGGTAGGGGATGGGCACGCCGTTCTGCCGCATGGCGCGGCACACCCGCGCGATGTCCCGGTCCGCGCCCATCGACCCGTACAGGCGCAGCGCGCTCTCCAGGCAGTCGCCGCCCGCGGCGCCGCGCAGGCGGCCCAGCCGCTCGGCGGCCTGCGCCTCGTCGTAGCGCAGCCCGGCCTCCCCCAGCGTGGTACGCGCCGCGCCCAGCAGCCGGTCGGCCTCGGGTTCATCGCCCCGCGAGCAGGCCATGACGGCCCGCGCCGTCAGCAGCGCGGCCTGCGCGGCCGGCGCGCCGGCGCCCTCGATGCCGGCGGCCAGCTCCGCCACCAGCCCGGCCGCCTCGCCGGCCTCGCCGAACGCGTCCATGGCATCCACCAGGCACAGCACGGTCTCGGCGCCCCACACCCAGTTGCCCTTGGAGCGGACCAGGGCGAGCCCGGCGGTGGCCTGCTCGGCGGCGGCCGCGGGGTCGTCCAAAGTGAGCAGGAGCCGCGACAGCGCCATCCGCGCCGGGATGAGCGGCCAGACCGCGCCCACCCTCTCGGCGACGGCGATCACCTCGCCCAGGCACGCCCCGGCGTTCTCGACCGGCCCCGTGGCCGCCAGCAGCGTGCCGTGCAGCAGCCGCGAGTCCAGGAACGCCGCCGCGAACGTGGCCGACGGGCCCGCCAGCCGGCGGGCGCGGGGCTCAAGCCCGTCCCAGCGCCCCGCGGCCCGGTCCACGGCGGCGGCGACCAGCTCGACGACCTCCGCCACGCGCAGGTACTCGGCCTGGTCGGCCACCCGGCGGCCCTCGGCGAGCAGGGCCTCGGCGCGGTCGAGCCGCCCGATGTGCAGCGCGCCCTGCGCCCAGTTGAGGCAGGCGCGGGCGTGCTCCCTGGGCACGGCGCGGAGCCGGTCGTCGCGCAGCAGGTCGTCGATCAGCCGCCAGCTGCCCGGGTCGCCCTGTTCGAGCAGGAGCGAGGCCCGCGCGATGCGTACGGCGATGTCCACGTCGCGGTCGCCGCTGCGGCGGGCCGCCCGCTCCGCCTGGTCGCAGCGGGCGGCGTGCTCGTCAACGTGCCGGTCGGGGACGGTCTCGGGCGCGGCGAGCACGGCGAGCGCCCGTCCCAGAAGGGCGGGCCGGTCGCCGAGGTCCTCCACCGCGGCCTCGATCTGCAGGTATCCCGCCCGCGCCTCACCCTGCTGGCGCAGCAGGCGGCCGAGCGCGAAGCGTAACTCTCCGCGCAGGTGGGCGGGGAGCGGCTCGGTCGCCAGCAGGCGTTCGAGAATGGGTACGGCCTCCGCGTGCGCCAGCCCGTCGACCGCGGCCCGGCCCAGCTTGACGGCCAGCCGCACGCGCACGTCGCTGGACAGCTCGCCGGTCTCCAGCGCCTGCAGCAGGAACCTCGCCGCCGTTGCGTCGTTGCCGTGGGCGAGCGCCGTGTCGGCGGCGGCCTCGGCGTTGCCGACGAAGTCCGCCGTGCGCCCCGCGAGCCGGTAGTGATGGGCGAGCCGGGCCACGGGCCTCGGGCCCGGCCCTCGTTCCAGGGCCTGCGCGGTCCTGAGATGCAACCAGCGCCGGCCGGAGACGGGCACCGACTCGTACACGATCTGCCGGGCCAGCGCGTGCCTGAACCGGCAGCGGCCGTCCTCCTCGTGCAGCAGCCCGGCCGCCTGCGCCGTCGCCAGGGCCTTGGCGACCTCCTCCGCGTCGCGGCCGGTGACCTCCGCGAGCACCCGGTCGTCGGGCGTCACGCCGATGACGGCGGCGGCTCCCAGGATCCCCCGCGCCGGCTCGTCGAGCGAGGTCAGGCGGCGCACCACCACGTCGCGCAGCACGGTCGGGACCGCGAGGCCGGCCAGCACGTCCGGGCGTCCGGGGATCTCGCTCGCGGGCAGTCGCTCCAGCAGCGTGCGGAGCACCTCCTCCACGACGAACGGGATGCCGCCGGTCGTCTCGTGGAGCGCCGCGGCGAACGTACGCGGCAGATCGGTCTTCAGGATGCCGCCCGCCAGCTCCTCCACCTCGGGCGGGCTCAGCGGCGCGAGGCCGATCGCCCGCGCCGGCCCTGACGGCGCTCTGGCCAGGGCCTCGCGGATGGGCAGCGGGCCCGTCTCGGTGCGGGTCGTGAGGATCACCGACAGCTCGCGCGGCTGGTGGGCCGCCAGGAAGGCGAGGAAGTCGTGCGTGCCGCTGTCGGCCCAGTGCACGTCCTCCAGGACGAGCACCAGCGGGCTGAGGTGGTCGAGCAGCGCGACGGCGGCGCGGAACACCCGGTGCCGCTCCGCCCGCTGGTCGGGCAGGGCGGGCAGCGGCGGCGGCAGGTGCTCGGCGATCTCGGGCAGGAGCGGCGCCAGCGCCCCGATCACCGGGTTGGCCGGGCGGGACGCGGCGAGCTCGTCGCCGGCCAGGCGGAAGGCGTCGAGCAGCGGCGACAGCGGCAGCGGCTCCTGGAGCTGCTCGCACTGTCCCACCAGCGTGCGAACCCGGGCCGATTTCCGGGCCGATTTCCGGGCCGATCCCTGCGCCGGCGCTCCGGGCGCTTCCGGCGCGGCGAGCAGCTCTCCGACGAGCCGGCTCTTGCCGATCCCCGCCTCGCCCTCGACCAGGGCGAGGGACGGCGGGGCGGCGATGACCGTACGGAGCAGGGCGAGCTCGGCCCGGCGCCCGACGAGGACGTCGGACAGGGAGCCTGAGGGGGCGACGCGGGCCTGGCCGGAGGGCATGCCTCACCCTCCCACCTGCCCCGATGGCGATATATCAGCTTCAACAGGCTACCGGATCCAGTGATGGTCAAAAATCCGTATGCGCTACGGATGTCCCCCTCCTCGCCCGTCACTAGCGTCTCGACCGTCCGCCGGATCGGCGGCGACGCACTGAGGGGCGACGATGGACCTGTCCACATCTCCTGGATCTCCTGGATTCACCACGTTCGGACGCCGGCTGGCGGCGGCCATGGCGCTCACGGGGCTGGCACTGGCCGGAGTGACCGCGCCGGGCCAGGCCACCGCGGCGGCCGGCTCGGCAGAGCAGAAGACCTACATCGTGCAGATGACCCCCGACCCCGTGGCGACGTACGAAGGGGACGTCGCGGGGCTGGCCGAGACCAAGCCCGAGCAGGGCGAGAAGATCGACCCCGGCTCCAGCGACGTGACGAGGTACGCCGACCACCTGCGCGGTAGGCACGACGCCGCGTTGAAGAAGGTGGGCGGCGGCCCGAAGGTCTACGACTACGTCTACTCCTACGGCGGCTTCGCGGCCCGGCTGACCGAGGCGCAGGCCGCCGGGTTACGCGCGCTGCCCGACGTCGTGGCCGTGACCGAGGACAGGAAGGTGCCGGTGGCGACGTCGTCGACGCCGTCGTTCCTCGGCCTCGACAAGCGCGGCGGCCTGTGGGACGAGCTCGGCGGCCCCACGGGCGGCCGGCGGGGCAAGGGCGCGGGCGACGGCCTGGTCATCGGCGTGATCGACAGCGGCATCTGGGCCGACAGCCAGAGCTTCGCCGACCCAGGGCCCGGCGGGAAGCCGTACGGCAAGGTGCCCGGCTTCCACGGCACATGCCCGCGGAGCAGCCCTGACGAGTCGTGGACCGCCCCCCTGTGCAACGGCAAGCTCGTCGCGGCGCGGCACTTCAACGCCGGCTGGGGCGGAGACGAGGGCGTCAAGCAGGCCATGCCGTGGGAATACCTGTCGCCGCGCGACTACAACGGCCACGGCACGCACACCGCCTCGACCGCGGCGGGCAACCACGGCGTCGAGGTGACCGGGCCTGCCGCGGTGTTCGGCTCGATCAGCGGCATCGCGCCGCGCGCCAGGGTCGCCGCCTACAAGGCGCTCTGGTCGACGGAGGACGCCTCCACGGCCAACGGCTTCTACTCCGACCTGGTCGCCGCCATCGACCAGGCGGTGGCGGACGGCGTGGACGTCATCAACTACTCGGTCTCCGGCACGAGCGCGGACCTGCTCGACCCGGCCGAGGTGGCGTTCCTGTCGGCGGCCGAGGCGGGCGTGTTCGTGGCGGCCTCGGCCGGCAACAGCGGCCCGGCCGCGAGCACCGTAGCGCACCCGTCCCCCTGGGTGACCACGGTCGCGGCGGGCACGCACGACCGCGGCACGCGGGGCTCGGCCACGCTCGGCGACGGCATCACGCTGAGCGGCGCCTCGCTGGCGGCGGTCAAGGCGGGGCCCGCGCCTCTCGTCGACTCCACCGCCGCGGGGCTGCCGGGCGCGGACGCGACCCGGCTGGCGCAGTGCCACGCCGCCAGGGACAACGGCGGCCAGGCCGTGCTCGACCCGGCCAAGGTCAAGGGCAAGATCGTCGTCTGTGACCGCGGGGAGACGCCGCGCGCCAACAAGAGCGTCGCCGTCGCCGAGGCGGGCGGGGTCGGCATGATCCTGGCCAACACCGACGACAACTCGCTCAACGCCGACCTGCACGCCGTGCCGACGCTGCACGTCGCGCAGAAGGACAGGCAGGCGGTCAAGGACCACGCCGCCGCGGACGGCGCGACGGCCACGATCGAGCAGGCGGAGATCGTCGATGACGCGCCCGCCCCTTACGTGGCCGCGTTCTCCTCCCGGGGGCCGCTGACCGCCGCGGGCGGCGACCTGCTCAAGCCCGACCTGACCGCACCCGGGCAGGACATCCTGGCCGCGTACGCGCCGCCTGGCGCCAACGGGTCCGCGTTCAGCCTCGCGAGCGGCACGTCGATGTCGGCGCCGCACGTCGCGGGGCTCGCCGCGCTGTTGAAGGACCTGCACCCGCGCTGGTCGCCGATGGCCGTCAAGTCGGCGCTGATGACCAGCGGCTCCGACGTGCTCGACGGGCCCGGCCACGACCCGTCGGTGATCTTCGGCCAGGGCGCCGGCCACGTCGTGCCGAACAGCGCCGCCGACCCCGGACTGGTCTACGACAGCGACATCAGGGACTGGCTGGCCTTCCTGTGCGGCTCGACCAGCGGGGTCGAGGAGCGGACCTGCGAGCACCTGGCCAGGAAGGGCCACTCGTTCGAGGCCGGCGACCTGAACGTCCCGTCCATCGCGGTCGGCAGGCTGCCCGGCACGCGTACGGTGACCCGCGAGGTCACCAACGTCGACCGCCGCACCGCCACCTACACCGCCTCCACGACCGGGCTCGAAGGCGTCGACGTCACGGTCGAACCGCGCCGGCTCACCCTGCGGCCGGGGCAGACCAAGTCGTTCACGGTGACCCTCAAGAGGACCACCGCCCCCATGAACGCCTACGTGGGCGGGCAGCTCACCTGGAAGGACCGCCGGCACACCGTGCGCGTGCCCGTCGTCGTACGGCCGGTGGCCGAGGCGTGGGCGGCCGCCCACGGGGTCGCGGGCGGGGAGGACACCGCCGGGCACATCGCCCTCGACCCCGAGGGCGAGCGGGTCTACGTGTCCGGCGCGAGCTACGGCTCGCAGCCCGGCGTGCGCAGCGCGCGCATCTCGACGGTCGCCCACGACGCCGCCACCGGCGCCGAGCTGTGGAGCGCGGCGTACGCGGGACCGGCCGGCACCTTCGACGAGCCGGCGGGGATCGAGGTGAGCCCCGACGGCGCCCGGCTCTTCGTCACCGGCATCAGCGCCGGCCAGGACACCGGCAACGACGCCGTCACGATCGCGTACGACACGGCCACGGGCGAGGAGCTCTGGGTCGCGCGGCACAACGGCACGGCGAACGCCTCCGACCGCGCCGACGCCCTGACGGTCGGCCCCGACGGGACGCACGTCTACGTCACCGGCATGACCTCGCTGGGCGTGGGCGGCAAGGACGACTACGTCACGGTCGCGTACGACGCGGGCAGCGGCGAGCAGAAGTGGGTCGCGCAGTACAACGGGCCCGGCGACGGCACCGACTCCGCGCGGGTGGTCAAGACGACTCCTGACGGCTCCAAGCTCCTGGTCACCGGCCAGAGCCAGGGCGCGCCCGGCACAGGATGGTCCGACTGGGGAACCGTGGCCTACGACGCCGCCACCGGCGAGCAGCTCTGGACAGCCCGGCACGACGGCCCGGCGAACGGCTGGGACATTCCTGGCGGCATGTCCGTCGCCGCGGACGGCGCGTCGTTCTTCGTCATCGGAACCAGTGCCGGGGAGACGAAGACCGACATGACCACGATCGCGTACGACACCGCCACGGGAAAGGAGCTCTGGTCGGACCGTTACGACGGACCCGCGCACGGCGGCGACACCCCGCGCGACATCACTTCGGGGCCTGACGGCACGCTGTATGTCACCGGCAACACCGAGGGTGAGGGGACGAGGGACGACTTCACCACGATCGCCTACCGTCCAAGGACGGGCGAGCGGGTGTGGGTGCAACGTCACAACGGCAGGGCGAACGAGCAGGACCTCTCCTGGGACGTCGCCGTGACACCGGACGGCAGCAAGATCGTCATCACGGGGCAGGGCTGGAACGAGGTGGCCAGGCCCGACGAGTTCCTTCAGAAGTTCGACTACGTGACGATCGCCTACGACGCCGCGACCGGTGAGCCCGTCTGGACCGGCGAGTACGGCGGCCCGGCGGGCGCCGCGGACAAGGCGCATGCGCTCGCCGTGGACGCGACCGACGACTCCGGGGTGCGGATCTTCGTGACCGGATCGAGCACGACGTCCGGGGACCTGCTCTCAGGAACGGAGGTCGATTTCACCACGGTGGCCTATTTCGAGCCGTGGAAGAAATCATGACCCGTTGACGGTGCGCCCCCTGACCCGCCGGGTCAGGGGGCGCTCTTCCACTGACTTGCCATAAGCG
The DNA here is from genome assembly GCF_055586745.1 of Nonomuraea sp. NPDC049378. Classification (NCBI taxonomy): domain Bacteria; kingdom Bacillati; phylum Actinomycetota; class Actinomycetes; order Streptosporangiales; family Streptosporangiaceae; genus Nonomuraea; species Nonomuraea sp. NPDC049378. The sequence goes on from NZ_JBVJHP010000002.1 coordinate 177,453, forward strand.
TTTCAAGGTCCGGCAAAGCGGGTAAAGCCGACATAAATTCTGAGCTACCTGTTATCAGGAGCGCCAGATGTCCCGAATCACGTTGACTCCTGCCGCACGTGAAGCGCTGGGCGACGAAGAAGTGTTGTTCTTCGACTGGCACGTGACCGGGCTCTGCTGCGCGGACGCGGGCGAGTTCTCCGTCCGGCCGCTGCGCCGCCCGCGACTGCCCCGGCGCGCACGCCCGCTCGGAACCGACCTGGTGTACGCGCATCCGACCGCCTGGGTGCATCTCACCGGCCTCCCCGTCACGATCGACTGCCGTCCGCTGTGGCGCTGGCGGCGGTTCACCTCCGATCTGCCGCCGGACGCCGGACTGCGCTGCTGCCTGGGGCGCCCCCTTTATGGCTCGCTAGATGGCTCCTTGGATGGGAGGTAACGGGTGAAACTGCGTTCCATCATCATCTGGACGGCGGTCGCCCTCGTCGGTGCCGCGGGATGGGCCGTGCTGGCCCTGTCCAGAGGCGAGAACGTCAACGCGGTCTGGCTGCTGGCCGCCGCGCTCGGCTCGTACGCCATCGCCTACCGCTTCTACGCCCGCTTCATCGTGCGCAGGGTGCTGGGCGCCGACGACCGGCGCGCCACCCCGGCCGAGCGTCTCGACAACGGCATCGACTACCACCCGACCGACCGGCGCATCCTCTTCGGCCACCACTTCGCCGCCATCGCCGGCGCCGGGCCGCTGGTCGGGCCCGTACTGGCCGCGCAGATGGGTTTCCTGCCCGGCACCATCTGGATCGTCGCCGGCGTCATCTTCGCCGGGGCCGTACAGGACATGGTGATCCTCTTCTTCTCCATGCGGCGCAACGGGCGCAGCCTCGGGCAGATGGCCCGCGACGAGATCGGGCCGGTCGGCGGGGCCGCCGCGCTCGTCGCCGTCTTCGCCATCATGATCATCCTGCTGGCGGTGCTGGCGCTGGTCGTGGTCAACGCCCTGGCGCAGTCGCCGTGGGGTGTCTTCTCCATCGCGATGACCATCCCGATCGCCCTGTTCATGGGGTTCTACCTGCGGGTGATCCGGCCGGGCAAGGTCGTCGAGACCACCGTGATCGGCGTCGTGCTGCTGCTGCTGGCGATCGTCGCCGGCGGCTGGGTGCAGGACTCGAGCTGGGCGCCGTTCTTCACGCTGAGCCCGTCGGCACTGTCCCTCTGGCTCATCGCGTACGGGTTCGTCGCCGCCGTGCTGCCCGTCTGGATGTTGCTCGCGCCGCGCGACTACCTGTCGACGTTCATGAAGATCGGGACCATCGCGCTCATCGCGATCGGCATCGCCGTCACGATGCCGACGCTGAAGACCCCCGCCTTCACCGACTTCGCGTTCAACGGCGAAGGACCGGTCTTCGCCGGGTCGTTGTTCCCGTTCGTGTTCATCATCATCGCCTGCGGGGCCCTGTCGGGATTCCACGCGCTGATCTCGTCCGGCACGACACCCAAGATGATCCAGAAGGAGACGCAGGTCCGGATGATCGGCTACGGCTCCATGCTCATGGAGTCGTTCGTGGCCGTCATGGCCATCACGGCCGCCTGCGTGCTGACCCCCGGCCTCTACTTCGCCATGAACTCCCCCGCCGGCGTCGTCGGGGCCACCGTCGAGAGCGCCGCCCAGGCCGTGACGAACCTCGGCTTCGTCATCACGCCCGAGCAACTGTCGGCGGCGGCGGACGCCGTACAGGAGGAGACGCTGATCGCCCGGACGGGCGGCGCGCCCACCCTCGCCGTCGGCATCTCGCAGATCTTCTCGGGCTTCCTCGGCGGCGCCGGCTGGCAGGCGTTCTGGTACCACTTCGCGATCATGTTCGAGGCGCTGTTCATCCTCACCACCGTGGACGCCGGCACCCGGGTCGGACGGTTCATGCTCCAGGACACCATCGGCAACGTGTGGAAGCCGATCTCCCGGGTCAGCTGGTGGCCAGGACTCATCGTCACCAGCGCCGTCGTCGTTGCCGCCTGGGGCTACTTCCTCTACCAGGGCGTCAACGACCCGCTCGGCGGGATCAACCAGCTCTTCCCGCTGTTCGGCATCGCCAACCAGTTGCTCGCCGCCGTGGCGCTCACCGTGGCCACCACCCTGCTGATCAAGAGCGGGCGGCTGAAGTGGGCCTGGGTGACGGCGATCCCGCTGGCCTGGGACGCCGCCGTCACGCTCACGGCCAGCTGGCAGAAGGTGTTCTCGCCCGATCCGACGCTCGGCTTCTTCTCCCAGCGCGACCGCTACCAGACCGCTCTGGACCAGGGGCAGTTGCTCGCACCCGCCAAGACGCGGGGCGAGATGGAGCAGATCGTGCTCAACTCCACCGTCGACGGCATCCTGGCCGCGCTGTTCGCGATCCTCATCGTCGTCGTGATCCTGGACGCGCTACGGGTGTGGATCCGGGTGATCAGGAGCGGGGAGACGCTGCCGACCGCTGAGGCGCCGTACGAGGAGTCCAAGATCCTCGCACCGGCCGGTCTCATCGCCACCCGGGAGGAACGCGCGATGATGGCGAAATCGTCACCCGACGGCTGACCGGGCCGCTGCTCCGCCCGTTCATGCCTCGCCAACAACCTGGCGACTCCCGGCCAACGACAACGGCGCGAATCTCCTGAACGCTTGAACCGAGCGCTTCACGACGAGGGGAGAGATGTCATGCGCACGAACGGCTGGAGCTAGGAACAGGTGAGACGGCGGCACTCGGGGTCCCGTCCCCGGGTGCTGCCCACCACGCACGCAACCGTCGCGGGCGGTGTGCACGCCTGGCGTACGAACTGTGCACTCCATGCCGTTCCCCCCGGCGACGGCCGCCCGGCATGGTGAAACAATGCCGACAACGAGAAAGCCGGCGGTCCTCGGGACCGTCGCGGCCGCGAGCGCGCGGACCGGGTGATGGCCACCTTCTCCGGCCTTTTCACGGTGCGCGAGTTTCGCTACCTCTACCCGGCCTATGCGCTCTCCTACGTGGGCGACCAGCTCTCGTCCGTCGCCGTGGCCATACTGGTGTTCGACAGGACCGGCTCGCCGGCAGCCACCGCGGTCGCGTTCTCCGCGGCGTTCCTGCCGTCCGCGCTCGGCCCCGTGCTGGGTTCGCTCGCCGACAGGTTTCCGCGCCGCGGCCTGCTCATCGCCTGCGACCTGGCCAGGGCGATACTGGTCGCGGCGCTGGCGCTGCCGGGCATGCCGATCGGCGCCGCGATCGCCCTGCTCTATCTCGCGCACCTGTTCACCCCGCCGTTCATGAGCGCTCGCGCCGCGTTGATGCCGGACGTGCTCAGCGGCGAGGCCTACATCGCCGGCAACGGCCTGACCAACCTCACCTACCAGATCAGCCAGGTGGCCGGGTTCGCGATCGGAGGCGCCGTCGTCCTGCTCGTCACGCCCGCGGGCGCGCTGCTCGTGAACGCGGCGACATTCGCGCTCTCCGCGGCGCTCATCTGGCGGGGCATCAGGCCCCGGCCCGTGCCCGAGAGCGAGGGCGCCCGCTGGTCACCCCTCAAGGACGCGGCGGCAGGGGTGCGCCACGTGTTCGCCGACCCCTGGCTGCGGCAGTGCCTTCTCCTGGTCTGGCTGGTGCCGGCCTTCGCCTTCGGCACCGAGGCGATCGCCTATCCCCTCGCCCGCGAACTGGGCGGCGGCCCGCCACTCGCCGGGGTGCTCATGGCCACCATCGCCCTCGGCTACGCGACCGGGGCGACCGTCCTCACCCGGTGGACGCGCCCGCCCGTTCGCGACCGCGTCACGGTGCCGCTCGCCGTGCTCTCCGGGCTCGCCCTGCTCCCCATGCTCGCGCACCCGCCCGCACCCGTGGTGCTGGCCCTGCTGTTCTGCTGCGGCCTTGGATGCTCGTTCAGCACGCCGCTCAACGCGATGTTCGTCCAGCGGGCCGCGCCGGCCTACCGCGGACGCGCCATGGGAGTCGCGATCGCCGGCATCGCCGCCGGCCAGGGCGGCGGATTCCTCCTGGCGGGATGGGTCACCGAACTCGGCGTCACCGCCTCGGCCACGGTGGGACTGTGCGGGATCGGCGCTCTCGTCGCCGCGGTGTGCTGCGGCGCCGCCTACACGTCCGCAGCAGCTAGCGCAGTGCCGTCCGGGCCGTCCGGGACCTGAACTCCCGCGGCGACTCGCCATAGACCTTCCGGAACGTACGGCTGAAGTCCGCCGGCGCGCCGAAGCCCCACCTGGCGGCGATCTGGCGGATCGGCACGTCGGCGAGGGCCGTGTCGGCGAGGTCGCGACGGGTACACCTCAGCCGCTGGTCGCGGATCCAGCCGCAGACCGTGTCGCCCTGCTCCTGGAACAACCGGTGCAGGTAGCTCACCGAGATGTGGTAAGCCTCCGCAATGGAGCTCGGTGACAGCTGATGGTCGCCCAGGTGGCGCTGGATGTGGGCGCGTATCCGCCGGACGAGGTCCTGCCGCCGGTAGCTCTCCCGCCCGCCGGCTCCGCATTCGAGCAGGCTGGAGAAGCACACGGCCACAAGGTCCACCAGCACCATCCCCAGCCGCTGCCCGTCGGCCGGTCTGAGCGACAGCTTCTCGTCGGACAGGGCCTGGATGAACTTCTTCAACAGCTCGTACACCCCGCTGTCAGCGGGGACGCCATGCCCGAGCACCGCGTCCACGGCCGGCGCCCGAAGCGGCAGCACCGGCTTCGGGATGATGACCACGGCCACCTCGAGGCCGCCGTGCCCGTCGGGCCGCAGAACCATCTCGTCGAGCCGGGCGAGGTCGTGCGCGTAGAGACCGCCGGCGGTCACGGTGTCCTGACGCCCGGCCCACGTCGCGCTCACCGTGCCGCGCACGGGCAGGACGAGCTGGATCGCGTCCTCGCCCTCCGCCCTCCTCCAGCCGGCCTCGCGCCGTAGGCGTACCGGACGGTATCTCCTCACCTCCAGCACGGCCACGCCGAGATCGACGACATGCCCGCCGATGAACGCCGTTTCGCTCCCGCGCACTCGTGTCCTCCGCACGCAGCGTTCACGGCACGACCCGACACCTCGACGGCTCCCACCGTGATCCCTCGCGGGTCCGCTCAGGAGGCACGCCCTACCGGGCTGCGAACGCCTCCGCCACGCCCCGAGTCATGTGTAGGGCGGCGCGCGTTTCCTCAGCGTTTCGCCCCAAAGCGCCCCGGACCTTCACGAGGAGCGCATCAGGAGGCGCAGCCGGTCACGGAGCCCCGTCTCGAAGACGGCCTGGCCGTGCTCATCCGCGGCCGGCGCGTAGCGGGGAAGAGCCTCCGCGTCCGCAGCGGCCGGTCGAGCGACTCTGACCTATGGTTTCTCCCATGACCGCAGACTCCCTCCGGCTGGTGCCGGTCACCCCCGCCAACATCGATGCGGCCCTCGCCGTGCGGGTCCGTCCCGACCAGGAACGGCTCGTCGCGCCCGTGGCGAAGTCGCTGGCGGAGGCGTACGTCCACCAGCAGGTCGCCTGGCCCCGGCTGATCCTCGACGGAGATCGTCCCGTGGGATTCCTCATGGCCTTCCTCGACATCGACTGGAACGGCAAGGGGGTCGACTTCCGGTCGGGCCTGTGGCGGCTCAACGTGGCGGCCGACGCGCAGGCGCGCGGGGTCGGCCGCTTCGCCGTCGAAGCCCTGGCCGGCCACCTCGGGCGCCGCGGCTGCACGCGGATGTACGTCACCTGGCACCCCGGTGACGACGGCCCCGAGAACTTCTACCGCAAGCTCGGCTTCCATCCCACGGGCGAGGAGAGCGACGGCGAGACGGTGGGGGCGCTGGACCTGTAGCGGCGGTCACCGTGCTCGTCCGGAGTGCCGGCGATGCGCGGCGAAGAACGCGCGGGCGGAGGCCGGCAGCCAGAGGGCGGCGATCATGGCGAGGTGGATGACGTTGCCGGAGATGACGGCCCACCAGTACTCCGAACCGGCGGCGGCGGAGATGTAGCTCGCGAGGGTGGCGATGACCAGGTAGACGGTGAGGGCGATGCGGGCCCAGTGACGCCCCTTGAGCGTCTTGAGGACGAACCAGACGACGAGGACGACGTCCAGGGCATGCAGGACGATCGCGTAAATGATGGCCGCGTTGACGGCGAAGTCGAGATCGGCGGGGTCGAGAGTGGGGTTGTTGCGCATGATCGACGCGCTGGTGAAGTCGCGGTCGACGGCCATCTGCACCGGTAGGGCGATATAGAGGACGACCAGGACGAGCATGTAGGGGACGAGGAGGCGGAGAGCGGCGGGAACACTCTTTTCTTGGTACAGCCGTACTACCATAAGTCGAGATGGTAGCACGACTGCGCTAGCATGGATCGCATGCCCAGGCTGATCGATCATGAACAGCGCCGTGAAGAGCTCGCCGAAGCTGCCTGGCGAGTGATCATGCGGCACGGCGTAGGCCACGCCTCCGTGCGCATGGTCGCCGCCGAGGCGGGACTCTCCGCCGGATCGCTGCGTCACGTCTTCAGGACGCAGAGCGAACTGCTGGTCTTCGCCATGCAGCTCGTGGTCAATCGCGTCCGCGCCCGGATCACCGCCATCCCGCCACAACCCACCATCAGGCAGGCCGTCGAGGCCGTGGCGCGCGAGCTGCTGCCGCTCGACGACGAGCGGCGCGCGGAAATGGAGGTCAACATGGCGCTGTTCAGCGCCGCCACCGCCGAAGAGAGCCTCAGAGGCCCCCGCGCGGAGGCGCACGAGGCCGTCCGCGAGACCTGCCGCTGGATGATCGCCCAGCTCGACAACGGCGTCGACCTGGCGCCGGGGCGTGACCTGCGGCTGGAAGCCCTACGACTGCACGCGGTCATCGACGGACTCGCCGGCCACCTGGTCTACGAGCCGCCCACGGCGGACACGAGTTGGGCGACCGACGTCCTCTCGACGCACATCGACTCGCTCAAGACGTGACCTGCTCTCCGCCCAGCAGGACGGAGAGCCCCGTCCTCGCGGGAACATCGCTCAGGAGCGGGTCCACTTCTGGTTCGACGCCCCGGTGCAGTCCCACAGCTGCAGCCGCGCGCCGTTGGCGGTGTTGCGGTCCACGACGTCCACGCACCGGTTGGCCGCGATGTTGACGAGGTCGCCCGCCGGGCTGAGCGTGAAGCGCTGGGCTCCGGTGCCGTTGCACGTGTAGAGCTGGATCGGCGTGCCGTTGGCGGTGCCGGCCGCCGCGGCGTCCATGCACTTGCCCATCGCGCGGACCGTGCCGTCACCGTTGACGGACCACTGCTGGGCGACCGTGCCGTTGCAGTCGTACATCTGCAGCGGGGCGGCGTCCACGGGCTCGGCGCGGGGGATGTCGATGCAGCGGCCGTTCAGGCTGGACCTGAGCGCGGTGCCGGATCCCGACCCGCCGTCGGTCCACGCGGAGACGCGGACGTAGTCGATCAGCATCGTCTGCGGGAACGTGGTGCCGGCGTTGGGCGGGCCTGGCCAGTTGCCGCCGACCGCCACGTTCATGATCATGAAGAACGGGTGGTCGAACACCCACCGGTTGCCGCGGAGGTCGGCAGGGGTGATGCGGAAGTATTCCGAACCGTCCAGATACCAGACGATGAGGTTGGGTGACCACTCGACCGTGTACCGGTGGAAGGCGTCGCCGAGCGGCCCGCCGATCGTGCGGCTGCCGCCGATCCCGCTGCCGCCGGAGTAGCCGGGGCCGTGGACGGTGCCGTGCACGGTGTTCGGGACGCTGCCGATGTTCTCCATGATGTCGATCTCGCCGTCGCCCGGCCAGTTGCGCCCGCCGAGCATCCAGAACGCCGGCCAGATGCCCTGGCCCCGGGGAATCTTGATGCCGGCCTCGAAGCGGCCGTACGTCTGGGTGAACTTCTCGGCGGTCAGGATCCGGCCGGAGGTGTACTGGCAGGTGCCGTAGTGGCACTGCAAATTGGACGGGTTCTCCCGGCGGGCGGTGATGGCCAGGTGGCCCTGCCCGTCGTGAGAGACGTTGCGGGTCGAGTCGGTGTAGTACTGCAGCTCGTTGTTGCCCCAGCCCCCGCCGCCGATGTCGAACTTCCACTTGGAGCCGTCGACGGACGTCCCGGCGGCGGCGTTGAACTCGTCGGACCAGGTGACCGGGCCGATGTCGGCCTCGGCCGGGTGGGCGCCGGTGACCAGGCCGCCGGTCAGGGCGGCGAGCAGGGCCGTGGCCGCGAGGAGGAGCCGGGGTTTGCGCATGGAGACCTCCGCTGAGTGGTCTTCGCCCCCGATCAACAGGATGTAATATCAGTGCCTCTCCTTTGTCAACAAGAAGCTTTACTTATTATTGCCGCGTGCCGCCCCGGCTGGACTCTCCCCCCGTGGGAGGCCTCATGCTGGATCCCGGCGGGAGGGTGCGGCCGTACGCCGCGCCCGCATGAGGAGAGCGACACATGGCCATCGTGAAGGGCGTCGAGGCCCGCGGCATGCACCACTGCGAGACGACCGCGCTGGGGGTGCTGTTGCGGCATGAGGGGCTCGACCTGTCCGAGCCCATGCTGTTCGGGTTGGGCTCGGGCCTGTCGTTCCTCTACTGGGACAGCAAGAGCATGGCCTTCCCCTTTCTCGCGGGCCGCGTCAGGCCTTTCGACCTCACCAGGAACCTGGCCGCCAGGCTGGGGCTGACGCTGCTGGTCAAGGAGACCGCCTCGCCGCGCAAGGCGTGGGAGAACGTGGCCGTCCCCATCGACGCCGGCCGGCCCGTGGGCCTCCAGCTCGACTCGTACCATCTGCACTATTTCCAGTCCAAGGTGCATTTCGGCGGTCACATCGTCGCCATGTACGGCTACGACGAGCACGACGCCCACCTGGTGGACACCGACCAGCAGGGAGGAGCGGTGCGCACCAGCCGGGCCGGCCTCGCCAGGGCGCGCGCCGAACGCGGCCCGATGACCGCCAGGAACCGGTCCTTCACCATCACCCTGCCGGCTCACCCGCTCGCCTGGCAGGAGCAGATCGTCCCCGCCATCAGAGACTGCGCCGACGCCTTCCTCGCCGCCCCCATCGCGAACCTGGGCCACCGCGGCATCGAGAAGGCCGGCCGGAAGGTGCCCGGCTGGCTGGGGCGGGCCGGCGATCCTCGGCAGGATCTGTCGCAGGCCGCCCTGCTCATGGAGAGGGGCGGCACCGGCGGCGCCCTGTTCCGGGCCCTCTACCGCGACTTCCTCGACGAGTGCACCCGGCTGATCGACGACGACGACCTCCGCGCGGGGCACCGGCTGTACGCCGAGGCCGCCGGCCTGTGGACCGACGTGTCCGCCCTCGTCGCGAAGGCCGGGGAGAGCGGCGACGCCGGGCACCTCCAGCAAGCCGGCGCCCTCCTGCACGATCTGTCACGCATCGAGAAGGACGCCATGCAGGCGCTGCGCCGGTTGCGGCCCGGCGGGGAGGCCGTACGAGCACGGGCGCGCACGACAGGAAGCCGGCTTCCGTCGTAGGCTCGATCGCGCACGTGAGGGACAGGAGGCTGAGGTGGCCGAGACGACGGTGGCCGAGGTGCTGGCCGAACTGGCCGGGCTGGAGGACCCCAAGGCACGCGCGGTCAACGAGAGACACGGTGACGACCACGGCGTCAACCTCAGCAGGCTGCGCGCGCTCGCGAAGCGGCTGAAGACGCAGCAGGAGCTGGCGCGCCGGCTCTGGGAGACGGATGACACCGCGGCGCGACTGCTGGCGCTCCTGATCTGCCGCCCGAAGGCGTTCGAGCGTGGCGAGCTGGACGTCATGATGCGGCAGGCGCGCACGCCCAAGGTGCACGACTGGCTCGTCAACTACGTGGTGAAGAAGAGCCCGCACGCCGAGGAGCTGCGCCTGGCCTGGTTCGCCGACCCGGATCCGGCGGTCGCGAGCGCGGGCTGGGCGCTGACCGCCGACCGGGTGGCGAAGCAGCCCGAAGGCCTCGACCTCCCAGGACTGCTCGACGCCATCGAGGCGGAGATGAAGGACGCCCCGGACCGCCTGCAGTGGGCGATGAACACCTGCCTGGCCCAGATCGGGATCGAGCACGCCGGCCTCCGAGCCCGCGCCATCGGCATCGGCGAGCGCCTGGAGGTGCTCAAGGACTACCCGACCTCCCCGGGCTGCACGTCCCCGTTCGCGCCCATCTGGATCACCGAGATGACGCGCCGGGCCGGGCAGGGATCCGGCCGCGGCTGAGCGCGGCCTCCGGGTGCCCCGGACCATCGCCCGCGCCCCGTCCCGGCGCATAATACGTTCTCATGATCAGAGAGCCGCAGATCCTGGCCTGTTCCGGGGTGCTGTCCCCTCCCGAGGGGTTCCGGCACGTCGGCGTGCAGATATGGCAGGCGAGGCAGCTGGCCGGCGCGCGCCGACCGCGGATGTGCCTCATCGCGACGGCGGTGGGTGACTCGCGGGAGTTCATCGACGGCTGGAGCGCGCGGGCCGCGTCGTTCGGTGACGCGGAGCTGTCCTCCCTCCAGTTGTTCACGCAGCCGAACGTGACCGACGTACGGGCGCATCTCCTGGCCCAGGATGTGATCTTCGTGTCGGGGGGCAGCGTGGTGAATCTGCTGGCGGTCTGGCGTGCGCACCGCCTCGATGAGATCTTGCGAGAGTGCTGGGAGAAGGGTGTCGTGCTGGCCGGCCAGAGCGCGGGCAGCCTGTGCTGGCACGCGGGCGGTATAACCGACTCCTTCGGCGACGACCTCGACGCCCTCGATGACGGCCTGGACTTCCTGCCGTTCAGCAACGGTGTCCATGACGACTTGGGTGACCAGCCCCGGCGGGCGCGGTTCCGCGAGTCCGTGGCGAGCGGGACGCTGCCGGCCGGGTACGCCACCGAGGACGGCGTCGCCCTCCACTACGTGGGCACCGGGCTGCACGAGGTCGTGAGCGTGCTCCCCGACCGGAACGCATGGTTCGTCGAGCCTGACGGCGCGGGCGGGACCAGGGAGAAGGCCCTTCCCGCCCGCTGCTGGGTTCCCTGAGCGCCGGCGGCACCCGTTCAATCGATGAGCGGAACGGGAATCTTCGGCCGCTTCAGCGAGGAGAGGCCGATCTGAGCGCACAACGCCTCCGCGTCCACCGTCGCGAGCGGCTTGAGCGCGGCGGTGCCGAGACGGGCCCAGACCGCTCCGCCCGGGGAGCCGGGCTGGTCGCGGATCGCGGCGAGCGTGACGTCCTGCTGCCGTTCGAGCCGGCTGAGCAACCGCTGCCAGTCGTGGCCGTGCGGGCAGGGCGCCACGTCGCCGCCAGGGCCGGGAGGGTGCGGCGGCCTCTCACCGATGACCAGCAAGGTGGTCCGCCGGGGGCGGGGCCCCGCATCCAGCCTGGCGACGACCTCGGCCAGCATGTCCTCCAGCTGGACGGCGCGCGGGTGGCCGGATTCCGCCGCGCCGAACCAGCCCAACGACTTCAGCGCCTCCTCCGGGTCCGCCAGCCAGTCGGTCACGATCACCCGGTCGCCGCGCCGCCGCCGGGTGGGGTGGTGCGCTCCGTAGCCCATGAGGCCGACGCTCAGCGCCCCTGGCCGGGGAAACCCCCGGTGCGCGGCCTTGACCAGCTTCTCCGCGCAGTCCAGCCGCGCGGCCACGCGCGCGGCAGGGCCGGCGATCTCGATGGCGCAAACGAGGTGGACGTGCTGCTGCACCGGCTCGTACGAGCGGGGAATCGCCGCCATCAGCTCGGCCACGCTGCGGTTGTCGCGGGTGACCTGCTCCGGAGAGAGGAAGAGCACCGAGCCGGGCCGGCGGAGCCGGACCCTGACCAGATGAGGTCCCGGCGGCACGTGGGCCACCTGCATCGACAGCAGCGCGGGGGCCGAGCCGTCCCAGGCGACCACCGCGAGCACGGTGCCGTGGTCGTCGGCCGCCTCGCTCCGCACCCTGACCTCGGCCACGGCGCCGCGCCTGGCGCCTTCGGGAAAGAGCTCCCGCAACGCGAGCATGATCTGGCCGGTACGCGGGTCCGCCCTGGCGACGAGCAGGCCGTGGGAGAGCCGGACCGGGGAGTCGGCGATGGCGTCCCGAGCCAGGCCGCGCACGTCCAGCCCTTCCTGGTCCCAGCACCGCGCATCCGGGTGGGCCGTGCGAAGCCGGTCGAAGATCGCGACAGCGCCGGGGGCGTCCGGAGCCGTGTTCACCACGTACAGCCGGCCGGTGGGCTCGGGCAGCGAGAGCTCGCCGGGCATGCCCGTGATCAGCTGCTCCGACGGTTGGGGAACACCCGCACCGTCAAGCGTGATCACGATGCTCAGGGCCTCGCCGGCGGTGAGCCCGACCAGAGTGATCGATTCTCCGGCGCCGAGTGTTGCGACAGCGGTACGGAACGCTTCTCGCACCGCCGCATGTTCTCATACTGACGCGGTTCCCAGGACTAAAATGGCACGGCGACCGGCTCACGTGATCGAGGAGGGCGGCGGCCATGGGCGGGCTCCTCCTCTACCTGTCCGGAGCGCGGCGCGACATCCTGTCCATGTGCCCGTCGGAGGCGGGCAAGTTCAGGTGGCTCGGCGGTGCCGTGCTGGTCACGAGCAGTGTGGCCGCCCTCTCCATGAGCTTGGCGCTGGGGACCGCGCTCGACGTCAACCTCGCTCTGGCCGTGATCACGGGGCTCGTGTGGGGGCTGGCCATCATGTCCCTGGACCGGTGGCTGATCGCGACCCTCGGCGACCACGGCGCGGGGCGGCTCTGGCTCGCCCTGCCTCGGCTGCTGCTGTCCCTGATGCTCGGCGTCATCCTCTCCACACCCCTGGTCCTGCACATCTTCAGACCCGAGATCGACGCCCAGATCGTGCAGATGCAGCAGGCCCGCGCGGAAGCGTTCCAGCGGCAGCAGTCCACTGGCGAGAGCGCCAGAGAGATCACCCGCCTGACCCAGCTCGTCGACCAGCTTCACCAGGTGATCGAATCGAAGGGTCAGGTCACCATCGACCCCGCCAAGGATCCGAAGACGGCATCTCTGACCACTGACCGGGATCGTGCACTCGAGCAGGCGAACGCCTACTACGACGACTGGCAGTGCCAGTTGTACGGCGGTGAGTGCGAATCCGTCCCGGGCGCCAAGGGGGACGGTCCGCGAGCGCGCGAGCTGGAGAGCCGTTACCGGTCCGCCCGCCACGAGGTCGATCAGCTGAACACGCAGATCGATCAGCGGAGGCAGGAACTCACGCGGAAGAGCAAGAGCGCGGCCGCGGCACGGTACGAGCAGGCCAGGGCGGACCTTCCCGGATATCAGGCACAACTCGACCGGCTCAGGGGTGAGCAGGAGGATCGCCACGCCGCCTTCGAGTCGCAGACCCGGGACGGGGGCGGGCTGCTCCTCCGGATCGAGGCACTGGGGGCGGCCTCGGCGAAGAACGCCACCCTGAACACCGCGAACCTGCTGATCTTCCTCCTTCTGGCGCTGATCGAGTGCCTGCCGGTGATGGCCAAGCTGATGCACCGGCCGGGCACGTACGAACGGATCGAGCAGGCTCAGGCCCGCAGGGAGGAGCAGGCGGCGGCCCGCGCATGGCTCATGTCCGCAGAGATCGACGCCGCGCAGGGCGCGGGAAAGCTGACGCTGGAGCAGGTCTGGGAGCGCGAGTCACGCCAGCCGGACCGGCCGTCCAAGCCCTCCGACCCCGTCGCCGGACGCCGTCGCCGGCCGGCGGATGAGGACGAGCTCCAGGATCGGGCGCTGCGTGGCATGCGGGACGCCCGTGCGCCGGAGGACCCCGACGCGACCCCGCTGCCGCGGGGGCAACGCCCATGACAGCCGCCTGGACCACGACGCCGGAGCTGTTTCCCTGGGACGAGCTGGCCGGCAGCTGCCGCGACGACCCCCGCATCCGCTTCTATGTCGAGCCCGCGCCGCCGCGGGCCACAACCGCGAGCCGGCCCGTGGACTGGGCTCGGGTTCTCGCCGGGAGCAGCAGAGACCAGGCCTTCCGCGATGCGACCGCGCTGGAAAGCTACGCCGGCTTCGCTTCCCTGGCCCACGCGAGCACCCGCGCCCGCATGGATTTCGAGGACTACGCGGCGGGATTCAGCCCGGCCGCGCTTCGAGGATTCCTGACCACGAGGGTGTCGCTCGTCGTGGCCGTCGGACTCGCGCTGCCGGTCTCCTCGTGGTCCGCGCTCATGCTGCTGGCCTGCCAGCTCTCCGCACTCGCCCTGGTGCCGGTGGCCGGCCTGACCTGGCGCTCGGCCCGCGCCACGCGCAGCGCGCCGCGGCTCCTCCTCGCCGCGCTGGCGCTGGCGGCGGGGCTGGCTCTGCCGGCGGTCGCGCCGCTGCTGGGAGCGGCGTTCTCCTTCACCAGCTTCCTGGTCATGGGTGGCTTCCTCGGCCTCGTCTGGATCCTGAGCCTCGATCACACCGGCCGGCCGCTGCGCCGGATGCTCAAGATGCACCTCCTCACCCCCGCGGCTCCCGGTCTCGAGAACCGCGCCGAGCGGGCGCGCCGGCAGTGGCTTGAGGACGCCCGCGAGAACGCCGTCATGCCCGAGCTGATCCAGACGATCAACCGCCTCCTCCAGCCCCGCATGGAAAAGCGGCTGCTCGTCCAGGACACGGCCAGGCTGCGGGCGATCTACCACGCCGGTCTCCTGGTGCCCACCCGCGCCACCCAGCGGGTCCAGGAGGCGCTGCGGCGCTCGGACGGCGCCAGCATCGCCATCTCGGGCGCGCGCGGCACGGGGAAGACCACGCTCCTGCGCATGTTGTGCGGAGACGAGTCGCAGTTCTCGGTCCTGGTGTCCGCGCCCACCCACTACGTGCCGAAAGAGTTCCTCATCGAGCTCTTCCAGCGGGTGTGCGCCGCGTACATCACCGACCAGGGGTTCACGGTGGAACGCAAGCTCGCCGTGCGGCGGCGCATGGGCCTGCTTCGCTACCTGGCAGGCGCCTCCGGGCTGTTCCTCCGCGTGGCGCTGGCCTGCGGGCTCACGGGTCTGCTGATCTGGTCACTCGCCTTCGAGCTGGCACAGGCCGCGAACGTGGTGGCCGCCTTCGTCGGTGACCTGTCGGCCGGCGTGCGGAGCTGGTGGGAGGTCTGGTGGGCCGACAACCGGCTGGTCGTGCAGATCCTGCTGATCTTCCTGATCGTGGCGGCCGTGCCCAAACGGCACTGGCGGAAGCTGTCCTGGGCCTCGGAGCCGAAGCTGGTCATGGAGGCCAGGCGCCACTACCAGCGGCTGCAGGCGGAGCAGACGGCGACCACGCAGGCCAGCGGCAGCCTGCCGGCCCTGCAGACCGGATTCCAGCGCAGCATCGCGCTGAAGTCGATGCCCTGGGGCATGCCGGAGCTGGTCGGCCACCTGCGCCGGTTCCTGGAGGACGTCACCGAGGTCGAGCACGCGCGCGGGCGCAAGGTGCTCATCTGCATCGACGAGGTGGACCGGATCGGATCGGTGGAGGAGGCCACCCGCTTCCTCAGCGAGATCAAGGCCATCTTCGGATCGGTGCACTGCTATTTCCTCGTCGCCGTCGCCGACGAACTCGGCGCGTCGTTCGCCCGCCAGACCATCACCGGGCGCTCCCACCTCGAGAACGCCTTCGACGAGAAGATCTCCCTGGAGCCGATGTCCTTCGAGCTGTGCCGGCTCCTCCTGCAGCGCCGCGTACCCGGCTTCACCGAGCCCTTCGTCTGGCTCGGGCTCGTGCTGTCCGGCGGGCTGCCCCGCGAGCTCATCCGCGTGGCCAGACGGCTCGTGGAGATCAACATGGAGTTCGAGTACGCCCTGCGCCTTCCCGACCTGACCGACCGGCTCGTCAGGGAAGAACTCCACGAGGCGATCACCGGCACTCGCGCGCAGATCGGCCGCCTGCCGGCCACCCCCGAGTGCGGCGCCCTCCTCGACCGGCTGCACCAGCTGAGCCGTCCCCTCGAACCGGGCGCTCCCCTCGGCGACCTGCGTTCCTCGCTGAAGGAGCTGGCAGTGCTCGCATCGGAGCAACCGCCCGAGCTCAACCCGGACGACCTGCCCCTCAGGACCCTCGTGACCGAACTGTCGACGCTGGCCTTCCTCGGCATGACCGTCAGCGACGCGTTCAAGGACAACTGCTTCGACCTCATGGCCGGACAGGATCCGGCCCAGCCCGCGGCAGGACCTTACCTGGAGCTCGCGGCGGCGCGGCGCGAACTGAGCATCTCCGCTGACAGCTGCCGGGCGGCGGTCCAGCGGATCCGCGTGGGCATGGGCCTTCCGTAACGGCTTCGCGCTGAGCCATGACCGGTCTTTCGCGTAGCGTTGCCTGCCATGACCGACTTCGTCTCCCTCCCCTTCTATGACCTGTTCCACGAGAACGGGCATGTGCCGGGCATCCGCGAGAAGCTCCCCTCGCTTCTCACGGGGGTCCGGCGGAGCATCCTGGAGATCGGTGCGGGCAGCGGCCTGATCACCACCTCGATAGCCGACTGGACACCGGCCGAGATCTTCGCGCTGGAGCCCTCGGCCGGGATGCGCGGGATGTTGCTGTCCCGGCTGAACGCCCGTCCGGAGTTGCTCAAGCGCGTGACCGTGCTGCCCTGTGACGCGCTGAGCGTGGACCTGGACGAGCCGGTCGAGGCCATGGTGATGATCAACGTGCTGTACGCCCTGGATCCGGAGTACCGCAGGCGGCTCTGGCCGGTGCTGGCGACCCAGCTGGAACCCGGCGGCCTCCTGGTCTTCACCTGGCGCGACGGCGGCCCGCCCGCGCCCGGCCCGCTCGAGGAACTGGAGTCGTGTCAGGTGGGCCGGCACACCTACACCGTCCTGTCGGAGATCACCGAGTCGGACGGGGAGAGGTGCGAGGCCCGCTACGTCTACCGGGTCACGGAGAACGACAAGGTCATCAGCGAGGAGGAGATCTCCGGCTACGCCTACCGGCCCGTACGGGACGTGATCGAGGCAGAACTGGCCGGCGCGGGGTTCGTCCGGGCGGACGCGCCTGACGGGCTCCTCGCCTGGCGGCTCGGGCTCCAGCAGTTCTGATCGATCGCGGCACCACCTCCTGATCACGTGTTACCGCCCGGCGGAGGTCAGAGGGTCGAGGTGAGCCCCTCCGCGATCTTCTTGAGCTCGGCGCTGACGGCCTCGGCGCCGGAGAACTCCTCGGCGTACACGGGACTGAACATGATCTCGGCGCGCTGCCGGTCGCCCATCCTGAGGAAGAGCGTGGGGGTGCCCTTCATGCCGTCCTCACCCACCTCCTGGATGACCAGGTAGCCGGTGCGGTCGCCGACGGTGATCTCCTCACCGTCGTCCTCGTCGCGGTACTGCTTGATCCGGTCGTCGACCTCCTGGACGGCCGCTTCCTCGTACATGTAGATCTGCACGCAGTAGAAGCCGTTCTTGTCGCCGTCGAAGTTGTACGAGGTCGTGTACCGGTCGCCGAAGTCCAGCGACCAGTTCGACCATTTCAGCCGCTCGGGCAGATAGCCCACCTTGACATGCCCGAACGCCTTCCCGTCGCCCAGGTCTCCGAAGTCCGGCGTCGGGGAGGGAGCCGGCGGGGTGTCGTCGATGGCGGGCGGCTCCAGCGTCGCGGAGGTCGTGGGCTCCGGCACCGCGGAGATCGCGGGCTCCGGCCGCCCGGTGGTGGCCACCGAGCCGACGGTCACGTACCCGATGGGCGCGGCGGCGATGACGGCGACCGACGCGGCCAGCGCCGCGGCCCTGGTCCTCTTCCGCTTGCCGCGGGAGGAGCGCATGACCCGCTCCGCCAGGTCGGGCGTGGCCTGCAGCCTCGCGGTCTCGTCCGCCATGATCCGGCGGATCTCCTCCTCAAGCGTGGGCATTCCTGATCACTCCTTCCACTGGTTCCCGGCCAAGCGCCGCGCGGAGCTTGGCCATGGCCTTCGACGCCTGGCTCTTGACGGTGCCGACCGAGCATCCGAGCACCTCGGCGGTCTGCGTCTCGCTGAGGTCCTCCCAGTACCGCAGGACGACCACCGCGCGCTGCCGGGGCGGCAGGGCGCGCAGCGCCTCCATCAGCACATGGCGCAGGTCGACGTCGGTCGCGCGGGCCGCTCTCTCCGGCGGGCTGTGCATCGGGATGATGTTGAGGATGGCTCGGCGGCGGGCGCGGCTGATGGCGGCGTTGATGATGACGCGGCGCACGTAGGGCTCGGGGCTGTCGTGGAGCACCCGGTCCCAGCTCCTGTACGTACGCTCCAGCGCTGTCTGCAGCAGGTCTTCGGCCTCTGTCTCGTCACCGCAGGCGAGGTAGGCGACCCGCAGCAGGCTCGTGGCGCGCGCGGCCACGAAGGCGCCGAAGTCGTGCTCCACGCCGCTCACGGCTGTCTGTCCGATTTCACGCCTCCTAATACGCCTCGGCCGGTCCAAGCGTTGCCCGTCGGCGAGGAAAGGTCCACGGGCAACCATTCGGGCGGTCCCAGGCGTATTGCAGATCGTCACATCGAATCCACGGAGGAACCCTATGAAGTTCGCGACCGCACCGATCCGGCGGCTGAGTTCCCTGGGCATCGGCCTGGCCGTGGGCGCCACCGCTCTCATGGGCGCGCCGGCGGCGGCCGCGGCGGCTCCGCCCGAGGGCGCCTACTGGCACTCTCGGGCGCTCATGACCACCACCCACGCCTGGCGGTTCGGCTCCAGGTCGGACCCCTATTCTCTGGTCCAGCGGCGGGTCACGGAATACTGGAACGCGCCCGACGGCAGGATGTGGATCGGGTTCCGCGAGCTCGGAACGCTGCCGAGGAGCGCGGCGGACAAGAAGGCGTGGCGGCGTGACGGCTCCCCGTCCAGGTGGAGCGAGTCGATCGACGGCAAGACCGTGAAGCTGTCCACCGAACCGGCCAAGGGCAGCGTGACCCCCGTACGGAATGAGAACTCGTTCCGGCTCGCGGGGCAGCGGCTGACGTACGACGAGGTGCAGCGCCTGCCCGCCGACCCGGACATCCTGAAGGACTGGCTCAAGAGGGCGGGCAAGGTCAGCCGCGTGCCGGACGGCGCCATCGACGGCTGGGTCACGAGCTCCCTGCCGGAGATCCTGCACTCCATACCCGCCCCGAAAGAGGTCCGCTCCGCCGCTTACCAGGCGCTGCTGACGATGCCGGGCGTCCGCGCCGGCGGCAACGCGAAGGACACCCTGGGCAGATCCGGCGCCGCAGTCGTGATCGACCGGACGAGCAAGGGAAAGAGCGGTACGAGCTCGGCCGAGATCAGGCTGATCGTCGACACCGGCACGATGGTGCTGCTGTCACGGGACCAGACGGTCACGCACAACGGCAAGACGATCGCGGGCAAGACGCACAACGAGACGCTGGTCAAGGTCGGCTGGACCAACTCCCAACCCGCAGTCCCAGCCCTGCCCTAGCACCCGGGCGGGCACCCGCGTTCAGCAGGAGCTCGTCTCCGAAGCCGGGTAGGGCCGCTTGTAGGAGGCGCGGCAAGGCGGGCACGAACAGCGCTTTCAACCTGGAGGTTGACGGCTGGGCGCCATCGGCCTACAGTTTCAACCACTGAGTTGAAAGTAGAGGAGCCGATGACCACGGACACGCTGTCGCGCGTCTTCGCCGCCCTCGCGGATCCCACGAGGCGTGACATGGTGGCCCGGCTCTCGGAGTGCGACGCGACCGTGAGCCAGCTCGCCGAGCCGTACCAGATGACGCTGCAGGCCGTCTACAAACACCTGCGGGTGCTGGAGGACGCCGGGCTCGTCAGCCGGCCGCACGGGCCGCAACCCAGGCCGGTGCGCTTGGAGGCCCAGGCCTTCGACCTGATGGACACCTGGATCGAGCGCCACCGCCGCCGCGTCGAGCAGCGCTACCGCCGCCTCGACGCCGTCCTCTCGGAAATGAACGGAGACCAACCACATGAGCACGACCAAGGAGACGGCCATCGAAGCCGACCCGGGGGTGCCGATCATCCGGACGACTCGTGACTTCGCGGCAACGCCCGAGCAGCTGTTCCGCGCCCACACCGATCCCGCGCTGTTCGTCCGGTGGGTCGGCCCCGACGACACGGCCACCCGGGTCGAGCACTGGGACGCGCACACCGGCGGCAGCTGGCGCTACGTCTCGGAGCACAACGGCACGGAATACGGGTTCCGCGGCTGCTTCCACGAGGTACGGCCGGACCGCATCGTGCAGACCTTCACCTTCGAGGGCGACCCCGACGGAGTCGCCCTGGAGACGTTGCGGTTCGAGGACCTGGGCGACGGCCGGACGCGGCTGCGGTCGCAGTCGCTGGTCGACAGCTTCGAGGGCCGCGACGCGTGGCTGCGCAGCGGTATGGAGGTCGGTGTCAGCGAAGGCTACGCCAAGCTGGAGAGGATGATCATCGATGGCTCTGTCTGACCACCCCGCCGAGCGACACCGGCAGATCGCCGGGCTGTTCACCGACCGGATCCGCGCCACCACGTCGTGGGACGTGCCGTCCCCGGTCGCCGGCTGGGCCGCCCGCGACATCGTCCGGCACCTGACCGAGTGGTTCCCCGGGTTCCTGGCCTCCGGCGCCGGCATCGAACTGCGCCGCGGACCCTCGGTGGACGAGGACCCGGTCGCCGCGTGGCACGTGCACAGCGACGCTGTGCAGGCGGTGCTGGACGATCCGGAGACCGAGCACCGCAAATTCACCAACCCGCACATCGGCACCCTGCCCCTGGCGACCGCGATCGGCCAGTTCTACACCGCTGACGTGTTCATGCACACCTGGGACCTGTCCAGGGCAACCGGTCAGGACGACCGGCTGGACCCCGGCTTCTGCGCCCAGCTCCTCGACGGGATGGAGCAGATGGAGGAGGTTCTCCGCTCCTCCGGCCAGTACGGCGCCCGGGTCGAGGTGCCCGCCGGCTCGGACGTACAGACCAGGCTGGTGGGCTTCATCGGCCGGGACCCGTTCTGGCAGGGACAGTGATCCGGACACCCTCCGCCTGACCGGACACCCTCCACCTGACCGGACGCTCTAAACCTGCCCGGACGCCGAAGCCACCGGCGTCCAGCGGCGAGCGCAGGTCAGCGGCTTCCGATCCCCCTGGCGAGAAGATCCTTGGCGGCCTGGGGCGCCTTGGCAGGGGAGCCCGCGTCGAAAGGTGGCTGAGGGTCGTACTCGATGGCGAGCTGGATCGACTCGGCCGTGGTCTGGTCAGCGATCCGCGCCGCCAGGGTGAGGGCCATATCGATGCCCGACGAGACCCCCGCAGCGGTCACGATCTTCTCCTGGAACACGACTCTCTCGGGGGTGTAGGCAGCTCCGTACGACTCCAGGACGTCGACTGCCGCCCAGTGCGTCGTCGCGGAGAGACCATCGAGCAGCCCCGCCGCGGCCAGCAGCAGTGAGCCTGTACAGACGGAGGTGGTCCAGACACTCCCTTCGTGCATTCGACGGATCCAGCCGAGGAGATCGTCGTCCTGGAGGAGGCCTCGAGCGCCTGGTCCCCCTGGAACGAGCAGCACATCGCAGGAGTCGACATCGGCGAACGCCGCGTCGGCGCTGATGGCCAGCCACTTGGGCACATCTCGCACCGGCCCCGGTTTCTCGGCGACGAACACGATCTCGGCGTCAGGGAGAAACTTGAGCACCTCGTACGGGCCGACTGCGTCAAGGGCCGTGAACCGATCAAACAGCGGAATGGCGATACGCACGATGACTCCTCCGGTCAGCTCGACAATGCTACGTCGGTGCCGTATTCCCTGTCGTTCCCGCGCGTGGAGCTGCCGCGCCACACCATGAACGCCTGTCATCCGAACGTGCCCGCCAGGTAGTAGTCATCGCCGGAGACGACGAGACGGAGATGACTGATGGACGACGGGTTCGCCGAGTACGTGGCGCACCGCCATCTACGGCTGTGCCGGATGGCGTACCTCCTTGCCCGTGACTGGGGCACGGCCGAGGACCTGGTGCAGACAGCGCTGGCCAAGGCCTGGGTGGCCTGGCGGCGGATCGAAGGCAACCCCGATCCGTACGTCTATCGCATCATCGTGAACACCCACGCCACCTGGTGGCGGCGGCTGTGGCGCGGCGAGCTGCCGGTCGAAACCCTGCCCGAGACGGCCGACCCGCATGACCACGCCGCCGCCGTGGACGACCAGGCGGCGCTGTGGAACGCCATCGGCACCCTGTCACCACGCCAGCGGGCGGTGATCATCCTGCACTACTTCGAAGGGCGGACGCTCACCCAGGTCGCCGACATGGTCGGCTGCTCGCTGGGCGCGGTCAAGAGCCAGCTCAGCAGGGCCCTGACCCGTCTCCGGGTCGATCCGGACATCCGCACCATGAACCTGGAGGAGCTCCACCGATGAGGCACACGGAGAGCAACCTGCGCACGCTCCTGGACAGGCACGCCCACGACACGACAGGGAGGGAACCGGTCCCCAACCTCGACGCCATCGTCCGCCGAGGCCGCCGGACGCGCCGGACCCGGCGCGCGCTGAGCGTCGGGGCGGCGCTCGCCGTCACCGCGACCGCCGCTGTCCTGCTGACGGGGCCCGTCCGGCCGGACCGGGCCGTGGTGGCCCAGCCGCCCAGCTCGGCGCGGATCGAGCCGCCCCCGGAACTGCCCGAGAGCTTCCCCGTTGTGCTGGGAGCCGAGAGGTTCGCCCTTTCCCTCATCCACTCCCAGCGCTTCGGTACGACGGGCGTCGGCCGGACCGTGACGTTCACACCGACAAGTCTCTCCACCGGCTACAAGGTGGTCTGCGCCGATCCCCAGGCCTGGGTCGTCGTCTCGATCTCGCACAAGGGCGGTGAAGCGGGCGGCACCTCCTGGCGATGCGGAGACGGAGTGGGCGGCCACCACGACCGGCTCTCCGCCCCCTCCGGCTGGCTCAAGGGCCCGCAGACGATACAGGTGTGGGTCTTCCCCGCCGACGCCCCCGTCGTCAAGGTCACCGAGGAGCTCGGCCGCTGCCGGCAGTTCACGAAGTCGCCGACGTGCGACGAGCGGGCGGCCGCGCGCGCCCTCTCCCGCCCGGACGTGCTCGAACGCCTCTCTGCGGAGGTCGGCGAGCGGCCCGGCGAGTGGGCGGTCGGCCTCTACGACCACCCGGCCGCCGCGACCCCGGCGACCCCTGACGCACCACGCCTGCACCCCGCAACCCGGAGGCAGATCAGCCCTACGCCACCAGGCAACCTGAACCGCACCAGAACCGCGGTCATGGCCTGAGGCCTCCGAGGAATACCCACAACACGCCTGCCTGGATGAGACCGGCCACATCAAGGGCAACTATCGCGGCAACTCCGCTCAGACCTATTCGAGCGACGAGATAACTTAACGGAAGAGTGAACAGGGCCTGTGCCATAATGAAGGAGTCTGGCACGCCGTTTTTCGACGTGAACCAGCCCACGATTCCAAGGAGCGCTACAAGCGTCGCGTAACTTGTCGCTATCCAGGTAGCCACAAACTATCCCTATCATTTTCTCTCTATGCTGTGGTTGACTTACTGGTACAGACCTCAGCTCTAAAACGAACGACAACCGCTCGGTACGGTGAGCCGTACTGAGGAACAAAGCACTGCTCACCGTTAACCCCCAGCGCTTGAGGGCGGCGACGAGCCGTGTCGTGGCCGATCGCAAGGGCTGCATCTGGAAGCAGCAGCGCGGCAACCCCGGCCGGTGCGCCGCAGAGCGTCTGGATCGCTCTTCTCGACGGTAAGGCTCGTTGTTCGGACACGACCGAAAGCGAGTCCAGGGGTACTGAACCGTCGTGTCTTGGAGCCGGTGGAGGGGCCGTGCAAAGCCCAGTCGGGCAGCCCTTCTACCAGAACTTCGCCTGGAGCTACGTTGACGAAGAGGTTTGTATCGCTCCAACCGACTGCCGCCATTCAAGAGCTTCGGCCGTGTCGCGGTACTCCAGAAGATGCTGGCCGGCGATCTTCTGCAGCAGATCGCGCACCTCGGCCGGGGTGGCACGGAAGAACTCCCGGCGCAAGTTCACCTTGTTGAGCCGCCGGTCGCTCAGCTCCGCGTGCAGCCGAGCCTCCAGCCCCACCGCATCCTCGCTGAAAATCAGCGCGTGTGTGTCGAACCTGAACGGTACTGAAGCATCGCCCAGCTCCCGCACGCGGTCTTCCGGCTCCAGCCGACGGGTCATTCCGATCTTCACGACGTTTTCACCGAATGCGCCGAGGTTGGAGATGACGTACACGTAGCCGGCCTTGATGTTGGCTTCGCGGGCCTCGACGTCCACGACCGCCGCGCCGATCTCCTCCAGTTTCGCTTTCAACTCGTCCACGCTCTCCGCGGACGCGGCACCGTTCTTCAGCAGTTTGGCCAGTGCCGACCGGTAGTGCGCCTCCTCCTTGCGCAGACGCGTTTTCTCCCGCTCGAACTCGCGGCGTGCGGCCTCCTCCTCACGCTGCAGCTCGCGTTGTGCCCTGATGAGTTCCTTCTCCTCCTCCTGTTTAGCCAGGTGGTCGGCTGTCAGCTCCAGTTCGTAGATACGGGTGCGGTGATAGTCGGGATGGACGTGGATATGCATCGTCCGCCCGAGCTTGACGATAGTCTCGACGGCCTTTTCCAGGCGGTCGATCGCCGACTGCAGTTTGTACGGGCGCATAGTCCGTACGCAATTATCAGCCTCGGCGTTGTAGGCGCGCAGCATCAACTTCGAGAAGTCACGCACCATCTTGCGCCCCTCAGCTGCTGACCCGTTCACCTGCCAGTGGGTGGCGCCGACGACGGCGCGTCCCGCTCGGGCCATCTCCTTGATGCGGGCCTTCACCTGCGCAAGCTGGCTCTTATAAGCCACAGCGTCGCTCAGTGGGTGCCGGTATTCGTAGACCCCCACCTCCTGGAGCAGAACGGTCTCCTCGGTTTGCACGATCCGTGTTTCCGTATCGCGCAGTCGCCGAGCGGCATCCTCGATGGCGCTTCGCAGCCCTGCGTGCTCTAAGTGCAGAGCCTCGGTCATCGCGGCGATGCGCATGGCGTCCATCCCCCCAAGGCGCTCCACCCATTGCCGTAGCTGGGCATTCTCCTCCTCCAGCCGCTTCTTACCGCCGAACAGGCCACCGCCCTTCCGTTCAGGTATCTGCGGTGTGCTCGGAGGCTCCGCCGACGGCGTCTCCTCATGAACCCAGAACTCCCAGCCGGCGGGAGCCGGTGGCCACGACGGATCCGGTCGCCATCCCTGCGGCGGCTTCCATCCGTGAGGCGGGACCGGCCAGCCTGGAGGAGAGTTGAACCGGTATTCGGGCATGGGCGCTCCTCAGGTGCACGCGACAAGCCATACACAAGTGAAATAGCCATGAGCGCCATCGGGGTTACAAGATTCCAGGTCAAGATCAAAACACAGGCAGTCCAGTCGAAAGGTACGGCCCGATCATCGAGGGCCTCAAACTGCCGGACCTGGACGACAGGCATGTGCTAGCTGCGGCCATCAAGGCGAACGCCCAGGCGATCGGGACGGCGACCCTACGGGACATCCCAGTCGCAACGCTGGTCCTCTGGAGTGCAGGGGCCAAGAGCCCTCCGTCGGCTGTGCCATCCTTTCGATACCTTCAACAACCATGCAGGCGGTGGCCTCCGAGGAGGCGATTGTCTTTCCCGGCTGTCACCGCCCCGCGAGTGTTCGGAGCCAAAGACTATGAATGGCCTGGCAAGAACCTGTGCAGCCTTGGCAGTGGGCATCTTCTTAGCTGGCGCAATGACCGGCTGCGGCGCGTTGTGCCAAGCGCGGGCGAAGCAGGACATCAACGAACTGAAGCGAATCGTTCCAGGTCTTCTCCCGAAAGCTGTTGCTGAGGCCGTCATGGAGGATGACGACTGCGAGTCCGGAAGTGGCGGGTTCCTTGTCTTCAGAGCACGCCGTACGATGACTAGCGAGCAGATATTCGAGAAGTTTCTCGCCAAGGGGTGGGATCGAATCGACGGACCACAGGATGGGTGCGCCCTTTGCGTCGACGGGCTCGACGGCGTAACTACCGAGCGGGACGGTCACACGGTCTACCTGAGGATCAGTGACTCGGAGGACGGCACGATGGATATCCTGGCGGCTTTTGCATGATGTGCGGCCCCGAGCGGCGCCCCGCGCTTCCCTGGCTCAGCCGATGACCGGCCAACGAGTCGAGCACGTGGGGGTCGGGTTGCCGAAGGAGAGGGAACGCTCGGCTGCGCCGGGCCGACAACGACTCCACGACAAACTTCGCTACACGGCCAGGCCCCTTTGTCGGATCCTCGCTGACCGGATGAAGGGGAACCGGATCTGCCGCTTCTCCCGCACCTGTCCCGCCCCTATGAGTGGACGGCACCGCCGTAGCGCCGGCGGAAGTCCCGGGGGGATATGCCGAAGACCTGGCGGAATCGGCGGCTGAGGTAGTTGGGGTCCGGCCAGCCGTACCGGCGGCCGATCTCGCTGATCGGGTCGTCGCTGTTGATGAGATCGGCGGCGACGTGCTCGGCGCGGAGCCGGGCGAGGTACGCGATCGGTGACATGCCGGTGGCCTGGAGGAACAATCTGGACAGGTGGGACGCCGACAGGTGAGACGCCTCGACGAGGTCGCCGAGGGTCCACTGTCTGGCCACGTCACATTCCAGCAGCCGCAGCGTGTCGGTGATCGCCGCGGGCAGTTGCGCGGGCTGCTGCTGATGGAGGGCGGGCCCGTCAGGCCCTGACGCCGTGGAGAGGGCGCCGAGTACGGCCGTCAGCAGGCCGACCCGCCTGGACGCGTACGTGATGCTGCCGGGCGCGTCGCGAGGTGGCACCTCGCGCAACCACCTGGTGACGTCTACCAGCGTGGGGTCGTCGAGTTGCCGTTCGACGACGCGACCCGGTGCGGGCGGCCTGATCAGGCTGCTGCATTCCGGCGAGTCGCGCAGCCACCGCAGGGCCGAGTGGAGCGACTCGGTGCCGAGGTAGATGTTCCACACCCGGAGTGCGCGGCAGTCACGCCAGCTGTGCCAATGGCCCGGCCTGAGCACCGCGCAGTATCCGCGGCCCACCGTACGGCTGGCCAGCTGGGTCTCGTGGCGTGCCTGGCCGCTCTCGACGACCACGATCTCGATGAACTCGTGGCTGTGCGGGCCGACCCCGGGGAGGCCGTCCATGAGTTCCGCGGCGACCGCCGGCCCCGACTCCGGCAGGGCCTGGCCTCGACGGTATCGGTTGATCGCGACTCCACTGGTCAGATCGTGCTATTTCAGGACGGGATCCTGCTAGCCCACGCACCACGATGTCAATAGCATGCGCGTTACGTGCAAGTTGGGGCCGAAAACCACCCTTTGGTCGGGCCCGAACAGGGAGGTCGCGGTGAAGACGCTCGGCTTACGGAGAAACCTGGCGCGCGTCGCGGCCGTGGTCGCGGTCGCGCTCGCCGTACCAGGTGGTGGTGCGAATGCCACGACGGTCACCGTGGAAGAGGCGCGAGAGAGCCCGGCCACGACCACCGACCTGATGGCGGCGGGCGGTCCCCTGGTGGCCACCGATGCGCTCGGCCGCCGGCTGAGCGATCACACCACCGCTCCCGCTCCGCGCCGCGACCGCTCGGTCGGCGTCTTCTACGTGCTGTGGCACGGCTCGAACGACATGCGTGACTACAAGAACGTCTTCGACAACAACGCCACGCTGGCCAAGGACCCGCTCGCCTGGAAGAGGCCGGACAGCGGAGCCTTCCCCGACCCCAACCATTTCGCTTACTGGGGCGAGCCGCTGTGGGGCTACTTCCGCAGCGACGACGCCTGGGTGGTGCGCCGCGACCTCCAACTCCTCGCCGCCGCCCATGTCGACTACCTGGTGCTCGACACCTCGAACTGGGAGATCTACAAGCCGCAGGCGATCCTGCTGATGCGGACGATCGTCGAACTGCAGGCCCAGGGCGTGCGGGCACCGCAGGTGGTCTTCATGACGCACACCGATTCCACCCGCAACATGGACGAGATCTACCGGACGTTCTACGCCGACGACGCGCCGCACCGGTATCCCAGCACGTGGTTCCGCTGGGACGGCAGGCCGTTGATCATGGGCAGCGACCCGTCCCGGACCGTCCAGGACTTCTTCACCTTCCGCTACGCTCAGTGGCCCAACGAGCCGCAGCAGCCCGCCGACGGCTGGGACTGGATCAGTTTCGACCGCCCGCAGCGTGGCAACCGTGACGCCGACGGAAACCTTGAGCAGATGGCCGTGTCCCCGGCACAGAACTCCGGCAGTTCGTCGATCTTCAGCTACACCGCGTGGTACGAGCTCGACGACAGGCCGTCGCTCAGCCGTAACTTCCATGACGGCGCGGAGGACGAGTCGCCCGGAGCGGAGCTCCACGGCCACAACTTCCAGGAACAGTGGGACCACGCGATCGCGCAAGATCCCGAGACGATCCTCGTCCTGGAGTGGAACGAATGGATCGCCGGAAACTGGGCGGCCGACCCGAAGAGTCCTCTCGTCTTCTACGACGTGGTCAA
Source organism: Nonomuraea sp. NPDC049378 (assembly GCF_055586745.1). Lineage (NCBI taxonomy): Bacteria > Bacillati > Actinomycetota > Actinomycetes > Streptosporangiales > Streptosporangiaceae > Nonomuraea > Nonomuraea sp. NPDC049378. The sequence goes on from NZ_JBVJHP010000002.1 coordinate 205,686, forward strand.
CACCCGGTGGAGCCGCGACCTGGCGCCGATGGCCGGCGGCTACGGCGACAACTACTATCTGCAGCTGGTCGACAACATCCGCCGCTACAAGGGCGTCGATCCGCCGGCGGACACCGGCGCCGAGCGGACCATCGACCTGCGGCGCGGATTCGGCCAGTGGCGCGGGGTCTCCCCCGAGTACGCCGACCACCGGGGCGACACCGCGCCACGCGACCATCCCGGCACCGACGCGCGGACCTACGTCAACCGTACGGGCCGCAACGACATCGTCTCCGCCAAGGTCGCCAGGGACACCGCGAACGTCTACTTCTACGCCAGGACCGGCGAACACCTGACGCCGATCTCCGGCGGGAACTGGATGACGCTGTACCTGGACGTCGACTCCGGCAAGGCCAACGGCTGGTCCGGTTACGACCTGCGGGTGCGGTGGAGCGAAGCCGGCGGAGCCCGGCTCGAACGGTTCACCGGCGGCGGGTGGACGGCTGTCCGCTCGATCTCGTTCACGGCCGACGGCGGCGAGCTGATGCTCGCGGTGCCGCGGGCGGACCTCACCGCCGGCGCGGATCCGCTGCGGCTCGCTTTCAAGTGGTGGGACAACCAGCAGAGCGACGACCCTGCCGACGCGTACGTCTCCGGTGACGCCGCGCCTGACGGCCGGTTCGGCTACCTGTACGACACCGGCGACCATCCGAGCGCGCAGCCGCTCGACGGGCCGCCGGCCGTGGACAAGGCGCCGGCCAGGCCTTCCGGGTGGTACCGGATCGAGAACGACGACCGGACGACGGACTACGAGACCTCCGTGACGCCACACGCCAGTGACTGGGTGGTCGTGCCGGACCGGGCCGCCTCCGGCGGCTCCTACAGCTCCCTGTTCAACCCAGGAGGAGGGGCGAGCGGCTTCTACCGGACGTTCATCAGAGCCGGCTTCACCGGCAACGCCGTCCGCTGGGTCGCCCCGACAGGTCCGCAGGGCACCGAAGCCGAGGTGTTCGTCAACGGACTGTCGCAAGGGATGGTGAACCTGTACAGCTCGCAGCCGCGGTCCAGGCAGACCGTCTTCGAGGTACGTGGCCTGCCGGACGACTACCACGAGATCATGGTCGTGTTCCGGGCCCAGAGCGGGACCTACTACCACGACGCCTTCGAGTACGGCGTCGGCGCCGCCGGCCGTGGCGGCGGACCCGACCCGGCGACCCCGTCCGCGACCGCCTACGCCACCGCATCCTCCTTCTCCCCGGCGAGGTGGTTCGCCACCAACGCCGGCCAGGTGAACGACGGCCGCGTGGGGACGTACTGGCGGGGCACCAAGGAGTCGGGCGACTCCGTCACCCTCTCCTTCGGCAGGACGGTCAGGTTCGACCGGGTGGAAGTGGTGCCCAGAGCGGCCGGGGCGACCGTGACGTCGTTCGAGGTGCGCGTGCCCGACGGAGACGGATGGCGCGTCGTCCACCGTGGCGGGAAGCCGGCCGCCGGCGCCATCGACCTCGGCACGATCCGCGCCGACGCCCTCCAGTTGCTGGTCAAGGGAACGACCGGCGGACCTCCTGAGATCGCCGAACTCGAGGTCTCAGCGCATCGCGAATCTCCGCCGAAGCCATCCGGCACCTCGTGGGAGTTCGCGAACGGCGCCGACGGCTGGTCAGGCGCCGGGCTGAGCGGCGAGGTCGAGTGGTCGGAGCAGGGCACGATCGGCGGCGACCTCGGCGCCACGGAGTCGGTGTTGCGCTCCCCCGGCGATCTCCACGTCGATGCGGACAGGTTCCGGTCCGTCCTGGTCGAGATGAGCAACCGCACCGACGCGCGCGAGGCGTACATCGACTACACCGCGGTGACCCCCGACCATCGCACCGTGACCGGGCGCCGCACCTTCCGCCTGGCCCCGGGAACAGCAGCCAGAAGTCACGTCATCGACATGACGGACGCGCCGGGCTGGTCGGGAACGGTGCGCCAGGTCGGGGTCGGGATCTCGGCGGGGAAGGGCCGCCTGGACCTCGGACACGTGCGCCTCGCGCCGGACCACGCGGTGTACTCCGCGCACTTCGTCGAGGACGCGGAAGGATGGACCGCCGCAGGCATGACCTGGCAGCGGGACGGTTCGATCCGCCTGCCTGCCGATGGCGGCGCAGTGACCTCGCCCGCCGGTCTGCGTTCCGACCTCACCAACGCCGACACCGTGACCTTGCGGGTACGCAACGACTCGTCGGCACGCCGTGGCGTGATCCGCTTCACCACGGGGGCGGAACCCGAGGACGCGTCACGAGGCTCGGCCGAGTTCGAACTGACCGCGCACGACGACGCCTTCAAGACCTACCAGGTCACCATGGACGGTGTGCCCGGCTGGCAGGGCCTCCTGGACCGGCTGAGCGTGGAACTGGTCGGTGCGGCGAAGGGCGAGAACGTGTACCTGGACGCGGTACGGGTCGAACCTTTCGTCCTCACCACGCTCAACCCTCAGCGCTCGTGGACGTTCGACGAGAGCGCGGAAGGATGGGGCGAGCCCGGCCACATCGACGGATTCGCCTGGCGCGACGGCGGGGTCGGCGGCACGATCACCGGGCCTGACCCCCAGTTCTTCTCGCCGCACGGGTTGTGGGTGGACCTCACCGGCCTCAAGACCGTGGCGATCCGGATGGCCGTCGACACGACCGCGACGCACGGAACCCTCTACTTCACGACCGAGGCCGACTCCGGCTTCAGCGAGGCCAACAGCGTCAGGATCCCCCTCGATACCGGCGCCACCGGGCCGGTGACGTACCGGCTCGACATGAGCAAGGTCAGCGGCTGGAACGGCGTCCTGCGACAGATCCGGCTCGACCCCGAAGAGGGCGACAGCGGCGGAAGCTTCCACGTCGACAGCGTCGAACTGCTGGCCGGCTAGACCGCAGGCGTCCGCGCCCAAGAGGAGCACATCATGCCAAGGACAACACCCAGCAGCTTCAGGCTCGCCGTGACGGCCCTGGCCGTGGCACTGGCCGTGGCGGCCTGCGGCGGCTCCGGCTCGCCGCCAGGTGACACCACCGTCAAATGGTGGGCATGGAACGCCGGCGAGCACGAGAGGACGATCGCGGCGTTCGAGAAGGCGAACCCCGGGATCAAGGTCGAGTTCACCGCCTACTCCAACGCCGACTACCTGAACAACCTGCGCTCAGCACTCACGTCGGGCAAGGGACCGGACGTCCTGCAACTCGCACCCGGTGCCACCGTGGCCAACTACGGCGACCTCGTCGAGGACCTCGGGCCGCTCGCCGAGAAGCAGTGGGGCGACGGCTGGCGCGACAGGTTCAACGAGCTCGGTGTCGACCAGCTGGCCGCGAACGGCAGGCAGGCAGCGCTTCCCGCCTACATGAGCGCCGCCGGGCTGATCTACTACAACTCCGGCCTGTTGGAGAAGACCGGGACGAAGGTCCCCAAGGACCTGGCCGAGTGGAAGGCCACCTGCAAGACCATCAAGGCAGCCGGGTACGACTGCCTCGCGCATGGAGCCAAGGACGCCTGGGCGAACCTGGACGTCTACCTCTCGCTGATCAACAGCGTCAAGCCCGGCATCGTGTACGACGCCATCGCCGGCAAGGCCGACTGGACCGGCCCCGAGTTCCTCCAGGCCATGCAGGCGTGGCGGTCGCTGTTCACCGACGGCGTCATCTCCTCGGGCGCGACGGCGAAAGCGGAGTACCCCGACGCGTTCTCACCCTTCCTCGAAGGAAAAGCCGCGTTCATCGCGCTCGGCACGTGGAACACCCCAGGCACCATGACCAGGACCGGGCTCAAGGTCTCCCAGCAGACCGTGTCGGCACCGATCAAGAGCGTCTTCCTGTCCGCACCGTTCCCCGGCGCCGCCACCGGGCTGGCGCCCACCGCGGCCTTCGGCGGCCCGGACAACGGCTGGGCCATCAGCAGCCAGAGCGCGGACAGGGACGCCGCGTGGAAGCTGGTGTCCTTCCTCTCGGACACCGAGGGCCAGACCATCCAGGCGGCAGTCGGAAACTTCCCGGCGCTGCTGAGCGTGCCGGTGTCGACCTCGGATGTCGTCGACTCCAGCCAGGTGGACGACATCGAACGACAGCAGAAGACGCTCACCAGCCTGATCGGGTACCGGCAGATCCCCTACCCCGACCTCGAAACCGCGCTCGCCCGAGCGTTGTCGGAGGTGGCGGCGGGAACGGCCGAGCCCGCCGAAGCCCTCGCCGCGGTGCAGGGCGTGTCGTCCTCCCTCACCCGATGACGGCAAGGAACTGGGGCCCCTACCTCTACGCGCTACCCGCCCTCGTGCTCGTCTCCGGAGTCGTGCACTACGGAATCGCGGCGAACGCCATGTACTCGACGTGGGACTGGAACGGGGTGTCACCACGGCACACCGGGGTCGGCGTCGGCAACTACCTCGCGCTTGCCAGCGATCCCGTCTTCTGGACGGCGGCGCGCAACACCCTGCTGTTCGCCGTCGCGACCGTCGGGATCCAGATGGTCCTCGGGTTTCTCCTGGCCGTCCTCGTACGCACGCGGACGTCGGGCGGCGGGATCCTGCGAACCCTGATCTTCGTTCCGGTGGTGATCTCCCCGGCGATCGTGGCGACCTCCTTCCGGCTGCTGCTCTCGCCGGACGGGGAGGTGAACCAGTTGCTGGCCTTGGATCACGCCTGGCTGGCCGACCCCCGGACGGCGCTGATGACCATCATCGCGATCAACATCTGGCAGTACACGGGGTACAGCTTCGTCATCTACGACGCGGCGATCTCGCAGATCGACCCTTCCGTCATCGAGGCCGCCCGGCTCGACGGCGCCGGTACGGCACAGCTGCTTCGGCGCGTCGTCGCGCCGCTCGTCTCCGGTTCCCACCTCGTGCTCGTCGTGCTCGGAGTGATCAGCGCGCTCAAGACCTTCGACATCGTGTTCCTGACCACCGGCGGCGGTCCTGGTGTCGAGACGGAGTTCCTCAGCACGTACATCTACAAGCAGGTGATCAACCAGTTCCACGCCGGCTACGGCGCGGCGCTGTCGATGGTGCTGGTCCTGGTCGCGCTGCTGTTCGCGGTCCTTCAGGTCCGGCTCGCCCAGCGGGCGGTGAGCTGAGTGTTCGCCCAGCAATCGATCCTGGGGCGGGTCGTGAGCCAGATCGTGCTGGCGATCTGTGTCGTGATCCTCGCCGCCCCGATCGCCCTGATCGTCCGGCTGTCCTTCGGCGGGGAGGGCTGGCGCAACTTCGTGGTCATCGTCGGCACCACGCCGTTCCTCCGGTTCCTGTCGAACAGCCTCGTGATCGCCGTCGTGACCGTGGCGCTCGTCCTGATCATGGCCATGGCCGCCGCCTACGCGACATCCGTGCTCCGGCCCAGGGGCGCATCGCTGATCACCGTGCTCGTCCTCGCCGGCCTGTCCATGCCGGCGATCGCGCTGGCGGTGCCGGTGTTCTCTCTCGTCCAGACCTTCGGGCTGTTCGACACCTACTGGGCGGTGATCATCCCGTTGACGGCGTTGTCGATCCCGTTCGGAGTGCTCGTCGGCGGGAACTACATCCGCGCGATACCGGTCGAGATCTTCGAGGCCGCGAAACTCGACGGCAGCGGCTCGTTCAGGACCCTGGTGAGCATCGTGGTGCCGATCTGCCGCCCGGTGCTCTCGGTGATAGCAATTTTCAGCTTTCTCGCGGCATGGAACGAGTATCTGCTGCCGCTGCTCTTCCTCCAGGACGTTGATCTCAAGGTTGTGACCCAGGTGCCCACCTATTTCCAGAGCCAGCGACTCGTCGACACCCCCAAGGTCTTCGCGGCCAATGTCCTGATCAGCCTGCCCATCGTGGCCGTCTACCTGGCGCTGCAGCGGACCTTCCGCAGAGGTCTGACCGGCGGGGCCGTCAAATGACCGATCGGGCACGGCAGGCCGACCGCCCCAAGATCTTTGCGTACTACTTTCCCAACTACCACGCCGACTCGCGCAATGCCGCCTGGTTCGGCGAGGGCTGGGACGAGTGGCACCTGGTGCGCGCCGCTGTCCCCCGTTTTCCTGAGCACCTCCAGCCGAAGGTGCCGCTGCTCGGCCACCAGGACGAAGCCGACCCCGCGGTCGCCCAGTCCTCCATCGAACTCGCCGACCGGTTCGGGATCGACGGGTTCATCTTCGACTATTACTGGTACGACGACGGCCCCTACCTCCAGCGAGCGCTCGATGAAGGATTCCTCGGGGCGCCGAACCCGGAGCGGGTCGAGTTCTCGCTGATGTGGGCGAACCACGACCTGCTCGACATCTTTCCGCGGCGGGACCTCACCACGATGCCCCGCACGCTGAAGCGGGGTGCGATCGGCCGTGCCGCCTTCGAGCGGATGGCACGACATGTGGTCGACCGCTATTTCTGGCGGCCGCACTACACCCGCGTCCACGGACGGCCACGCTTCTCGATCTACGAGGTGGGTGCGCTGATCCGCGGCTTGGGCGGCGTCAGGGAGGCCGCCGACGCACTGAACTGGTTCGACGGACTCGCGCGCGAGTCCGGCCATCCGGGCGTGCATTTCGACGCCGTGGTCTGGGGGTTCGCGGTGCTTCCCGCGGAGATTCCGATCGCCGCGCCCGAGAAGCTGATTCGGGAGCTGGGATTCAGGTCGGCGAGCTCCTACGTCTGGATCCACCACGCGGATTCGGCCCAGCACCCCTTCCCTTTCGCCGACACCTGGCGTGAGGTCGCCGCCGCCGCGTTCCTGGAGTACGACGGCTACAGGAAACGGTTGGGTGTCCCGTTCCACCCGAACGCCACCGCGGGCTGGGACGCCTCCGCCCGGGTCGCGGCCGAGGCCGAATTCTCCCGTGACGACCTGCCGTACACACCGGTCTGGCAGGCCACCCCGGCCGACTTCGAACACGGCCTCCGCCTGGCGAAGAGCTTCATCTCAGCGTCCGGGTACGACTACCGCGAACTGACGATCAACGCGTGGAACGAGTGGACCGAGGGGTCCTACCTCCTCCCCGACGAGGTCGACGGGTTCGCTCGGCTCGAAGCCGTCCTGCGCGTGTTCGGGCCGCGGGCGAACCGCGGATCTCCTTGAGGGCGAACAGCACCAGCCGGCACGGGGCGCACGCGCTGGGACCCATCACCGCAACTGTTGGCGTCGCCCTCACGGAAGGCGGCGACGCGGTCCTGTCATGATCATCAGATGTTCGAGGCCGTGGAGCTTCCGACGTGGATGGGTGCGGACATGGCGCAAGGGATGGTGGCTGTCGGATTCCTCTTCCCGGACAGCCGAGTGACGATCTACAACGCTCTCGATGAGAACGGCATGGAGTTCACAGACCCTGATCAGCGGTACGCGCGCCAGAAGCTCGGCGCGCAGTGCCCATGACCCACTGGCGAGACTTGTCACCCCCGGCGATCGGAGCGGGTGACGAGAATAGAATCCGCGCTGTCAGCTTGTGATGATCGCTTGCCCATGCCTATGTGTTCGGAGTGAGTCGTGATTCCGATGTAGGCGAACGTCTCGAACCTGTTGCGGCGAAGATGGGCTCGGCAGGTGGCAAAGCGAGCCACATCACACTGCTCATTGTCCTGGGCGCGATCCCTCTTCTGCTTGCCAACTGGTTCATCGTTGCCATGATCCTTGGGCACGACTGCGCCTTTTCCTATGAGGGCGGCAACATAACGGAGTGTGTTGGCGGGTTTTCCGAGGAAGAGACGACCGCCGCGTCGGGGCTGGTCGCGCTGGTGCTACTTGTCATCCAGATGGGGCTGATCATCCTGGTGCGCCGACGCACCCGCGGATCGTAGTGAGGCCGCATTGTCGGCGGCTTGAAACCGAACCTACGGATCACGAGCGGTTCGTGCCGTTCCGGGCAGGCCAATGCAGGCCAGGAGGGGTGCGCGGTCGCTCAGGAACGCCTCTGGAGGGCGTGGAACCGCAACTAGAACCGCAACTGGGCACCCTGCAATAGGAGCGGCCTGAACTTGGGCATCGGCAGGCTGTCAAGCAAGCTCTGGAAATGCGTCCGCGGGGCTCGCGTAGTAGCGAGCGATGGATGCTCGGTGAGGCAAGGCCCCGGGCTGGAGGTGGCGGGGCTCCAGCCGAACACCGGTACGTCGTTCGGCGAGCGCCAAAGCTCCCTCGATGTAAGGCGGGAAGATGTCGGGGTCCGGGTCGAGGTCCCAGAGCATGCCCAGTTCTTCGAGGTCCCGTTTGAGCCGTTCGGGGTCGGTGCTGTCGCTCCAGTGGGCGTACATCGGGTCAAGGCGCTCGATGACGTCGCCGTCTACGGCATGGACGAAGTGGGAGTGATAGTTGACGTTGCGCTCAACGCTGGCGATCGACGTACCTCGCGAGAGGGTGTGCACCACTTCGCGCAAGATCCCTGCATGGCCGTGCTCCACCATGATCGATCCACCGGGAGCACAGCCGACTTCGACGGTTGCGGGACCTTCCTGTTCGGGGTCCTCGATGAGTCCCAGTCGGTTCAGCACCTCTCCAGGCGCGAGGCCGGCGATGAAGGTGAGGCAAAACGCCGCCGGCGCCCATGGAGACTGACTCCACCATCCGTAGACGTCCGTGGTCGCTGCACGTTCACCGGCGACGATCACCGATCCCTCGGAGCGATGGTTTGTTCCGTCGGTGACCGGATCGGCAGGAAGTCGGTGACCGCAGTCTTCTTCCGTCTCGTCGTACAAGGCCAGATGCGTGGGACACGGCCACATACGACAGGTGGGACAGGTCTGAATGTGATCGAACGTGCAGTCGTCGCAGCCGCGGGGCTTTCGCGTGCTCCTGACATGGCGAGAGCATGGGCGCAGCTGGAGAATCGTGCCCGGCTGGTGGAGGGCATCGACCCGAGCGACAGCTTGCCCGGCCTTCTCTGAGAATTCCGGCACAGAGACCTCTCGATAGTCCGAAGGGGCGTAGACGAGCCTTGCCGATTATCGTGGGCGACGCGAATGTCCACACCATCGGCCATGACGGAGGCCACGCCCCCACTCGTGCTTACGACACGCGCGATTGAGCAGGCCCTCGGCCCTGGACTCACCGGGTTCCGACCGGCGACGATCTACCAGCACGCGGTCAGAGGAGCCGGTGAGGCGATCACCAACATCGACGATCGGCAACTCGAAGCACGCGACCGGCAGGATGATCACGAGCTAATAGCCCGTGGCCTGCGAAGATCGAACCAGTCCGGAAACAGTCACGGCGTCGCGCGGGCATGGGCCAGGAGCGCGCCGAAGTCGGTGTCGGCGGAGATGACGATCCGGCCATCCACAGCAGCGAGTTACATGAGCGTGGTGTCGGGCGCGCTCGTTACCTGGAGATCGCGTACATGGACGGCGTCGTGGCCGCTTCGGTCAGCAGCTCAGCGCTCGGGGCGAGGTCTCATCGACCAGGAAGTTCACGCTGGCTCTCGGAGACGGTAGAAGTGGACATTCGTGGACGCCGCTGCGTACTCAAGCGCCTGCGCTTGTCAGGTTCGACGGTGATCCGATCGAAGTTCATGGCGTCTCCCTCTCCTGCCGATACTGCCAGGTTCGATTCCCGTCACCCGCTCCACATGCGATGCCGTCGTCATGATGACGCCGCATTACCTCCTACGCGGTGTCTCGGTCGCGTGCTGCTGGCCGACCTGCCAAGGGTTGAGTGACCGTGAATTCCCGTGACTCCCCATTGATCGCTCTGCGAACGGGGACGCAACGGGCACGAACCTATGGCCATTCGATGCGAACAAGATAGACCTCGCGCTGCCGGTCCAGGACCATATAGGTGGCGAGACCACGTTCTCCGAACGCGTGCGTAAGCATGTTCGCCCTGGGGTTCTTGAAGTTGTACGGGTCTCCACTCCAAGGAGCGGTCTCCGGCAGCGCGAACAGTTCCGCGAGCGGATGCAGTGCGTGATCGGGTAGCGCAGCGATCTGTTCCTCGGCTACGGGATCGATGTTGAGCTTGAACACCTAGACATCGATCCCACGAGCAGCAAGGATCTCCCGCCACGGTCTCCCCTGAGGAACGGGTTCGCCGGCAAGGGCCTGCTGGGCGCGGACGTGCATCTGACGGCGCCCCTCGGGATCCTTTGCGGTGTCACACGCGGAGATCCACCAACGGTGGACGAAAGCGTTCAGCGCCCCAAGATCCAGGCTGACCCTGACCTCGTCGAGCACGGTCTTGAGTCCGAAGTCGAAAGCTTCGCGATCTTCGGGGACGACCAGCGCGGCACGGATGGCCCGCAGGTTCTTCTCAGGCAGAGGCGCGCCGACGGAGATGAAGTCCTGCGGTTGTGCGGTCATGCCCGCTCCCTTCCTTGTCCTCTAGAGACTACAGAGGAGGGGCGACATCCTTCACGCACACACGAGAGATGGTCCTGCCACAGTATGAAGGTGGAGCGGGTGACGGGAATCGAACCCGCGCTGTCAGCTTGGGAAGCTGATGTTCTGCCATTGAACTACACCCGCGTGCGACCCGAAGTCGCGTCCCCCACTGTAGCGGAAACTTGCCCCGGATCAGCAATCCCCGCCCCGCAGACTTTCACCTCGGACGGTAGGTTGCTCTGCGTGCTGCTATCCGACCGTGACATCCTCGCCGAGATCGACGCCGGCCGGCTCGTCCTCGATCCTTTCGACCAGGACATGATCCAGCCGTCCAGCATCGATGTGCGGCTTGACCGGTTCTTCCGGGTGTTCGAGAACCATCGTTACCCTCACATCGACCCGTCCGTGGAGCAGCCGGATCTTACGCGGATGGTGGAGCCGGCCGGGGACGAGCCGTTCATCTTGCATCCTGGGGAGTTCGTGCTGGCGTCCACGTACGAGATGATCACGCTGTCCGATGATCTGGCGTCGCGGCTGGAGGGCAAGAGCTCGCTCGGCCGGCTGGGGTTGCTGACGCATTCGACGGCGGGGTTCATCGATCCGGGGTTCAGCGGGCACGTGACGTTGGAACTGTCGAACGTGGCGACGTTGCCGATCAAGTTGTGGCCGGGGATGAAGATCGGGCAGTTGTGCGTGTTCAGGCTCAGCTCTCCTGCCGAGCATCCGTACGGGTCCGACAAGTACGGGTCGCGCTATCAGGGGCAGCGGGGGCCGACGCCGTCACGATCGTTCCGCAACTTCCATCGGACCAAGATCTAATCAAAGGTGAACATCAGATGAACAGTCGGGGAACATGTCGGTACACGTGATGGGGGCACCCCGGGTCGAGGCGATCCGGACGGGCCGTTTAAGGTCAGCTGGAGCTGCAAAAAGCGCCCAAACTACCGGGGTTTCCGGTGTCATACAACCTGCTCCGGGTAGCCATTAGGCGAAGGGGACATGAAGTTCGTATTTCGCCTGGCTACCCGTACCCTCTTCCACGGACCATCCCCGCACATCTGGAGAACGACGTGCGCCTGCGTCTCACGCCACGTGAGGACAGCTACTACGACCTGTTCGCCGACTCGGCGAACAATCTGGTCACCGCATCCCGGCTACTGGTAGAAATCATCAGCGACGGATCGGACAGGGAGGCCCTGGCCGAGAAGATGCGTGCCTGCGAGCACGCCGGCGATGAACGCACTCACGCGATCATGAACCGGCTCAACGAGAGCTTCATCACCCCCTTCGACCGCGAGGACATCTACCGGCTCGCCTCCAACCTCGATGACGTGATGGACGCCATGGAGGCGGCCTCCGACCTCATCGTGCTGTATCAGATCGACCACCTGCCCAAAGACGTCGTCAGGCAGGTCGAGGTGCTGGAGCGGGCCGCGGAGCTGACCGCGGAGGCCATGCCGCGGCTGCGTTCGATGAAGAACCTCAACGAGTACTGGATCGAGGTCAATCGCCTGGAGAACCAGGGTGACCAGGTCTACCGGAGGTTGCTGGCCAAGTTGTTCAGCGGCGAGTACGACGCCCTCACGGTCATGAAGATGAAGGAGGTCGTCGACGCTCTCGAAGAGGCCGCCGACGCCTTCGAGCACGTGGCCAACACCGTCGAGTCGATCGCGGTCAAGGAAAGCTAAGCCCGGTGGACCTCACGCTCGGCCTCGTCATCGGCGTGGTCGTCATCGCACTGGCCTTCGACTACACCAACGGGTTCCACGACGCGGCGAACGCCATCGCGACCTCCGTCTCGACCCGGGCCCTCACCCCCAGGGCCGCGCTGTTCATGGCGGCGGCCATGAACTTCATCGGCGCCCACCTGGGCACCCAGGTCGCGCAGACGGTCGGCAAAGGCATCATCGACGCGCCTGACGGTTCGCACGGTCTGGTCATCGTGGCCTCGGCGCTCATCGGCGCGATCGTCTGGAACCTGATCACCTGGTATTTCGGCCTGCCCTCTTCCTCCAGTCACGCGCTCATCGGCGGCCTGGTGGGCTCGGCGCTGGCCTCGGCCAGCGTGGTGCACTGGGACGGCGTCCTGGAGAAGGTCGTCATTCCGATGATCTTCTCGCCCCTGGTCGGCTTCAGCCTCGCCGCCGCGATCATGATCGCAATTTATTGGATCTTCCGCAACAGCCAGCCGGGCAAGACCAACCGCGGCTTCCGCTACGCGCAGACCGTCTCGGCCGCCGCCATGGCGCTCGGGCACGGGCTGCAGGACGCGCAGAAGACGATGGGTGTGATCTTCCTGGCCCTGACGGTCGGCGGTTTCGCCGAGCAGGACGACCCGATCCCCCAGTGGGTCATCCTGGCCGCCGCGGGGGCGATCTCGCTGGGCACGTACGCCGGCGGCTGGCGCATCATGCGTACGCTGGGCCGGCGCATCATCGCGCTCGACCCGCCCCAGGGCTTCGCCGCGGAGTCGGCGGCGGCGACCGTGCTCTACGGGGCCGCCATCGGGTTCGGGGCGCCTATCTCCACCACGCACACGATCACGTCAGCGATCATGGGAGTGGGGGCCACCAAGCGGCTCAGCGCCGTGCGGTGGGGGGTCGCGGGCAACATCGTGACGGCGTGGATCCTCACCATTCCGGCGGCGGCCCTCGTGGCGTCCGTCTCCTACTTCGTCCTTCACGCGATCGTGGAGTAGGCGCCTCTAGGAACCCGGCGCGCCGGCCTCGGGAGCCGCGTACATCACGTCCACGTCCCACCGGTTGAAGCCGAGGGACTCGTACAACCTGATCGCCGCCGTGTTGGCCTCGTCCACGTACAACATCGCCTGGGCGAGGCCGCGCGCGCGGAGGTGGTGCAGGCCGGCCAGGGTGAGGGCCTTGCCAAGGCCGGTGCCCTGCTGCGCGGGGTCGACGCCGACGACGTACACCTCGCCCAGGGGCTCGTGGCCGTGCTCGGACGAGCCGTGCACCTTCGTCCAGTGGAAGCCGGCCAGCCGGTCGCCGTGGAAGGCCAGGAAGAAACCCTCGGGGTCGAACCAGGGCTCCTGCTCGCGCCGCAGCAGATCGTCCATCGTCCACGCGCCCTGCTCGGGGTGGTGGGCGAAGGCCGCGGCGTTGACCTTGAGCCACGCCTCCTCGTCCCGGCCGGGCACGAACGTGCGCAGGGTGAGGCCCGGTGGCAGGGCGAGAGGGTCCAGCGGGGCGAACAGGGAGCGGCGCATCTGCCAGAGCGAGCGCACCCGCTCGAAGCCGAACGCGGCCGCCAGCGCCCCCGCCCCCGGATGCCCTCCGTGGGCCCACAGGCGCGGCCGGCCTCCCGTCAGCTCCATCACGGACGTCAGCAGCCGCGCGCCGTTCCCGCGCCGGCGGTGGGCGGGGTGGACGACGAGTTCCACGCTGGGGCCCTCGACCTCGTCGGTGGGGTCGACGTGGGCGTAGCCCGCCAGGGCGCCGTCCTCCATGAGCAGGAGGGAGCGGGCCTGCGGGTCGCCGCCGTAACGCAGGTGGAGCATCACGTGTTCGTTGAGCGGCCGCACGCCGTCGGTCTCCGTCGCCGCCCGGACCAGGCCGAGCACGTCAGCGATCTCCTGGTCATCGAGCACCTGCTGAACTTCCACGTGCACACTCACAGAACGCACTCTAGGCCTATGACTGGCAAATAACGCCATGGGACGACCCGGCAAATCGTTACCTTTGCGACATCGGCTGCACGGGCAACGGTCGTAACGTCTTGGGCCATGACGTCTCGTTCCTTCCTCCGGCTGGCGCTGGCCGCAGCCGTCGCCTCGGGAGCGGTCACGCTCGCCGCCCTTCCGGCGGACGCGAGCAGACCATCGCGTACGGTCCCCGTACGGCTGCTCGCCCTCAACGACTTCCACGGCAACCTCGAGCCGCCGACCGGCTCCTCCGGCCGCATGGTCGACGAGCACGGCAACACCGTCGACGCCGGCGGCGCGGCCTACGTCGCGACCCACATGAAGGCCCTGGCCGACAAGAACACGATCGCGGTGGCCCAGGGCGACCTCATCGGGGCGACACCGCTGATCTCGGCCGCCTACCACGACGAGCCGTCCGTCGAGTTCCTGGGCAAGCTGGGGCTCAAGGTCGCCGCGGTCGGCAACCACGAGTTCGACGAGGGCTACGCCGAGCTGCGGCGGATCATGAAGGGTGGCTGCCACCCGGTGGACGGCTGCTCGCCCGCGGGCGAGTGGAAGGGCGCGAAGTTCGACTACGTGGGTGCGAACGTCCTGTTCAAGAACCGCCACGAGAAGACCGACGCGCTGGCGGCGCTCGGCGGCGCGAACGCGGCGAAGGTCAGGCAGGCGCTGTCCGGCTGGGGCGTGCCCGCGCTGCCGCCGGTGAGCGTCAAGTGGATGAACGGCGTGCCGATCGGCTTCATCGGCCTGGTCACGCAGACGACGCCGGGCATCGTGTCCAGCGAGGGGATCAAGAACCTCACGTTCGCGGACGAGGTCAAGGCCGCGAACGTGGCCTCCAAGCTGCTCAAGCTCGTGGGCGTCAAGGCCCAGGTCGTGCTCGTGCACGAGGGCGACCAGGTGCCCCAGGGCCAGTCGCCGGACGCGTGCAGCGCGGTCCCGGGGGCGGGCAACCGCATCGCGACGCAGGTGGACCCGGAGATCGACGTGGTGCTCAGCGGCCACTCGCACCAGGCGTACGTGTGCACCGTGAAGGACCCGGCGGGCAAGGACCGGCTCTTCTCGCAGGGCGGCTCGTTCGGGCGGGTCATCACGCAGGTGGACCTGAAGGTGAACGCCAGGACGCAGGACATCGACCGCGCCTCGATCGTGGCGGACAACCACGTGGTGACCCGTACAGTCACCGCAGATCCCGAAATTTCGGCGTTCGTGGAGACGTGGAAGGAACGCGTCGCCCCCGTCGCCAACAAGGCCGTCGGCACGATCACCGCCGACATCACGAACACGGCCGGCCCCTCCGGCGAGTCACCCCTCGGCAACCTCATCGCCGACGCCCAGCTCGCCGCCACCAGGACCGGCGGCAACGCGCAGATCGCGCTGATGAACCCGGGTGGGGTGCGGGCCTCGCTGTCGCACGCGTCGTCACCGGCCGGCGAAGGCGACGGGGTCGTCACATATGGTGAGGCCTTCACCGTGCAGCCGTTCAACAACCTCATGCAGGTCGTCACGCTGACCGGCGCCCAGCTCAAGACGGTTTTGGAGCAGCAGTTCACCGGCGGGCCCAACAACCAGGCGTTCACCAAGATCCTGCAGCCCTCGGCGAACTTCACCTACACCTACGACAACAGCGCGCCCTGGGGCTCGAAGGTCTCCGAGATGAAGATCGACGGGACTCCGGTGACCGACGCGCAGACCATCCGGGTGGCGGCCAACAACTTCCTGGTGGGAGGCGGCGACGCGTTCCTCGCCTTCAGGGACGGCACCGACCTGTGGAGCGGGCCGCTGGACATCGACGCCTTCGTCGACCACCTCGGCAAGGACAACCCGATCGCGCCGCCCGCGACCGGCCGCATCACCGTGGCCGGCTGACCGTTCTCTCCTGTCCGTTCGAGGCCCGTCCCTCCTCGGGGGGGCGGGCCTCCGTCCACAACCCCATCCTTTACGGCGGCGCCGACGTCACCCACCCGCCGCACGCGGCCGGGGGCCTCCAGGGAGACGCGATCTGACCCGCACGTGGCCGGCCACCGCGACGGCGCCCCGCCGGCCCGCCGCGGCCCGACCTCTTCCCCGGCGACACTCCTCGCGCGGCCCGGCCCGGTCTGCCACAACACCAGGGGCACGGAGCCGCCGAGGTCAGGTAGGACGGCGAAGGCTTCGGCCGGCGGGCCGGACTCGTGTCTGTCAGCGGTTGTGCACGAGCCACTTCCGGTCGATCTCCACCTGCAGGTCCACCCCGTGGTGGCGGGCCAGCAGCACCACGTGGCAGAGCACGTCGGCCAGCTCGGCCCGGTAGCCCGCGTCGAGTTCGTCCTCCGTGCGCCCCTTGGTCCTGGCCCGGCCGGAGCGCATCAGGAACGCCTGGGTCAGCTCGCCGACCTCCTCCTGCAGCTTGAGCAGGAACCAGACGTCGTCCCGTTCGATGCCCAGCTTGTCCGCATAACGCTGGGAGACGGACTCGACCTCGTCGGAGAGCCGGCGTAGATTCATGGCCGCGAGTGTAGAGCGCTAGGAGCCCTTGTAGAGGGGGAGGACGAGCACGAAGCGGGCGCCGGGCGAATGGTCGGCGATGGTGAGCGTGCCGCCGTGGGACAGGGCGATCTCCCTGGACAGGGGCAGGCCGAGGCCGCTTCCGCTCTGGTCCTTCGCCTTGGCGCTGTCCAGCCTGGTGAACCGCTCGAAGACCCGTTCCCTGTCCTCGGGGGCGATGCCCTCGCCGTCGTCGGTCACCGTCGCCACCACCTGGCCGTCCGTCACCGCCACCTCCAGGTCGATCCTGGTGTCGGCGTGCCGGGTGGCGTTGTCCAGCAGGTTCGTCAGGAGCCGGTCGATCTGCACGGGCGAGCCGTACACGGGGGCGGACGCGCAGAGGTCGGGGACGATGACCACCCTGGAGTCCCCACGGCGGCGTACCTGATCGACGCACAGCCGGCACACGTCCACCACGCGGCGGGGCGCGACCGTGCCCGCGTCGAGCCTGGCCAGCATCAGGAGCTCGTCGATGATGCCGGTGAGCCGTTCGACGGCGGTCAGCGCCACCGCTCCCGTGGCGGGCCAGTCGGTCTCGTCCGGGATGGCGTTGGCCACCTCGAGCTGGGTGCGCAGGCCGGCGATGGGGCTGCGCAGCTCGTGCGAGGCGTCGGCGACGAAGCGCCGCTGGGTCTCGGCGGAGCGTTCGAGGCGGTCGAGGGTGTCGTTCGTGGTGGTGGCCAGGTCGGTGATCTCGTCTCCGGTGTCGGGCACGGGGACGCGCCTGCTGAGGTCGTGGCCGGTGATCTCGGCCAGCTTGGCGCGGATGCGCTCGACCGGGCGCAGCGCGAACCCGACCACGAGCCACGTGATGCCCGCGACGCTCGCCAGGATCAGCGGGGTGACGACGAAGGTCTGGGCCTCGAACCAGGTGATGGCGCGGTCGACGTCGGCCAGCGACGACGCGCCGTACACGGTGACAGGGCCGTCCGGGGTCGACACCGTCATGGACATCACCAGGAAGTGGGTCTCGTCGCCGTTCTGCTCCTGCCGCGCCCACGTCTCCGAGATGTAGAGCTTGTCGAGCTCGGAGGGCCGGAACTCCCTGAGCTTCCGGTCGACGTGGCGGCCGGTGGTGGCGGCGAGCACGTCGCCTCGCGGGGTGACCACCTCCAGGAAGTGCACGCGCGCCGGGGCTTCGAGGGCCGTGGACAGATCTCCGGCTCTGGCGTCGCTCGCGATCCTGCGTACGGACACCTCGACCCTGTCCCGGACGACGTCGCGCAGGCTGTCGGGGACGGTGACGAGCATGAAGGTGGATGTGGCGAAGAGGACCAGCGCCGCTATCGCGGTCGCGATCGCGGTCAGGCGCGCCCGGATCGAGCGGGGAAAAAGACGTATCACTAGCGCATAAACTCCTATGTCACTATAGGTGACATTTGCCCATATGAGGCAATCGCACCATTAAGGACCCTGATCTGCTGCTATACCCTGCCCACACATCGGGCGAACAGTGATCCGGTTACGCACGGTGCAGCGGATACGCTCACGGCGATTCCGCCGAGAGCATGACCCCCTGTCGCCCGCGGACTCCGGCGGCCAGGGTGAGCTCCATGAGACTTCTCGTACTGGGCGGCACGGAGTTCGTCGGGCGGGCCGTCGTCGAGGAGGCGCGGGCCCTGGGGTGGGAGGTCACGACGTTCAACCGGGGCACCCATGACCCCGTGCCGGGCGTGACCGCGCTGCGCGGCGACCGGTCGGCTCCTGACGGCCTCGCGGCGCTGGCGCACGGCGAGTGGGACACCGTGATCGACACGTGGTCGTGGGCGCCGTCAGCGGTGAGAGACTCCGCCTCCCTCCTGGCCGGCCGGGCGGGCCACTACGTCTACGTGTCCAGCAGGTCCGTCCACACCTTCCCCGCGCCGTTCGGCGCCGACGAGAACGCGCCGGTCGTGACGGGGTCGGCCGACGACGGAGACGGCGACTACGCGAAGAACAAGGCCGGGGCGGAGCTGGCCGCCGTCGCCGCCTTCGGCGACCGGGCGCTGCTGGCCAGGGCAGGGCTCATGCGCGCGGCCGAGCAGGGGCTGGGCGGGGCGTACAACGTGGTGAGCCCGCCGGGGTTCACGACGATGCGGGAGCTGCTCGAAACGTGCGTGAAGGTGACCGGGTCCGACGCCGAGCTGCGCTGGACGTCGGAGGCGCGCGTCCTCGGAGCGGGCATCGAGCCGTGGACCGACCTGCCGATCTGGCTGACGGGCGAGCTCCACGACTTCATGCACGGGGCCGACGTGTCCAGGGCGGTGGCGGCGGGGCTGCGGGTGCGCCCGGTCGAGGAGACGGTCGCCGACACGTGGGCCTGGCTGCGGAGCATCGGCGGCGTGGCGCCCATGCGGCCCGACCGCCCCGCCGTCGGCCTCGACCCCGAGACGGAGGCGCGCGTCCTGGCCGGATGAGCCGCCGAGGTCACGGGCGGCGGGCTTCCCCGCGGGTGCGGACGAGGTCGTACGCGGCGGCCACCAGGGCGATCACGACCGACATCAGCACCGCCATCAGGCCGTGGCGGAAGGCGGTCGCCCAGCCCTGGCCCAGCGCGCCGAAGAACGTGGAGCCCGCCACGGCGATCCCGATCGCCGACCCCAGCCGCTGCCCCGTCTGCAGCACGCCCGCCGCGCTCCCCCCGCCTTCTGGCGGCACCTCCGACAGCGTGATCGCCTGGTTGGGCGAGATCACCAGACCGCTGCCCATGCCCGCCAGCAACAGCGGCAGCACCGTCGCCAGGCCCACCGCTCGTCCGGGCACCAGCACGGTCGCCAGCATCGTCGCGCAGAGCCCGGCGATCACCATCGTCAGGCCCACCGCCACCACGCGCCGGCCTGCGCGCGACACGAGCCGCCCGCCGACCACCGAGGCCGACGCCGAGCCGAGCGCGAAGGGCGTGATCGCCAGCCCGGCCATCAGCGCGCTGTAGTGCAGCCCGACCTGCAGGTAGAGGGTGAAGATGAAGAAGATCCCCGTGAAGCCGGCGAAGTAGAACAGCGCGATGGCCGTCCCCAGGCTGTACGAACGTTTGCCGAACAGCGCCAGGTTCACCAGCGGCTCGCGCGGGTAGCGCCGCTCCCAGAGCACGAAGGCGGCCAGCACCACCAGCGCGACCGGGATGAGCAGCCATTTCGTGTTGCCCTCCCACTGGTGCCGCTGGATGAACGGCAGCAGCAGTCCCACCACGCCCATGCCGAGCAGCAGCACGCCGACCGGGTCCATGCTCTCGCGCCGCCCGGTCCCCGGCCGGGCCGGCAGCGCCCGCCAGGCCAGCGGCAGCAGCGCGATCCCGATCGGCACGTTCACCAGGAACACCCACCGCCACCCTTGGTCGGCTCCGGCCAGGCCGACGAGCAGGCCGCCGATCAGCGGCCCCGCGGCCGTGGACACGCCGATGGTGGCGCCGAGCGCCCCGAACGCGCGCCCCCGCTCGGCCCCGCGGAACATCTGCTGGATCAGCCCCGACACCTGCGGGTTGAGCGTGCCGGCCGCCAGCCCTTGCACGAACCTGGCCGCGATCAGCACGTTCATGTCCGCGGCGAGCCCGCACGCCGCGCTGGAGGCGGTGAAGAGCGCCACGCCCGTCATGAAGATCGTGCGCCGGCTCCTGGCGTCCCCCAGCCGCCCGGCGGGGACCAGCAGCAGCCCGAACGCGAGCGCGTACCCCGACACCGTCCACTGCAGCCCGTCCTCCGAGGCGTCCAGCGCTTCGCGGATCGACGGGACGGCGACGTTGACGATGCTCACGTCCAGCCCGCTCATGAACGCCGCGACCAGGCAGATGGCCAGCGCCTGCTTGCGCGTGTCACCCCCCAATGGCCTCATCACGGGAGTCTCACCGCAGATCAGCGGCGGAAACGTGCCCCCGTACCAGAGGTAAGGGTTCGTTTCTTCGCATAAGGCGAGTAACGTCCGATCATGGACACGATGGCCGTGGAGCAGAACGGCATCAACGCGGTACCCGAGTCCGAGCGGCACGGGCGGCCGAGAGATCTCTTCTGGCCGTGGGCGGGCTCGAACCTGTCGCTGTTCGGCGTCGCGTTCGGTGTCTACATCGTCGGCCTGGGCCTCGGCGTGGTGCCCGCGATCATCACCGGAGCCATCGGGTACGCGCTGTCGTTCCTGCTGGTCGGCCTGGTCGCGATCGCCGGCGCCAGGTCCGGCGTGCCGACCATGACCCTGGGCCGGGCGCCGTTCGGCTACCAGGGCAACAAGCTGCCCGCGGCGTTGTCGTACCTGTCGAACGTGGGCTGGGAGATCGTGCTCGTCACGCTGGCCGCGCAGAGCGGCGCGGCCATCCTGGGCCGGCTCGCGCCCGGCCTCGCGCCCACGACGGCCACCGCCGCGTGCTTCACCGTCGCGGCCGTGGTGGTGATCGCGGTCGGCGTGTACGGCCACGCGATGATCATGGTGGTGCAGCGCTACCTGACGTACGCGTTCGTCGTGCTGACCGTCGTCTACATGATCCTCATGGCTCCGCGGCTCGGCGTGTCGCTGGAGACCACGGCCGGCCCCGGCGGCTGGGTCGGCGGGATCATCTTCGCCATGACCCTGCTCGGCCTCGGCTGGGTCAACTGCGGCGCCGACTACTCCCGCTACCTGCCGTCGCGATCCCGCCCGCGCTCGGTGGCCCTGTGGACGATGCTCGGCGGCGCGCTGCCGCCCATGGTGCTGCTCGTGTTCGGCGTGCTGCTGGCAGGCGGCGACCCGACGCTGGCCGAGGCCGCGGGCGGCGACCCGGTGGCGGCGCTGGCCGGGGCGCTGCCGACCTGGTTCCTGCTGGCGTACCTGCTGACCGCCATCGGCGGCTTCCTGGCCGGGGCGATCATGGACATCTACTCGTCGGGGTTGTCGATGCTGGCGCTCGGCGTACCGATCAGGCGGCACTACGCGGTGCTGATCGACGGGCTGCTCATGGTGCTGGGCGGTTACTACCTGCTGTTCGTCTCCACCAGCTTCCTCGCCACCTTCCAGGCGTTCCTGGCGATCATCGGCGTGGTGATGGCGGCCTGGGCCGCGGTCTTCCTGGTGGACATGTGGCGGCTGCGGGAGGGCGGCCGCTCGTACGGCGGGCGGCGCCAACCCGCCGACCGGGCCGACCGGGAGCGGCTGCTGCGCCCAGGGGCGCCGGCGCTGCACTGGCCGGGCCTGGCGTCGCTGGTCGTGGCGTCGATCGTCGGGCTCGGCCTCATCACCTCGGCCGACGAGAACATCGCCGCGCTCGTCGGCTTCCTGATGAGCGACGCACTGCGGACCGGCACGTTCGGGGCGGCGAACATCGGCGTGGTGGTCGCCCTCGTGGTGGCCGGCGCGTTGTACTACCTGCTGACGGCGTTCACCCGGCGTGGCGACCGCGGAACACGCTGACCTGGCGTTCACCCGGCGTGGCGGCCGCGGGACGCGCTGACCCGGCGCGCACCCGGCGTTACGCTGAGTGGACATGGGCAACCTTCCGTTGCGGCTGCTGCAGTGGGCGACGCACGTCACGGCGTGCGGGCTGCTGCTCATCGCCATCGTCACCGTGCTGCGCGACGGCCTCGTGGCCGTGGCCGCCGGAGGTGTGCTGCTCGGCCTCGTCCACTCCACCGGCCCGGTGATCGAACGCCGGCCCATCCCGGCGCTCGTCTGGCTGGGCCTGGTGACGGGCGGCTGGGCCGCGCTGGCCGTGGCGGCGTCCCCGTTCGTGTGGCCGGTGTTCGGGCTGCTCTTCGCCTACCTGCGGATGTTGCCGCTGTGGGCGGCCATGTTCGGGGTGACGGTGCTGACGTCGGCGGCGGTCGCGGCGGCGGCCTGGCACGCGGGCGAGCTGACGGCGCCGCTGACGCTGGGACCGGTGTTCGCGGCGGTGCTGGTGACGTTGCTCGGGCTGGCCTGCGAGGCGCTGCACGCGGAGGCGGCCCGCACCTAGCGCAGCGCGGCGTCGCCGCGGCGAAGGTTGGCCCATGGCGGCAGCGATCACCGCGCCCGCGAGCCGATGATCGCGTGCGCCTCGGTGTCGTCGAGCTCGTCGGGAAAGGCCACCTCGAGGGCTTCTGCCCACTGGGCCTGGATGTCGAGACGCGCGTGAGCACCTCGCGCATGGATTCGCCGGGCCGCCGCCCGGCCAGTAGCTCGTTGACCGTCTCCACCTGATCCGGCTGGTCAGCGAAGACCAGGTCTTCTTTGGCGGGGAAGTAGGTGAAGAACGTCGCGGGGGAGATCTCGGCTGCCGCGCAGATCTCGGCGACCGTGGTGGCCTCGATCGGCCAGGCCGTGCGAGAACGGCGATCAGCGCCCTGACGGGAAGGCGGAAGGCCGAACGCCGCGGCTGCGCCCCTCCCCGTTGCACGCTGCGCCTCCAGAAAGCCGAGGCGGGCCGCCGCCTTGCGAGAAGCATGGCCGCCCCGCTGCTACGTCAACGGGGTTTGTCGGCCTGGAGCACCAGGTCGACGACTACTGGCAGGCCAAACGACGTGATTATCAACACATACTGCCGGTGTTGACCCCAAGTTTGGTTGAGGTGCTTGAGTGTTCCGCATGCACACAAACGTCCAAGCACCGGTTATCGAGGACTCCAGCGTCGATCACAGCGCCGACCGCGAGGCCATCGCGCAGATCATCAAGAATGTCGAAACTGCCTACAACACCAACGACGCCGAGCTCATGGTGTCAGATCTGGCAAGCAATGCCATCATGGGCAACGCCGTCGGCATGCTGGCTCACGGTCGCGACGTGGTGCTCGAGGCGAGCCGGGCCGGACTCGCCGGGTTCCTGAAGGATGAGTACGTGCGATACGACGTGCTCGACGTCGTGTTCCTTCGTCCGGATGTCGCCATTGCCCACAAGGGAGCTCGCGCAGCAAACGACAAGGGTGAGCTCATCGACCGCGAGCATGTCATGGTCGCCCTCTACGTGCTTGTCAAAGAGAACGGCCGTTGGTGGGCGGTGGCCCGGCACAACACCCTGGTCCCGCAACCGGAGTGAGTGGCTCTCGGCGGGCCCTGGCAACCTGACTTCGAAGCATGTGGCAGCCCGTGCGGTGTCTTGATCTTGACAGTTGCAATCTTTCACATATTTCACAAAATTTGTGAATCTAGTGTAGCTTCGAGCCATGACAGACGCGATTTCCGTGTCCGGCCTCGTCAAAACGTTCGGCCGGACACGTGCGCTGGACGGTCTCGAACTGGACGTCCGAAGCGGCGAGGTCCATGGCTTCCTGGGCCCCAACGGAGCAGGCAAATCCACCTGCATCCGGATCCTGCTCGGCCTGATGCGCGCCGACGCGGGCGAGGCTCGCCTGCTTGGCGGCGATCCCTGGGCCGACGCCACCGAGCTGCACCGCCGGCTGGCCTACGTGCCGGGCGACGTCACCCTGTGGCCCAGCCTCACCGGCGGCGAGGTGATCGATCTGCTGAGCCGGCTGCGCGGAGGAGTGGACGAGCGGCGCAAGGCGAGCCTCGTCGACCGGTTCGAGCTGGACCTGCGTAAGAAGGGCCGGGCCTACTCCAAGGGCAACCGGCAGAAGGTGGCGCTGGTCGCGGCGCTCGCCTCCGACGTGGAACTGCTCATCCTCGACGAGCCGACCTCCGGCCTGGACCCGCTGATGGAGGCGGTCTTCAGGGACAGCGTGGCGGAGGAGAAGGCGCGCGGCCGTACCGTGCTGCTGTCCAGCCACATCCTGTCGGAGGTGGAGGCGCTCTGCGACCGGGTGAGCATCATCAGGGCGGGGCGCATCGTGGAGTCGGGCACGCTGGCGGAGTTGCGCCACCTGAGCCGTACGTCCGTGGTCGCGGAGGTGGCGAGTTCGCCGGCCGACCTGGCCGGTCTGCCCGGCGTACACGATCTGCGGATCGACGGCCTGAAGATCGCCTGCCAGGTCGAGCCCCGCCATCTCAACGCGCTGTTCGACCGGTTGGCCGCGCTGGGGCTGCGCGGCGTCACGGCAGCGCCGCCGACGCTGGAGGACCTGTTCATACGGCACTACAAGACGGCGAGCAGCGGCGCGCGGCCCCGGAGGGTGGCTGCCCGATGAGCGTCTTGACCGGGACCGGCGCGCTCGCCCGGCTCATCGTCCGCCGCGACCGACTGCTCCTACCCGTCTGGGGCCTGCTGGCCGCGGTCTACCCGGCGAGCATCGCCTCCAGCACGGCCGCCCTTTATCCGACCGCTGAGGATCTGCACGGCGCGGCCGACGCGGCGACGGCCAACCTCTCGCAGGTGGCCACCCGCGGCCCCGTGTTCGAGGCGAGCGTGGGCGGGCTGACCGCGTACACCGTGTCCAGTGCGGGCGCCATGCTGCTCGGGCTGGTCAGCATGCTTCTGGTGATCCGGCACAGCAGGGTCGAGGAGGAATCGGGCCGCCGTGAGCTCGTCGGTGCGGGGGCGGTGGGCAGGCACGCGCCGCTGACCGCGGTGCTGGCCGTGGTGCTCGCCGCCAACCTGGTGATCGCCGTCCTCATGGCAGGGGCTCTCATTGGCGCGGGGCTGCCCGCCTCCGGGTCGTGCGCTCTGGCCCTGTCACTGGCCGCCGCCGGCTGGACGTTCGCCGCGGTCGGCGCCGTCACCGCGCAACTGACGCAGAGCGCGGTGGCGGCCAGGGGGATGGGCGTCGCCGTGTTCATCGCCTTCTTCCTGATCCGCGCGGTCGGCGACGTGGGCGGTGCGGCCTGGTTGTCGTGGATGTCACCACTGGGCTGGACGGCTCGGACACGAGCGTTCGCCGACGAACGCTGGTGGGTTCTCCTGCTGCTGCTGGCCCTGGTCGTGCTGCTGGCAGGCATCGCCTACCGCCTGTCGGCCCGCCGTGACCTGGCCGCCGGGTCGTTGCCCGCGCGGCTCGGGCCGTCCGCGGCGGCGCCCGGCCTGCGCAGCGCCCTCGCCCTGGCCTGGCGGCTGCACCGCGGCCAGCTCCTGGGCTGGACCGCCGGTTTCGCGGTGGGCGGCCTTGCCCTGGGCGGCGCCGTCTCTGGCGAGATCGAGGAGCAGATCGAGGCTCCGCAGATCATGGAGATGATCGCCAGGGTGGGCGCCGGCGATGCCGAGCCGGTCGACTTCTTCGTCAACTACCTGCTGTCCATGCTCGCCTGGATCATCGCCGCCTACGGCATCCTGTCCGCGCTGCGGCTGCGGACGGAGGAGACGGAGGGACGCGCCGACCTGCTGCTGGCGACCCCGACGAGCCGCGTCCGGTGGGCGCTCGGCCATCTGGTCATGGCGGTGACCGGGCAAGCCGCGGCGCTCATCGCGCTCGGCGCGGGCGCCGGGCTCGCATACGGCGCGAGCAGCGGCGACCTGGGCAAGCTGCCCCTGGTGCTGGGAGCCGCGCTGGCCTATCTGCCCGCTGTGTGGGCGATGACCGGGATCGCGGTCCTCCTGGCCGGCCTGCTGCCGCGCCTGTCGATGGCCGCGTGGGGGATCTGGGTGGTGTTCATCCTGCTCGACGTATTCGGCATGCTGGGGCAGGTCGACGAGTCTGTGCTGGTCGTCATCCCGTTCGTGCACGTGCCCTGGGTCGTGCTCGGGCAGGTGACAGTGGCACCCCTGGTGCTATTGAGCGCGGTCGCCGCCGCCCTGGGCGCCGTCGGGCTGGCCGGCCTGCACCGGCGCGACATCGCCTGACTCCTGCTCCAGCCACTTGTGCATCAGCATGGGCACCTCCCTGCGAAGGAAGGCGAAGAACCGCCGGGTCTCCTCCAGTCGCGCCCCTACCGGCGTGTCCCGGCCGAACACCGCAAGGCCCTCCAGGGCGCCCTCCTCGAAACGGCGGTAGACGTGGTCGCTAGCCAGAGCCGCCGTGAACCACGCCACCTGATCGACCCGGTAACGGTCACGCCGCTCGCCCGGATCACGCTCGCGGGCGACCATTCCGACGTTCATCAGGTATTTCACCGCGCCGGAGATCGCCGACGGGCCCACCTGGAGCCGGTCGGCCAGCTCGGCGGCGGTGAGCCGGCCGTCGTCGGAGACGAGCAGCGCGGCGAAGACCCTGGCCGCCATCCGGGGATAGCCGGACTCGGACATGATCATCGCGAACCGCTCCAGGAACTCCTGGTCGTCGAGTGTCATCCGAGCAATTTTACACAGTTCACGAAATGCATGAAGGAGTGCCGCATGGATCTGCTGCCGACCGTCCGAGACCATCCCTTCGACCCGCCCGCCGCGCTCAGGCGGCTGGCCGCCGACGGCCCACTGCACCCGCTGGCCTTCCCCGACGGCCACGTCGGCTGGGTGGTGACCCGCATGGCGACGGCTCGGGCTGTGCTGAGTGACGCGCGCTTCAGCGCCCGGCAGGAACTTCGTCATATGCCGTATCCCCATCCGCTCGGTCAGGAGTCGTTCGCACCCGCCATACCCGGCTGGTTCATCCGGATGGATCCTCCGGAGCACACCCGCTACCGGCGGCTGCTGACCGGCCAGTTCACCGTGCGGCGGATCAACCGGCTGATCCCCCGGGTCCAGCAGATCACCGAAGAGCACCTGGACACGATGGCACGGGCCGGCTCCCCCGCCGACCTGGTCCAGGACTTCGCACTACCGATCCCGTCCATGGTCATCTGCGAGCTGCTCGGCGTGCCGTACCGGGAAAGGGAGGAGTTCCAACGCACCACCGCCACCGTGCTGAAGCTCGACGCGGACAAGCACGATGTCATCGCCGCGCTCACCAAGCTGCACGAGTTCTTCGTACGGCTCGTCGCCGCCAAGCGCGCGGAGCCGGGCGACGACCTCCTCAGCGGCCTCATCGCGGGCGGCGAACTGACCGACGAGGAGCTGCGGGCGATCGGGATGCTGCTGCTGGTGGCGGGGCACGAGACGACGGCGAACATGCTCGCGCTCGGCTCCTGGACGCTGCTGCGCCATCCGGAGCAGTTGGCTGCCCTGCGCGCCGCCCCGACGCTGATCGACAACGCGGTCGAGGAGCTGTTGCGGTATCTGTCCATCATCCAGTTCGGCGCGCAGCGCGCCGCTCTGGAAGACGTCTGGCTGGACGGCACGCTGATCCGCGCAGGTCAGACCTTGGTCGTCTCGATCCCCGCGGTCAACCGCGACCACGCGAAATTCCCGGATCCGGACACGTTCGACCTGGCCAGGGACGCCGCCGGGCACCTCGGCTTCGGCCACGGCGTCCATCAGTGCCTGGGCCAGCAGCTGGCAAGGATCGAGATGAGAGTCGCCTACCCGGCCCTGTTCCGCAGGTTCCCCGACCTCCGGCTGGCCGCTCCCGACGAGGAGATCCCGATCCGTACGGACATGGCGATCTACGGTGTGCACCGCCTGCCGGTCGCCTTCTAGGAAGCCACTACCGCCTTCACCGGAGAGATAGTACCTTCTAAAAAAATCTCCATTGGCGATAGAGTTCCGGCTCTCGGGTGAAAGGATGATGATGACCGTAATGGAGCAGGCTGCCGAGGCGATGCGAGCACTGGCCCTTGACGAGGTCCTCAAGGACCACGTCGCCGCAGACCCCGCACTACGCAAGCTGGCCTGGCGGGTGGCCGAACGCTACGTCGGTGGCCAGACCGTTGCCGAGGCGCTCGCCCGGGCCGCCCTGGTGAACGCGGAGGGCAGGTCCGCCACCCTTGACTACATGGGGGAGAGCTGCCGGGACGCCGGCCTGGCCACGGCCGAAACCGAGATATTCCTCGACCTGTCACGGCAGGCCGCAGCCCGCGGGACGAATTGCTCGGTGTCCCTCGATCTCTCCCATATCGGCTCGGTGGTGGACCGGGAGCTGGGGCTCGCCAACGCCACCCGGCTAGCCGAGGCCACGGCCGCCGCGGGCCAGGAGATGATGATCTCGGCGGAGGGCTCCGCTCGTACGGATCTCATCCTGTGGACCCACGAACGTCTCTGCGAGCGTTTCGACCACGTCGGCGTCACCATCCAGGCCCGTCTGCACCGGACGGCCGATGACCTGACCCGCCTGCTGCGGCTGCCCGGCCGCATCCGCCTGGTGAAGGGCTCCTTCCTTGAACACGAGTCCATCGCCCACCCCCGTGACAGCCACGAGCTGCGGGCGGCCTTCCTCGCGTACGCGACCCTCCTGCTGGACAGCGGCCACCTCTGCTCGATCGCCACCCACGACCTGGACCTTCTCGATGAGCTGCAGCCGCATATGCGGCGGGACTCCGGCGCTTACGAGGTCGAGATGCTGCTCGGACTCGGCGACGATCAGCTGCCGACGATGCGGGATCGCGGGCATCCGGTCAGGGAGTACATCGTGTTCGGCACCCAGTGGTGGCTGTACGTATGCAACCGCGTCGCCGAGGACCCGCTCCGCCTGTTCCAGGCTCTGGTGGACGCCACCCGGCACGGCGGTCATCCCGCATCCGATCCGATGACAGGAGTGGAGTGACGGTCAGCCGTACAAGTGCCGGCCGTACTGCGGGCCGTAGTAGACCTCCAGGTCTTCCAGCTCCTCGTCGGGACGTTCCAGGGATTTGGCGATGCGGGCCCTGGAGGGGGCCGCGTCGGGAGTCCACGTCTCGGGCTTCCAGAGGGAGGAGCGAAGGAAGGATTTGGAGCAGTGGTAGAAGACCTCCTCGATCTCAACGAGGAGGGCGAGCCGAGGACGGTAGCCCTTGACGATCATCCGGTCGAAGAACGGGGCCTCGCGCAGGATCCGGGCGCGGCCGTTGATGCGCAACGTGTCACCGCGGCCGGGGATCACGTAGAGCAGGCCCACCTGGGGGTTGCTCAGCACGTTGCGGAAACCGTCGGCGCGCCGGTTACCGGGACGTTCCGGGATCACGATGGTCGTGTCGTCGAGGACCAGAGTGAACCCCGCAGGGTCGCCTTTGGGCGATGCGTCGCAGGAGCCGTCGGCGGCAGAGGTGGACACCAGGCAGAAGGGGGACACCGCGAGCCACTGCTTGTCGTGCTCGTGCAGGCGAGAGCGCACCTTCGTCGCAACGCGCTTCGACGGCGTCCCGAGAAGGTCGTCCATCTCCTCCTCTGATGTGATCTCCTCTATCCCCTCAGCGACCATGACACATCCTCCCAAGAGCTCCGGATCATGTAGTCCTCGTACCCGTGCCGAGCGCGCCGGTCAGCGCGACCCGAGCCTTGCCCCGCCGCTGTCACAAGGCGTTCCGTTCGATGGCCTCGAAACGGTGGAGGCTGGGAGTGCCTGCCAGCCGGGACAGGGCCTCGCGCAGTTCGGCGGCTTCCGCACCGGCCCAGCCGACGTAGCCGTCCGGGCGGATGAGCGAGGTCCCCGGCGAGCAGGAGCCCGGTGGGCCCCGCTCCTACGACGATCACCTCGTGCATACCTTTGCCTCCTTAGTAATAGGCCCGCATCAGCTCGATCGACCACTGCGGCTGAACGATCTCGCCCTGCGGGCCGAACTCGGTCATGTAGGGCTTGATGTCCAGCACCGGCGTGCCGTCGATGGCGTCCAGACCGCGTACGTGGATGTCGAGGCCGTCCACGGCGAGCAGCCGGCAACGGGAGACGCCCAGCCGGTTCGGGCGGTTCTTGCCCCGCTGGGCGAAGATGCCGACCTCCGGCCAGTCGGGGTTTCCGCGAGGGCGGCGGGCGGCGGTGTGCACGGAGGAGGGAGGCACGAGATGGAACTGGTACACCACCTCCAGGTGTGAGAACGTCTCCAGTCCTGCGAGGGAGTCCGGCCCGAAACTCGTCCCGTCGAGGCGGATCAGCGCCTGCTCGGTGTTCCAGTCATCGTCGAACGCCTCTGCGCGCCCGCCGACGACCGTTCCCACCGGCTCCACGACGATGGCCGTCGCGTCGTTCAAGGTTTCCTCCAGTCATCGGGGCAGTCGCACCCGACCGTACGGCCCGGCGGCCACGGCTGGATCAGTCACGGTGACCGGTGTCTACCCGACCGGCCCGCGGGGGCCGCCGGCCGGTTAGGTAAGGTCGGGTACCGTGATCGGGCGGAACGCGGAGATTGCCCTCCTCGGAGGCCTGATCGCCGAGTCCCGCGCCGGGCAGGGCAACGCCGTCGCCGTGTACGGCGAGGCCGGGATCGGCAAGTCGGCCCTGCTGGCGCACCTCGCGAGCACGGCACCCGACAACGTGCTGGTGCTGCGGGCGACCGGCGTCGAGGCCGAGTCCGAGCTGCCCTTCGCCGCCCTGCACTTGCTGCTGCGACCGGCTCGTCACCTCGTGGACCAGCTTCCCGCCGCACAACGGGCGGCGCTGCGCGGCGCGTTCGGAGAGGACGAGAGGGACACTCCGGACCGTTTCCTCGTCGGGCTCGCGGTGCTGACCTTGCTGGCCGACCTTTCCGAGCAGCGTCCGCTGCTGTGTCTCGTCGACGACGTGCAGTGGCTGGACCGCGCGTCGGTGGACGCGTTGTTGTTCGCCGCGCGCAGGCTGGCGGCCGAACGCATCTCCATGATCTTCGCCGGCCGTGACGACACGGATCCGACCTTGCCCGGCGTCCCCGAGTTGCGGCTCACCGCTCTTGCCATGGATGACTGCGCGCGGCTGCTGGCCGAGCGCGCGGACGATCTCACGCCCGAGGCGCGCGATCGCGTCATCGAGGAGGCCGAGGGCAACCCGCTGGCGCTCCTGCAGTTCGCCGGGAGCCTGACCCCCGAGCAACGGGCCGGACGCCTTCCGCCGCTTCCCCTGCAGCCGCCGGGGCCTTCCCTCGCCGGGCGGTTGCAGCAGTCACTGCGCGCCGCGATCCGGCGCCTGCCCGAACGCGCCCGGTTGCTGCTCCTCGTCGCCGCCGCCGACGGATCGGGGAGTCTGCCGCTCGTCCTGAAGGGGGCACAGGCACTCGGTGCCACGCCGGAAGACCTGGAACCTTGCGAGCAGGCCGCCCTGGTGGAGGTCTCCGACGGCCGGCTGCGCTTCCGGCATCCGCTGATCAAGGCCGCCGCCTACCACGAGGCGCCTCTCGCCCGCCGCGTGGCCGCCCACCGCGTGCTGGCCGACCTCCTCGTCGACGACGAGCACGCCGACCGCAGGGCCTGGCATCTCTCAGCCGCCGCCCTCGAGCCCGACGAGGAAATCTCGACCATCCTCGCGGCCGCCGGCGAGCGTGCCCGCGGGCTCGGCGGCAACACGTCGGCCGCCACCGCCTACGAGCGGGCGGCGCAACTCACCGTCGACCGGGACAGGCGCGCCCGCTGGCTGGCGGCGGCCGCACAGGCAGCACTCGGCGCCGGTCAGCTCCCCCGTGCCCGTGCCGCCGCCGACAGGGGCCGACGCCTGACCACGGACCCCGTGCTGCTGGCCCGGCTGACCACCGTACGGGCCGCGGTCGAGACCGAGCAGGGCGACCCGGCACAGGCCGCCCACATGCTGATCACCGTCGCCGGCGCGGGCGTCGTGCAGGCCGCGCCCGCCGAAGCCGCGTCGCTGCTCGCCACGGCCGCCGGCGAGGCCTGGTTCGCCGGGGACCACACCGCACTCGGGCAGGCCGCCGATCTCCTGGAGTCTCTCGGCTCCGGCGTCGGGGCCCGTCTGACCCCCGTGGTCGCGGCCGTACGCGGCATGGAGCGGGTGTCCGCCGGCGACCCGGCGGCGGGCCTGCCGCTTCTGCGTTCCGCCATTCCCGCGGCCGACGCCACCGAGACCGACCCGGACACCTCGACGGCCTGGGGCATCGCCACCGACCCTGCCGCCGGGGCGTACGCCGTCTTCAGCGCCCTGATGACCGGCGACGACGACGCGGCCAGGGAACTGGCCGCCGCCCGGGTGGAAGCCTGCCGCCATCAAGGGCTCATCGGAGCCCTGCCACACGCGCTGCAACTCCTCACCCAGGCGCAGATCCTGTGCGGCAGGCACGCCGAGGCCGCCGAATCCGGCGCCGAAGCCTGGCGGATCGCGCACGACACCGGACAGGCGGGACGGCTGGTGCACCTTCACGGCATCCTGGCGCGCCTGGCCGCCATCCGAGGCGAGGACGAGGAATGCCTCCGCCTCGCCCGCCAGGCTGAGGGCACCTCCCAGGAGCGCAACGGCTCCGGGTGGGGCGGATGCGCGCTCACCCTGCTCGACCTCGTACGAACGCGCTACGACGCGGTGGCCGAGCGAATGGCACGGGTGCTTGACGGGCCGCTCGGCCACACTGTGATCGTCACCTTCGCCATCGCCGACCACGTCGAGGCGTGTGCCCGCCTGAACGAGCCCCACCGGGCGACCTCGGCATTCGCCCGGTTCGACGCCTGGGCAGCGGCCAGCGGCCGGCCATGGGCGGCGGCCGTCGCCCACCGTTGCCACGCCCTGCTCGCCCCTCGCGACGAAGCCGAGGCGCACTTCGGCTCGGCGCTCGCCCTGCACGCCCTGGGCGGACGTCCTTTCGAACGAGCCAGGACTCAGCTCATGTACGGCGAATGGCTGCGGCGGGCACGGCGCCGCGCCGACGCCGGCGCGCAACTCAGCGCCGCCTTGACTGACTTCACCACGATGGGAGCCGCGCCCTGGGCCGAGCGAGCCCGCATGGAACTGGCCGCGACCGGCGTCCCCGCCACCGCGCCGAACCCCCGCGCCGACACCGCGCCGCTCGACACCCTGACCCCTCAAGAACTGCAGGTGGTGCGGCTCGCCGCCACCGGGGCCACGAACCGGCAGATCGGCGCCCAGCTCTTCCTCAGCCCCAGAACCGTGGGCTTCCACCTTTACAAGGCCTATCCCAAGCTGGGCGTCTCGTCGCGGGCCGAACTGGCGGGCATCGACTTCGGTCCTACCGGTGACCGGATTCGGCACGACGCGTAGCAAGGGGAAACGCCGAAACCCGGCCAGAGGAGTGCGCACCTCGTGGGAGGCGTCCGCAGTGAACCCGGTGAGATGCCCTACGCGGCCGTGGGGCGCGGGTGGGCCGGGTCTAGCTCGCGAGGAGTCCCGGTCAGGCCGTCACGATGGCGAAGTCCGGCACCGGCCGGTCCAGTACGGCGACCAGCCGCTGCAGCGCCGCCGTGTTGCCCTCGCGTTCGACCCCTTCGACGCCCTTGCCCGCCAGCAACCCCACGAGCTGCTCCTTCGTCAGCCGCAGGGTCAGGTCGGCGGCGGCGTCGCGCGGGTCGCGCTGCTGGACGAGCACGCCGTTGCTCAACGTCGTACGGTGGCGCTCCCCCAGGTCGGTCAGGTGCCAGTCGATGGCCAGCCGCTCGTGCCAGGCGCGCGGCCCGTCGACGCGGATGGCGATGGAGTCGAAGATCTGCTCGACGCTCAGCGCGGCGAGCAGATCAGGAGAGGTGACGTCCATGGTGGCGGGCACGATGCCGTCGCCCAGCTCCAGGGCGCCCATGAGGTAGAAGTTGCGCCAGGTGGCGTTCTCGGCCCCGTGGCCCAGCCTCGTGTAGACCTCGGCGAGCAGATCCCGAGCCTCCTTGTTGCCCTCGTCGGCGAAGACCGCGTGGTTGAGCAGCTGGGCGGCGAAGCGCAGGTCGTTCTCGCCGATGTAGCGCCGGGCGAACTCCACCACGCCGGCGGCGCCCCCCAGGCACTCGACGTAGCGGATGGCGCTCTCCCTGGGCGGATGCTCCCACAGGTGGGCCGGGTTCCCGTCGAACCAGCCCAGGTAGCGCTGGTAGACGGCCCTGACGTTGTGGGAGACCGAGCCGTGATAGCCGTGGGTGTGCCAGGCCTGCTCCAGCTGGGGCGGCATGGTCATGGCCTCGGCGATCTCGGGGCCCGTCAGGCCCTTGTTGATCAGGCGCAGCGTCTGGTCGTGCAGGTAGGCGTACATGTCGCGCTGCTGCTCCAGGAAGCGCACGATGGCCTCGCCGCCCCAGGTGGGCCAGTGGTGCGAGGCGAAGGCGACGTCGGCCCGGTCGGCGAACAGGGAGACCGCCTCGGTCAGGTAGCGCGCCCACGCGCGGGCGTCGCGCACCGCGGCGCCGCGCAGGGACAGCAGGTTGTGCTGGTTGTGGGTGGCGTTCTCGGCCAGGCAGAGGGCGCGGTGGTCGGGCAGGAGCAGGTTCATCTCCGCGGGAGCCTGGGCGCCCGGCGTGAGGTGGAAGATCATGCGGATGCCGTCGACCGTCTCCTCCTGGCCGGTACGCGTGAGGTCCAGCGTGGGCGGGATGAGCGACACGGTGCCCGTCGAGGCGGTCATGCCGAGGCCGCAGCCGATCTGCCCCTCGGGTGAGCGGGGCAGCGCCCGGCCGTACAGGTAGACGGCGCGGCGGGTCATCGCGTGGCCCGCGTAGACCCGTTCGGACGCGGCGTGCTCCAGGAACCCGGCCGGGGCCAGGATCGGCACGCCGCCGTCGGTCACGCCGCGCACGCCGCCGAAGTGGTCGACGTGCGTGTGGGTGTAGATGACGCCGGTGACCGGGCGGTCGCCGCGGTGGGCGCGGTACAACTTCAGCGCCGCGGCGGCGCACTCTGTGGAGATCAGCGGATCGATCACGACGACGCCCCGATCGCCCTCGACCAGCGTCATGTTCGACAGGTCCAGGCCGCGCACCTGGTAGACGCCGCTGGTGACCTCGTACAGTCCCTGCCTGGCGCAGAGCCGGCTCTGCCTCCAGAGGCCGGGATGGGCCGTCTCCGGGCAGTCCTCCTGGAGGAAGTCGTAGGAGTCGCCGTCCCAGACGACCCGGCCGTCCGCCGTTCTGACCACCGCCGGGCTGAGCTTCGCGATGAAGCCGCGGTCGGCGTCCGCGAAGTCGCCCTGGTCGTGAAGTGGAAGGTCTGCCATGCCGTGTGGCATGCCCGGGAATCACTCCCCATAGCTCAACAGACTTCCCTAATAGCATGAATCTCGGGCAATAAGGACATATGACAGCAGAGCCTCGCCGGTCGCCATTCGCGTATTCTCGCGGTCGTGAGAGCTTGCGTGTTCGACCTCGATGGCGTGCTGGTGGACTCCGAGCCCGTGTGGGAGGAGGTGCGCCGGACGTTCGTGGCCGAGCACGGCGGCGCCTGGCAGCCGGACACGCAGGCCAGGCTCATGGGCATGAGCACCGCCGAGTGGGCCGCCTACCTGAACGAGCTCGGAGTGCGCAGGCCGCCCGCCGAGATCGCCCGCGGCGTCGTCGACCAGATGGCCGCCCGCTACCGCGACGGGGTGCCGCTGCTGCCGGGGGCGGTGGAGGCGGTGCGGCGCCTGGCCGAGCGCAACACGCTGGGGCTGGCCAGCTCGTCCCCGCGCACGCTGATCGACGTGGTGCTGGACGCGGCCGGCCTGAAGGAGTGTTTCGCCGCCACCGTGTCCACCGAGGAGGTCGCGCGCGGCAAGCCCGCCCCCGACGGCTACCTGGAGGCGGCCCGGCGGCTGGGCGTCGACCCCCGCGGCTGCGTGGCGGTCGAGGACTCCAGCAACGGGCTGCGCTCCGCCCACGCCGCCGGCATGCACGTGATCGCCGTACCCCACCCGCGCTACCCGCCGGCGCCCGACGCGCTCGCCCTGGCCTGGCGCGTCCTGCCCAATCTCGACGCGCTCACCCCCGAGCTGCTCTCATGAACGCCGGGGCGGGGTTGCTAAGCTCACGGAATCGTGCGAGACATAACGGTTTTCAGCGGCAGCGCCCACCCCGAGCTCGCGGAGGAGATCTGTGCCCACCTGGGCACTCCCCTGCACCCCGTCCAGGTTCACCGGTTCGCCAACGACGTGCTCGAAGTGCAGTTGCAGGCCAACTGCCGCGAGCGTGACGTCTTCCTCATCCAGCCGCTCGTCCCGCCGACGCAGGAGAACCTCGTCGAGCTGCTGCTGATGCTCGACGCCGCCCGCGGCGCCTCCGCCGCCCGGACCACCGTCGTCATGCCCCACTACGCCTACGCGCGCAGCGACAAGAAGGACGCCCCCCGCATCTCCATCGGCGGCCGGCTGGTCGCCGACCTGATGGTGTCCGCCGGGGCCAGCCGGGTGCTGGCGATGACGCTGCACTCGCCGCAGGTGCACGGCTTCTTCAGCGTCCCCGTCGACCACCTGCACGCCCTGCGCGAGCTGGCCGCCCACTTCCGCCGGTACGACCTGTCCAACACGGTCGTCGTCTCCCCCGACCTCGGCAACGCCAAGGAGGCCGCCGCCTTCGCCCGCCTGCTCGGCGCCGACGTCGCCATGGGCGCCAAACAGCGCTTCAGCGACGACCGCGTGGTGATCAGTTCCGTGATCGGCGAGGTGGCCGGCAAGGACGTGATCATCCTGGACGACGAGATCGCCAAGGGCTCCACGGTCATCGAGCTCCTCGACCGGCTGCGCGAGCGGGGCGTCAGATCGGTCCGCGTGGCCTGCACGCACGGGCTGTTCTCGGCCGGAGCGCTGGAACGGCTGGGTGCGCTGCCGGAGGTCGAGGAGATCGTCTGCACCAACACCGTGCCGCCGCCCAAGCCCTGCGACAAGCTCACCGTCCTGTCGATCGCGCCCGCCCTGGCCGAGGCCATGCGCCGCATCCACGACGGCGAGTCGGTGAGCGCGCTCTTCGACACCGGCCCGTGAGAGCTCACCTGAGCACCGGGCGGTCGACCGCGGGGGCTCCCGCCCCGCGGAAGACGCGGGCTCTGATCGTGGCGACGAGCAGGGCGAGGATGGGAATCACGGCCACGAACATGCCGTAGGCGGGAGTGAGGGCTTCGGGGGTGACGTTGTTCGTCTCACCCGGATCCCATAAGGAGATCGCGACGGGAATCACCGCGGTCACGACACCCGTCAGCGACGCCAACCCGAAATAGTGCGGCTTCGCGGCGCCGAACCACGCGGCGAGCGTCGTCGCGACGCACATCATCAACATCAGGACGGGTAGGGCACGATCATGCTCTTCCCATCCGGCGAGGGCGAGATCCACCAGCGAGCGCGCCGTGGCGAGCCTTTTCATCCCGACGTCTTCATACGTGACGGCCCAGGGAAGGGCCGTCGCGAACAACATCGAGACGCCGATGGCGACTCCCCACACCGCCTGCTCGACTCTGCGCTGCAGGAGACTCTGGTCGCTGTGCATGTGCCTGACGGTAGGCATCGGCGCTTCACGTTCGATGTAGGCGAAGGCCGGTGCGCCCCCAGCCGGCCGGGGGTCACCGCTCAGAACATCCTGATGGTCTGAGCGGTGACCTTCCTGCCCTGGTGGGAGGCCAGGAAAGTGATGACCTCGGCGACGTCTTCGGGCTGGGCCACCTCGCGCAGCACGCCGCTCTGCGCGACCAGCTTCTCCACCTCCGCGTTGACCCAGCCGGTGTCGGTCACGGGCGGATAGACCATGTTGGCCGTGATGCCGTACGCGCCCAGCTCGTGCGCGGCCGACATCGTGTAGTTCTCCTGGGCCGCCTTGGCCGCGCCGTAGGAGACCTCGGTCGGGAAGCCGTCGGGGCCGCCTGAGGTGAGGCCCACGATGCGGCCCCAGGTCGCGCCGCGCTCGACGTGGCGCCGGGCGAACTCCGAGATGAGCAGCGCGGGTGCGCGCACGTCGACCGCGAACTGCCGCTCGTGCGTCTCGGCGTCCACCGGCCGCAGCGGGCGCCCGATGGCGTCACGGCCCGCCGGAGAGAAGGTGTCGCTCAGCCAGCCGCTGGCGTTGTTGACCAGGATCTCCACCGGGCCGAATGCCTTCTCCACCTGGTCGAACAGGACCTTCGGGGTCCGCGGGTCGGCCAGGTCGGCCTCGGCGGCCTCCGCGGTGCCGCCCGCCTCCCGGATGCGCCGCAGCACCTCGCCGGCGTCGGAGCCGCGGGCCTGGTCGTACGCGGGTGGAGTGGCCGGATCGTTCAGGGGGGCGAGCCGTTTGTAGGTGAGGAAGACGGCGACGCCCTCGGCGGCCAGCGCGACCGCGGTGGCGGCGCCTATGCCCTGGTTGGCGCCGGTGATCAGCGCGACCCTCCCTGCGAGGCGTGGATCGATCATGTCGCCATCATGCCCGCGGCGGCCGGACGGGCGCCAAGCTTTTTCCGGCGGTGCGCACCGGCTGCGCCCCCGCCGGGACACCGCCGGCCTGGGACGATGCTCATCAGCGAACCGGCCGTTGACCCCCTCAGCCGAAGCCGCCGTTGCTCATGAGCACCTGGCCGTTGATCCACTGGCCCTGCTCCGAGCAGAGGAAGTCGACGAGGTGCGCGGTGTCCTGGGGCGTGCCGAGACGGTCGAGCGGCGTCTGGCGTACGCACTGCTCGCGGACCTCGTCCGGCATCCACCCGGTGTCCACCGGCCCGGGGTTGACCACGTTGGCGCTGACGCCGAGGTGGGCCAGCTCGTGCGCGGCCGCCAGCGTGATGCGGTCGAGGGCGCCCTTGCTCGCGCCGTAGGGCAGGTTGCCGACGGTGTGGTCGCTGGTGAGGGCGACGATCCGGCCGGTTCCGTGGGTGCCGCGGAAACGCAGGCCGTATTCGCGGATCAGCAGCCAGGTGGCCCGCGCGTTCACCGCGAAGTGCCGGTCGAAGCTCTCCACGGTGGTGTCGAGCAGGCCCGAGGCGACCGACTCGCAGTGACACATGACCAGCGCGGTGACGTTGCCCAGCGCCTGCTCCGCCTCGTCGAAGATCCTGGCTGGGGTGGTCACGTCGGAGAGATCCGCCTCGATCGCCACCGAGGCCGCGCCGGTGTCCGCGAGGGCCGCGGTGATCGTGCCGGTCGCGCCCGGCTCGACGCCCCAGGCCATGCGCTCGTCGTAGGGGGACCAGTGGGAGAAGGCGATGTCCCAGCCCGACGCCGCCAGCCGCCGGGCGATCCCCGCCCCGATGCCGACGGTGCGGCCCACACCTGTGATCAGCGCGACCTTTCCTGCCCGCCGTGAATGGATCATAGTGGCCATCATGCACGCAGCGACCGAACGCCTGCTGAAGGATTTTCTCGACCGGATCGGACCTGCCGTCCCCTTGGTCGCGCTCTGGGCGCACGGCTCGCTCGGGGCCGGCGACTACCGTCCTGGCCGCAGCGACCTCGACCTGGTCGCGGTGCTCGACTCGCCCGTGACGATGCAGCAGTGGCGCGACATCAAGGCCGTGCACCGCTCGCTCGACCAGCCGCTCGCCGGCCTGCTGCACTGCTCGTACATGCCCCGGCAGGAGCTGGACGATCTCGCTGCCGAGCATGTGACGTGGGCGCACGAGCGCATCTTCCGCCGTCCCGTCACCGCCGTCACGCGGCGCGAGCTGCACACGGCGCCCCTGCGGCTGTACGGCCCGCCGCCCGGCGAGGTGCTGCCGCCGGTGTCGGACGCGGAGCTGGAGGCGTTCATCCGGTCGGACCTGCGTGACTTCTGGCTGGCCAAGACCCGGGCGCGGCGGCGCTGGCTGCAGGAGGTCTGGGTGGACCTGGGCGTGCTGACGGTCGCCAGGGCCACGGTGACCCTGCGGGAGGGTCGCCTGATCAGCAAGCGGGAGGCTCTGGAGGTGGCGGCCGGGCTGGGAGCGCCGGAGACCGTGGTGGCCGACATCCGCGCCCGCAGGTACGGCGCCCCGCCTCCGGTCCTGAGCCGGTTCAGGAGGGCACGGCTGGCGCGGGCGTTCGTCAGGTCGGCGATCAGGAAGGCCCTGGCCTGAGGATGGCCATATCCGCCGCGTGGTGAACGGATAGTGTTGGCGCGTACCACCTGATTTGGGGAAAGGGCGGCAAATGGGGGAGAGCAGGCAGTCCTATCTGGTGGCCGCGACGTCGGCGGTGTCGCTCCTGCGCCACCCCGCCGTGGGCGCGTCGTGGGACAAGCCGAGCGCGCTGACGGAGTTCGGCGTCGCGGGACTGGCCGGGCACCTGGCTCACCAGCTCGTCAGGGTAGGTGACGTGCTTCCCGCGGACGGCGAGGTCCAGGAACCCGTCGACCTCATCGAGCACTTTTCGCGCTCTCCGTGGGTGCAGGCCGGCCTCGACCACGAGAGCAACGTGGGCATCAGGCGCGGCGGCGAGGCGGCCGCGGCCTGCGGGGCCGCGGCGCTGGCGGACAAGGCCCAGGCGCTGCTCGACCACCTGAGCGCCGCGCTGCCCGCCGAGCCGGCCGACCGGGTGGTGCTGCTGCCCTGGGCCGGCTGGTGCCTGCGGCTGGACGACTTCCTGCTCACCCGGCTGGTGGAGCTGGTCGTGCACTCCGACGACCTTGCGGCCAGCGTCGGCGTGGACACGCCCGAACTGCCGCCGGCCGTCATCGAGCCCGTCGTGGACCTGCTGGCCCGCCTGGCCGTGCACCGCCACGGAGCCACCGCGGTCATCCGCACCCTGAGCCGGGCCGAGCGCGCACCGGCGGCGATAAGCGCCTTCTGACCGAGGTCGGCACGAGCCTGTGGCCCCGGCACGCCGGCAACCGGCATGCCGGGGCCGTTGCCGTCGGTGCTGACGATGCGGAACCCGACTTCGTCGGCGCGCCGACGGCAGCGTATTGGAATGAATCATTCCGTTCTGTTAGCATAAGAGCAGAACGTTCCGTTCCGTCGAAGGGGTTCACATGACCATGCTCGTCACCGGGGCCACCGGGACCGTCGGCCGTCACGTCGTCGAGGAGCTCCTCGAAGCCGGCCGGCAGGTTCGGGCCCTCACCAGGAACCCCGCCAAGGCCGCACTCCCCGAAGGGGTCGAGGTCGTCGCCGGAGACCTCGCCGATCCCCGCTCCCTGGGCGGCGTCTTCGACGGCGTCACCGGCGTGCACTTCATCAACTTCGCGGGCGACGACTACGCCGCCCTGCTCGACGGCGCCGAGCTCGTCGCCCTGGCCGCCAAGGCGGGCGTACGGCGGGCCACGGTGCTCGGCGGACGCGAGGACGGCACCCTGGAGCAGGCACTCGCCGCGAGCGACCTGGAGTGGACGCTGCTCAACCCGGTCGAGTTCATGTCCAACACGCTGCAGTGGTGGGCCCGCTCTGTCAGGACGGAAGGCGTCGTCAAGGAGCCGTTCGGCGACCGGCTGAGCGCGCTGGTGCACGAGCGCGACATCGCCGCCGTGGCCGCGAAGGTGCTGGCCGAAGGGGGACACGGCGGTAAGGCGTACACGCTGACGGGCCCTGAGGCGATCACGGCCAAGGAGAAGGCGGCGATCCTGGGGTCCGCGATCGGCAAGGACGTCACGTTCGTGGAGCTGACGGCCGACGAGGCCAGGGCGAAGTGGGCCGCGGACGGCATGGGCGAGCAGACCATCGCGTTCCTGATCGACGCGCTCGGCAACACCCCCGAGATCGGCTACACGGTGGTGCCGACCGTGCGCGAGATCACCGGCCGGGAGGCGCGTGGCTTCGCTCAGTGGGCCTCGGAGAACGCCGACGCCTTCCGCGAGTGATCCACACCCTCCCCGCGCCGGTGCAGGCGGAACTTACTACTTTCGTCGTCATTCATCCCGCCTAACACCTCCTACGCTGTGGATATGCGGTTCGTCCTGCTCGGTTGTGGTGTGTTCGCGGCCTCACTGCTCGTGGTGCACGGGCAGGTGGGGGTGCCGTCGAACCTGCCCCTCCCGGTGCTGGCCGCGATCGCCGCCGCCGCGGGCGTGGCCGCCTGGCAGGTCAGGCGGTCCTGGTGGCCGCTGGCCGTCGTGGGGGCCGTCGGGTACGCCTGGCTGGTGATGTGGCCGCCGCTGATGGTCGCGTCCTACTACGCGGGTCTCACGCTGAGCAGGAGCCGCGGCATAGCCGCCTACCTCGGCGGCTGCCTGGCGGTGTGCGGGATCTCCGCGCTGGTCGGCGAGTGGCAGGACGGCCCTCACCGGCTCGCCACCGCGAGCCCGGCCAACGCGGTGGCCACGGCGCTGGCCGTGATCGGGCTGCCGCTGGCGCTCGGCCTCTGGGTACGCGCCCGCCGCGAGGTCCTGGAAGCGGCCAGGGAGCGGGCCGAGCGGCTGGAACGCGAGCAGGTCATGCGCGCCGAGCAGGCCAGGGCGCAGGAGCGGGCCAGGATCGCCAGGGAGATGCACGACGTGGTCGCGCACCGGGTCTCGCTCATCGTCCTGCACGCGGGGGCGATGGAGATGCGTGCGGCCGACGACGACACCGCCCGGTCGGCCGCCATGATCGCGGGGATCGGGCGGGAGGCGCTGGCCAACCTGCGCGACGTGCTCGGCGTTCTGCGCTCGCCTCCGCACGAGCTGCTGGGCGAGGACACCGGCGGCGCGCGCCGGCCGCCGCCCACGCTGGACGACCTCGACCGGCTGCTCGACCAGAGCCGTGCCCTGGGCATCGCGGTGACCAGGCACGACGAGGGCGAGACGCGGCCGGTGGAGGCGAGCGTGGAGCGGACGGCGTACCGCGTGGTCCAGGAGGCGCTCACCAACGTGCACAAGCACGCGGGGAACGCCGGCGCGGACGTGCGCATCCGCTTCAGGACCGACGCGCTGGAGGTGGAGGTGAGCAACGAGGCGCCGCGCGCGCCGCACGAGGAGCTGCCCGGCGCGGGCTGGGGCCTGATCGGGCTGCGGGAACGTGTCGAGCTGCTCGGCGGCACCCTGCGCGCCAACGCCCAGGACGGCGGCGGCTTCCTGGTGAGCGCCAGGATCCCGGCATGACCCGCGGCACATGGAGGTTCCGGTGATCCGGGTGCTCATCGTGGACGACGAGGAGCTCGTACGGTCGGGATTGCGGCTGATCCTGGAGGCCGCCGGCGACATCGCGATCGCCGGCGAGGCGCGCGACGGCGCCGAGGCCGTGGCGGCGGCGCGGCGGCTGCGGCCCGAGGTGGTGCTGATGGACGTGCGCATGCCCGGCATGGACGGCCTGACCGCCGCCGCCCGGCTGCTGGCCGTGCCCGACCCGCCCAAGCTGGTCATGCTGACGACGTTCGACCTGGACGAGTACGTGCACGAGGCGCTCCGCCTGGGCGCGGTCGGGTTCCTGCTCAAGGACACCCCGCCGAGGGAGCTGGCAGCCGCCGTGCGTACGGTCGCGGGCGGCCAGGCCATGCTGTCCCCGTCGGTGACCAAGCGACTGCTGGCGTCGTACGTGGATCGTGCCCCTTCACGTGCCGAGGCCGCGCGCAGGCAGCTCGCCGGGCTCACCGGGCGGGAGGAGGACGTGGTCAGGGCCGTGGCCCGCGGACTGTCCAACGCCGAGATCGGCCGCGAGCTGCGCCTGACGGAGGCCACGGTGAAGGCGCACGTGAGCCGGCTGCTGGCCAAGCTGGGCCTGGCCAACCGGGTCCAGGCCGCCATCCTGGTCCACGACGCCGACCTCGGCTAGAGCCGCGTGCCGGTCCACGCGCGCCCGGCCGTGGCTAGCCGGCGACGTTCGCGTAGTGGCAGGCGGCCTGGGCCCCGGGCACGGCCGGCAGGATGTCGAGGAGCTCCGAGCGGCACCTGCCGTCGACCCCCGCCTCGGCCGCCTTGCCGGAGGCGAGCACCTGGCAGCGGACGTGGAAGCGGCAGCCGCCGGGGATCCTGGTCGGGTCGGGCGGCTCGCCGGTCAGCACCACCCGCTCCGGCGACTCCGGCAGCACCGACATCAGGGCCTGCGTGTACGGGTGGCGCGGCGCGGTCAGCACCTGTTCGACGGGTCCCGACTCGACGATCCTGCCGAGGTACATGACCGCGACCCGGTCGGCGATGTTCCAGGCCAGCCCCAGGTCGTGGGTGACGACCAGCGCCGACAGGCCGAGGTCCTCCCTGAGTTTGAGCATCAGGGCGAGGATCTCGCCGCGTACGGAGGCGTCCAGCGAGGCGACCGGCTCGTCGGCGACCAGCACCTGCGGGTTGAGCGCGAGGGCCCCGGCGATCACCACGCGCTGCCGCTGGCCGCCGGAGAGCTCGTGCGGGTAGCGCAGGAAGAACCGCTCGGGCGGCCGCAGCCCGGCCCTGGACAGCGCGGAGGCGACGACGCTCTCCTCGTCGGCCAGGCCGTGGATGCGCGGCCCTTCAGCCACCGCCTCGTAGACGGTGTGCCGGGGGTTGAGCGAGCCCGTCGGGTCCTGCAGGACGAGCTGCACCTGCCTGCGGTAGGCCTTGAGCGCCTTGGAGCCGTAGTCGAGCGCCGTGCCGCCGTAGCGGACCTCGCCCGAGGTGGGCCGTTCGAGGCCGAGCAGGGTGCGGGCCAGCGTGGTCTTGCCGCAGCCGGACTCGCCGACGAGGGCCACGATCTCGCCCTCGCCGATCGACAGGTTGACGCCGTCGACCGCGCGGGCGCGGCGGCCGCGCGCGACGAACTCCACGTGCAGGTCGCGGGCCTCCAGCAGGCTCTGCCCCGCGGTCAAGACCTTCTCCTTCGTGGTCTGCGTCTCCGTCATGACGCCTCCTCCTTCGCCCTGACGTGGACGCAGGCGGCCGTGCGGCGCTCGCCGGCCGGCCACAGCTCCACGTCGAGGGTGGCGCACTCGTCGAGCGCGACCGGGCAGCGTGGATGGAACGAGCAGCCGGTCGGGAGCTGCATCGGGTCCGGCGGGTCGCCGCCGAGGCCCTTCGGCGCCAGCCGCGCGGCCGGGTCGCCCACCGTCGGGAACGCCGCCGCCAGCGCCTTGCTGTAGGGGTGCTTGGCGTCGTGGAACACCTCGCCCGACGGGCCCTGCTCGACGATGCGGCCCGCGTACATGACCGCGAGCCGGTCGCACACGTCGGCCAGGACGGACAGGTCGTGCGAGATCATGATGAGCGAGATGCCGTGCTCGGCGACCAGGTCCTTGATCAGGGTCAGCACCTGGGCCTGCACCATG
Organism: Nonomuraea sp. NPDC049378; assembly: GCF_055586745.1. Taxonomy (NCBI): domain Bacteria; kingdom Bacillati; phylum Actinomycetota; class Actinomycetes; order Streptosporangiales; family Streptosporangiaceae; genus Nonomuraea; species Nonomuraea sp. NPDC049378. The sequence continues at coordinate 250,546 of NZ_JBVJHP010000002.1, forward strand.
ACGTCGAGCGCGGTGGTCGGCTCGTCGGCGATGATCAGGCGGGGCGAGCAGGCCAGGGCCATCGCGATCATCACGCGCTGCCGCTGCCCGCCCGACAGCTCGTGCGGGTAGCTGCGGGCCCGCCAGGTGGGCAGGCCGACCTGGTCGAGCAGCTCGGCCACGCGCTTGCGGGCCGCCTCGGGCCTGGCCTGGCCGTGGACCAGCAGCGGCTCGGCGACCTGGTCGCCGATCCTGCGCACCGGGTTGAGCCCGTGTTGCGCGCCCTGGAACACGATCGAGGCCTCGGCCCAGCGTACGGCCCGCATGCGGCCCCACTTCATGGTGAGCACGTCCTCGCCGTCGAGCAGGATCCGGCCACCGACGCGGGCGTCCCGCGGCAGCAGCCGCAGCAGCGCCATGGCCAGCGTCGACTTGCCGGACCCCGACTCGCCGGCGACTCCGAGCGCCGCTCCGGGGTCGAGCGTCAGCGACACCCCGCGTACGGCCGGCACCTCGCCGGAGGCGATGCGGTAGGTCACCGAGACGTCGTCGAGTTCGAGGAGACTCATGCGGCCTCCCCCGTCGGCCGCCGGACTGCCGTGTCCATGGTTCGTTCGCTCCGCTCTCTCACGAAGCCCTCCTCAGCCGGGGGTTGAGCACGGCCTCCAGGGCCCGGCCGACCAGGGTGAACGCCATGACGACGGCGAGGATGGCCAGACCGGGGATGAGGATGTACCACCAGGCGCCCTCGTTGGCCGCGCCGAAGTCGTACGAGCCGCGCAGCATGGTCCCCCACGAGGTCTTGTTGGCGCTGGCGCCGAGGAAGGCCAGCGTCGACTCGGTCACGATGGCGCTGGCCACCTCCAGCGTGGTGCTGGCCAGCAGCAGCGGCGCCACGTTGGGCAGCACGTGGCGGGTCGTGATGTGCCAGTGGCCGGCTCCGAGCGCCTTGGAGCGCTCGATGTACGGCCTGGACTCCACGGCCAGCGTCTGCGCCCTGATCAGCCGGGCGGTCGACGGCCAGGTGGTGATGCCGATGGCCATGATGATCGTGAACGTGCTGCCGCCCAGGATGGCCGCCAGCACGAGGGCGGTGACCAGCGAGGGCAGGACGAGGAACCAGTCGGTGACGCGCATGAGCACGGCGCCGAGCCAGCCGCGGAAGTGGCCGGCGGCGATGCCGACGACCATGCCGATGACGATGCTCAGCAGGGCGGCGAGGAAGCCGATGAGCAGCGACGTGCGCGAGCCCCACCAGACCATCAGCAGGATGGAGCGGCCGGACTCGTCGGTGCCGAACGGGAACGCCAGGCTGGGCGCGTCGAAGTCGTCGCCGGGGGCGTCGACGACGCTGGTCACGCTCTCGTCGATGAACAGCGGCGCGATCAGCGCGAGCACCACGGCGACGACGAGCACGACCACGCCGGCGACGCCGGCCCGGTGGCTGCGGAAATCGGCCAGGAAGCGGCTCAGCGCCTGCCGCCTGCGGGTCGTGGCGACACTGGTCATGCCGACCTCACTCTCGGGTCGAGCATGTGGTAGACCACGTCGGCCAGCGTGTTCATGACGATGACCGCCACCGTGATCAGCAGGAACGTGCCCTGCATGAGCGTGAAGTCGGGCACGCTGATCGCTTCGTAGAACAGCTGGCCGAGCCCCGGCCAGGTGTAGATCGTCTCGACGGTGACCGCGCCGCCGACCACGAACCCGACACGCATGAACACGAGCGTCACCGTGGGCAGCAGGGCGTTGGGCACGGCGTGGCGGCGGCGTACGTCGTCGTCGCGCAACCCCTTGGCCCTGGCCACGGTCACGTAGTCCTGGCCGACCTCCTCCAGCAGCGACGAGCGCATGACCAGGAGGTACTGGGCGTAGACCACGGCGACCAGCGTCAGGCACGGGAGCACCATGTGGGAGGCCACGTCGAGCACGTAGGCGAACCCGTCGGGCGCGTCCACGCTCTCGATGCCGCGGAACGGGAAGATGCCGGGGATCGGCCCGATGCCCACCCCGAAGACCATCATGAGCAGCAGCCCGAGCCAGAACGTCGGCACCGACCACAGCACCAGGGACGTGCCGGTGGAGAAGCGGTCGAACGTGCTGCCGCTGCGCCAGCCGGCCCGCGTGCCCTGCCAGATGCCGAGGCTGACCGCGATGACCAGGCCCGTTCCCGCGAGCAGCAGGGTCGGGCCGAGCCGCTCGCCGATCAGGTCGAGGACGGGCCGCTTGTACTCGTACGACATGCCGAGGTCGAGGCGGAGGGTGTCGCCGACGAACTTGAAGAACTGCTCGATCAGCGGCTTGTCCAGGCCGAGGCGGCTGCGTTCGAGGTCGAGCTGCGCCGGGGTCATGTTGCGGCCCTGCGCCAGGCTGCGTACGGGGTCGCCGGGCAACATCCGGAACAGGAAGAACGTGCCGACGATCACCATGGCGATGCTGAACAGCGCCCCACCGGCCTTCGACAGCGCGTAGCGCAGCGTGCCGCCGCGGGTGGGGCGCTCGTCACCAGGGCCCGCCGCCTGCGCGGCGGCGGGCTCTGCCGCTTCGAGCGGAGCGGTCATTCGCGCTCGTCTGCGACGCTCTTGCGCCGCCTGCTCAGGAGGAAGCCGCCCACTCCGATGACCACCACGGCGCCGACGACACCGGCGATGATGCCGGTGTTCGATCCGCCGCCGCCGTCGCCGGCGGCGGCTCCCGCCCCCGTGGCCTTGACGTCGACGGTGTAGAACGGCCAGTAGCCGCTGCCGCCGTAGAGCAGGCCCTTGTCCTCGGGGATGGGGGTGATGCTGGTGATCCGGTCCTTGCGGTAGCCCTCGAGGTCGTTCGTGTAGTAGATCGCGATGACCGGGGCGTCGGTGTAGAGGCGCTCCTGCATCTGCTTGATGATCTCGGCCCGCTTGGGCCGGTCGAGCTCCGTCAGCTGCTCCTTGTAGAGCTTCTCGAAGGTCTCGTCACAGTAGAACGACTCGGTGCCGCCGCCCTCGCCGTCCTTGGTGGGCCGGCGCGAGCACAGGTGCGTGGCCAGCACCTCCTCGGGGTCGGGGTTGACCGACCAGCCGCTGATCGCGATGTCGAACAGGCCGGTGTAGCCCGTCTCCTCCGTGAACTTGCTGGATTCGAGCTTCTTGGTGGTCAGCGTGATGCCGATCTCCTTGAAGAAGCCGGTCAGGTATTCGGCGAGCTTGTCCTCGAGCGGGGTGTCGGTGTGGATGCTGAAGCGGAACTCCAGCTTGCGGTCACCGTCGGGCATCGTGCGGACGCCGTCGGAGCCCTTCTTGTAGCCGGCGTCGTCGAGGATCTGGTTGGCCTTGGCCGGGTCGTAGGTGACCTTGGTGTCGCCGGTGGCCTCCCAGAAGAAGTCCTTGTACATCGGCGGCACGATCGAGCCGTCGGCGGGCTTGGCCAGGCCGTCCCACACCTCGTCGACCAGCTTCTGCTTGTCGATGGCGTAGTGCAGCGCCTGGCGCACCTTGACGTCCTTCAGCGCGGGGTGGCCGTCGCCGAGGGGCTTGTCGTCGGTGGTGGTGGCGCCGTGGTTGATCTGCAGGTAGCTGGCCCGCCGGCCGTCGGTGTTCCACGCCTCGATGTTGGGGTCGTTCTGGATGGCCTTGAACTCCGGCGGGTCCAGCCGGCCGATCAGGTCGATCTCGCCCTTCTGCAGCGCGGCGATCGCGGCCTGCGGGTTGTCGTAGAAGATGACCTGCAGCTCGTCGACCTTGGCCTTGCCCCGCCAGTAGTTGGGGTTGGCCTGCAGCTTGACGTACTGGTCCTTCTTGTGCTCGGTCGCGAAGTACGGGCCGCTGCTCACCGTGGGGTACGTCTCGGCGTCGTGGTTGGCCATGTCGGTGACCGACTCCCAGACGTGCTTGGGCACGATCGGGACGGGGTTCTCCAGCATGGACGCCTGCGGCGACTTGAGCTTGATCGTCAGCTCCTGGCCGTTGGCCGTGACGCTCTCGAAGTTCTCCACGGCCGGGCCGTTGGCGGTCTTGGCCGCCTCGTCCGTCATGATCTTGTTGAACGTCCAGGCGGCGTCCTCGGCCGTGATCGGCTTGCCGTCGGACCACTTGGCCTCACGGATCTTGAACGTCCACGTGAGCCCGTCCTCCGAGGCCTCCCACGACTCGGCCAGGTCGGCGCTGGGCTGGAGCGTCTTTGAGTCGGGGACCGTGAGGAAGCCGTACATCCAGCGGTGGATCGACGTGGAGACCAGGCGGACCGCCAGGAACGGGTTCATGGAGTCCATGGACTGCGTGGCGCCGACGCGAACGATCTTCTTCCCCGCCGTCGGTTCCTGGGCAAGGGCCGTTGTCGTGCCCTGGCCTGCTACTAATAGCGCGACGCCCAGCGCAGCCAGGCGTGCGACCCATTTCCTCATACGTGCCTCACCTTCAGGCGGGGGGTTCCTGTGTAGAGAAAGGCACACCATACGGAGACCGTGTGTCAACGCGTGGCGGAAAATTGTTTCATCTTCGTTTCCTTCAGCGGTGTAAATTTTCAACCGGCTTTGCACACCCGTGACCTGGCCTCCCACCCTACGACGGCCCTTCCTGGCACGCGACCGCATACTCCCGAACCCACCGGATAGGGGGCGGGAAACAGCCGAAACCAAGGGGGAGATCGCATGATGCAGGGCAAGACCATCGCGTTCCTCGTCGCTCCTGAGGGGGTCGAGCAGGTCGAGCTCACCGAGCCGTGGAAGGCGGTCAAGCAGGCGGGCGGCACGCCCAGGCTGATCTCCACCGCGCCCGGCCAGATCCAGGCGTTCAACCACCTGGACAAGGCCGACACGTTCGCCGTGGACGACACGGTGGACAACGCCGACGTGGGATCCTTCGACGGGCTCGTGCTCCCCGGCGGCGTGGCGAACCCCGACTTCCTGCGTACGGTGCCGCGGGCCGTGCAGTTCGCGCGCTCGTTCTTCGACGCGGGCAAGCCGGTGGCGTCGATCTGCCACGCGCCGTGGACTCTGGTCGAGGCGGACGTCGTACGCGGCCGCACGCTGACGTCCTGGCCGAGCCTGCAGACGGACCTGCGCAACGCCGGCGCCACCTGGGTGGACCAGGAGGTCGCGGTGTGCACCGCCGGGCCCAACATGCTGGTCACCAGTCGCAAGCCGGACGATCTGAAGGCCTTCTGCCAGGCCGCGACCGACGCGTTCGGATAGGAGCGCGGAACCGACGGAGAGGGAGGGCGCCGCACCTGGCGCCCTCCCTCGTCGTCGAAGCGTCGTCGAACCGGCGTCAACGCCTTGTCCCCTGGAGAGAAATGGTCTAGATGTAGACCAAATGGAGCGTCCTCCATGCCCCCCAGGGAGACCTCAGTGACCACTGAAGAGGATTCCAGGCGACTCGCCGAACTCGGCTACAAGCAGGAGCTTGCCCGCACCTGGAGCGGATTCTCGAACTTCGCCATCTCCTTCTCGATCATCTCCATCCTCGCCGGCTGTTTCACCACCTTCGGACAGGCCTGGAACAACGGCGGCCCCATCGCCATCTCCTGGGGCTGGCCGCTGATCTCCGTGTTCATCCTGATCATCGGCTTCTGCATGTCGGAGCTGGTGTCGGCGTACCCGACGGCGGGCGGCATCTACTGGTGGGCCGCCAAGCTGGGCAAGCCGATCCACGGCTGGTTCACCGGGTGGCTCAACCTGATCGGCCTCATCGCCGTCACCGCGTCCGTCGACTACGGCTGCGCGACGTTCCTCAACATCACCATCAACCGGCTGACCGGCGGAGCATGGGAGGGCACGCTCCCGCAGGCGTTCCTGCTGTTCGTGATCGTCCTCGCGCTGCACGCCCTCATCAACATCTACAGCCACCGGCTCATCTCGCTGCTGCAGAACGTCTCCGTCTGGTGGCACGTGGCGGGCGCCGCGATCATCGTCGCCATCCTGATCTTCGCGCCGGACGACCACCAGTCGCTCGGCTTCGTCTTCGGCGGCACCAACGACAGCTCCTTCGGCACCGGCTCAGAAGGGCTGCCCTTCTGGCTGTACGTGCTGCCGCTCGGCTTCCTGCTCACCCAGTACACGATCACCGGCTTCGACGCCTGCGCGCACGTGTCGGAGGAGACGCAGGGCGCGGCCAAGAGCGCCGCTCGCGGGCTGTGGCAGTCGATCTTCTACTCGGCCATCGGCGGATGGATCCTGCTGCTGTCGTTCCTGTTCGCCGCGACGAACGTGGACGCGCTCAACGAGCAGGGCGGCTTCGTCGGCGCCATCTTCGAGACGGCGCTGTCGTCACCGCTGGCCACCGCGATCTTCGCGATCTCCACGGTCGGCCAGTTCTTCTGCGGGATGAGCTGCGTGACGTCGATGTCGCGGATGACGTACGCGTTCGCTCGTGACGGCGCGATCCCCGGCTGGCGGCTGTGGTCACGGGTCGACCGCAACCGCACCCCGGTCAACGCCATCCTCGGCGGCTGCGTCACCGCCGCGCTGATCACCCTGCCCGCCCTCTACGCCCCTCCCGGCCTGACCACGCCGGTCGCGTTCTACGCGGTCGTGTCGATCGCCGTCATCGGGCTCTACCTGGCGTTCCTCATCCCGATCTGGCTCCGCCTGCGCATGGGCGACGCCTTCACCCCCGGCCCGTGGACGCTCGGCAGGAAGTACAAGGCGCTGTGCTGGATCGCCTGCGTCGAGATCGTGATCGTCTCGATCTACTTCGTCATGCCGTTCTCTCCGGAGGGCGTTCCCGGCAACCCGGACTTCACGTGGACGTCGGTCAACTACGCGCCGATCGCGGTGGGCGTGGTGCTGATCGGCATCGCGCTGTGGTGGGTGCTGTCGGCCCGCCACTGGTTCACGGGCCCCCGCCGCACGATCGACGAGGTCCCCGTCCCCTGACGCTCACCGTGGGTACGGCTCGCGCGGGCCGTACCCACGACTCGGCGCAGCGGCGCGGCCCGCTCTCTCCGGCGCTGCTCACGCGGGTTCCTCCAGCTTGCGGGCGATGCCTTCCAGCGCGGACAGGTCCGCGGGCGAGAGCCGGTCGATGACGTGGCGGCGGACCGATTCCAGGTGGGCCGGGGCGGCCTCCTCGAGCGTTTCCATGCCGTGCTCGGTGAGGACCAGATAACAGCCCCGGCCGTCGTCCGGGTCGGGCTCGCGCCGTACGAGACCGCGGGTCTCCATGCGGGTGGCGTGCCGCGACAGGCGGCTGCGCGACCAGCCCATCTTGGCGGCCTGCTCGTGCAGCGTGCTGGTACGGCCCGGGCGCTCGGAAAGTGTGCTGAGCACCTCGTAGTCGGGCTCTGACAGGCCGATCGCGGCCAGGTCGTGCGTGGTGCGCGACTGGATCGCGATCATCATGCGGCGCAGGGCGCGCCAGGCGCGTTCCTCGTCCGCGTCGAGCCAGCGCACGGTCTCTCCCGAGCTTTTCTTTGACATGTAAACAAGTTACCAGCTAGCTTCATTTCCATGTCAACGAAACCTCTGCGGGTCCTCGTCCTCATGTGCAGCACTCGTCCCGGCGCCCTCGGCCCGGCGGTCGGCCAGTGGCTGGTCGACGCCATCGCGCCACGGGCGACGGAGCTGGGCGTGGAGCTGCTGCCGGTGGCCCTCGGCGACCTCGCCCTGCCGTTCCTGGACGAGGAGGAAGAGCCGGCGTCCGGCCTCTACCGGCACGAGCACACCAAGAGGTGGAGCGCGATGGTGGACGCGGCGGACGGCTTCATCGCGGTCACCCCCGAGTACAACTACGGCATGCCGGCGGCCCTCAAGAACGCCCTCGACTACCTGGGCCGGGAGTGGGCGTGGAAACCGATGGGGTTCGTCAGTTACGGCAACACCTCGGCGGGCACCCGGTCGGTCCAGCACGCCAAGCAGGTGGTGACCACGCTGCGGCTGGTACCGCTGGGCGCCACGGTCGCCCTGCGCATCGCCGACGCCCTCGACGACGGACGGGTGCGCCCGGACGCCGGCCGCGACCGGGCCGCCATCGGCGTCCTGGACGAGCTCGCCCGCCTCGCCCACGCGCTGCGCCCGATGCGCGAGCGGACCCGCTCAGATCCTGGGCCGGTGCCGGGGTCGTACGTGAGAGCGCTGACCCCGGACGACGCCCCGGAGGTCCTGGTGCTCCAGCGTTGCTGCTGGCTGGAGGAGGCTCTGGCCAACGACACCCTGGCCATCCCCGCCCTGGAGGAGTCGCTGGACCAGGTCCGCGCGTGGCTGGCCACCTGGCAGGCCACGGGCCTGTGGCGGGACAGCCGCCTCCTGGGCATGGTGCGCACGCGCCGCGTGGACGACGACTGGCACGTGAGCCGCCTCGGCGTCGTCCCCGATCTGCGCGGCCAGGGCGTGGGGCGCTGGCTGCTCCGCGAGGCCGAAGCCGCGGCCGACGCCTCCTGCCGCCGCATCGTGCTGGCCACCGGCGCCCGGAGCCGGCGCAACCTCAACCTCTACCATGCTCAGGGATACCGCACGGAGTCCTCCGACGGCGCCACGGCCTTCCTCGCCAAGCCCGCCACCGCGAACGGCGCCGTCCGCGAGCCGACCGGGGCGAGGTGACGGAACCGCCGCCCGGCAACTTTGTCATGCCGTTCTCGCCGGAGGGCGTGCCCGGCAACCCGGGCTTCACCTGGACGTCGCTCAACTACGCGCCGATCGCGGCAGAGCAGGCACGGGCCGACTATCTCGCCCTCAGCATCTCGCGTTACGAAACCAGGGGCATCTCGGATCGGGTCTGGGAGCTGCGGCACAGCTACACCGCGTACGACGCCTCTTGTCTCGCGCTGGCCGAGGCATTCGAGGCTCCCCTCCTCACCTGTGACGGCAAGCTGGTCGGAAGCGGGCACAACGCCGACGTGCAGGTGTTTCCGCGCGCCTGACCCCGTTCAGGAGGCCTCGAAAGCGGCGGCCACGGCCGCGCGGACGTCCGCCATCGAAGCCGCGCCCAGCTCGCGCCTGAGCGAGGTCATGTCGACGTCGGGCATCCCGCAGGCGACCGCCCAGTCCCACGGCGTGAGGTCGCCGTCGACGTTGAGCGCGAACCCGTGGCTCGTGACGCCCCGGCTCTGCCGCATCCCGATGGAGACGACCTTGCGGCCGGTCCCGGCCGTCCAGACGCCGGTGAGCAGCTCGGAGCCGGGCGGAGTGTCGCGGCGCTCGGCCGGCAGGCCCAGCTTGCCCAGCGCCTCCACCATCCGCAGCTCCACCTCGCGGACGTAGTCGACGATGCCCTGGTCGTCGTCGAGCTTGACGATCAGGTAGCCGACCAGCTGCCCGGGCCCGTGGTAGGTGAGCTGCCCGCCGCGCCCGGTCTCGACCACGGGGATGCCGCGCGCCGGGTCGGGCAGGTGGTCGAGCGGGGTGCGGCGGCCGACCGTGTAGACGGAGGGGTGGCTCAGCAGCCAGAGTGTGTCCGGTCGTTCGTCCCGCTGGCGCTGCCCGACCAGGTCGGTCATGCGCTCCATAGCCTTGTCGTAGTCGACGAGCTCATCCTCGATGAGCGTCAGCGGCCTAGCCCTCATGACTTCGAGGATAAGCCGCCGCCGAAGCCACACAGCACGCGCCCCGAACGACCACTCTTGTAACCCTTCGGCCACTTCTCACCAAGCAGGGGTGTCAATCGACGAAGGGAGCATGGCCGGTGCGTCGCAAACAGCCGAAGATCGCCACGGACCCTGCGGCTTTCGAGGCCTTCTACCGGCGACATGTCGATGCCGTCACGCGCTTCCTCGCCCGCCGCGTCGACGACCCGCACACGGTCGCGGACCTGGTGGCCGAGGTGTTCGTCGCGGTGCTCGACTCGGCCCACACCTACCGGGCCGACCTGGGCACGGAGATCGCCTGGTTGTACGGCGTGGCCCGCAACACGATCTCAGCCGAGCGACGGCGGGTCTACCGGCAGCACCAGTTGACGGACCGGATGAACGGCCGCCGGCAACTGGCCGCCGACGACGTCGCCAGGCTCGAAGAGCGCATCGACGCGGAGCGGGACGCCAGGACGGCCTTCGCGGCCATGGAGGAACTGCCGGAAGGGGAGCGCGCCATGCTGGAGCTGGTCGCCATCGACCAGCTCACGGTCACGGAGGCGGCGCACGCCCTAGGTATCCGTCAGGGCGCCGCCAAGGTACGCCTGCACCGCGCCCGCCGGACGCTACGGAACCTGCCCTTCGTCATGGATGGAGCACGATGAGCTTCGAGGAGCAGTTGCTGATGGATCTGAAGACCGAGATCGCCGCCCGCGCCGACCGGCGTCGCCGCCTCACCCGCACCCGGTCCGTGCTCGCAGTGGCCGGAATGGCCGCCGTGGCCGCCGTCGCCGTACCCCTGCTGACCGGCACCGGGACACCCGCGTACGCCGTGAGCACGAACACCGACGGCACGATCAGCGTCGAGATCAACGAGTTCAGGGACGCCGACAAGCTGGAGGCCGACCTCCACGAGGCCGGCGTCCAGGCCGACGTCAGCTACGTGCCGATCGGCAAGCAGTGCGAGCCGGGGCGCGGAGCGGTCGTCGGCGGGGAACCGGGCGGCATCGAGGAGTTCCGCAAGTCCGTGAGTTACAAGGCCGCCCGCGTCCGGACCGGAGGCGTCGACATCCACCCCCGGTACGTCGCCCAGGGCCAGACCCTCGTGATGGAGTTCGCCGAGAACAAGGAGAGCTCCGGCAGGCCGGACGTCACCGCGCGCTTCAAGGCTCAGGTGATCGCCGGTCCGGTCAAGCCCTGCACCCTCGTCGACTGGAACGTCACGCCGTAACGGACGCTTCACGGGAACCGCGTCGAAAGGGAGGGCCGAGGGTTCCGGCCCGGCGCGGTGGTGGCCCGGCTCTGATCGGAGCCGGGGCACCACGCCGTGAACGCCCGGCTGTTACGCCGCTGTTAGCGCGACCTCAGAAGACTGCCTCCTCGACACCGGCCCCTCGGAAGGGAGCCGGACGGAAGGAGCAGCCAGATGGAACACCCGCCCAGCGCTGAAGACGCTGAAGTCCGTCACAGCGGACGAGGAGCCTGGCACCGAGTGGCCCGGCTCATGAGGGATCATCCCCTCACCGGCTATTTCCTCATGACCTTCACCCTGTCCTGGTGCTGGATGGCCCTGGCGTTCGGCGTTCTGCGGCTCCCCATGATGGGAGTCGGCGGAACCCTGGGACCGCTGATCGGGCCGTGCCTGTCCGCCTTCGTCATGACGGCGGTCACGCAGGGCAGGGCGGGCGTGCTCCGCCTCCTGAGGCGGTTCGTCCTGTGGCGGGTCTCCCCGCTGTGGTACGTCGCGGTCCTCCTGGGCTGGCCCCTGCTCGTCGTGGCCGCCGTTCTGGCTCATGCCGGCACGCTCGACGTCCTGCGAGCTCCCGCCCTGGGGTTCGGCCTGACGTACCTGGGCGCCTTCGCGCACATCCTCGTGCTCGGCGGCCCTCTCGGAGAGGAACCGGGGTGGCGCGGCTTCGCTCTGCCGGGCCTTCAGGAGCGCATCGGTCCTCTGCCCGGATCGCTGCTGCTCGGGGCGTTGCACGCCATCTGGCACCTGCCGGTCTTCCTGCTGGTTCCCGGCTACAACGGCAGCCCGACGGACCTGCCGGGCATGCTCGTCGTGTTCGCGTGGTTCACGGCCGGCGTCACCGCGGGGGCGGTGACCTTCACGTGGCTGTTCAACAACACGCGCGGCAGCCTGCTCATAGCGATGCTGCACCACGCGACCGCCAACTGCGTGGGTTTCGTGATGCAGGGCTTCTTCGCCGGCGCGGACGTACTCGGCGCTCTGGGCCAGGTCCGCGCGCCCCTGCAGATCGCCCTGGCGCTGGTCGTCATCGCGGCCACTCGGGGACGCCTCAGTTACGGACGCCACCGGCGCGAGATCGGCGCCCCCGGAACCGACGACCGGCGCTCCGAGGGTTACGCCGCCCGGTAGCCCTTCGGCTCCTCGGGGACGAGGATCCACATCGCCACGTAGACCACCCAGAGCGGCCCCGGGATGAGCGAGAGCAGCAGCCAGAGGATCCGGACGAGGGTGGGAGGAAGGCCCATCTTGTCGGCGAGACCGCCGCAGACGCCGGCCAGAATCCTGTGCTCTCTTGAGCGGTACATGCTATGCCTCCGTGTGGTTACGACCTACCCGTACAACGGACGAGGAGCCCGACGGACTCCCGTCAGGAACCCTGAGAAAACCCTGTAAGGGTCAGCCACTCACGGGCCATGCCCAGATGTCGGCTGGTCAGGCCCCGCATCGGGTCCACGTGGATGAGCAGGAAGTCGGTCAGCCCCTGACGCACCCTGAGATAGTCCTCGTCCTCTGCCCACACCTGGTCGTCGAACCACACGAACGGCCGCCGCCCGGCGTAGGCGGCCACGTGCGGGGTCTTGAACATCTCGCCGTGCTCGCTCGGGGGGTCGGTGGTCAGCGGGATGACGGGGAGCGAGGGCAGGCCGATCCTGGGCGCGATCCAGTCGTTGGCGTGCTGCTCCCACGTGGTCGCCCAGACCAGCTCGGACCCGGTGGCGATGGCCAGGTCGAGCAGCCTGCGACCGTGCCTGGGGTTGAGGTGCACGGTGTAGACCTCGCCCCCGATCGTGCACCGGTAGCGCCGGTAGTCGGGCGTCGGCCGGCCCATGGGGTTGAGCACGCCGTCGACGTCGAGCAGCAGCAGCGGCTTCACAGCGGGGCTCCCGCCCGATGTTCCTGCGGGCTGACGCCGTGGACCCGCTTGAACGCCGCGCTCAGCGCGAACGGGCTGCCGTAGCCGACCTTCCTGGCGACCGAACCGATCGTGGTGTCGGGCTCGCGCAGCAGGTCGGCGGCCAGGGCCAGCCGCCAGCCGGTGAGGAAGGCCATCGGCGGCTCGCCGACCAGCTCGGTGAAGCGCCTGGCCAGCGACGCCCTGGACACGCCCACCTCGGCGGCCAGCCCGGCCACCGTCCAGGGGTGGGCGGGGTCGTTGTGCATCATCCGCATGACCCGGCCCACCACCGGGTCACCCATGGCACGGAACCAGCCGGGCGCCTCGTGGGTGGCGAACCAGGCCCGCAGCACCGCGATGAGCAGCACGTCGAGCAGCCGGTCGAGCACGGCCTCCTGACCGGGCTCGTCCTTGACGATCTCGTCGGTGAGCAGCGCGATGATCGGGCCGCCGGGCTGCACGATCAGCCGGGGCAGCGCTTCGAGGAGCCTCCTGCTGACCGCGCCCTCCAGGTTGTAGGTGCCGGTCAGCATGACGGTGCCGCCGTCGGGGTCGTTGCCCCACGTGCGCACGCCCAGGTCCATCGTCCCGGCGAGCGGCCGCCCGTCGGGCGTCGCGCAGTGCTGGCCGGGGTGGATGACGACCTGCGGCTCGGTGCCGGGGCAGTCGGCCACGGTGTACGGCTCCGGCCCCCGGACGACCGCGACCTCACCCGGCCGCAGGCGTGCGGGTGCGCCCGCGTCGAGCACGATCCACGACTCGCCCGACACCTGGGCGATCACCGACAGCGGGGCCTCGTCCTCGATGCGCAGCGACCAGGGCGGGGCGAGGACCGAGCGGAGCAGGAAGGCGCCGCGGGCACGCGGGCCGTCGAGAAGCGCCGCGAGCTGGTCCATGGGTCAGACGATCGCATAGCGGATTGCGCATCTCAACCACGGGCAGCCGTACGGATATCGTCAGCGGACGACCCTGGCCGGGTCCCACCCGGGCCGGGGCACCGAGTCGAGCAGCAGCCTGGTGTAGGGGTGCTCGGGCTCGGCCAGCACCCGCGCGACCGGCCCCTGCTCGACCACCACTCCCCGGTGCAGGACGAGCGTGTCGTCGCAGAGGTGGCGCACCACGGCCAGGTCGTGGCTGACGAACAGCAGGGCGACGCCCGAGTCGCGGCGCACCTGGGCGAGGAGTTCGAGGATCTGGGCCTGGATCGACACGTCCAGCGCGGCCACCGCCTCGTCCAGCACCAGCACCGACGGCTCGACCGCCAGGGCTCTGGCGATGGCCAGGCGCTGGCGCTGGCCGCCGCTGAGCTGGTGGGGCCGCGCCCCGGCCTCGCGGGCGCCGAGCCCGACCTGGTCGAGCAGCTCGCCGGCGCGTGCGCGGTCCCTGCCGTGCAGCCCGAGCGCCGTGCGCAGGCACTCGGCCGCGGTGAGCCGGGGGTCGAGCGAGACGTACGGGTCCTGGAACACCATCTGGATCTCGCGGGCCCTGCGCAGCCTGGCGGCCCTGCCGCGCTCCTTGAGGGTGCGGGCCCTGCCGTCCACGGTGATCGTGCCCGAGTCGGGGGCGACCAGACCGACGAGCATGCGGGCGATCGTGGTCTTGCCCGACCCCGACTCCCCCACCAGGCCGAGCGAGCCGCCCGCGGCCAGCTCGAAGGAGACGTCGGCGGCGGCCACCGCGCCGTCGTACGACTTGCACAGGGCGTGTACGGCGAGCATGTCAGGCCTCCACCAGGCGGCAGGCGGCCCAGCCGCCTGGCACGGTCACGGGCTCCGGCCGCCACTCCTCGCAGGCGCCGGTGGCGTGCGGGCACCGGGCCGCGAAGGGGCAGCCGGTGAACACGTCGTCCAGCGAGGGCGGCCGGCCGGGGATCGGGCGGATCGGGCGGGGGTCGTCGAGCTCGGGCGTGCAGGCCAGCAGCCCCGCGGTGTACGGGTGGCGCGGGTCCTCGAACAGTTCCTTGGCCGGCCGCGACTCGACGACCGTGCCCGCGTACAACACGTGCACCCGGTCGCAGAAGGCGGCGGCCAGGTGCAGGTCGTGGGTGATGAACAACATGCCGAGCTCGCGTTCGGCCTGCACCCGGCGCAGCAGCGCGAGCGTCTCGGCCTGGGTGGTGACGTCGAGCGCGCTGGTCGCCTCGTCGGCGAGGAGCAGCGCCGGGTCGGCGGCCAGCGCGGCGGCGATGACCACGCGCTGCAACATGCCGCCCGACAGTTCGTGCGGGTACTGCCGCAGGTGCCGTTCCGGCTCGCGCAGGCCGACCGCGGCCAGCAGCTCCAGCGCCCGCGCGCGGGCCTCGGCCTTGGGCCGGCCCAGCGTGTGCACCATGCGCTCGGTGAGGAAGTCGCCGATCCTGCGGACCGGGTTGAGCGACGAGCGCGGGTCCTGGTAGATCATCGACACCTGCGTGGCGCGCAGGTCGCGCAGCGTGCCCGGGTCCATCGTGAGCACGTCGTCGCCCGCGACCAGCACCCGCCCCGACACCGTCGCGTGCTGGGGCAGCAGGCGCAGCACCGAGCGGGCGAGGGTGGACTTGCCGGAGCCGGACTCGCCGACCAGGCCGACGATCTCGCCCCGGCCGACGGTGAGCGAGACGTCGCCGAGGATCGGCCGCCGCCCGCCCGCCCCGATGGTCAGCCCTTCGACGGACAACACCATCACGTCCCCCTCACGCCCATGCGGTCGGCCAGGCGCACGCCGATCACGTTGAACGACACGACCACGAGCGCGATGGCCGCGCCCGGCACCAGCACCGGCAGGAACGCCCCCTGCACGATCGCCGGCTGCCCCTCCTTGACCATCAGCCCCCAGTCGGAGGACGGCGGTTGCGCCCCGAACCCGAGGAAGCTCAGCGTGGCCAGGCTCATCAGCCCCTCCCCGAACAGCACGACCAGGTAGCCGACGATCGAGCGCGCCATGTTGGGCACCAGGTGCCGCACGCAGATGGTGAAGCCGCCCATGCCCTGCACCCGGTAGGCGTCGATGTACGGCTTGGCGCACTCGCCCAGCGCGACGCTCCTCGTGTAGCGGGCGATCGTCGGCGTGTAGGCCAGGCCGAGCGCGACGACGGCCGTGGTCATCCCGTTGCCGAAGACGGCCACGATCAGCACGACGAACAGCAGGCCGGGGAAGGCGTACATGACGTCGGTCAGCCGGGCCACGACGGTGTCGACCCAGCCGCGGTGCCAGGCGGCCAGCGTGCCGAGCGCGACGCCGAGGACGGAGGCGATGGCGAGGAGCAGCAGCGGGCCGACGAGCGAGGTGCGGGCGCCGTACAGGACCCGGGTGAGCAGGTCGCGACCCGACTGGTCGGCGCCCAGCGGATGCCCGGGCGACATGGGCGCGAGCGTGGCGGCGAAGTCGACCGCGTCGGGCTCGTACGGCGCCACCACCGGCGCCAGCAGTGCCGCCGCGACGACCAGCCCGAGGAAACCGCCGGCCAGCCAGTAGCCGAGGGGCCGCGCGGGCCCCGGCGAGAGCGCGGAGACGACGGTGGTCACGCCCGCCTCCTCACCCTGGGGTCGATGAGCGGCTGCAGCAGCTCGACGAGCGTGGTCACCACGATGTACGCGGCCACCATGAACAACATCACCGCCTGGGTCACGGGGAAGTCGTGCGTGTTGATCGCCTTGACCAGCAGCGAGCCGATCCCGTTGAGGCTGAACGCGGTCTCGACGACCACGGTGCCCGCCAGCATGCCGGCGGTGACCAGCCCGCACATGGTCACGATCGGGCCGAGCGCGCCGCGCAGGACGTGCCTGGTGACGATCAGCCGTTCGGCCAGCCCCGACGCGCGGGCCACGGTCACGTGGTCGAGCTCGCGCTGCTCGACCATGGCCTGCCTGGTCACCCGGCTGATGATCGCGAGGGCGCCCAGCGCGAGCGTCACGGCGGGCAGCGTCAGGTGCCACAGCGACCCGCCGCCCATGACGGGGAACCAGCCGAGCTGCACGCCGAACAGCGAGATCAGCACGGCGGCGGTGACGAACGACGGCACCGAGGTGGCCAGCGTGGTGCCGGCGACGACGGCGGAGTCGGTGCGGCCGCCGCGGACCGCCGCCAGCACCCCGAGGGCGACGCCGAACACCACGAACAGCACCGACGCGTACGCCACCAGCCCGAGCGTGCTCGGCAGCCGGGCCAGCATCAGGTCGAAGACCTGGTCGTTGTACTGCATCGAGCGCCCGAGGTCGCCGGTCACGGCGTCGCCCAGCCACCGCGCGTACTGCACCAGGAACGGGTCGTCCAGGTGGTACTGGGCGCGGATGGCGGCCAGGTATTCGGGGGTGAGGTTCTCCTTGCCGCCCGCCAGGAACGTGACCGGGTCGCCGGGCGCCGCGTACGACGCCCCGAAGATCACGAACGAGGTGGCGAGCAGCGTGGCGACCAGCCCGGCCAGCTTGCGGACCGCCACGGCTCAGCCCTTGGCCCCGAGGTCGGCCGCCCACGGGTAGCTCATGTGGACCTGCGAGGCGGGCGGTCCGGTGACCTTGCCGCCGAGCACGACCGCGTTGGGCACCTCGACCAGCGAGATCCACACCATGTCGGCGGTGAAGCGGCGCTGCAGCTCGATGACGTCCTTGGCGCGGGCCGCGTCGTCGGTGGTCTCCAGCGCCCTGGCGACGAGCTCGTCGTACTCGGGGGAGCTGAACTTGACCCAGTTGTTCGCCGAGCCGGTCAGCCCGTTGTCGTAGAAGCCGATCGGGTCGGACTTGGTGATGTACCAGTCGTCGGGCACCAGGTCGACCTGGGCGCGCAGCGACTTGTCGGTGTAGAAGCTGCCGAACTCGGACGCGGGCACGGTCTTGATCTGGGCGGTGAGCCCGATCTTCTTGGCCGCGTCGACCACCGCGTTGGCGATGACCGTGCGGGACTGCTCGCCGTTGGTGGCCACGATGATCGGCTCCTTGGGCGCGCCGGCCTCCTGCACGAGCTTCCTGGCCGCCTCGAGGTCGGGCGTGTCGGGGGCGCCCTGGAGCTGGTCGTAGGCCGCCTGGAACGCCTCCTTCTCGTACGACCAGGCGCCGGCCCCGACCGGCACCTTCCACGGCCTGGCCAGCCCGGCGAAGCCCGACTTCGCGATGCCCGCGCGGTCGACGGCCAGCGACAGCGCCCGGCGGATCTTCGGGTCCTTCATCACGCCGCGGTCGGTGGGCAGCAGCACGTACACGCGCGTGGTGGCCCCGTAGGCGACGCTGACCGCCTGGTTGGCCTGCAGCGCGACCGCGGGCCCCGTGTCGGACAGGTAGGCCCCCTGCGCCTCGCCGGTGACCAGGCTGTTGACCAGCGCCGTGTCCTCGGCCCACTTGAAGGTGACGCTCCTGGTGAGCGGCTTGACGTCCTTGTTCCAGTACGCGTCGTGGCGGGTGATCGTGAGGTGACTGCCCGACTTCCACTCCGCCACCTCGTACGGCCCGCTGCAGGCGTCGTCGTGGCCCGGCGTGCCGAACTCCTTGCCCTGCTTCTCGACGGCCTCCTTGTTCAGCACGATCCCGGCACCGCCCGCGATGGCCTGGTCGAACAGCGAGTTGGGCTTCTTGAACGCGATCGTGACCTCGTGGTCGCCGGTCCTGGTGACGGATTCGACGTCCTCGAACTCGTCGGACTCGTCCATGCCCTCGCCGGCGTGCCGTTCGAGGCTCCACACGACGTCGTCGGCGGTGACCGGCGAGCCGTCGTGGAACGTGGCGTCCTGGCGCAGTGTGAGCACCATGGTCCTGGGGTCGGGCCGCTCGGCCTTCTCCGCCAGCCAGGGCTCGACCGTCATGTCGGGCTGGGTCTGCATGAGGCGCTCGCAGACGTTGGCCATGATCGTGCGGTTGCTGGTGCCGCCGTCGGTGTCGAGGTCGAGGGTGCCCGGCTCCTCGTCGATCAGCCAGACGGCGGAGTCGAGCGGGCCCGCCGCCTTGGCCGTGCGGTCGACCAGGGTGAGCTTGGCCGGGTCGGCCGGCTTGGTGGTCGCGGCGGGGCCGCCGCAGGCCGCGGTGAGACCGATGAGCCCTAGGAGGGCGAGCGTCTTCTTCACGGGGTCACTTCTCCATGCGGTCCGTCGTAGAGGTTCCAGGGCACGCGCTCGTACTCGTGGTCGCAGGGCGTGCCCGCCGCGATCAGGTAGTCGCCGGTGGTGAGGTCGACACAGCTCGACAGCAGGGTCGCCCACCGCTTGACGGCGGGCTGGGCGGGGTCGGGGTGGGTGCAGAGGGACTCGGGGTAGCCGAGGTGGTCGGACATGGCGAGCCTGATGCGCTTGCGCGCCTCGTCGGTGCCGGACGCCTCGGCCACGGCCCGCAGCCCGCCTTCGGCTCTCGGCACCCGGAACAGCGAGTCGGCCGAGCCGGGCCGGTAGGAGGCGGCCAGTTGCGGCGGCACGAACGCCTGGTAGTGGTTGCCGTGGACGAGCAGCCCGTCGGTCGGGTACATCCAGCCGACCGCTCCCGGGGTGGTCTCCAGGTCGATCGCGAAGCCCTCGCGGTGGGTGACGAGCGCGTTGCTCGCGATGTGGGCCCGCGGTTTGGTCAGCGCCTCCAGCGCGGCGTTGAGGTTGTCGCTGTCGAGCACCCTGCGCCTGATGAGCGTCTGCGGCACGCCCACCGAGTCGTCGAAGCGCCCGCCGAGCCCGTTGGCGTTGAGCGCGATGCCCGCCGAGTTGGCCCCCTGCCGCCCGACCTGCCCCGCCTCCACATGCATGATCACCGTCGGCTTGCCCGGCTGGACCACCCTGAGCACCATCAGCGTGCCGGACACCCCGTCGCGCCAGTCCCAGTTCTGGCCCGCGTAGACGTGGCCGTCGCCGGCGGCCTCGCCCATCAGCGCGAACGACGTGCACCCGTCGGGCTCCATGGAGCTGAACGTGGTGTCGTAGATGATCTCGCCGCGCGCGTTGAGCGCCAGGACGTCGAGGAAGCCGACTCCCGCGCCCTCGGCGATGCCCTCCATCTCCTCGACCAGGTCGGGCGCGAACGCCCTGCTCGGCTCCACCCAGCGGGCCGCGCGCTGCACGACCTGATCCCAGGTCAGGCCGCTGGAGTGCCCGAACGCCTCGGCGTAGTAGGCCATCGCACGCTGGACGCGGTCACGGGCCTGCTCGCCGTACTGGCGTCCCCGCTCGCGCGGAGCGCCGGAGATCTCGACGAGAGGCAGGGATGTGAGGCTCAATGGTGCTCCTTGGACCGACCGGCCTGTAACGTTCATTTCAGGAAGCGGCGAGTCTGTAGCGGTCGTTTCCAAGACAGGGTAATGATCGCTACAGAGGAGTCAATAGCCGTAATGGAAAATACACACGGTCCGGTCGAGCAGCTCAGAGCCAAGGTCAGGCAGTTGTGGGACGAGCTGTCACCGGCCGAGCGGGCGGTGTGCCAGTTCCTCGTGTCCGCCTCGCCCGAGCAGATCCTGTTCGCCAGCGCCCAGGAGCTCGGCGCCGCGACCGGCACCAGCAACGCCACCGTCGTGCGCACGATGCAGCGGCTCGGCTTCGGCGGGCTGCCCGGGCTGAAGCGCGCGCTGGCGGCCGAGTTCACCTCGGCGGTGGCCCCCGACATACGCCTCAAGCAGCGCATCAGCCACGTCGGGCAGGACCTGTCGGGCATCTGGGAGCGGGTCTTCGACGAGGCCCGCGAACGCATCGACCACTGCCGGCGCCTGTTCGACGAGGAGCCGTTCAGGAAGGCGGTCGAGCTGCTGGTCAACGCGCCGGGCGTGCTCGTCTTCGGCACCGGGGCCTCCGACCCCGCCGCCCGCCACCTGGCGCTCAAGCTGGGCCGCCGCGGCCACCGCGCCCGCGCCACCGCGGCGACCGGCTTCGCGCTGGCCGACGACCTGCTCGCTTTGGGCCACGGCGACGTGCTGGTCATCTTCCAGCCGGGCCGCCGGCTGAAGGAGATCACGGTGCTCATCGACCGGGCCCACGCGGTGGGGGCGGGCATCGTCCTGATCTCCGACGAGCTCGGCGGCGAGTTCGCCGACCGCGTGGACGCGGCACTCGCGGCGCCGCACACGCCCACGGGCATCACCGGCGAGCCCCTGACCGGCATCATCGTGGCCGACGCGCTGCTGCTGGCGCTCGACTCCCTCGACCAGACCCGCTCGGTCGAGCACTCCCACCAGCTGAGCGCGCTACGCCAGCAACTTCTCGGCCCCCGTTTCCGCTAACCTCACCTCGTCAGTCCCGCTTTCTCGGAAGGTTTCGTCGTGATCGGCTGGCTAGAAGCGGTGGTGCTGGGGCTGATCCAGGGGCTCACGGAGTTCCTGCCGATCTCCTCCAGCGCCCACATCCGTGTGGTCTCCGCTTTCGCCGGCTGGCAGGATCCGGGCGCGGCGTTCACCGCGGTCATCCAGCTCGGCACGGAGACGGCCGTGCTCATCTACTTCCGCAAGGAGATCTGGGACATCATCTCCACCTGGACCCGCTCCCTGTTCGTCAAGGAGCTGCGCGGCCACTGGGCGGCCCGCATGGGGTGGTACATCATCGCCGGGTCGCTGCCCATCGGCATCCTCGGCGTGCTGCTGAAGGACCAGATCGAGACCGTCTTCCGCGACCTGCGGCTGGTAGGCACCACGCTGATCGTCTTCGCCTGCATCCTGTGGCTCGCCGACCGCACCGCCCGCAACAAGCTCACGCTGGAAAAGCACCTGAGCCTGCCCCACGCCCTCGTCTACGGGTGCGCCCAGGCACTCGCGCTGATCCCCGGCGTGTCCCGCTCGGGCGGCACGGTCACCGCCGGCCTGCTCCTCGACTACCGACGCGAGGACGCCGCGAAATACTCGTTCCTGCTGGCGATCCCCGCCGTCCTGGCCTCAGGCGTGTACGAACTCCGCGAGATCGGCGAAGGCCCCTCCCCCGCGTGGGGGCCCACCATCCTGGCCACGGTCATCTCGTTCGCCGTCGGCTACCTGGCCGTGGCCTGGTTCCTGAGATACATCAGCACCCACCGCTTCACCCCGTTCGTGATCTACCGGATCATCCTCGGGTTCTTCGTCATCCTGGCGGTCACGTTGGGGTGGATCCCGGCCAACGGCTGAAAGTGCGGGGATAGCGGCTGCACAGGGCGAAGACGGCGGCGAACAACGTCCAGGCGGCGACGTACGCGACGGGGTGGCTCCAGGCGTCGCCGACGAGGTCGGACAGCGCGGCGCGGCCCTCGAAATAGCAGGCAAGACCGCCGATCGCGCCCGGGATCGCGCCCCACCAGCGCCGCCACCAGACCTCGTTGGCGACCACCTCGAAGACCACGAGGGCGATCGGGCCGCCGAGGAGGAACCTCATCCCCGGCGGGTCCGACATGAACGCGGAGATCACCATGACCGCCACCGCGGAGCCGGCCGTCAGCAGGACGACGGCCCCGAAGGGCGCGGGCTCGTCACGCGGGTCGGTCTCGGGCGGTAAGGGGGCGCCTTCGGACTCCGGGGCGCCGGCGGGCACGGACTCGTCACGGGGGTCGTTGTCGTCGGGCACGGCAACCATTCTGGCCGACGTCCCCGAGCGGCGGCGCCCCGGAAGGCGGGCGGCGCGAACGGCAGCGCCGCTTCACCCGTCCGTGATCTCGCCCCCGGCCGCCATCCCGTCCAGGCGGGCGCGAATGGACCCGACGTCGACGCCGCTCTCCTCCGTCCGGTCGGTGCCGAGCGAGGTGAGGATGGCCAGCGCGGCCGACCAGTGACGGCGGGCCAGGTCGGGCCGGCCGAGCGTGCCGTGGGCGCGGGCGATGCCGTCGTGCGCGCGTGCCTGGTCGCTCGGCTGGCCGAGCTCCGTCGCCAGGTCGAGCGCCCGGCGGTGGCGATCGAGCGCCCGGTCCGCCTGGCCGCCGTCGTGCTCCAGCCGGCCCATGGCGTGCACGGCCTCGAACTGCCAGTTGCG
Source organism: Nonomuraea sp. NPDC049378 (assembly GCF_055586745.1). Taxonomy (NCBI): domain Bacteria; kingdom Bacillati; phylum Actinomycetota; class Actinomycetes; order Streptosporangiales; family Streptosporangiaceae; genus Nonomuraea; species Nonomuraea sp. NPDC049378. The sequence continues at coordinate 273,004 of NZ_JBVJHP010000002.1, forward strand.
GTTGCCGAACTCGCGTGCGAGGTCGAGGGCCTGCTGGTAGCAGTCGCGGGCCTGCTCGTACCGGCCGCGGACGCGATAGAGGTGGCCCAGGCCGGTAAGACAGTTGATCTCGCTCAGCCGGTGGCCGGTGCGGCGGGTCAGCGTCAGGGCCTGGGTGAGGTAGTCGGTGGCCGGTCCGTACGCGCCGCGGACGAGGTTGATGTGGCCGAGCCCGATCAACGCCGCCGACTCGCTCGTACGATTGCCGATCGAGCGGGCGATGCCGAGGGCACCGGCCAGGTTGGCGGCGCCCTGCTCGTGCTGCCCCATCAGCCGGTGGACGTTGCCGGAGCCGATCAGCGCGTCCAGCTCACCGCTGCGGTGGCCGATCGCGCCGGCGATCTCCAGAGCCCGCGCGCAGTAGCCGATGGCGGGTTCGTAGTGTCCCCGGCTGGCGCAGAGCATGCCGAGCCCGTTCAGCGCGCGCAGTTCGCCCACCCGATGCCCCATGGCCCGCGCGATGTCGAGGGCACGCGTGATGTCCTCGGTGGCCTGGTCGTAACGGGTCCGCAGGCGGCCGATGTCGCCCAGCCCGATGAGCGCCTCCATCTCGCCCACGCGGTCTCCGGCGGCGCGGCAGGCTTCCAGAGCGCCCGTGTGGAGGTGCTCGGCGTCGGCGAACCGGGCGCGCGTGCGCAGCCCCCGGTGCAGGGTGTCCGACAGGTGCCGGACATGCCGGTGCAGCCCATGCCTGGCGGCCTGCTGAGCGAGCGCGAGCAGGTTGGCCAGCTCCGCGTCCAGCCACGCGCCCGCGTCGGGCATCGACACGGTGCCGGCTGCTGGTGCGGTGCCGGGCGCGGTGCCCGAGGCGGCGTCGGTCGGGAGGCTCGGGCGCAGGTCGGCGTGGTAGGGGTAGAGGTGGTCCATCGCCGCCGTGGCGGCCCGGCAGTAGTGGTCGAGCAGCCGGGTCAGCGCCTCCCGCCGGTCGTCCGCCGGCTCCTCCGCCTCGGCCGTGGCCGCGGCGTGCGCGCGGACCAGGTCGTGGAACCGGTAGCGGCCGGGCACCGGCTCCTGCAGGAGATGCACCTCCTGCAACTGGTCGAGGAGCCGCCCGACACGCGTGACCGGCGTGTCCAGCAGGGCCGCGGCCGCGTCGGCCGTGATGTCCGTGCCGGCGTCGAGGCCCAGCAACCGGTACGCCCAGCGCACGTCGCCGGGCAACTCCCGGTAGGACAGCTCCAGCGCGGCCGTGACGCTGCGCTGCCCGGCGTGCAGCTCGCTCAGCCGGCGCCGCTGCTCCTCGAGGCGGGCGAGCAGGTGATCGACCTGCCAGGACGGATGGGCCTTCAGCCGGGCGGCGGCCAGCCGGATGGCCAGCGGCAGCAGCCCGCACCGCCGCACCACCTCGGCCAGCGCCTCGCCCGGCACGCCCGCCACCCGATCGGCCCCGGCCGTCCGGACGAACAGGGCGACCGCGTCGGGGAGCGGCAGCACGTCCACCGACACCGTACGCGCGCCGTCGAGGCCGACCAGCCGCCGCCGGCTCGTCACCAGGACCAGGGACTCGCCCGCGCCCGGCAGCAGCGGCCACACCTGCGCCTCGTCGGCGGCGTTGTCCAGCACGATCAGCATCTTCCTGCCGGCCAGCACCGTGCGGAAGAGCGCCGCCCGGTCGTCGAGATCGCGCGGCACCGACTCCCCCGGAACCCCCAGCGCGCCGAGCATGCGCGCCAGCGTGTCGGCCGGATCGGCCGGGGCCACGTCACGGGTGTGGCCGTGCAGGTCGATGAAGAGATCGCCGTCGGGAAAGCGGGGGGCGAGCTGGTGAGCGGCACGGACCGCGAGGGCGGTCTTGCCGACCCCGGCCATGCCGTCGATGGCCGTGATCACGACGGTGGCCGCGCCGTCCACGTCGTCGAGCACGGCCAGCTCCCGTGTCCTGCCGATGAACATCGCCACGTCGGCCGGCAACTGCTGCGGTCGCACCCGGCCGAGGCCGGGCTTGCCCGGCGCCCCCGTCGTGGCCCGGATGAGGGCCGCCCTCTCCTGCTCGGACAGCTCCAATGCCTCGGCGATCAGCCGCATCGACGTGCTGCGCGGGCGTCGCAGCTCGCCCGCCTCCAGCCGGCGCACGGTGCGCTCGTTGAGCCCGGCCAGCTCCGCCAGCTGCTCCTGAGTCAGCAACGCCCGCTCGCGCCAGGCCCGCAGCAGGGCGGCCGCTTCTTCGCCATCCTCACGTGGTGCCGGCGGCATGCGCACCTCTCCTGCGGTCGGCCACACCTGCGTCCTCGGAAGAACAAAATATGACAGCCGTACGCTTGGCGGCACGGCGGAAAGTTCACTCCGTCACGGACACCGTACGGGCCGGGCGACGCCGTGCGCGAGTACTGCCCGCCTCCCGCCCGTGCCGCCCGCGCCGATCCCTAGCAGCAGCCGGACGAACCGGCCCGGGCACGAGCCGCGCCGCCCACCTTCCCGCGCGGGAACGGACCCCTCTGTGGTCAGGTGTTTCGCCGGCTCGGGTGTGGATTCGCGGGCGAGGCGGAGAGCCATCAGGGCGTAAGCGGAAATCTGTCCGGAGGATGTCCGGCGATCGCCCTGGGGCGCCCAGGGTGAGACAACGCAGGATCTGCTTCAGCGGGTCAACCCGCCGAACAACTCACCTAGAAGGAGCAGATCATTGAGAACGCCGAAACTCACGATGAGGACTCTGGCCACGATCTCCATCGTCGCCACGCTGACATCCGTGGGAGCTTCGCAGGCGGCATACGCCGATCCGGCACCGAGGCCGGTGTCCCCCGTGGAAGCACAGGCCCTCGACTGTCCTGTCGGCAGTATCTGCCTGTGGCAGGGGGCGAACTTCACCGGCCTCAAGATGGTCGCACCGGAGACCGCGCCGGGGAGTTGCAGGTGGACCGCCGTCCCCTACCGGTCGGCCTACAACCGCACCGGTGCTTCGCAGCGTCTCTGGCAGAACACCGACTGCACCGGGGCCAACCGCTACCTGCCCAGCGGATCCGCGATCGACCAGGTGGGCGGCTTCAAGTCGGTGGGGGGATGACCGGCATCGCAACCGCACCGCGCCGAGCTTCGTACCCGGCGTCCAGCGCTACCTGACGGGCGAGCTCTCCTTGGCGGCGATCGTGCCGCGCCGCCGGCCAGCCCGGCCATCGAGCAACCCGAGATACTGAGCCGAAGACAGCAGGCCCAGCCCGGCGGTGACGAACATGCCCGTACCGATCGCGAAATTTCCGGCGGCCAGCGGGTAGAGCCGTGTGCTCAAGGGAGCCTCCGTCTGCACAGTTGGACGCAGACTGTCGCATTGTTTTACGGTCGTCAAACAATGCGACGGAGATAGGATGGGATCCATGCGCCTGCTCCCGCACCCGGCGACGGAGGACATCGAGCTCACCGAGGTCCTGCGGGCGCTGTCCGACCCCATCCGGCTGAAGATCGTCGCCCGGCTGGCCACGGCCGGCAGGATGACCTGCGGAGAGGCCGGCGACCACCTCGGCGTGCACAAGTCGACGACCTCACACCACCACCGCACCCTCAGGGAGGCCGGCGTCGTCTGCACCGAGCAGGAAGGCCGGCTGAAATACATCAGCGTGCGCCGCGACGACCTCGACGCCCGCTTCCCCGGCCTGCTCGACTCGATCCTCACCGCGTCCCGCGACGCGCCGGCCCCCGCAGCGTCCGGTGACGATCCGGCCCTCACCGCGTCCGGCGAGCGCGGCCGGCGCTGACCCGACCGCATGACCGGCCCCGACCTGCCCATCCGCCACGTCCTGCCCGAGCTGCTCGGCACGCTCGACCGGCACGGCGCCACCGTGCTCACAGCCCCGCCCGGCACCGGCAAGACGACGGTCGTCCCGCTGGCCCTGGCCGAGACCGGGATGCGGGTGCTGGTGGCCGAGCCGCGGCGCCTGGCCGTGCGCGCGGCGGCCCGGCGCATGGGCGTGAGCTACACGATCCGCGGCGAGCGCCACACCGGCGCCGACCCCAGGGTCGAGGTCGTCACCACCGGCGTGCTCCTCCAGCGCCTCCAGCGGGACCAGGAGCTGGCCGGGGTCGACGCGGTCATGCTCGACGAGTGCCACGAGCGCCACCTCGACGCCGACACCGCGCTGGCGTTCCTCCTCGACGTACGCGACACGCTCCGGCCCGACCTGCGGCTGCTGGCCACGTCCGCCACCGCTGACGCGGGCCCGTGGTCGCTGCTGCTCGGCGGGCCCGTCGTCGCGGCCACCGGCGCCACGCACCCGGTCGAGACCGTGTGGGTGCCGCCGCCGCGCCCGATCACCCCGCCGCACGGCCTGCGCGTCGATCCCGCCCTGCTCTCCCACGTCGCCGCGACGGTGCGCGTGGCGCTCGCGGAGCGGGACGGCGACGTGCTGTGCTTCCTGCCCGGCGTGGGCGAGATCGCGAAGGTCGCGGGGCTGCTCGCGGGTGCCGGGGTGGAGGTCCTGCAGGTGCACGGCCAGGCTCCGGCCCGCGTCCAGGACGCCGTGCTGTCGCCCGGCACGGCCCGCAGGGTGGTGCTGGCCACGTCGGTCGCCGAGTCGAGCCTGACCGTCCCCGGCGTGCGGGTGGTGGTCGACTCGGGGCTGGCCCGCGAGCCGCGCACCGACCACGCCCGCGGCCTCGGCTCGCTCACCACGGTCAGGGTCTCGAAGGCGTCGGCCGACCAGCGGGCCGGGCGAGCGGGCCGCGAGGCGCCCGGCGCGGTCTACCGCTGCTGGCCGGCCGCCGACCACGAGCGCCTCGCCGACCACCCGCGGCCGGAGATCGTGCTGGCCGACCTGACCGGGTTCGCGCTGCAGGCGGCCTGCTGGGGCACGCCGGACGCCTCCGGCCTGGCGCTCCTCGACCCGCCGCCGGCCGCCGCGATGTCCGCCGCCGCCCGGGTCCTGGAGGCTCTCGGTGCCGTGGAAGGGCGGCGGGTGACCGGCCGGGGGCGGCGGATGGCGCTCGCCGGCGTGCACCCGCGCCTGGCCCGCGCCCTGCTCGACCTCGGGCCGCGCGCCGCCGAGGTGGTGGCCCTGATGTCGGAGCAGCCGCCGCGCGACGCGGGCGACGACCTGGTGGAGCTCTGGCGTACGGCCCGGCGCGGCGGCACCCCGTACGCGGCCCGCTGGCGCCAGGAGTCCGCCCGCCTCCGGCGCACCGCCGCCACGGCCGGCCCGCCCACCCACGACGAACCCGCGGGGCTGTCTGCCCGCGACGGAACCACAGGACCGGCCGAACACGCACCAACCACAGGACCGGCCGATCACGCACGACCCGCGGGGCCGTCCGCGCACGCGCGAGCCTCGGGGGCGGATGACGCGCTGGCGGGGGTGGCCGTGGCGCTGGCGTTTCCCGAGCGGGTGGCGCGCAGGCGGGGCGGCGGGTATCTCATGGCGTCAGGCACGCGGGCCCAGTTCGCCGAGGGTTCGAAGCTGGCCACCGCCCCCTGGCTGGCCATCGCCGTCGCCGACCGCCCGGCCGGGGCGGCCTCGGCCCGCATCAGGCAGGCGGTCGTCATCGACGAGGCCACCGCCAGGCTGGCCCATCCCGTCACCACGGAGGACGAGGTGGCCTGGCGGGTCCCGCCGGGCGAGCGCCGCGGTGACGTGTCCGCCCGCCGGGTGGAGCGCCTGGGAGCCATCGAGCTCTCCTCCACCCCGCTCAAGGACGCCGACGTCCGCGAGGCCATCCTGTACGGCCTGCGCACCGAAGACGTACTGACCTGGACGAAGCAGGCCGGGGATCTCAGAGACCGCCTGGCCTTCTGCCACCGCGCGATCGGCCCGCCCTGGCCCTCGATGGACGCGCTCTTCGACCTGTCAGATCAGTGGCTCGAACCCGAGCTGTCCAGGGCCCGCCGCCGCGCCGACCTCGAACGCATCGACGTGGCCTCGGCGCTGCGGCGCCTGATCCCGTGGAGCGAGCGGCTGGAGGCAGCCGCTCCCGAACGCGTCGAGGTCCCGAGCGGTTCCCGCATCCGCGTGGACTACTCGGGGGAGCAGCCGGTGCTGGCGGTGAAGCTGCAGGAGTTGTTCGGCCAGCAGGAGACACCGGAAATATCCGGTGTGCCGGTCCTGGTGCACCTGCTCTCCCCGGCGGGCCGGCCGGTGGCGGTCACGGCGGACCTGGCGTCGTTCTGGCGGGACGGCTACCGGTCCGTACGCGCCGAACTCCGCGGCCGCTACCCGAAGCACCCGTGGCCCGAGGACCCGCTCACCGCGCCACCGACCAGACGCACGAAGAGGAGCAGAGCGTGATCGACCGGCTGGCGGAGGCGGTTCGGGACAACGCCGAGTGGTGCGACCTGATGTGCCGCGTCCACGGTTCTCCCGGCACGTTCACGGGCAGGGCCTGGACGAACGCCGTCAGGACCCCGCTCTTCTATCCGGACGCCGTCACCCTCTCTCCCGCCGCGACGGCGGCCGACGTGCTCGACCGCATCGACTCCGGCCCCGGCGCCTCGGTCAAGGACAGTTTCGCCACCCTCGACCTGCCCGGCTTCGACGTGCTGTTCGAAGCCCAGTGGTTGTGGCGTTCCGCTCCCGCCCGTACCGGCCCGGCGGCCCGGCAGCGCCCGGATGCGGGAATCGGGTGGGAGGTCGTCGGCGACGCGGCCACGCTCGCCGACTGGGAGCGGACGGCCTTCGGCGAGGTACACGGCCTCTTCCCGGCCTCGCTCCTCGACCACGTGGAGATCCTGTGCGGCCGGATCGACGGTGAGATCGTCTGCGGCTCGGTGCTCACCGCGAGCGGTGCGGTGGCGGGCGTCTCCAACGTGTTCGCCTCCGGCTGCGACCTGAACGCCGCGTGGGCGGGCACGGTCGCCATGGCGGCCTCCCTGTTCCCCGGCCGCCCCCTGGTCGGCTACGAGAGCGACCCGGAGGCCGCCCTGAGCCACGGCTTCACCCCGATCGGCCCCCTCCGGGTGTGGCTCAGGAGGTGAACACGGCCGCCCGCCGAACCGCGGCGTCAGACCGTCAGATCCTCCGAAGCGGTACCACGGTCCTCTCCGGCCTGTCCGGAGTGACCCGGGTCTGACACGGCGATCCTCCCCGCAGACGAAGAACCACGCCAGGGAGAGCGAGACGCTGGACGCGTGGATCGACGAGCGCGAGGTGGCGCGGGATGACGTGGCTTGCGTGGCGGACGCTGAGATGGCATCCGGAGAGTCTGGTCGGCACGCTGATCACGCTGGTCGTCGCGGCCACCGCTGTCGGAGCTCTGTGGTTCGTCGTCGACACCACGGACCGGCAGAAGGCCCCGGTGGAGCGGTACGCGGACGTCCCGCTGGTGGTCGGCACGGCCGGAGGGGCGATTTCGCCCGGACTGGTCGCAGCGGTGCAGGCGCTCCCGGAGGTGGCGGCGACGGTTCCCGAGCACAGCTTCCCCGCCGGGCTGTCCGTTCTCGGGACTCCGGTACGGGTGCCCCGAGACCAGAACCCGTGGCCGTGGGGACATGGCTGGTCGAGTGCCCGGCTGACGCCGTTCGAGCTGCGGCACGGCCGGCCGCCCCTGGCCCCTGGCGAGGTGGTGGTCGACACGCGGGTGGCCGCCGCCGCACGGGTCGGAGCCGGGGACCGGGTTGAGATCACGGTGGCGGGAACCGTCCGTCCCCACGAAGTGGTCGGCGTGGCCGCGGCCCGCCCGGCCCTGCGTTTCCAGTCGGCGCTGTTCTTCTCCGACGACAGCGTCGCGGAGCTGCTCGGGGGCCGGCGCGGCGCCGACACGCTCGGGGTCCTCCCCCGGACCGGTGTCGGAACGGAGGCGCTGCGAGCGGCCGTGGCGCGGGCGGTCGAGCCGTACAACGCGAACGGCCCGCGGGTCATGACCGTCGCCGTCGGCGCGGACCGCGGCGGGCAGGAGAACAACCTCGTGTCCCCCGCCGGCGGGTTCAACACCCTGTGGTTCACGGTGTGGATCACGGCCCTGGTCTCGACCGGCATGATCGCCGCCGCCATCGGAGTGTCGATCCGGCGCCGCGGCACGGAGATCGCCGTCCTGCGGGCCATCGGTGCCCGGCCCTGGCAGATCAGCCGCATGCTCATCGCCGAAGGAGTGCTGCTCTCGGTCGTGGCCACCGCCGTGGCGGTCCCGCTCGGCATGCTCGTCGCTCCCGCCGTCGCGGCGCGCTTCCGCGACTCCGGTGCGCTCAGCGTGGCGTTCGAGATCGGCTACCGCCCGGAGCCCATGGTGTGGATGCTCGCGCTCACCCTGGCCATGGCCCTGGCGGGGAGCCTGATCTCGGTACGCCATGCGCTGCGCGTCCGTCCTGGCGACGCGCTGGGTGAGGCTCCCGCGGAGGGCCGGCGGCTCGGCACGGGCCGGCTGGTGACCGGACTGACGCTGCTGGCAGGCGCCGGCGGCCTGTCCGTGGCCCTTCTGTGGGACCTGTTCGCGCTGGACGGGCCCGGCCTGATGCTCCTCCAGTTCGCCACGTTGGGCCTGTCCGTCGCCGCGGTCGGGCTGCTCGCGCCGTGGGGCGTGCTGGTCGCGGGAAGGCTGGTACGGCCCGGCGTCGCCCGCGCGTCACGGGTGAGCGGTTACCTCGCGGTCTCCGGCGTGGTCTTCAACCACCGCAGGTACGGCGGCGCGGTGGCGTCGCTGGCGCTCGGCGTGACGCTGGTGGGCGTGGTCATGAGCACGCAACTCTTCTACAACTGGAAAGTGGCCGCGGCGGCCGTCAAGGACATCCGTGCCGACCACGTGCTGCAGCCCGTCGCCGGAGCCGGCGCGCTGTCGGAAGACCTACGGCGCCGCGTCCTGGCACGAGACGGCACGTCCGCCGCGGTCGGCGTCGGCTCGGTACCGGCGGCCGTGTCCGCGGCCGGGCCGGCGGCAGAGCCGGCGGAGCGCCGGCCGCCGGACCAGAGCCCGCCGCCCCTCTTCGCGACCATGGTCACCGGCGACATCGCCCAGGTCCTTGACCTGTCCGTACGCGGTCGGCCGCCGCGCGACCTGGGCGCGCGCGAGGTCGCCATCAGCGACTCGCTGGCCGCTCGTCACGGGGCCGGGCTCGGGTCGCGGCTGCGCGTCCGCTTCCCCGGAGCGGCCGTGGACTCCTCCTTCACGGTGAGGACGGTCTACACCGACGCTCCCGAGATCAGCGAGATGCTCCTGCCCGCCGGAGCCCTCGCCGGCACCCACCTGTCGTCGGAGCTGCACGAGCGGATCTACGTGCGCGGGGCCGGCCCGGGAAGGGTCGTGGACGCCCGCTCGGCCGTCGAGTCCCTCACCAGGCAGGAGTACATGTGGCGCAAGAGCGAGGCGAACGCCGCGAAGAATCGCCTCATGCCGTCCGTGTCCGTCCTGGTCGCGCTGTTCTGCCTGGTGGCCGCGGTCAACAACCTGTGCCTGGCGCTCGTGGACCGCAGGCGGGAGTTCGCCGGCATGCGGCACCTCGGCATGCGGCGGAGCCAGGTGATGCGGATGGCCTGCTGGGAGAGCACGCTCGCGATCGTCCCCGTCCTCGTCCTCGCCCTGGTCACGACCGCCTGGATGACCCTCGTGCACGCCGCGGGCGAGCCCGGCGGGCCGGCCGCGACATCGTCGTTCATTCCCTTCGGCTGGCTGGCCGCACTCGGCGGCGGCGCGCTCCTGGCCGCTGTGGCGGGATCGCTGCTGGTCATCCGCGTGGCCGTGAAGAACGAAAGGCAGGGCCTGGCATGAACGGGACACGATCCGGCGAGAACGACGGCTTCGCGCCGGCGGTGCGCCTCGACGGCGTCGGCAAGGTGTACGGCGCGGGCCCCTCGGCGGTGACCGCGCTGCGCGGGGTCAGCCACGACTTCGCCCGCGGCTCCTTCACGGCGGTGATGGGGCCGTCGGGCTCGGGCAAGACCACGCTGCTGCAGTGCGCCGCCGGGCTCACCGGCCCCACGTCGGGATCGGTCAGCGTGGGGGGCACCGACATCACGACGTTGACAGGGGCCGGGTTGTCCCGGCTGCACGGGCAGCGGATCGGGTTCGTCTTCCAGGCGTTCAACCTGCTGCCCGCGCTCACCGCGAAGGAGAACATCGAGCTGCCGCTGCGGCTGGCCAGGACGAAGGCGCGGCCAGGCTGGGTGGAGGAGCTGGTGAACCGGACCGGTATCGCCGATCACGTCCATCGCCGGCCGCACGAGTTGTCCGGCGGGCAACAACAACGGGTGGCGGTCTGCCGCGCGCTGGTGGCGAACCCGGAGGTGGTCTTCGCCGACGAGCCCACGGGCAACCTCGACACCAGGTCCGGACGGGAGCTCCTGGACCTGCTGCGTCTCCTGGTCGACGCCCTGGGGCAGACCGTCATCATGGTCACCCACGACCCCGCCGCGGCCTCCCGCGCCGACCGGGTTCTCGTCCTCAGCGACGGGCGGCTCGTCGACGTCATGGAGTCGCCGACGACCGAGATGGTCGCCGCCGCCGTCGCGCACCGAAGTTGACGCGTCGCACGGGTCCAGCGTGAGTGGTCGCCAGGCGTACGGGCCTCGCCTCGTACGCGACGATCACCGCATGGGCCCGATCCCGCAGCCCAAGCCGTCAGTCCATGAGGTCGTCCAGGGTCGGGTCGGGAACGGCGGGGAAACTCTCGGACCCCACCCCCACGTCCTTGAACCCGCTCGACGTGGCGATGCACACCACGGGCCCGTCGAAGTCACGCCCGAGCCGCCGGTGACCGGCCACGCCCGCCGCCCCCGACAGCTCCTGCCACATCCCCTGCCCGGCCAGGTCGCGCTGCGCGGCGCGCAGCTCCTCGTCGGTCAGCAGCACCGCCTCACCGCCGCTGTCCCGCACGGCCAGCACCCCGCGGTGCCCGCCGACCGGCCCGGCGATGCCGTACGCGTCGCTCCGCCCGAGCTCGACGATCGCGGCGGGCGCACCGGTGGCCAGCGCCCTGGCGTGGGGGCCGCCCGCGGCGGTCTCGCAGGAGAACATCCGCGGCAGGGTCTCGGCGACCCCGAGCCGCCGCAGCTCCGTGAACCCCTTCCACACCCCGTAGAGCAGCTCGGCGTAGCCGGTGGGCGCGAAGACGGCCGCGGGCGGCCGCCCGAGCTGCCGGAACAGTTCGTACGCGATCGTCTTGTAGCCCTCGGGCCCGAACGGGTGCCCGGTGTGCGTCACGGTCTGGTTGCTGACGGGGTGGTAGCCGAGCCGGTCGACGACCTCGCGCAGCAGCGGCCAGCGCGCCTCGACGGGCACGGACACGACCTTGGCCCCGTACGCCCGTGCGAACGCCTGGACGGCGGGCGGCGACGCGGCGGAGGTCAGCACGATCGCGCGCAGCCCGGCCCTGGCCGCGTAGGCGGCGGCGGAGGCGCCGTGGTTGCCGGAGGAGGCCACGACGATGCCGGGCGCGCCCGAGGCGAGGGCGGCGCTGACGGCGACCCGGTTGAGGCGGTCCTTGTGCGACCAGGTGGGGTTGCGCGACTCGTCCTTGACGTGCACGCCGTCGAACGCCACCAGCGGTGTCCCGCCCTCCCCCAGCGTGGGCGCCCCGAGCGGCGGCAGGAGCGGCGACCAGCGGGCGATGTCGGCGCCCGGCTCCTGCGCGAAGAGGCCCGGGTCGACCTGGTCGTAGTCGTAGTCGACGTCGAGTGGATAGGCGATCTCGGCGGTGCTGGTCCGAGGGCAGCCCCGGGTCAGCGGCGGGAACAGCGGATATTCGGCCGAGGGGTCACCGAGGGAGCGCTGGCGGCGGGCGAGAGACGGTCCGTTCACGCGTACCGACTCTAATCAGACTCGCAACCGCATGGGAAAAGCTGCACACTCTAGTCATGTTGTGGGCAGGCAGGTCCGCTGTCGAGATCGCGACGGCCGTCAGGCGCGGGGACGTCACGGCCGCGACGGTCGTCGAGGAGCATCTCCACGCCATCTCGGAGCGAGATCCCAGATTACGGGCGTTCCGGCTGGTCCGCGAGCAGGCGCTGGACGAGGCACGGGAGTTGCAGAAGCGGCGCGACCTCGCGGAGCTCCCGCTCGCCGGCGTGCCGGTGGCGGTCAAGGACAACCTGGAGGTGGCCGGCACGGCCATGCGCGCCGGGTCCAGGGCGACGCCGGACGTGCCCGCGCGGCAGGATCACGAGACGGTGGCGCGCCTGCGCGCGGCGGGTGCGGTGGTCGTCGGCCTGACGAACCTGCCCGAGCTGGGGCTGGTCGCGTTCGGCGACAGCGCCTACGGCATCGCGCGCAACCCGTGGGATCTGGCGCGCACGCCCGGTGGCTCGTCGGCGGGCAGCGCCGCGGCCGTGGCTGCCGGCATGGTGCCGCTGGCACTCGGCAACGACGGCATGGGCTCGGTACGCATCCCGGCGGCGTGCTGCGGGGTGCTGGGCATCAAGCCGGGCACCGGGCTGGTGCCGCCGCCCTCCGACGACTGGGACCGGTTGTGCGAGAACGGCCCGCTGGCCCGTACGGCGCCGGACCTGGCGCTGGCGCTGTCGGTGCTGGCCGGGGACCCGTCGCTGGCCCAGGCGTGGCGGTCGGGGCGGCGGGAGGAGCCGAGCCCGCCCATGTTGCGCTCGGTCTGGGCCGACGACGACAAGGTGTGGGAGCCGCAGCCGCCCTCCGACGGCCCGGAGCCGTTCGACCTGCGGGTGGCCTACGCCTCTCAGCCGCTGCCCGCGGGCCTGACCGTGGACAAGGAGTTCCAGGCCGCCGTACGCGCGGCGAGCGAGACGTTGCGCGTGGCCGGGCACACGGTGGTCGAGCACACCCGCAAGCTGCCCGGCTGGCTGGGCCCGGCGTCGGTCGCGGCGTGGCTGGTCAGGACCGCGGCTGCGGCGGACGGCCTGGACAGGGGCCGGCTGGAGCGGCGTACGCGGGCGCTGAGCCGCGCGGGCCGGGCTCTCGGCGCGCTCAAGCTGGACGGCGCGAGCGGTCGCGAGCGCTGGAGCGGCTACGGCGCCGACCAGTGGTTCGGCAACGCCGACGCCATGATCATGCCCGCCCTGGCCGCGATCCCGCCCATGGCCGACCGCTGGGGCAGGCGCGGCTTCGTGCGCAACACGGTGACCAACGTCAGGTACGCCCCCGCCACCGGCGCGTGGAACATGTGCGGCTGGCCCGCGATCACCGTGCCGATCGCCACGCATTCGACCGCGCTGCCCATCGCGGTGCAGATCGTCGCCCCGCCCGGCGGCGAGCCCCATCTGCTCGGCCTGGCGGCCCAGTTGCAGGCCGCCCACCCGCCGCTTCGCCCGCCGGGTCTCGGTTTCTGACGGCCGGCCCTTCCGGCGGCCCCGTGGGGACCACAACGTCCCCCGGCCTGGACCGGGGGACGTTGTGGGATTCAGATGCCGATCGGGTGCCAGACGGTCTTGGTCTCCAGGAACCGGGTCATCCGCCCGAGCCCGGGGTCCGCCGTCCACTCCTCCGGCGCGGGCCGCAGCACGCGCTTGAGGTTTTCCGCCGCCGCCTGCTCGCACCGCAGCGCGAGGTCGGCGTCGTCGACTCCGGTCAGGTCGAGCCCGTTGACGTCCATGTGAGCGGCCAGCCAGGGAGCCAGCTCGGCCTGCGACCCGGTGAGGATGTTGACCACCCCGCCCGGCAGGTCGGAGGTGGCCAGCACCTCGGCCAGGGTGATCGCCGCGAGCGGGGACGGCTCCGAGGCCACCACCACACACGTGTTGCCGGTGACGATCACCGGGGCGACCACCGACACCAGCCCGAGCAGCGGATCGGCGGGCGCCACCGCGGCCACCACGCCGGTCGGCTCGGGCGACGACAGGTTGAAGTAGGGGCCCGCCACCGGGTTGGCCGCGCCGTGCACGGCGGCGATCTTGTCGGACCATCCCGCGTACCAGACCAGCCGGTCGACCGTCACGTCGACCCGCTCGGCCGCCGCCCGCTTGCCGCCGCCGAGCTCCTCGACGAACTGGCCGCGCCGGCCCTCCAGCATCTCGGCCACGCGGTAGAGGATCTGCCCCCGGTTGTAGGGGGTGGCGCCCGACCAGCCGGGGAACGCCTTGCGGGCAGCCACCACGGCGTCGCGGGCGTCCTTGCGCGAGGCGCGCGAAGCGTTGGCGAGGAAGTCGCCCTTGGCCGAGGTCACCGGGTAGGACCTCCCACTCTCCGAGCGCGGGAACGCCCCTCCGATGTACAGCTTGTAGGTCTTTCTGACGGACAACCTACTCATCGCCGCGCCCCCTCCACGTGGACTCCTGCGACATCTGGACCTGCACGAAGACCTGGCCGCACCGGCTCACGCCGCAGCGGTGGGCGAACCAGCCGGTGCGCACGGGGCGTCCGACCCTGGCGAAGGCGTGCCCGTCCGTGGACTGCGCGCGGCGGGCGCGGCGCAGCCCGCACCTGGAGCCGGGCCCGCGGCCCGGTTGGTCACGCTCACACATCGAGGTACGCCTCCAGCCCGTGCAGCCCGCCTTCCCTGCCGTACCCGGACTCCTTGTAGCCGCCGAAGGGCGAGGCCGGGTCGAACTTGTTGAACGTGTTGGCCCAGACGACCCCGGCCCTGAGCCGGTCGGCCATCCACAGGATGCGCGAGCCCTTCTCCGTCCAGATGCCGGCGGACAGCCCGTACGGGGTGTTGTTGGCCTTCTCGACGGCCTCTGCGGGCGTGCGGAAGGTCAGCACGGACAGCACGGGACCGAAGATCTCGTCCCTGGCGATGCTGTGCGACTGCGCGACCCCGGTGAAGACGGTGGGCGGGAACCAGAAACCCTTGTCCGGCAGCTCGCAGGCGGGCGACCAGCGCCGCGCGCCCTCGCTCTCGCCGAGGTCGCTCAGCGAGCGGATCTTCGCGAGCTGCTCGGCCGAGTTGATCGCGCCGATGTCGGTGTTCTTGTCGAGCGGGTCGCCCAGCCTGAGCGTGCTCAGCCGCCTGCGCAGCGACTCCAGCACCTCCTCGTGGACGGACTCCTGCACCAGCAGCCGCGACCCGGCGCAGCACACGTGGCCCTGGTTGAAGAAGATGCCGTTGACGATGCCCTCGACGGCCTGGTCGACGGCGGCGTCCTCGAACACGATGTTGGCGGCCTTGCCGCCCAGCTCGAGGGTCAGCTTCTTGTCGGTGCCCGCGACCGCGCGCGCGATGATCCGGCCCACCTCGGTGGAGCCGGTGAAGGCCACCTTGTTCACGTCGGGGTGGCCCACCACGGCGGCGCCGGTCTCGCCCGCGCCGGTCACGATGTTGACCACGCCCGGCGGCAGGTCGGCCTGGCGGCAGATGTCGGCGAAGGCCAGCGCGGTCAGCGGCGTCGTCTCGGCCGGCTTGAGCACCACCGTGTTGCCGCAGGCCAGCGCGGGAGCGATCTTCCAGGCCAGCATGAGCAGCGGGAAGTTCCACGGGATGACCTGCCCGGCCACGCCGAGCGGACGGGCTCCGCCGAACCCCGCGTGAGCCAGCTTGTCGGCCCACCCCGCGTAGTAGAAGAAGTGGGCCGCGACCAGCGGCACGTCCACGTCGCGCGACTCGCGGATGGGCTTGCCGTTGTCGAGCGACTCCAGCACGGCCAGCTCGCGAGCGCGCTCCTGGATGATGCGCGCGATCCTGAACAGGTATTTCGCCCGCTCAGCTCCGGGCAGCGCGCTCCAGACCCCGAACGCCTTGCGCGCGGCCTGCACGGCCCGGTCGACGTCGTCGGAGGTCGCCGTGGCCACCTCGGCCAGCTTCTCCTCGGTCGCGGGGTTGATGGTCTTGAAGGGGGTGCCGGAGCCGTCGGCGAACTCGCCGTCGATGAACAGTCCGTACGACGGCTTGATGTCGACGACGTCGCGCGATTCGGGCGCGGGGGCGTACTCGAAGATCGCCATCATCAGTCCAGGGTGAAGTAGTCGGGGCCGGCGTAGCGGCCGGTGGCCAGCTTCTGGCGCTGCATGAGCAGGTCGTTGAGGAGCGACGACGCGCCCAGCCTGAACCACTCCGGCGTCAGCCAGTCGTCGCCGGCCGTCTCGTTGACCAGCACCAGGTTCTTGATGGCGTCTTTGGTGGTGCGGATGCCGCCGGCCGGCTTGACCCCCACCTGGCGGCCGGTCGCGTCGCGGAAGTCGCGCACCGCCTCCAGCATGATCAGCGTCACCGGCGGGGTCGCCGCCGGCGACACCTTGCCCGTCGAGGTCTTGATGAAGTCGGCGCCGGCCAGCATCGCCAGCCAGGACGCCCGCCGGACGTTGTCGTAGGTGGCCAGCTCTCCGGTCTCCAGGATCACCTTCAGGTGGGCGGGCCCGCAGGCCGCCTTCACCGCGACGATCTCGTCGTACACCTTCATGTAGCGGCCGGACAGGAACGCCCCCCGATCGATCACCATGTCGATCTCGTCGGCGCCCGCCGCCACCGCGGCCGCGGTCTCGCCGACCTTGACCTCGAGCGAGGAGCGGCCGCTCGGGAACGCGGTCGCCACCGAGGCGACCTTGACCCCGGCGCCGCCGAGCGCCTCGACCGCGACAGGGACGAGGTCGGGATAGACGCAGACGGCCGCCACTTCGGGCGCGCCGCCGCCGGGCCGCACGGCCTTGGTGCACATCGCGCGCACCTTGCCGGCCGTGTCGGCCCCCTCCAGCGTGGTCAGGTCGACCATCGAGATGGCCAGGTCGATGGCCCGCGCCTTGGCCGTGGTCTTGATCGAACGGGTGCCCAGCATCGCCGCCCGCTGGTCCGCGCCGACCCGGTCGACACCGGGCAGGCCGTGCAGGAATGCTCGCAACGCGGTGTCGGACGAAGCGACGTCCGTGAGCGAGGTAGTCACAGTTGACACCATCACAGCATCGCCGACCAGGGCCGCCAGCTCCAAACCGGACCACCTTAGGGCGATCGTGCCCCAGGTCCTAGGTACGCCTGGCGTGTCCGCGCGCCAGAGATAAGGCATCCACCCGATGTGGCGGGCGGGGCCTTAGCACGAGTCTTGAAGGTGTCAAGAAGAAGCACGAAAAAGCAGGAGACACCGTGAATCCCGAGATCGAGTACGAGCTCATGAAGAGCCACGCCAGCGAGCTGCGCAGGACGGCCGCCGAGCACCGGCGCGTACGCGAGGCGGAGCGGGCGAACAAGACCGGGCGCCGCTCCATCTTCGGCAAGCGCCGCTCCTCATGACCGCCCCACGAGTGCCCGGCCACATCCTCCCTCGTGGCCGGGCCTACGTACCACCATGAACGAGCGTAAAGACGTCGAAAACAACCGATAAGGCATGACATGCTGGATGACATGCGGGGACGATCGGTCAGTCCCGTCTTCGTCGGGCGGCAAGAGGAGCTGAAGGCCCTCTCCGAGACGTTCGACGAGGCGCTCAAGGGCACGGTGACGGCCGTCCTCATCGGCGGTGAGGCCGGGGTCGGCAAGACCCGGCTCGTCCACCGCTTCGCCGAGCACTGCGCCGCCGGAGGCGCGCACGTGCTGTACGGCGGCTGTGTCGAGCTGTCCACGGAAGGCCTGGCCTACGCGCCCTTCACCGCCGCGCTCCGGCAGCTCGTCAGGGAGCGGGGGCCCGGCACGGTGACCGGGCTGCTGCCCGACGGGGCCGAACGCGATCTCGCCCGGCTGCTGCCCGAGTTCGGGGAGTTCAACGGCGACGGCGAGACCGACGCCGGCCGTGCGAGGCTCTTCGAGCAGTTCCTCACCCTGCTCGAACGCCTCGCGGCCGGCCGCCCCACCATCCTCGTCATCGAGGACATCCACTGGGCCGACCGGTCCAGCCGCGACCTCATCGCCTTCCTCAGCCGCAACCTGCACACGCCGCAGGTCCTCATCGTCATGACCTACCGCTCCGACGACCTGCACCGCCAGCACCCGCTCAGGCCCGTGCTGGCCGAGCTGGGCCGGGTCAACGGCGTGCACCGGCTCGACCTGCCCCGCCTGTCGAGGGACGAGGTCGCCCAGCAGATGACCGGCATCCTCGGCGAGATCCCCCAGTACGCCAAGGTGCAGAAGGTCTACGAGAGCAGCGAGGGCATCCCGCTGTTCGTCGAGGCCCTGCTGGACGGCGGCGATGACTGCACGGTCCCCGACTCCATGCAGGACCTCATCCTCAGCGCCGTCGAACGCCTGCCCGAGGAGACCCAGCGCCTGCTCCGCGTCGCCGCGGCGGGCGGCACCAGGGTCAGCCACGCCCTGCTGGCCGCCGTGAGCGGCCTGTCCGACATCGACCTGGAGACCGCGCTGCGCCCCGCGATCGCGGGCAACGTGCTGCAGATCGCCGACAACCGCGCCTACGTCTTCCGCCACTCCCTGATCCGCGAGGCCGTCCACGACGAGTTGCTGCCCGGCGAGCACCAGCGGCTGCACGCCAGGTACGCCGAGGAGATCTCCAAGGACCGCAGGCTGGTCCCGCCCGGCCGCGCCGCAGTCGAGCTGGCCCACCACTGGTACGGCGCCCGCAACGACCAGTGGGCGCTGATCTCCGCATGGGAGGCGGCGCAGAAGTCGTTCAAGGCGTACGCCTACACCGAGGCCGTCCCCCTGCTCGAACGCGTCCTCATGTTGTGGGACCGCGTGCCCGACGCGGCCGAGCTCATCGGCGCCGACCACACCGCCGTGCTGGAACGGGCCTCCGAGGCCGCCAACGCCGGCGGCGACGTCGACGCGGCACTCAAGTTCGTCAAGGGCGCGCTGTGCGAGCTGGACGAGGCCGCGGAGCCGGCGCGGGTGGCCCAGCTGATCGTGCGGCGGGCCGGCATCAAGAACAGCAAAGGACATCCGGGCGTCCTCGACGACCTCAGGCACGCGCTGCGGCTCGTCCCCGAGAACAGCGTCGACTGGGCCGAGGTCGTCACGCCGCTGAGCCGCCACCTCATGCTGAGAGGCGCGATCGGCGAGGCGAGCGAGCTGATCGCCGACGGCCTGCGGCTGGTCAGGGAGCACGGCGAACGCAGCCTCGAAGCCGACCTGCTGATGAACCTGGCGCTCGGCCACTCGCTCAACGGCGAGCTCGAGTCCACGATCATGGTCAACGAGCAGGCCCTGGAGCTCGGCAGGGCGGCGAACGCCGGCCGCATCATCACCAGGGCCATGGGCAACAACATTGACGCCCTGACCGACACGGGCCGCGACGACGAGGCCCTGCGCATGGCGGAGGACGGCTGGCGGCTCGCCAAGCAGTACGGCAGGCTGCGCGGCAGCGGCCTGTTCATCCTGAACAACCGGGCCGAGGTGCTGGAGTCGCTCGGCCGCTGGGACGAGGCCGTCGAGGTCGTCGAAACCGCGCTCGGCCACGGGCCCGTCCTGCGCACCCGGTACGCCCTGCTGCGGGTGCGCGCCGACATCGCGCTGGCCAGGGGCGAGCTGGAGCTGGTCGAGGGCATCCTGTCGGAGATCGGCCTGCTGAAGCAGCGCCCGGAGGAGTTCGTCCAGGACGTCACCCACAACGCCCGCCTGCACATCCGCTGGCACCTCGCCAAGGGCGAGCCGGGTGCCGCCCTGGGCGTGGCCGAGCGGGTGCTGTCACGTCCGCAGCAGTGGAGCAAGGCCATGCTCGGCTGGCGGCTGCTCTCCCTGCTGCGCACGGTCTGCGACGCCGCCGAGACCACCGAGCCCGGCGCCGAGGGGATCGCCGCCGTGCGCCGGCAGGCCGCCGAGGTCGCGGCCGAGTTGTCGGCCATCGGGCCGGTCGTGGAGGCGTACCGGCTGTCGTACTGGGGCGAGTTCGACACCGCGGCGGCGGCCTGGGAGCGCCTCCACCGCCCGCACAACCAGGCCATGGCGCTGCTGCAGGCGGCCACCGTGGTGGCGCGCGGCGGCGACCGCGAGGGGGCGGCCGCACGGCTGAAGACGGCGCTGCCGCTGGCCGAGGCGCTGCGCGCGACGCCGCTCGTCGAGGAGATCGAGGCGCTGTCCCGCCGGGTGGGCCGGCTCTCGCAGGGGCAGGAACAGTCGGAGCTGCTGACGCCCCGCGAGCTGGAGGTGCTGCGCCTGGTCACCCAGGGCCGCACCAACCGGGACATCGCGGCCGAGCTGTTCATCTCGGCGAAGACGGTGAGCGTGCACGTGTCCAACATCCTGGCCAAGCTGGGCGTGACCACCCGGGGCGAGGCGGCCGCGGCGGCCCACCGGCGGTCGCTGCTGGCACCGTAGCTTCCGGGGGCGGCTCGGCCGGGGACACGCCTTCCGTGGGCGGCCCGGCCAGGGACACGACAGCCTCAGAGGAGCGGCTCGACCAGGAGAGCGACGCCGAACACCGCGAACGCCGCGGCGGCGCCGTACCTGATGACCTTCTCGGGCAGGTGCCTGCCCATCAGCCGGCCCACCACGATGGCCAGCGCGTCCGCCGCCACCATGCCGACCGTCGAGCCGATCCAGGTGCCGACCCAGCCGTGCTGCGTCGCCAGCGTGATCGTGGCCAGCATCGTCTTGTCGCCCAGCTCGCTCAGGAAGAACGCCACCGTCACCGCGATCAGGGCGTTCCTGGTGGTGCGCCGGGCCTTCTGCGCCTCGTCCTCGGTCAGCTCGTCACCGCGCAACGTCCACACCGCGAACCCGAGGAAGGCCAGCCCGGCCACCACGGAGATGGCCGTCGTCGGCAGGGCGTCGCCGATCAGGCCGCCCACGGCGACGCTGAACAGGTGCACGACGGTCGTGGCGATGGTGATGCCCAGGAGCACGGGCCACATCTTGAAGCGGGTCGCGAACGTCATCGCCATCAGCTGGCTCTTGTCACCGAGCTCGGCCACGAAGATGACGCCGAGACTGATCCAGAACGCTTCCAACGGTCCTCTTCCGCGCGACCGGGCCGGAAGCGAGAACCCGGGGAGATGCGGGCACGGCTTCGGCCCGGCAGCGACTTGTCGCATGGCTGCCAGGCCGAAGGTCTCGTCCGCCCGTGTGAGGCCCGTGCGACCGGGCGCGGTGAAGCGCCAGTGTGTCGATCACACGATTGGGACTACTCCCCTTCGGTAACTCCGAGACACCATAACAGACCAGATCGGGCCGCTATTCCCCGAGGGCGCAGCCGACCAGCACCGGCTCGTTGACCAGCGTGACCCCGAACTTCTCCCGCACCCCGTCGCGCACGTGCCTGGCCAGCGCCAGCAGGTCGGCGGTGGTGGCGCTCCCCGTGGGGTTGGTGAGGGCCAGCGTGTGCTTGGTCGAGATGCGTACGGGTCCGAGCTCGTAACCCTTCGGGAAGCCGGCCTGCTCGATCAGCCAGGCGGCGGGCACCTTGACCGATCCGTCGGGCATGTCCCACTGCGGGTGGCCGGGAGCGCGCGCCGCCAGCGCTTCCGCCTGCTCGGCCGTCAGGACCGGGTTGGTGAAGAAGGACCCGGCACTGCGCGTGTCGGGGTCGCCCGGGTCGAGCACCATGCCCTTGGCCCGCCGCAACTCCAGGACCGCCTTACGCGCCCGGGCGAGCGGCACCCGGCCCTCCGGCTCGGCCCGCAGCCGGCCGGCCAGCTCCGCGTACGCCAGCGGGCCGGACAACTCGGAGACGTCCAGCGCGTACGTCACCGCGAGCACCACGTGCCGCGCCAGATCCCGCTTGAAGACGCTGTCGCGGTAGGAGAAGCCGCACTGCCGCGCCTCCAGGTCGACCACCTGCCGGGTGCGCCGGTCGTAGGCGCGCACGCACCTGATGGTCTGGGCGACCTCCTGGCCGTACGCGCCGACGTTCTGGATGGGGGTCGAACCGACCTGCCCCGGGATGCCGGACATGCACTCGAGGCCCGACCAGCCCTCAGCCACGGCGCGGGCGACCAGCGGGTCCCAGTCTTCGCCCGCCTCGACGGTGACCAGCACCTGCTCGCCGTCGCGCGAAACGGACACGCCCTCGGTGGCGACCTTGATGACGAGCCCGTCGAAACCCTCGTCGGCCACCACGACGTTGCTGCCCCCGCCGAGCACCAGCGTGGGCACGGCGTTCCTGTCGGCCTCGGCCACCAGGGAGACGAGTTGCTCCGCCGTGGACGCCTCGGCGAAATCGCGGGCGGGCCCGCCCAGGCCCAACGTGGTGTACGGCGCGAGCATCTCCATGGGCCCACAGCTTACTAACGGGCGATCCGCCCGACAGACCGCCGCTGCGCCCCGAACCGGCGCTGACGGCGGCCGGACGGCACGTTTCCCGCCAGGGCACGGGCCGCAGCGGGACTCCCGCCGCGCCCGACCCGCAGAACCGTCAGGCGGAGGCGTGCAGGAGGCGGAGCACCCCGTCATAGTTGCGCCGCGACTCCCGCTCCAGATAGTCGTCGGGCACGTCGTGCCGGCCGAGGCGCTCCACGGGTGGCCGGTCGCGGGGCACGACCAGGGTGCCGTGCAGGGCGAGCGAGAGTTCCAGGTCGGCGTTCGTGCCGTGACGGGCGTCCTCGGGCAGCGCTCCGAGCGCCGCCGACCGGCGTACCGCCATGAGGTCTCCGGTGAGCGCCCGCACCCGGCCCGGCCCTGCCTCGCGCCAGTTATGGCCGTCGCCGAGCGGTTCCGCGCCCCACCAGCCGGCCGCGACGGCGCCTTCGGTGATGGCCGCGATCAGCGGGGTCAGCGCGTCGCCGCGCAGCACGGTGGTCGTCTCCATCAGTACGTGGACCTCGGACATGTCGAGCCGCAGCAGCTTGGCCCGGCTCTCGCCCCAGGTGGCGGTGCCGCCGCGCCAGTGCGGCCGCTCGGCGACGTGCCAGGTGGCGATCCGGTCGGGCCTGCGGCGGGCCAGGTCGTCCAGCACGTTGCCGGCGCCGTCGACGTTGCCCAGGTCGAGGGCGAGCACGCGGGCCCTCGTGTGGTCGATCAGCGACTGCACGCACCGCTGCACGTCCTCGGGCCGGCCGTCCACGAGCAGGCCCACGCTCGTGGTGACGTCCGCGGTCTCGACGCGCTGCCGCTCGGCGTTGACGCCCAGGTCGTCGAGGCGGCTGGTGGCCAGCGAGGCGTCCCAGGTGCGCTGGGCGTGCAGCATGCCGTCGCCTTCGTCGTCGCCGTGCTGGCCGGGGTCGCCGGAGAAGCCCAGCTCGGCGGCGGGGTTCTGGCGTGCGTGCGTGCCGCGCGGTTTGGTCCCGGCCGTGCCGACACCAGTCGCTGCCGTGCCAGAGCCGGTCGCCGGGCCGCCCGCGGTGTCGCGGCCGGAGCCTGAGGTGCCCGCCACGTCCTCGATGCGCGGGGGCCGGAGATGGCCAGGAGGCTTGGCGTCGGTGACGGCGGAGACGGGGATCGATCGGACCGTGGGCCAGACTTCTCGCGCGGCTTCAGACATACCGTCACGGAGTACCCGAAAGCGGGCCGACTTATCATCCCGGCCCGCCGAGGCTCAGGTCAGCTGCACCACCGCACGCGCCTTGGACAACACCTGTGCCTCCCCCGACCTGGCGACGAGCCCGACGACCACCCGCTTGTCCTCGAGCTTCTCCTCGATCACGCCGCTGACCGTGATCGTGGCGCCCTGGTCGTCATCGGGCACGACCACCATCGAGGAGAACCGCACGCCGTAGTCGACCACCGCCCCGGGATCTCCCGCCCAGTCGGTGACGAACCGGCCGGCCTGCGCCATCGTGTACATCCCGTGCGCGATCACGTCGGGCAGCCCGACCATCCTGGCGAACCGCTCGTTCCAGTGGATCTGGTTGAAGTCGCCGGAGGCCCCGGCGTACATGACCAGGTTGGAGCGGCGCACGTGGTAGTCGACCGGGGCGAGCTCCTGGCCGACCTCGACCTGGTCGTACTTCACCGTGGCGGCCATCAGGCGGCCCCTCCGCGCTCGACGACCGTGTTGTAGGTGACGCAGACGGGCTCGCCCTCGACGGTCGTCACGTCGCTGCGCACGGTCAGCAGCTCGTTGCTGCCGGCGGTGCGGATGTCGGTGATCGTCGCGGTCGTGACCAGCTCGTCGCCGGCGACGACGGGACGTACGTACTCGAAGCGCTGCTCGCCGTGGACGACCATGGCGAAGTTGAGCCCCAGGCCGGGATCGGCGAGCGCCTCCCCGCCGCTCTGCAGGCTGAAGACGATCGGGAACGTCGGCGGCGCGATCACGTCGGGGTAGCCGGCGGCCTGCGCGGCATCTTTGTCGCGGTAGAGAGGGTTGTTGTCGCCGATCGCGGTGGCGAACTCCCTGATCTTCACCCGGCTGACCTCGTATGGGGCGCTGGGCGGATAGCTCCGGCCCACGAAGTCACGGTTCAAGGCCATCAGTGGCTCCTCGTACGTCTCCAGCCGAGCGCTGCTGAGGGCGACGCTAACAGAACAACGTTCGGCTGTCGCGGGAGATGGCCCGGATTTTGCCGTGCCGCCCCCGCCCCCAGCAGCCCTCTTCCACCCCGGCACGATCGAGGCCACCGTTTCCCGCTTCGGCCGGCAGGTGTTCAAGGGCACGCCACGAGCCGGCCACGGGCCAGCGCCACATGTGGCGGGCCGGGGGCGGACACGACGAACCGGCGCCCTGCGAAGGGACGCCGGCTGTGCGATGGAGCGTATGTGGGGGGCCGAGGCCCCTGCCCGGTGCGAACCTAGCGGGTCTCGCGGTGCGCGCGGTGGCAGCGGCAGTTGGGGCAGTATTTCTTCAGCTCAAGCCGATCCGGGTCGTTGCGCCGGTTCTTCCGCGTGATGTAGTTGCGGTGCTTGCACTCCTGGCAGGCCAGCGTGATCTTCGGCCTAACGTCGGTGGCAGCCACTTGGGAGTGCCTTTCTACGTTCGGGACATGGACACACCCGTGCCCAGGCCGTGGACCTGGGATTGGGCAGTAGCGGAGGCCGGACTTGAACCGGCGACACAACGATTATGAGCCGTTTGCTCTGCCTGACTGAGCTACTCCGCCTTTGAGCCGGTAACGACACCGGCCGTCGTAAAGAATACCCGACGTGGCGAGCACATCAGCAACTCGCTCCACCGGGCGGGGTCTCTCCAGTATGCCTCAGGAACCCCGGCAACCGAAATCCGGAGCGCCCGACATGCTCGGGGACGAACCTCGGATCCACCGCTCGCCAGGTGCCGTGCGACGAGAGGCGCGCGGCCCGAGACTCATCCGAGCGTCGCTCGGTCAGCGTGGCCATCTCGGCGCGCGGCCCGCACACCGCCCGGTCAGTCCCTCCGGTTCTCCCCAGTCCCCTGCGAGATCGTCACCGCGAACTCCTCTGCCCCGCTCTCCTCCACTCCTCCAGCATGACCGTGAAGGGACTCTTTCACATGGCCACGGACAGGCTGGGCACCCGTCATCGGATGCCCAGCGAGTGCCCCGGCCGTGGGCTATGGCATGGCGACCGCTTTCACCGCCCCGCTCTCCACAGCGCCGCGCTGGTCATCCGCAGTGGACGTCACGCTTGTACACGAACCCCTTTTTCCCGGACCTGCCTTCGACGTGGGCGGATACATCGATGCACTTGTTCTTGGCGGCGACATAGACAGGACCCGCGTACTTCGAGAAGTTCCCCCAGTCGGTGTCGGCCCAGGACGTCTTGTCGGACGATCGGATCCGCACCGCCTTGTAGTCGGCTCGGCCATAGTTCGATCCGGAGCCGTAGGCCAACGCGCAGTTCTTCCCGGTGCCGGCATTCCACCGAACCTCGAGGACGCCGTACTTCTGCCCGTCCTTGCTGATGTTGTAGGTGCCCACGAGCTTGTAGCCGCTTCCACACGGGCCGACGGCGGCCGCGCTGGCAGGAGCGGCAATCGTGGAGACGATCCCGGCCGCAAGCACTGCGGCGCTCGCCACGGCCGTGAACTTGGTACGAGCAAGCACGTTCATACCTCACTTGACTACAGGTGTCACAAAACAGCGGTCCGACCGCACGAGGACGTCCAGCACCTTTTATCCCGAAAACCCGAACAGTCCAGTACGGCACTTCTGACCCACATTGTGAGCATTTTGTCATGCAGGGCGCATCACTCGCCACCACATCACTCGCAGCGCCCCAGAAACGTCTCACCCGCGAGCGCGGGCCTCGCACTCAGTGGTCAGGCCGCCGTGCCCGCGCCGCAGCACCACGCAGGAGTCCTCACCCTCCCCGGTCGTCGTGCACACCCCGAGCTGGTCGCGACACGGGCGATCATCCCGGTCCGCTCACGCAACTCAAAGACCTCCGAACCGCACGATCGCGCAGCTCAACGGAGTAGTTCCTCGGGGGCCGCTGCGGCCACCGCCACCGGGCTGTCATGCCGGTGGGCCATGCGACACAGCGCCGCCTCGTCGATGCGGACCCGCACGCTCACGGCCGCTCCTTGCCGAGCTGGTGGATGTGCAGCACGAGTTGCGGCCGGCGCGTGACGTCGCCGAGCCCGTGTCCGGCCCGACCAGGTGACCGGCGTCGTCGTCGGCCGGAACGCCGGCGTCGACCCGTCCGTCCACGGCGGCCTTGACCGATGGGTACGCTCGCGCGGCACCTACGCCTACTGTTTCGCGCCCACGTCCTGCCGGAGTGGGGCCAGTGGCGGCTGGCCGAGGTCACCGCAAGCGCGCTCCGTTCCGTGACAGCCGCAAGACGCCGATCGCGCCGTGCGGCGAGGTGGTTGAGTGGCGAGTGCGGGACGCGTGACTGTCCAAGGTCATCGCATTTTCGTCGCACTCAAGGAGAAACGCCCGGGCCCGCTATCTGGCGGGTCGGGCGTTATGGCTGGTCAAGGTGGGAGCCCCCAAACGGAATCGAACCGTTGACCTTCTCCTTACCATGGAGACGCTCTGCCGACTGAGCTATAGGGGCCTGTCCGGCGCTGCGGACAGGTGTAACCATACACGGCGCTCAGCCCTGATGCGAACTTGTTCCGGCCTCCGCGGGGACCTGTGCGCGGCGCCGGGCGGGCAGCTCGATGACCTCGCACAGGTCGGCCAGATCGACGAGCCTGGCCACCTGCGCGACCGAGGTGCAGTCGGCGATCACGCACCCGTGCCTGCGCACGCGCAACACCTGCCGGCCGGCCCGGATGGCCGGCAGGATCTCGTAGCCGTCGAGGCCGACCCATCGCCTGTCCATAGCCGCACACATTAGCCACCGGGTCTCTCAATTTCCGGCCGCCACACGCGTCACCGGACCGTACGCGGCGGGCGGTAGCGGTAGAAGCCGGCGAAGTCCTCCTTCTCGGCCATGTCGTCGACGCGCACGATCGCCCCGGTCTCGGGTGCGTTCATCATCGTTCCATTGCCCAGGTAGATGCCGACATGATGGGTTTTGACGGTCTTTTTGGTGATCTTTCCGAAGAAGGCTAGGTCTCCCGGCTTCGGGGACTTCACCCGGCGCATCTTCCGTACGTGCGCGTCGGTGTTGCCCGGCCCCAGCACGTCCCTGCCGTGCGCCAGCGCGTACACCCATCGGGCCAGCCCCGAGCAGTCGAGGCCGCGCGTCCTGGCCGCCGGGCAGGGCTTGATCCTGCCCCGGTAACCCCTGCAGGTGCCCTTCGACGGGCCGGGCTCCTCGGCGTGGCCGCCACCCCACGAGTACGCGATGCCGTACCGCTCGATCTCGTAGGCGATCTGGACGATCCTGGGCGGCAGGGACAGGCCGAGCGGCACCGAGGCCGTGGCGGTGAGCAGGATCAGCGCCACCGCCACAACCAGCCGCCGCTTCATCCCAAACCCCCTTTAACACCGGGACTTGGGATTTATCCTGCCTTATCGCGCTTTCAGGGTGAGTTTCACCGAACCGACGGTGACCTTCATGCCGACCGTGCCCTTCGCCTTCCTGGGCTTGGTGGTGAACACGAACAACACCTTCTTCGCCCGCGGCAGCTCCTCGATCCGGCACGACACCGCCGTGCCGCTGAACTTGCACGCCGGCGCCTCGACCACCCGCTGCCCGCCGAACGCGCGCCCCGACACCTTGATGTCCTTGACAGGGTGCGGGCCCGTGTTCGTCACGACGACCCTGTACGACGTCCGGCTCCTGGCCTCGCCCGATACCATCACCTCGGCCGGCGGGTTGGCCAGCGCCTTGAGCTGGGACTCGCTGCCGTTGAACGCGTTCTGGCCGCCGGCCAGCGCGCCCTTCTCCGCCGACTGCCAGAACGTGTGCCTCTTCCAGCTCTTCGGCAGCGCACCTGGCTCGCTGCCCCAGCGGGCCAGCCAGAGGGGGTTGGACGTGAAGGCGGCCGAGTTTCCCGTGCAGGTCCGCCACCAGCTCGCCGTGGTGTAGATGATCACGTGCCGGCCGGTCGCCCTGCGGTATCGGACGGTGAAGTCCTTGATCCAGCCGACCATGTCCTTCGTCGACAGGCCGTAGCAGGAGTTCTTGCCGTTCTTGTCTTTGTACGGATTGTCCTCCACATCGAGGACCCCGGGCAGGGTTTGGCCGTCGCCGATCCAGTCGCCGCCATTTTGAAGGAAATAGTCGGCTTGAGTTGTCCCGTCGGATTCGTGCGGTTGCGCAAAGTGATAGGCACCGCGGAAGAGCCCCGCCTCCGCAGCGCCGCCGAACTGCGTCTCGAAACGCGGGTTGCGGTAGTCGCCCCCCTCGGTGGCCTGCACGAACGCGAACTTCCCACCGCCCAGGGACACGCTCTCCCAGTCGACGTCACCGGTCCAGTTGCTGACGTCGACCCCGGGAACGCCGTCGGCGGCCTCGGCGACTCCCGTCATCCCCGTCGCCAGAATGACCGCTGATAACCACAGACGTTTCACGCCGGAGATCCTTCCTGAGCCATACACGAACGTGCAAGTTCGGCGATATTCACCTTCTTCGACGTGTCCACTGAAATGACCGGCCCCAGCGCGAGCGGCCGCGCCGCCGCCGCCCACTGCCGCCACCGCCCGTCATCGACCTCGGCGTCATGGTGGATCGGATGCCGCACCCGGCGCTCGTACCGGCTCCTCGCCACGCCGGGCGGCACCTCGCACCAGACCTCCCGCACCTCCGCCGGCGCGACGCCCGCCCGGTCGAGACCGGCCAGCACCACGGGACGCAGCGGCGCGAGCCACGGGCTCTCCAGCACCGCGCCCGGCGGGGAGTTCGCCAGCAACGTCCACAGGCTTTCGCCCGCGGCCATCCCGAGGCGCCTGCTCCACTCCCTCGCCTCCACGCCGTCGGGCCTGGCGAGGACGTCGGCCAGCGTCTCCTTGAGATCGTCCTTGGAGAACACGGGCAGCCCGAGTTCGCGGCCGAGCGCCCGGGCCAGCGTGCTCTTCCCCGCTCCCGGCAGCCCGTTCACCAGCACGGCAAGTCTGCGCATGACCCGACATGCTGCCAGAACCGCCGCCCCCGGGCGCTCGTCGGGAAAAACTTCTCCGCTATCCGGAAACCCGCACTTCAGAGCCCCGAAATCGCCTATGTGGGAGCGGCCGTCGACGACGTCGTTTCCGCAGGTCACAGCGGTTCATGAACGTGACATTCGCGTTTGCCAAACCCGGTTTCCCCTGCACAAACTTGTCCCATTCCGGATTGCCCGCCCCGACCAGGGGTTTCTTCGCCATGCCCAGAGGAGACCGACCATGATCCACGCCCGGGGCCTGACCCGAGAGTTCAGAGTCAAGAAGGAGACCGTCACCGCCGTTCGCGGCATCGACCTCGACGTGGAGGCCGGCCGGCTCGTGGCGTTCCTCGGCCCCAACGGCGCAGGCAAGTCCACGACCCTGCGCATGCTCACCACACTGCTGCCGCCCACCTCCGGCACCGCCAGGGTGGCGGGCCATGACGTGGGCGAGAACCCGGCCGCCGTCCGCGCCCGCATCGGCTACGTCGGCCAGAAGAACAGCGCGGGAGAGAACTTCTTCGTCCGCGACGAGCTCATCACCCAGGGCCGCTGCTACGGCCTGAGCATCCGCGACGCGGCCGCCCGCGCCGACGAACTGCTGGACCTGCTCGACCTCGTGCCGCTGGCCAGGCGCAAGCCCGGCACCCTCTCCGGCGGCCAGCGCCGCCGCCTGGACATCGCCCTCGGCCTCATCCACCGCCCCGACCTGCTCTTCCTGGACGAGCCCTCGACCGGCCTCGACCCGAAGAGCCGCGCCGACATCTGGCAGCACATCCTCCGGCTGCGGGAGACGTTCGGCACGACGCTCTTCCTCACCACGCACTACCTGGAGGAGGCCGACACCATGGCGGAACGCGTGGTCATCATCGACGGCGGGAAGATCATCGCGGACGGCACCGCGGAACAGCTCAAGAACGACCTCGCCGGCGACCACATCACCATCACCACCAGCACCGAGCAGGAGGCCGCGACGGCCGCCCGCATCGGCAAAGGGACCGCGACCGGCACCACCGTGCGCCTCCAGGTGCCCAACGCCGCCGCCGCGCTGCCCGACTATCTCCGCACCCTGGACGGCTCCGGCATCAAGGTCACCACCGCCGAGACCGTCCGCCCCACCCTTGACGACGTGTTCCTCGCTCTTACCGGGAGAAGCCTCACCGATGACGACATTCCTGCGTGACACCGCAACCGTCCTCTCGCGCGAGGCCAGGCCGGCCCTGCGCGAGCCCGTCGGGCTCCTCTTCGAGATGGGGCAGCCGCTGCTGTTCCTGTTCCTGTTCGGGTCGCTGCTGGACGGGGCGGTCGGCTCGTCGTGGCAGTGGTTCGTGCCGGGGATCCTCGTCATGATGTGCCTGACCGGCCCGATGGGCGCCGGCTACACGCTGCTGGTCGAGCTGATCGGCGGCTCGATGGAGCGCCTGATGGTCACGCCGCTCAACCGCACCGCGATGCTCGTCGGCAGGACCATGAAGGAGATGATCGTCCTGCTGGCCCAGGCCGTGCTGATCATCCTCCTGGCGCTGCCCCTCGGCTTCGACCTCCATCCGGCGGGCGTGCTGGCCGGTCTCGTGCTGCTGGTGATCTTCGGGGTCGGGCTGGGCTCCCTCTCGTTCGTCCTCGCCATCAAGTCGGCGCCCGGCGGCACCCTGTTCTACATCGTCAGCCAGTCGATCCTCTTCCCGCTGCTCCTGTGCTCTGGAGTGCTCCTCCCGCTGGACACCGGCCCCGCCTGGCTGCGGGCCATCGGGTACGCCAACCCGGTCACGTACATCGTCGACGCCCAGCGAGCCCTCTTCGCCGGCCACCTCGCGAGCCCCTCCATCCTGTACGGCACCGCCGCCGCCTGCGCGGTGGCCGCGGTCGGGCTCCACCTCGGCAACCGGGCCATGCGCCGGGGCGTGTGATCGCGGGCACGATGGAGACATGACAGATTTGCTCCTGACCGGCACGGTCCCCTATGTCCCCGTGGCGCACCGCATGGACCTGATGCGCACCGCGACCATCCCGCCGGTGGAGCAGACCACGTGCGCGTTCGCGTTCGTGTCGGACCGGGCGGGCCGCACCCTCATGACGCGCGTGGACGGGCAGGGCTGGGACATCCCCGGCGGCCACCTCGAACCCGGCGAGACGGCGGCCGGCGCCGCGGTCCGCGAGCTGTACGAGGAGACCGGCCTGCGCCTGCCCTCGTCCGCGCTGTCCGCCTTCGCCTGGCAGCGCATCGAGCTGCTCGCCCCGGCGCCCGACGGCTACCGCTATCCGCCGCTGACGTACATGGTGATGTTCCGGGCCTCGCTCCCGGAGCCGGGCTCCCCGACCCGGCCGCCCGCCGGGTCGGAGGCCACCGGCGCCGGCTGGCTGGCGTTCGAGGAGATCAGCCGGGTCTGCGCCGGCCGCTCATGGCTGGCTCTGGTGGACGGTGCGGGCCCGCTCTAGGTCGGCGCCGCGGTAGAGCCGCTCGGGGATCTGCGCGAGCGTGGACGGGTGCACCTGCGGGCCGAGCCCGTACAACTTCTGGAAGCTCATGATCAGCGGGCGCCAGGCGTCGGGGTCGATGTGGTCGTCCGTGCCCGCCATGCGGATCCCGTCGTGCACCCAGACCCGCTGCACCCGCACCTCGAACGCCAGGATCCCGCCCTCGTCCCCCACGGGGTGGTGGCGTTCGACGACGGCCTCCATCGCGACCGGGCACTCGCCGACCCGGGGCGGCGCCACCGTCTCGGACGGGACGGCGCTCAGCCCTGCCCGCCGGAACTTGTCCGCCACGTGCCGGTAGCCGCGCACCTGCTTGCGCTCGGGCACGGGGTCGGACCCGGTGGTCAGCGCCAGCCGGTCGACGGCCGGCGCGAGCGCGTCGGACGGGAGGTTGAGCACGCATTCGCCGGTCCTGAGCAGGTTCTGCGACGTCTTGGACCGCACCGCCAGCCCCAGCACCGCCCGCCAGCCCAGCCAGAACGCCGACGACATGGGCGCCAGGTTGGGGGTGCCGTCCTCGTTCATGGAGGAGATGAGGACCACGGGGGTGCCGAAGTAGAGGATGTTCGGCTCGATGAGGGTGTGGGTGCCGGTGACAGTGCTCATGGCGCTCTACTTTCGCGGCGGACGAGGGCCGGGCGCTGGCGGCCTTCGGACCTCTCGTTGGCGGCCCCCGCTCGGCCCGCTTGCCCCCTGGACCGCCGGCGGCGAGGATCGTGAGCCGGCACACATCCGTCGGCGAAGGACCAATCCCCATGAAGATCCGCTACAACCCGCTGCTGGGCTGGACGTTCCTGATCCTGGGCTCCGTCCTGGTCCTCTTACAGCTCTGGCTCCTCCTGCTCGGCGCGTTCAGCCCGACGATCGTCGTCGGGCTGATCGTCGCCGGACTCGGCGTCGTCTACCTGCGGCGGCCGTACTTCCGGGTCGAGCCGCAGGCCATCGTTCTCGCCGCGCCGATCGGGCCGGCCGAACGCAGATTCCCCATCCCCGCGGGCGGGAGCCCGCGCCTGGAGGGCAACCGCATCGTCGTCGACGAGGCGGGCAGGGCCAGGAAGGTGCCCGTGCGCAAGGGGATGGCGCACCCGGCGGACTGGGCGGCGTACACCGCCGGCCTGCCCCGCGGCCCTCAGGCCTGACCAGGCACGCCCGTCACTCCCACGCGGCGTCGTGCGCCAGCTTCTCGGCGATGCGGTCGTGAAAGCTCTTGCGGGCCAGGGCCTGCTCGATGTCGGCGACGACCCGGGTGAGCGGATAGGGGATCTCGGCCTCGATCTCGGCGACGGCGGCCTCGGTGGCCCGCCACTCCGCAGCGAGGCGGCCGACGACGCCGCGGGCGTGGTCGGTGAGCGTCACCTTCTTGCTGCGCGCGTCGTCACCCGGCACGGTCTCGACCCAGCCTGCCTCCCGCATGGCGGCCACCTTCTGGCTCAGCGCCGAGTGCGTCCGCCCGACCGACTCGGCGAGTTCGGTGATGGTCATCGGCCCGAGGGCGTTGAGCCGGAGCAACTCCATCACGAAGCTCGGCTTGAGCCCTTCGATGCGCTTGTCGGAGTAGAGCCGGGCGATGTCGGCGTCCATCGACGCCTGCAGGACCCGCAGCGGCCGCCAGAGGCTCTCGCGGGTGGGGTCCGGGGTGTTGGGGTCGGCCATGGGACAACTATAACAGCTCTTATATAAGTACTGTTATTTCCTTGGGCGATCCGGGCGTCCCGTGCCCTACACGCCCGGCAGGAATCGTGCCAGACTGCCTGCTCAGGGGTGCCATACGCGGCGAAGGGGGACGACCAGGATGGGATTGCACGTCGAGAGCCGACCATCCGATTCGCCGTACATCGAGCGGGTGTGGCGCAGCCGCAGCCACGACATCGCCCGGATGACGTCGATCGCGACCGCCCATTGGGAGCTGGTGCTCTGGGAACACCGCGGTCAGGTCAGCGTGGCCGTACGAGGGCCCGAGACGGCGGCGAGCACCGCCCCCGTGCCCGAGGACGCGACGTTCTTCGGGATCACGTTCCCGCTCGGCACGTCCATGCCCCATCTGCCCAGCGGCCGGCTCGTCAACGGCGCCGTGGAGATCCCCGGCGCGACGCGCAGGTCGTTCTGGCTGAAGGGCTCCACCTGGCGCCTTCCCGGCTACGACAACGCCGAGGCGTTCGTCCGGCGGATGGTGCGCGAGGGAGTGGTGGACTGCGACCCCATCGTCGCCACGGTGCTGCGCGGCGCTGCGCCGGACGTGTCAGAACGCACCGTCCAGCGGCGTTTCATGGCGGCGACCGGCCTCACGCGCGGCGCCGCCCAGCGGATCTCGCGCGCCAGGCAGGCGGCGGTCCTGATCCAGGAGGGCACGCCGGTCGGCGACGTGATCCACCGGCTCGGCTATTTCGACCAGCCGCACCTGGCGCGGTCGCTGACCCGCTACGTCGGGCGGACCGCCACGCAGTTGAGCGCCCAGAAGCCGGACGAGCCGCTGTCGCTTCTGTACAAGACGTGAGCGCCCCTCCTGCCTAACCTTCACATCGGCGCGTACGCACCATCCCGTGAACACCTCCGACGACTAGGAACCGAACGATGGCTAAGATCATTTCGAGCTTCTTCATCTCCGTGGACGGCGTGGTCGAGTCGCCGGACCAGTGGCACTTCCCCTACTGGAACGACGAGATGGGCGCCGTGGTCGAGGCGAGCATGCGACGCACGGCGGCGATGCTGATGGGCCGCAAACTGTACGACGAGTGGTCCACGTACTGGACGACGACGGACGCCGACCCGGAAGTGGCCGCGTCGATGAACAACGCCCGCAAGTTCGTCGTGTCCAGCACCCTGGAGAAGGCCGACTGGGACAACACCACCATCGTCTCCGGCGACGTCGCGGCCAGGCTGCGCGAGATCAAGGAGGAGGTCAGCGGCGGCGACATCGGGATGTCCGGCTCCGCGACGACCGTGCGGTGGCTGCTGGCCAACGGGCTGCTCGACGAGCTCCACCTGCTCGTCCACCCGATCGCCGTGGGTCGCGGCCAGCGGTTGTTCGAGGACACCCCGACCCACCCGCTGAAGCTGGTCAACTCGGAGACCTTCGAGACCGGCGTGCTCAACCTGACGTACGTTCCCGACGCCGGCTGAGCACCTGCCACGCGGGTCAGAGCAGCCGTCGCTGCACGACGTCGGCCATGACCGTGGTCACGACGCTCTCGACGGCTCCGGCCTCCGGCGGGGCGCCTTCCCGGCCTGCGTACAGCAGGTGCGCGGACCCGACGAGAGCGAGCGCGAGCGTGTCGACGTCGGCGTCCGCGGCGATGCGGCCCATCTCGCGCTCTTCTGCGAGGTAGGAGGCGATCATGGTGGTGGCCTCGGCCAGGAGCGGGATCCCGGCGGGCAGGGTCCGGCGCAGCCGGGCCCGCAGCTCGTCCCTGAAGGTGATGAGGCCGACGATCGCCACGGCGACCGACTCGAACACCCCGGCCAGCGCTCCGGTGAGGTTGCCGGCGACGGTGCCGGTGCCGGCGGAGGCGCGCAGGGCGGCCGCCTGAGCGTCGATGCGGCCGATGCGGTCGAGGACGAGCTCGGCGAGGAAGGCGTCGAAGTCGGCGAAGTGGCGGTGCAGCACGCCCTTGGCGCAGCCGGCCTCGGTGGTGAGCGCCCTGCTGGTCAGCCCGCTCGGCCCGGCCCGGAGCAGGATGCGCTCCGCGGCGTTGAACAGCTGCTCGCGCACGTCGCGCATGGCCACCCCTGTCGGCACCGCGCGTCCCTCCTCGAACCGTCGCCGGGCACCCCCAGGCTAGACGAGTGGGCAGACGCCCACTATGGTGGGCACATGCCCACTATCCCGCGGGAAAACAACCAGCCCCATCGGCTCCGCCAGGTCGCCGAGTCGTTCGGCACGGACGCCGAACGCTACGACCGCACCCGCCCTCGCTACCCTGACGCCCTGGTGGAGCGCATCGTCGCCGCCGCCCCCGGGCCCGACCTGCTCGACGTCGGCTGCGGCACCGGCATCGCCGCCCGCCAGTTCCGGGCCGCCGGCTGCACGGTGCTCGGCGTCGAGCCCGACGAGCGCATGGCCGGCCTGGCCCGGCGCACCGGAGTCGCATGCGAGGTGTCGACGTTCGAGGCCTGGGACGCCGCGGGCCGGACCTTCGACACGGTCATCGCCGCGCAGGCCTGGCACTGGGTGGACCCGGTCGCCGGCGCGGCCAAGGCGGCGGAGGTGCTGCGGCCCGGAGGACGGCTGGCCCTGTTCTGGAACGCGTTCCAGCCTCCGCCCGGCCTGAACGAGGCCTTCGCCGCGGCCTACCGCCAGGTGCTACCCGAGATGCCGGGCTACGACCACACGAAGCCGGTCACGGAGGCGTACACCGCGATGTGCGCCATGGCCGCGGACGGGATGCGCGAGGCCGGCGCGTTCGGCGACCCGGAGCACTGGCACATCGGCTGGGAGCACACCTACACCCGGGACGCGTGGCTGGACCAGGTGCCCACGCACGGAGGCGGCACCCGGCTCCCGCCCGCCAAACGGGACGAGCTGCTGTCGGCCATCGGCGCCGCGATCGACGCGATGGGCGGTGCCTTCACGATGAGCTACACCGCCGTGGCGGTCACCGCGACTCGAACCGCCTGACTCAGGGCCGCGCCAGGAGACCGGCGAGAGCGTCACGGCTGCTCTGGAGCTCGTCCATACGCTGGTCCATGGTCGCCAGCTCACCGTTCAGGATGTCCCACAACTCGGCGCACCACTCGATGTCCGGGCGCTCGCCCCGCGCGCACGGCAACACCGACCGGATCACCTCGGTGGACAGGCCGGCCCGCAGCAAGGCGCGCACCTGCCGCACCGTGACCACGGAGTCCTCGCCGAAGTGGCGGTAGCCGTTGGGGCCCCGGCTGGTGTCGAGCAGCCCCTGGGCCTCGTAGTAGCGCAGCAGGCGCGCGCTGACCCCGGTGCGCCGGGACAACTCACCGATCAGCATGCGGTTTGACCTTTCCATCGATGTCAGGCCTTAACGTCACCGTGGTAACGGACATTCCATCTGATGAGCATGCTGGAGCGACGTATGTCTTCCTTCGTTGTCCAACGCGACGGCCGCGCGGCGAGCGCCGGCGATCTGGCGCCGCTCGCCTTCGCCGGCTACGCCCACTTCACCGCCATGCAGGTGCGCGGCGGCCGGGTGCGGGGGCTCGACCTCCACCTGGACCGGCTACGCTCCGCCTCGCTCACGTTGTTCGGCCGGGCCCTGCCCGACGACCGGGTGCGCGCCCGCCTGCGGGCGGCGGTCGAGGCGGGGCCGGCCGACCTCTCGTTGAGTGCCACGGTCTACTCCCCGGCGGGCGAGTTCACCGTGGCGGGTCCCGAGGTGGAGCCGGAGCTGCTCGTACGCACCGGGCCCGCCTCGACCGGCCCGCGGGGCCCGCTCGCCCTGGCGGCGATCGAGCACGAACGGTTCCTGCCGGCCGTGAAGCAGGTCGGAGAGGCCGCCAAGACCTATTACCTGCGCCAGGCCGTCGACGAGGGCTTCGACGACGCCGCCTTCGTCGACCGCAGGGGGCGGCTCAGCGAGGGCTCGATCTGGAACGTGGCCTTCTGGGACGGCTCGGCGGTGGTGTGGCCCGAGGCCGAGATGCTGGCCGGGACCACGATGGGCATCGTACGCAGGCAGCTGGACCGCCTCGGCGTGCCCCAGCGCGTCGAGGAGGTCACCCTCGCCGGCCTGCCGGCGCTGGCGGGCGCCGTGGTGATGAACTCGTGGACGCCGGGGCTGGCCGTGCACCGGATCGGTGCCGTGTCCCTGCCCGAGGCGCCGTCCTTCGTGGAGGTGCTGCACGAGGCGTACGAGGCCGAACCGCTCACCGCGCCGTAGGGTCGGCGGGCTCGGCGCCGCCCGGCTGCGGGATCGCGACGACGCCGAGGGTGATCTGCCGCCGCCCCGGCCCGGGGGTGGCGTGCGCGAGGGGGTCGATCAGGTCGCGCAGGCGCGCGCGGAGCCGGGCCAGCTCGTCGTCGTCCACCCACACGTGGACGGACGTGTAGGTCAGCCCTTGGGCGACCGGATCGTCCGGGTCGCCCTCCAGGTAGGCGTGCGCCTGCGCCATCAGGCCCGTGACGAAGGCGGTCACCGCCCGCTCGTGGTCACCGGTCGACAACCCCGCCGGATCGGGCACCGCGCCCTGGACGGCGCGCTCGTCCAGCTCGTACGTGTGCTCGACCGCTCCGCGCACCTTGCGCTCGCCGACGACGCGGATGACGCCCGCGTCCACCAGCCACCGGATGTGCCGGTAGAGGCTGCTGTAGGGGACGTCCGGCAACGCCTGGCGCAGTTGGGTCCCGGTGCGGGGGCCGAGGGCCAGGATCTGCGCCAGCCGGATCCGGACCGGGTGCAGCACACCGACATCGCTCACGGGCATCCTCCGATCGTCCTCGCGGAAATCGTAGCGCTCCATTGACTCCATTTATGGCTATGGTCTTAAATATGAGATCAATCGACATGGGGGAATCGCCATGACCATCACCGCATCAGACCTGCGCGAGCGCCTCGCCACGCTGGCCGGCCGGCACCGGGTGCCCGGCGCCGCACTCGCGGTCCTGCATGACGGTGCCGTCGTCGAGACGGCCACAGGAGTGCTCAACACCCGCACCGGCGTCGAGGCCACCCCCGACTCGGTCTTCCAGATCGGATCCGTCACCAAGACGTGGACGGCCACGCTCGTCATGCGGCTCGTGGACGAGGGACGGCTGGACCTCGACCGGCCGATCCGCGACCACCTCCCGGAGTTCGCGCTCGCCGACGAGGGCGCCGCCGCGGCCGTCACCCCTCGCCACCTGCTGACGCACACCGCGGGATTCCCGGGAGAGGACCTCACCGACTACGGCAGGAACGAGGACGCCGTGGCCGCCCTCGTCGCCAACCTGTCCGGCGCGCCCAAGGTGACCGAGCCCGGCGCGCTGTTCTCGTACAACAACGCCGGTTTCGTCGTCCTCGGCCGCCTGGTCGAGGTGCTGTGGGAGGGCGCCTGGGGCGAGGTGACACAGCGTCAGCTGGCCGCTCCGCTGGGGCTGGGAACCGTCGTCACGCTGCCGGAGCAGGCAATCATGCACCGCGCGGCGGTCGGCCACGTCGAGACGGGCCCGGCTCCCGTCTGGTCGCTCCCGCGCGCGCTCGATCCGGCCGGCGGGCTGGCCATGAGCGCCACGGACCTGCTGGAGTTCGCGCGCCTGCACCTGAACCACGGGCTCGCCCCCGACGGGACACGCCTGCTCTCGCGCGCCGCCGTCGAGGCCATGAGCACGCCGCAGGTGACGCCGCCGCCGCTGTCCGCCTTCCCCCGCTCGTACGGGCTGGGCATGGAGGTGCACGACTGGGACGGCGGCACGGTCACCGGCCACTCAGGGGCGACGATCGGGCAGAAGGCCTACCTGCGCATGGTCCCCGGAGCGGACGTGGCCGTGGCCCTGCTCACCAACGGCGGCGCCGCCGACGCGTTCCACGCCGACCTCGTCCATCCGCTGCTGGAGGAGCTGGCCGGCGTGCGCGCCCCCGCGCCGGCCGGCCCTCCGGAGGCCGGGACGCCCCTCGACCACCGCCCGTACGTCGGCGACTTCGACATGGGACTGGCCACCATCAGGATCGGCCATGACGGGCGGAACGTGTTGACGATGACCACGATCCCGCGTTCCAGCTACGTCGAATCCCTGGTCACGAACCCGGTCACGACGCTGGCCGCGCTCGACGGCTCCCGCTTCGTCGAGGTCGGGCAGCACGGCGGGGAGCGCCTTGAGGTCGTCTTCCTCGACCCGGGACCCGACGGGCGCTTCCGGATCCTGCACAACAGCCGCGCGATGTTGCGCATCTCCTGACGCCGCCACCAGGCAGCGGCGGCACGGTCCCTACGCCGGGGGCACGGCCTGGAGGTGGAGGAGGGCGGACTGCTCGGGGAACAGCGGCGGCACGGCGACGCCCGCGGCGGCCAGCGCCGAGCCGGGCAGCTCGGCGCCGCCGGACAGCCAGGCGGGCGCGGCCCCGCGTGAGGTCACGGGCACGAGCGGGCGGACGCGGTAGACGGTGTCCGGGTCGAGGCCCGGAAGGCGGATGAATCCTGGCGGCCAGGTGGCCGGGCGGTCCAGCACGGCGATCTCGTACAGGGCCTCGCTCGCGTCCGGGGCGACCACGCCGTGCGCCCGCACGCCTTCCGGGGCGTCGTCCAGCCGGACCATCGTGCCGGTGTGCAGCAGGTGCCGGTGCCGCTTGTGCAGGGAGACCCAGCCGGCCAGCTCGTCGAGCTCGGCGTCGGTGAGCGCGGTGAGGTCCCACTCGATGCCGTAGTGGCCGAAGAAGGCCGTCGCGGCGCGGAACGACAGCTCGTGGCGGCGGCCGGTGCTGTGCGAGCGGCCAGCGCCGATGTGGCTGCCGACCAGCTCGGGCGGCAGCAGCTGGGCGGTCCAGCGCATGATCTGCTGGCGTTCGACGGAGTCGATGCAGTCGCTGGCCCACACGCGGTCGGTGCGCTCCAGGATGCCGAGGTCGACGCGGGCGCCGCCGGAGGAGCACGACTCGATCTCCAGCCGGGGGTGCGCGGCGCGGATCTCGTCGAGCAGCCGGTAGACGGCCAGGGTCTGGGCGTGGACCGAGGCGCGGCCCGCGCGGATCGTGGACCCGGCGTCCACGAGGTCGCGGTTGTGGTCCCACTTGATGAAGTCGAGGCCGTACTCGGTGATCAGGGCGAGCAGCCGTTCCTTGATGTGGGAGTAGGCGGCGGGGTTGGTGAGGTCGAGGACCTGCTGGTGCCGGGCGGGCGGCGGGAGGCGGTCGCCGGTCTGCAGGATCCATTCGGGGTGGGCACGGGCCAGGCCGGAGTCCGGGTTGATCATCTCGGGCTCCAGCCAGAGCCCGAACTCCATGCCGAGCTTCCTGACCCGCTCGACCAGCGGGTGCAGCCCGTCGGGCCACACGTCCGCGTCGACGTGCCAGTCGCCGAGCCCGGCGCTGTCGTCGCGGCGGCCGGTGAACCAGCCGTCGTCGAGCACGAACCGCTCGGCCCCGACCCTGGCCGCGCGCTCGGCGAGGTCGAGCAGGCGGTCCAGGTCATGGTCGAAGTAGACGGCCTCCCACGTGTTGAGCACGACGGGCCGCGGCGTGGGCGGATGGGAGGGGCGGGCGCGCAGGTGGGCGTGGAAGCGGCGGGCCGCCTCGTCGAGACCGCGGCCGTAGGTGGCGTAGATCCAGGGACTCTCGTACGTCTCGCCGGTCCGCAGGATGATTTCGCCGGGGAGCAGCAGCTCGCCCCCGCCGAGCATGGTCCGGCCCGTGGCGGTGCGCTCGGCGTAGTGCCGGTGGTTGCCGCTGAAGCCGACGTGCAGGCCCCACGCCTCGCCGCGCTGGAAGCCGGTGCCCGCTGTGGTGGCGAGCAGCACCGTGGCCGCGTCGGCTCCGGTGCGGCCGCGCCGGTTCTCGCGCAGGTGGGTGCCGACGGTCAGGGGCCGCCGCTGCGGGATACGTTCCTTGGACCACCGTCCTGCCTGGTCGAGCAGGTCGGTGGGGTTGCCGGGCACGGGCAGGACGAGGTTGAGCGCGTCCAGCGTGTACGGCAGCCCGTGCCGGTTACGCAGCTCCGCCCGCGCGCGCAACAACCCTGAAGGGTCGAGCTCGACGGTGATCGTGAGGTCGAGCCGGGCGCGGGAGTCCGTGGCGGTCGCGGTGACGCCCTGGCCCGCCCGCTCATAGGTGACGGCGGTGAAGGCGGGAGACCAGTTCTCCCCCTGGTGATGTCCGGACAGACCGGGCATGCCCATCCATCCGGTACGCCCCTCGGGGACCAGCGCCGTGCGCACCGGAACCTCCACGGTCTGGTCGGCCCGAGGCCGCAACTCGGCCGCGAGGTGCCCGAGGGCGTCCTCGCCGAGCGCGCCCAGATCCGGCCCCCAGTACAGGAGCGCGGGCAAAGCGTCGGGCGGGCATTCCAGGACCACGGACACGCCGGCGGCTCTGAAGTGATGCAGGTGCATGAACGGCTTTCTGCTAGGCGGTGCGAAGGTCGGGCGCGGCTGCGCCGGTGATCACCCTTTGAGCCCCCCGCTGAGCAGGTCCAGCCGCCAGAACCGCTGCAGGAACAACATCAGCGCGACGAGCGGGACCACCGACACGGCGGCGCCCACGATGGCCAGGCCGTAGAGGGCGGGCTCGGAGGAGCCCTTGGCCAGCAGGGTGTACAGGCCCACGGTGATCGGGAACTTCCCCTGGTCCGACAGCATGATGTACGGCAGCAGGAAGTTGTTCCAGATGCCCACGAACTGCAGCATGAAGATCGTCACCATGCCGGGGAGCATCATGGGCAGCCCGATGGAGCCGAAGATGCGATATTCGCTCGCCCCGTCGATCCTGGCCGCCTCCAGCGTGGCGTCCGGCACCGACGACATGGCGTACACGCGGGCCAGGTAGATGCCGAACGGGGAGATGAGGCTGGGCAGCAGGACCGACCAGTGGCTGCCGACCAGGTTCGTCTCCGACATGATGAGGTACTGCGGGATCGCCAGGGTCATGCCGGGCACGAGCACGCCGGCCAGGATCGCGTAGAACAGCACGCTCCGGCCGCGGAAGTCGTACTTCGCCATGCCGTAGCCGGCCAGCGTGGAGATCAGGGTGGACGCGGCGGCGCCGACGCCCGCGTAGAGCGCGCTGTTGGCGGCCCAGCGCAGATATTGGCCGTCGCCGAAGGCGAACAGGTCGCGCAGGTTGTCCAGCAGCCCCGTCCCCGGCGCGAAGGTGAACGTGGAGAACAGCTCGGCGCTCGACTTGGTGGAGGCCACGATCACCCACACGACCGGCACCAGGCAGTAGAACGCCCCGACCAGCAGCACGACGGTGGGCAGGAGCTTGGCCCGCTGGTGCGGGAGCGCGGCGGCCCTCACTGCATCCCTCCGAACGCCCGCCTCTGGGTGACCTTCAGCAGCACGACCGACACCACGAGCGTGCCCACGGCCAGGAGGACGGATGCGGCCGAGGCGAGCGGAAGGTCGTCGC
This sequence comes from Nonomuraea sp. NPDC049378, assembly GCF_055586745.1. Classification (NCBI taxonomy): domain Bacteria; kingdom Bacillati; phylum Actinomycetota; class Actinomycetes; order Streptosporangiales; family Streptosporangiaceae; genus Nonomuraea; species Nonomuraea sp. NPDC049378. The sequence goes on from NZ_JBVJHP010000002.1 coordinate 315,476, forward strand.
GGACGAAGGCGTCACGGTAGATCTGCATCAGCGGCACCCACGCTTGGGAGATCTCCGTGGTCATCGGGCTGAGCGTGGTCGGTTCGCCGTACACCTGGAGGGTGCCGATCAGCGCGAACAGGCCGGTGAGCACGAGCGCGGGCGCCACCAGCGGGATCTTGACCCGCCAGGCGATCTGCCATTCCGAGGCGCCGTCGATGCGGGCGGCGTCGTACAGCTCCGCGGGAATGCCGCGCAGCGACGTGAAGATGATGATCATGTTGAAGCCGACGCCGCCCCACACCGCGACGTTGGCCAGCGACGGGTAGATGACGCCCGCGCCCAGGAACGGGATCTCGCCGAGTCCCAGCTCCCGGGTGACGAAGCTGAAGGGGCTGGTCGAGGGCAGGTACATGAAGCCCCACAACAGGGAGGCGGTCACGCCCGGGATGGCGTACGGCAGGAAGATCGCCGTACGCGAGAACCGGCGGCCGCGCGCACCCGCGTAGTCGAGCAAGAGCGCGAACAGCAGCGCCAGCCCGAGCGTCAGCGGCACGCTGATCAGCCCGTAGAGGGCGAGCCTGCCGAAGCCGGCGAAGAACTCCGGGTCGGTCAGCGTCCTGGCGTAGTTGTCGAGCCCGACGAAGACCTCCTCGCGCGTGCCGAAGATGCCCTTGCCGGTCAGCCGCAGGCCGCGGACGCTGAGGTAGAGCGCGTACCCGATGGGGATCGCCAGGAAGGCCACGAACAGCAGGACGGCCGGCGCGACGAACAGGTACGGCGCCCGCGTCCTGCGGCGGGCGCCGGTGCCGGCGGTCATGAGCCGGCGACCTTGAATCCCGTGGACTTCATGTCGTCGACCACGGCCTGCTGCGTCTTCTTCAGCGCGTCGGCCAGCGGCGTCCCGTCGCGGACGGCGGCGGACACGGCGTCCCTGAACACGCTCTCGGCGGTGCTGACGTTCGGCCCCCAGCTGATGTGCGGGATCGTGCTCTGGGCGGCCTTGGCGGCGACCTGCCAGTAGTCCTTCTGGCCGGACACCAGCTTCGGCGGCTCGCTGCTGCTCGTCGCCTCCTGCCCGGCCAGCGACGCCGGATATTCGCCCTCGGCGATCTGGAGGTCGTAGGCGGTCTTGTCGGTGTTCATCCACTTGGCGAACGTGGCCGCGGCCTCGACGTGCTTGGAGTCCTTGGTGACGGTGATGGCGCTGCCGCCCTGGAAGGCCACCCGGTCGTCGCCCTCCTTCCACTGCGGCAGCGGCGCGATGGCCCAGTCGCCGGCCTGCTCCTCCGCGATCCCGTACAGCACGCCCGGAGCCCACAGGGCGCTCGGCCAGCTGAGGATCTTGCCCTTGTTGAGCTTGTTGTTCCACTCGGGGGTGAGCAGCGGCTCGGCCTTGACCAGGTCCCTGTCGATGAGGTCCTGCCAGAAGCCGGCCACCTCCAGGGATGGTGCGTCGGCGATGCCGACCGTCCAGGTCGTGTCCTGGACCTTCCACCAGGACGCGCCGGCCTGCTGGGCGAGACCGGCGAAGTTGCCGAACTCGGCGGGGGCGAAGGTGGCGAGATAGGCCTCGGGGTCCTTCTTGCGCACGTCGGCGGCGAGCTTCGCGAAATCCTGCCAGGTGACGGGCGGCTTGATCTTCAGCTCGTCGAACCGTTCCTTGTTGTAGACGAACACCATCGGCCCGACGTCCTGCGGGACGCCGTAGACGGCGCCGTCGAAGCTGGTGAGCGTCCACACCTCGGGGCTGAAGGCCTCCTTGACGTCGCCGGTGTGGGGGGCGATGTCGGCGAGCGCGCCGGCCACGATCATGGCGGGCAACGTCTGGTATTCCAGGCACGCGGTGTCGGGGGCGTTGCCCGCCCGGCTCGCCGTGACCAGCTTGGTCGCGGTGTCGGTGCCGCCGCCGACGTCGGTGAGCCGCACCTGGATGTCCGGATGGGCCTTGTTGAAGGCCTCGACCTTCTCCTTCTGGCCCGCGCTCCAGCACCAGTGTTGCAGCGTGACCGGGCCGGTCCCGGCCGCCTGCGTGCCGGCGCTCTCGTTCGTGCCTGACGAGCATGCGGCCAGGAGTACGGCCGTGCCGAGCACCGCGATCGAGCCGGAGACCCTTCTGAAACCCATCCACGCCTCCTTCGGGGCGAAGCAAAGATAGCTTCGCGACAAAGTCAACCTAGAGAACAAGTGAGGCGCATGTCACTACTTGTCAACAAATCGGACCATGCTGATGTGCGGAGATCGTCATCGGACCGCCATGTTAGCTTTATCGCAAAGTCAAATCTGGGGAGGCTGGCGTTGAAGGGTGTTGCGCCCCGAAGATGGTTCGGCATGTGGGACGCCCTGCCCGACGCCGCACGCTCCATCGTCAAGGAGCTCATCATCCACGGCCCGCAGTCCAGGACCGCGCTGGCCAAGACCCTGCACCTGTCGACCGGCAGCCTGACCAGGCTGACCAGACCCCTGGTCGACGCCGGCCTCCTCGTCGAGGGCGACGTGGTGCACGACCCCGTCAACGGCCGGCCGACCCGCCCGCTCGACGTCGCGGCGAGCGAGCACCGCTTCCTCGGCATCAAGCTGACCGCCGACCGGATCCACACCGTCATCACCGACCTGCGCGCCGGCGTCGTCGCCGCCCGCGACGAGCCGATCACCGACCACTCCCCCGACGCCGTCTGCCACCAGGCCAGGCGGCTGCTGGACGGCCTGACGGACGGGACCGGCGGGACCGGCAGGACCGGCAGGACCGGCGGGACTGGCGGGACTGGCGGGACTGGCGGGACGCAGATTGTCGCCGCCGGGGTCACGATCGGCGGGGACGCCCGCAGCTCCGCGCCCGTCGGCCGCGAACGGCTGATCGACGCGCCGTTCCTCGGCTGGCGGCAGGTGGCGCTGGAGCCACTGATGGAGCAGGCTCTCGGCCGCCCGTGCGTGGTCAAGAACGACGTGGCCGCGCTGGCCCACCAGCACCACTGGTTCGGCGCCGGACGCGGCCTGCGCGACTTCGCGCTGGTCACGATCGGCGCGGGCATCGGCTACGCCCTCATCGTGCACGACCACCTCGTGGCCGCGGCCGAGGCCGACCTGGGCATGTTCGCCCACCTGGTGCTGAGCCCCGGCGGGCCCATGTGCACGGAAGGTCACCGCGGATGCGCCTCGGCGTACCTGTCCAGCGACTCGATCGAGATCTCCGCCGGGCTCGGGCTGCGGCGGGCGGTGACGTACGAGGAGGTCATGCGGGGCGCCGCGGCCGGCGACCAGGTGTGCCTGGGCGTGGTCCGCGAGGCCGCGCGGGCCCTTGGCAGGCTCATCGCGCACATCACGACGATCTCCATGGTGAAGACCGTGATCCTCGCGGGCGAGGGCGTCGAACTGGCCCGCGTCGGCAAGGACGACCTCGACGCGGCGCTCACCGCGAACCGCCGGGGCGTGCCGGGCTCGGCCGAGGTGGTGATCGAGGCGGACGACTTCCGTGAATGGGCCCGCGGCGGCGCCGTGGTCGCCATCCAGAGTTTCGTGACCGGCAGCGACTAGGGTCCGTCCCCGGCGGGGCGGGGCCGGGTGGGCGCTCCCGAGGGGCGGAGCGCGTCCATGACCAGGTCGAGCAGCCGGCCGGTCTGCTCCCACCTGTCGCTCGCGGCCGTGGACAGGAACACCCCGAGGAGCATCGCGGTGACGTCGTCCGGATCGACGTCCGCGCGGAGCGTGCCGGCCTGCGCGCCGCTCGTGAGGATCATCCCGAGCGCGGCGGTGACGCGCTCCCTGGTGGTCGGTGTCGCGATCCGCCCGGAGGCCCAGCCGGCGCGGAGCGTGTCGACCATCCCGCGCTTCGTCGCGACGAACGCCGCGTAACGGTCCATCCATGCGCGGAGCGCGACCTCGGGCGGCGACTCGTCGAGCAGGGTGGAGGCGCTCGCGGTGACGTCGTCGAGCTCGGCGGCGTAGACGGCCTCGACGAGGGCCTCGCGGGTGGGGAAGTGGCGATAGAGCGTGCCGATCCCGACGCCGGCGTCCCGGGCGATGCCCTCGAGCGAGACGGAGCCCTCGGCGGCCGCGAAGGTGGCCCGCGCGACGGCGATGAGGCGCTCGCGGTTGCGCCGGGCATGGGCGCGGACAGGACGGCCGGCGCTGTCCATGCCAACCGGCACCTCGTCGCTCGACGTCACGGCCACCGGCGTCCCGCGTCCCGGCGGCTCCGGCCGGCTCGCCGGCCACACCGTCTCCCGGGTCGGCTACGGCGCGATGCAGCTCGAGCGCCTGCACGGCGACCGGAGCGCGGCCGTCGCGCTGCTCCGCCGCGCCGTCGACCTCGGCATCGACCACATCGACACGGCCCAGTTCTACGGCGACGGCTTCGTCAACGGGCTCATCCGCGACGCCATCCGCCCCGAGGACGGCGTCGTCGTCGTGACCAAGATCGGCGCCGACCCCGACCCCGACGGCCCCCTCCCGCTCCGTACCGCGCAGCGTCCCGAGGAGCTCAGGGCGAGCGTCGAGGACAACCTCAGGAGCCTCGGCCTCGACCAGCTCCCCGTCGTGAACCTCCGGCGGCTCGACATCGGCCCCGGCATCCGGGCCGAAGGTGACCAGGTGGTCGACCTCGACGACCAGCTCGCGGTGCTGACGGCGATGCGCGACGAAGGCAAGATCGGCGCGATCGGCCTGGGCAGCGTGACCCTCGACGGCCTGCGCAGGGCGCTCCCGGCGGGCATCGCCTGCGTGCAGAACGCGTACAGCCTCGCGACGCGCGACGACGAGGACCTGGTCCGGCTCTGCGCCGAGGAGGGGATCGCCTGGGTGCCGTTCTTCCCGCTCGGCGGCGCATTCCCGCAGATGCCGAAGGTGACCGACGAGCCGGCGGTCCGCGACGCGGCCGAGTCCATCGGCTGCACCCCGTCACAGGCCGGCCTCGCCTGGCTGCTCCGGCACGCCCCGAACGTGCTGCTCATCCCCGGCACCGCGAACCCCGTCCACCTCGAGGCGAACGTCGCCGCCGGCGCCATCACCTTCGACGACGCGACGCTGGCCGCGCTCGACGCCGTGCCGTCACGCTCCGCCGACATACGGCTCTGAAGCACACCGGAAGAGGTCATCAGGAGTGGAAAGGGGACTCCGGCTCCTTTCCACTTTCAACCTATAGCGCAGCGGGGGGCTTGCGGCAAGACCCGGGTCGTGCCGCACAATCGTCGGCCAAGGCCAGAACACCCTGCGCGAACGGGGGACACGAAGTGCGGGTGCCGTCGCCGGCGTACGGGTTGGTCCGCGCACCCTCAGATCGGAGCTGATGACGTGAACCCGCTGACCACCAGCGCGTTTGACCTTCCGGGCCACCTCGCCCCCAAGGCCGACCCGGCGCTGATCGCCGGCGACGAGCGGCACTTCGCGGCCATCGCCGAGAGCCTCGAGCAGTCGATCGCCGAACTGTCCGACCGCCTCGAAGCCGAGCGCAGGGCCCCCGGCGGCAAGGGGCGGCAGGCGCTGGACCGGGACCTGGAGATCCACCGGCTGACCGCCCGCCTGCGCGCCCTGCGCCGCTTCGGCCTGGACCTGTGCCTCGGGCACATGGTCGGCGCGGACAACCCCGAGCCCGTGTACGTCGGACGGCTCGGCCTCACGGACAGCGCCGGCCGCCGGCTGCTGATCGACTGGCGCTCCCCCGCGGCCGAGCCGTTCTTCGGCGCCACCCACGCCAACCCGATGGGCCTGGCCAGCCGCCGGAGATACCGCTGGACCCGCGGCCGGATCAGCGACTACTGGGACGAGGTGTTCACCCCGGACCAGATCGACGGGCACGCCGCGCTCGACGACCAGTCCGCCTTCATCGCCAGCCTGGGCGGCAGCCGCTCGCCCCGGATGCGCGACGTGCTCGGCACCATCCAGGCCGACCAGGACGCCATCATCCGCGCCGGATCCCGCGGCGCTCTCGTCGTCGACGGCGGTCCCGGCACGGGCAAGACCGTCGTCGCCCTGCACCGATCCGCCTACCTCCTCTACTCCGACCCGCGCCTCGGCCACCGCCGGGGCGGCGTGCTGTTCGTCGGCCCCCACCAGCCCTACCTGGCCTACGTCTCCGACGTGCTGCCCAGCCTCGGGGAGGAGGGCGTACAGACCTGCACCCTGCGGGACCTCGTCGCCGAGGGGGCCGCCGCGGCGATCGAGGCCGACCCGGAGGTGGCCCGCCTGAAGTCGTCCGCGGACCTGGTCAAGGCGATCGAGCCGGCCGTCAGGTTCTACGAGAACCCGCCCACCGAGGGGATGTCGGTCACGACCCACTGGTCCGACATCTGGCTGAGCGCCGACGACTGGGCCGAGGCGTTCGAAGCGCCGGAACCCGGCACCCCGCACAACGAGGCCCGTGACCGGATCTGGGAGGAACTGCTCACGATCCTGGCCGGCAAGCACGACGGCGACGTCTCCCCCGACCTGCTCCGCAGGTCGCTGCTGCAGAACAGGGAGCTCCTCACGACCTTCAACCGCGCATGGCCGCTGATCGAGGCGTCCGACCTGGTCGGAGACCTGTGGACGGTGCCGGCCTACCTGCGGAAGTGCGCCCCCTGGCTCGGCCGCGAAGACGTCCTGCGGCTCCAGCGCGACAACGCCCAGGCCTGGACGGTGTCCGACCTGCCGCTCCTCGACGCGGCACGGCAACGGCTCGGCGACCCGGAGGCGTCACGGCAGAGGCGCCGCAGGGAAGCGTCCGTCGCCGCCGAACGCGAGCGCATGGCCGGCGTCGTCGACCACCTGCTCGAGGCCGACGACGACGGCGAAGGCGTCGTGACGATGCTGCACGGACAGGACCTGCGGGACGCCCTGGTGGACGAGGACGCGCTGCCCGGCACCGAACCCGACCTGCTCGCCGGCCCGTTCGCCCACATCGTCGTGGACGAGGCCCAGGAACTGACCGACGCGGAATGGCAGATGTTGCTGCTGCGCTGCCCGTCCAGGAGCTTCACCATCGTCGGGGACCGCGCCCAGGCCAGGCACGGGTTCACGGAGTCGTGGCAGGAACGGCTCGGACGGATCGGGCTCGACCGCGTCGACCTGGCCTCGCTGAGCATCAACTACCGGACGCCGGAAGAGATCATGGCGGAGGCCGAGCCGGTCATCCGGGCCGTACTCCCGGACGCCAACGTGCCGACCTCCATCCGCAGCAGCGGTGTCCCCGTCGTCCACGGATCCACCGCGGATCTGGGCTCGATCCTCGACACCTGGCTCGCCGCCCACGCCGACGGGACCGCCTGCGTCATCGGCGACCCCGCATTCCCGGAGGCGCCCCGCGTCCGGTCGCTGACCCCGGAGCTGGCCAAGGGACTCGAGTTCGACCTCGTCGTACTCGTCGACCCGGAGGCGTTCGGCACGGGCGTCGAAGGAGCGGTCGACCACTACGTCGCCATGACCCGGGCGACCAGCCGGCTCGTCATCCTCACGAGCGCCTGACGCCGGCGCGCCGATCAGGCCGGCCGGGGGATCGGCCAGAACTGGAAGCAGTACTCCTCCACATCCGACGCCATCCCTTCGGCCGCCATCTCGTCCGGATCCCGAAGCTCGTACATGATCGCGCGGAGTCTCCAGTACGCCTGCCGCCGCCCCAGGTCGAAGCACGGGTGCGCGCTGCGGACGTGACGACGTCGTCCATCGCTGCGACGCGTTCCGACATTCCCGTGCATCCCTGCCAACCGCTGCGGCCCAACCTTGGGGACGATCATGCACCAAGCGGATCATCCGGACGGACACGAGTACTCTGGGCCTGTGTGCACATACGCGGAGGTCACCTACAAGGTCCACTACGTGTGCGTCCCGTGCCGGCAGAGCCGCAAACTGGCCTGGGACGGCGCGGAGCACCTGTGCACGCGCTGCCGCCGGCCGATGATCTTCGCCGGCCACGACTTCGCCGCGCCGCGCAGGACGAAGGACCGCGAATGGGCGGCCGTCGCGGCCGTGCTGGGAGCGGGACTGCGGTACGAAGGCTTCGAGACGTGCGGTTGCGGGAGCGAGCCGAAATACCGCCCGCGCACGAGCGCGCAGGTGCGGGCCCGGCGCCGGATCGCGGCCCGCAGAGGGCTGGCCGACGCCCAGGCACTGGCGCTGCGCGACCCTGGCGACGCGTAAGCCAGGACGACGTGGCACGATGGCCGGACCGCGATCTCCGAGGACCCGGACCGGAACTCGTGGTCCGCCGGCAACGACCATCCAGACCGTACACCCGCAGCGGAGGAGAACCCCCGGTATGGCCGTCATCCACCGTACCGCCCTCAAGCCGACCAAGCTGGAGCTTCTCACCTCCTGGCTCCCCTCCCGGCCGTGGTATCTCGGCGGGGCGGGCGCACCTCATCTGTCCAAGGCCGGCGGCTTCCGGCTGGACGACCCGCAGGGTGCGGTGGGAATCGAGTTCATGGTGGTCACCGATGCCTCCGGCGCCCACCTGACCAACTACCTGGTGCCGCTCACCTATCGCGGCGCCCCGCTCGACGGGGCTGAGCACGCCCTCATCGGCACCATGGAACACGGCGTGCTGGGGCGGCGCTGGGCCTACGACGGCTGCCACGACCATGTGCTCCTCGCCCAGTTGGAGGCCCTTATCGAGGGCCGCGTCCAGGCCCAGGACCAGAACACCAGCGACACCCCCGACCGGGAGGTCACCCGGTCCTACAGCGGTGCCGGCCTCACCGGCTTCACCACCGCCACCGACGACCAGGACGGCACCCTGCTGCCCGCGTCGCAGGCTACGGCCCTCCGCTTGCACCGGGCCCTGCGTCCTTCACCGGACGACGCGTCTTCCCTTCCACCGCAGGCGCTCGGCCACGTCGCCGGCTCCTGGCGGATGCCGGACGGCTCCCGGGCCCAAGGGTTGTTTGTCGTCCTGCACCCTCGTACGTAGGTCTCCGCGCGCCGCCGGGAATGAGCGTGCCTCACGCAGTGCGGACTAGAGCTCCCGGCGCCGCCTCGCGACGTGGACGGTGATGTCGGCGGCGATCTCGACCGTCGCGGGCAGCGCCCGCATGATCCGGCTGAACACCTGCTCCTGCTCCACGGCCGGCAGGACGAGATAGGCCGAGACGGTCGAGAGATAGCCGACATAGTCGCGGGCGCTCATCGTCAACCGCCGCTCGACCACGGACTGCCGGACATCGGCGAACCACGGCGACCGCTGGAGCTCCGTACCCGGCCACTGCATGGCCTCCTCCGGAGGCGTCCCGTCGGGAGACGGAACCTCGTCGCTGGCCAGGAACGGCGATCGTGCCACGCGAACGGCCTCCTCCACAGCCGGGTCAGCCAGCCGGACAGGACCGCCGAACGACGCGAACACGCCGCCCGGCCCGAGCAGCGCGGCCACGCGGGACCACCGCTCCTCCGGGTCCGTCCAGTGCAGCGCCGCCGCCGCATAGACCAGCCCGTACGTCTCGCCGGGTCGCAGGTCCTCGAACGCGGCCCGCACGGTGCTGACGCTCGCAGGCACGTGCTTGCGCAGTTCGGCCAGCATGGCCCCGTCGGGATCGGTCGCGGTGACGATGATCCCTCGCTCGGCGAAGAGGCGGGTCGCCTTGCCTGTGCCGGCGCCGATCTCGAGGGCGGTCAGAACGGGCTGAGCCGCGTACGCCATCACCATGTCGGCCAGCCGCGCCGGATAGCCCGGGCGGAACCGTTCGTAGGCCTCCGCCATCACCCCGAAGCTCAAAGCGCGATTGGACATGCCGAGCATCCTGGCACAAGCCCCCGGGCTCAGCGGCATACCGCCGATATACCGCCGTTCCCTAGCGTCTGACCGGCCGGAGTCGATGCACCCGGACCCATCGGGCCGGGAGAAGGAGAGATCGCACGCAATGCGGAAAATCGTGGGGCGCATCGCGTCCGTGGGAACTGTCGCCCTGGCGGCGTCGGCCGCGCTCGTCATGGCCGCCTCCAGTGCCCAGGCGGCGGGCTACTGGTCGAAGGACGCGCCGAGGTACGCCACAGGCGTCGGCAACCTGACGACGAAGAGCGTCACCGTCGCCAAGAAGACCTACACGCTGCAGCTCCGTTCGGGTAAGTGGGGTGCGAACACCTACATCTGGGCTCGCGTCCCGAAGAACTCGGGAGCGAACGGCAACCATCTCTGGCTGTCGGTCTACGACCCTTCGAAGGGGAAGTGGCAGGACTCGCCGCACCCGCTGTCGATCAAGAACACGACCTACAGCCAGGCACACCGGGCCAAGGCCAACTGGCTGTACAAGGCCTGCACGAAGCAGCCCGGCCTCGGTGGCAGCGCGGCCAAGTGCACCAGCACCTGGAGGGTGTGACGTCCTGATCCGCGAACCGTCCTGAACGGCACGCGGTGGCGAAGGGCCCCGGATTCCCCGGGGCCCTTCCTCATGTCGAACGTGGGCATACTGCCGTTCATGACGATAGAGACGGTTGTTCTGACCGGCGCCGCCGGACGGGTCGGAAGTGTGCTGCGCGAGCCGCTGCGCCGGCGGCTGCGCAGGCTGGTCTCGGTCGACCGGGTGGCGGTGACCGATCGAGGGCCGAACGAGGAGATCCGCAGGACGTCGCTGGCCGGCGTCGAGGACGCGATGTCGGTCATCGGCGGCGCCGACGCGGTCGTGCACCTGGCGGGGGTGCCGGACGAGGCGCCGCTCGCCGACCTGCTGGAGGGCAACGTCCTCGGCTCTCACCACGTCCTCGAGGCGGCGCGGCGGGCGGGGGTAGGGCGCGTGGTCCTGGCCGGCAGCAACCGGCTGACCGGCTGCTATCCGGCCGCGCGAACCGTCTCGCCCCAGCTGCCGCCCCGCCCCGACGGCCTGTACGGCGTCAGCAAGGTCGCCGTGGAGGCTCTGGGGCGGCTGTACGCCGACAAGTTCGGCATGGAGGTGGTGTGCCTGCGGATCGGCAGCCTCGAACCCGAGCCGACCGACCCCCGGCACCTGGCCACCTGGCTCAGCCCGCGCGACTGCGCCGGGTTCGTCTGGTCCGCCCTGACCTGTCCGGGCATCACCTTCACGGCGGCCTACGCGGTCTCGGCCAACACCCGCCGCTTCTGGGAGCTCGACGAGCAACTCGGCTATCAGCCGCAGGATGACGCGGAGGTCTATGCGGACCGGATCCCCGGAGTGAGCGACTATTTCGCCGGTGACCCGCTGCAGGGCGGCGTCTACGCCACCGCCGACTACACGATCCGGCACGCTCTCGACCCGCGCTGACGGCTCCCGGCGCGCCTCGTTCACGTAGCGAGGGTGATCGCGGCCAGCTCGCGCCAGTCCCTCCGCCCGCCGTCACGGGTCGCCTCGGCGAACACGGTCTCGCCGAGGCGGTTCCGCGCCTCCGCGGCGATCCGGGAGGCGTCCGGCTGCGAACGGTCCGGCGTGCCGCGCACGCCGTCGCTCGCCGCGAGCAGGCGCACGGCCTGCTCGTACTGTCCCTGGCGCAGCGCGAGATCCGCGATCCCGATCAACATCTCGGCGATCGTCGGTGGATAGGTGCGCTCCGTGGACCGGGCGGCGCGCAACGCCTCGGCCCGATAGGCGCGGGCCTGTTCGAGATCGTCGGTGAGGTAGGCGTACAGGTGCATGGTCATGGCGCGGACGGTGTCGGTCATCTCCGCGTCGCCCAGCACCGCCCGCACCGTGGCCAGGTGCTCGCGCACATTGTCCGGCTCGCCGCGCCAGCGCGCCAGCTGCGCCTTCGAGAGCGCCAGCTCGACGAGCGCGTCCGGCCAGGCGATCCCGCCCGCGCACCGCTGCGCCTCCGCCATGGCGGCCATGCTGGCCCGCTCATCGCCGAGCAGCCAGTAGAGCTGGGCCAGCCGCGCCCCCACGCCGACCACGTCCTCGGTCGCGCCCACCTCGGTCAGCGCCACGACCGCCTCTTCGTAGTGCTCGCACGCGCGTACGAGCTCGCCGCGCGTGGCGAGCCGATCGGCCAGGAAGGTCAGCGCCAGCGAGATCCCCATCCGGTCGCCCAGCGTGCGGAACTCGGAAAGGGCGGTCTCGGCGTCGGTGTCGACGTCGGTCTCGTCGCCGCCGAGCGTGAGCCGGAACCGGCCACGCGTGAGCCTGGCCTGCGCCCGCACCCAGGGATCGTCACCGGCGATGAGCGGCTCGAACGCGGGCAGGAGCTCAGCCGGGCCCTGCAGCGTCAGCTCCAGCACCCTGGCGAACGCGAGCAGCGGATGGCGCGACCCGCTGCGCCGGGCGTACCGGTGCGCCTCCTGGATCCACTCCCGCGCCTGGTACTGGTCGCCGCTGACCCCGGAGGTCATGAACACGGACACCATGAGGTACGCCAGCGCCCGCACCTCGTCGTCGACCTCTCCGGGCAGCGCGGTCGCCGCGATGCCCAGCTCGGCGCCCTCGGCCCTGTGCCCGCTGAGGAAGTAGTACCAGCCCGCCACCCCGACCAGCCGCATCGCCTCCTCGGCCCGTCCCGCGGCGATCGCCCCGCGCAGGGCCGCGCTGATGTTGTCGTGCTCGGCCTCCAGCGTGGACAACCATTCCAGTTGCCCGGCCCGGCGCAGGTGCGGATCGGCCGTCTCGGCCAGCTCGGTGAAGTAGGCGAGGTGCGCCCGGCGCGCCGCCTCGGTCTCCCCTGCCTCGGCGAGCCGGGCCGCCGCGTATTCCCTGATGGTGTCGAGCATCCGGTAGCGCGGCGCGCCGTCGCCGTCTTCTGCGAGCAGCAGCGACTTCTCGATCAGCGCGGTCAGCAGTTCGAGCACCTGCTCCCCGGTGACCGCCTCGTCCCGGCACACCCGTTCTGCCGCTTCCAGGCTCGCGCCGCCGGCGAACACCGACAACCGGCGCAGCACGCCGCGCTCGGCCTCGGTCAGCAGGTCCCAGCTCCAGTCCACGACCGCGCGGAGCGTCCTGTGCCGGGCGAGCGCCGTACGGCTGCCTCCGGTCAACAGGCGGAAACGGTCATCGAGCCGGCGTGCCAGCTGATCGACGGACATCGTGCGCAGCCGCGCCGCGGCCAGCTCGATCGCCAGCGGCACCCCGTCGAGCGCCCGGCAGATCCGGGCCATGGCCGCCAGGGTGCGCGCGTCGGAGCCGATGTCCTTGCGCACCAGATGCGCGCGGTCCCGCAGCAGCCGCACCGAGGGCGAGGCGCCGGCCTCGGACGGGTCCGCCTCCTTCGCGGGCAGCGCGAGCGGCTCGACCTGCCACAGCACCTCCCCGGTGATGCCGAGCGGCTCCCTGCTCGTGGCCAGGATCCGCAACCTGCGGCACTCCCCCAGCAGCCGATCGGCGAAAGCCGCGGCCGCCTCGATCACGTGCTCGCAGTTGTCCAGGACCAGCAGGATCGAGCGCTCGCGGACCGCGGCGACGAGCCGATCCATCGCCTCCCCGCCCCGCGCGCCACCGAGCAGCGGCTGGTCACGCAGGCCGATCGCGGTGAGGGCGGCCTGCGCCAGCTCCCCACCCGCGCGTACCGAGGCCAGCTCGACCAGCCACGCCCCGTCCGGCAGCTCGGAGAGCATCGTCCGCGCGGTCTCCGTGGCCAGCCTGGTCTTGCCGGAGCCGCCCGCCCCCGTCAACGTGACCAGCCGGTGCCTGGCGGCCAGCCCCGCGACCGCGGAGAGCTCATCGTCCCTGCCGACGAAACTCGTCAGCTCGGCGCGCAGGTTGGTCCTGCGGTGCTCCGCCCGCTCGCCCAGCTCGCCCCGCAACACCGCGGTGTGCAGCGCGGAGAGCTCGGCCGACGGGTCGGCCCCCAGCTCCTCAGCGAGCCGCTCGCGGGTGCGCTGGTAGAGGGTCAGCGCCTCGTTCCCGCGCCCGGCTTCGGCGAGCGCCCGCATCAAGGCGGCCACGAACCCCTCCCGCAGCGGGTACGCGGCGACCAGCCCGGTCAGCTCGGAGACCAGCTCCGAGCCACGGCCGAGGCGGAGGTCGGCATCCACCCGATCCCCGAGCGCGGCGACGTGGAGCTCTTCCAGGCGCGCGACGGCGGCGTCGAACGCGTCGCCGCCCTGCAGGGCGATGTCCGCCATGGGCGCGCCGCGCCACAGCGCCAGGGCCGAGCGCAGCAGCTCCGCCCGCGCCGCGGGCTCGGCGGCACGGGCCTGGCCGACCAGCTGCTCGAACCGGCACACGTCCACGGCGTCGGGAGCCACGGCCAGCCGGTAGCCGCCCGACTCCGCCTCGATCGCGCCCTCCGGCAACACCCTGCGCAGCCTGGACACCAGCGCCTGCAGAGCATTCACCTCGTCCGCGGGCGGCCGGTGCCCCCAGATCCAGTCCACCAGCCTCGCCCGGGTGACGATCCGGCCGGCGTGGAGGGCGAGCGCTGCCAGCAGCGCGCGCAACCGGACGCCAGGAACCTCCACGACGGCCCCGTCGCGGTCGCGCACCGCGAACGGTCCCAGCAAGTCGACGCGCACATCAGCCATTCTGCCCAACCGCGACGGCCTCCCGAGCCGGTCCGGCCGCGGCCTGTCAGCGGCCGTGTCAGCACGGCGACAGCCCGATATCAGAGCCGTCGGCGAGGGTGGGACCCATGGAACACACCGTCTCCGCCATGCCGACCGCCCGCCGGCCCGGCTGTCCGTTCGACCCGCCGGCAGAGCTGATCGAGGCCCGCGAGCACGGCCCGATCAGCCGCCTCCCCTTCCCCGACGGACACCAGGGCTGGCTGGTCACCGGTTATGACCTGGTCCGGTCGGTCCTGGCCGACTCGCGGTTCAGCTCGCGCAAGGAGCTCATGCGCCACCATCCGATCATCGACTACGGCGACATCGAGGTCCCTCCGGCGCCGCCCGGCGAGTTCCTCCTCATGGACGAGCCGCGGCACAGCCGCTACCGCAAACCGCTGGTGGGCAAGTTCACCGTGCGGCGGATGCGACTGCTCACCGAGCGCGTCCAGCAGGTCACCACCGAGCACCTGGACGCCATGGAGCAGGCCGGGCCGCCGGCGGACCTGGTGACCGCCTTCGCCAAGCCCATCCCCGCCGTCATCATCTGTGAGCTGCTGGGCGTGCCGTACGAGGACCGGAGTTCCTTCCAGGAGCACATCGACAAGTTCCTCGGCGGGGAGGCCAGTGACGAGGACCTGATCGCGGCCTACACCGCGACCCAGCAGTACCTCGCGGAGCTGGTCGCCGCCAAGCGCGCCGACCCCACCGACGACGTGCTCAGCGACCTGCTCGACAGCGACCTGACCGATGAGGAGCTACGCGGGATCGCCCTGATCCTGCTGTCGGCCGGGTTCGACACCACCGCGAACATGCTGGCGCTGGGCACGTTCGCGCTGCTGCGCAACCCGGCGCAGCTGGCCGCGCTGCGCGCCGATCCCGCGCTCGCCGACCGGGCCGTGGAGGAGCTGCTGCGGTATCTGAGCGTCGCCAAGATGTTCATGCGCACCGCGCTGGAGGACGTCGAGCTGGGCGGCCACACCATCAAGGCCGGTACGGCGGTCATCCTGCAGTACAACGTCGCCAACCGCGACCCCGAACGCTTCGCCGCCCCCCACACTCTCGACCTGCGCCGGCAGGACGGCGGGCACCTGGCCTTCGGCCACGGCATCCACCAGTGCCTGGGCCAGCAGCTGGCCCGGGTGGAGATGCGGGTCGCCTTCACCGCGCTGCTCGCCCGCTTCCCCACCCTGCGCCTGGCCGTACCGGCCGAGGAGGTCGCCCTGCGCCCGGAGACCGCCGACATCTACGGGGTCAAGAGCCTCCCGGTCACCTGGGACACCGCCGGCTGACGGCGACCATGAACCGGTTCGGGATCTCGACTAACCGGGGATCCGCCGGCAGCGGAGCAGCTGGTCGCTCTCCTTGGCCCTCCGTGCCGGCGTGACCCCGAAGCCCTTCAGGCCGCGCCCTGGTCGGAGGGCGCGGCTCGACGCGCGCTGCCGAACGGCCGGCGGCGCCGTCAACCTGCCCGGCCCTCAGACCGACCCCAGCGCGGACGGCCGGATCTGGATCCAGGTCGCCTTGCCCGCGGTGTACTCGTCGAGGGCGTGCAGGGATTTGTCCCGCGCGGTGCCGGACTGCTTGAACCCGCCCCATGGCACCGTCCAGTCGCTGGCGTCGTAGTTGTTCACCCACACCTGTCCCGCCCGCAGCTGTCCCGCCACGTGCAGGGCCAGGTCGATGTCCCGCGACCACACTCCGGCGCCCAGCCCGTAGACGGTGTCGTTCGCGAGCCGGACGACCTCGTCGACGTCGTCGAAGGAGAGCACGGACAGGACCGGCCCGAAGATCTCTTCCTGGGCGATGATCATGTCGTTGGCGACCCTGTCGAACACCGTTGGCGCGAGGAAGTGGCCGCCGGTCCCGGCGAGCAGCTCGTGGCCGCCGGTGAGCAGCCGTGCTCCTTCGGCGTGACCGCGCTCGATGTAACGCAGCACGCGTTGCTTGTGCTCCGCGCTGATGAGCGCTCCCATCTGGGTGTGCGGGTCGAGCGGGTCACCGATGCGCAGTGCGCGGGCACGTTCGAGGATGCGCGGCAGCAGGTCGTCGATGATTCGGCGGTGCACGAACAGCCGGCTGCCCGCGCTGCACACCTGTCCCTGGTTGTAGAAGATGCCCCAGAGCGCCGCCTCGGCGACGGCGTCCAGGTCACCGGCGTCCGGGAACACGATGTGGGGGGACTTGCCGCCGGCCTCCACGCAGACCTTCTTGGCGTTGGACTCGGCGGAGTACGCGAGGAAGCGGCGTGCCGTCGAGGTGGAGCCGGTGAAGGCGAGGCAGTCGACGTCGGGATGGCGGCCGAGCGCCGCTCCCGTGGTCGGCCCGTCTCCTGGCACGACGTTCAGCACCCCCGGCGGAAGGCCGGCATCCGCGGCCAGCGCGGCGATCCTGACGGTCGTCAGCGGCGTCTGCTCGGCGGGCTTGAGCACGAGGCTGTTGCCGGTCGCCAGGACGGGGCCGAGTTTGTAGGCGGCCTGGTAGAGGGGGAAGTTCCAGGGCGTGACGCAGCCGATCACCCCGAGCGGTTCGCGCCGCACCACGGCCAGGACGTCGGCCCGCGTCGGCGCCGTTTCGCCGTACATCTTGTCCGCGGCCTCGGCGTACCAGCGGGTCATCTCAGCCGACTTGGCGATGTCGCCGGTCAGCGCGTCGCGGATCGGTTTGCCGGTGTCCAGGGTCTCCAGCAGCGCCAGTTCCTCGCGGTGTTCGTCGATGAGGTCCGCGAAGCGCAGCAGGACCCTGCCGCGCTCGCGTGGCGACCTGCGGGACCAGCGGCCGTCCTCGAACGCCGCACGGGCCGATCTGACCGCCGCGTCCACGTCCTCGCCGGTGCAGAACACGACCTTGGCGACGATGTCGCCGGTGGCCGGGTTCTCGGTCGGGAAGGTCTGCTCGAGCGTTCCGGACCGGTACTCGCCGTCGATGAAGGCTCGCGTCTCGGGCCGGACACACCCGGCCATGGCAGCGATCTCGGCTACGTCTCGATCGAGCAACATGCATGCACTCCTGTGTGGCGGTGGGGGTTCTGGGTCGTCGCAATGCGGGATCAGGTCCTGATGGGCCCGCGATCGGCGGATCCGGCAGGCAGTTGTCGCGAGCCATGAGGTCCCGATGGGTCTCCCGCCGCGTGATCAGATGCGAGTGCCCGTCCTGGACGAGGACCACGGGCGGGCGCGGCACGTGGTTGTAGGCAGAGGCCATGGACAGCGTGTACGCCCCCGCGGCCGGTACGGCGAGCACGTCTCCATTGCGCAATTCGGGCACGTGTACGTCACGGCGGGTCGTCCACCCGTACCGCCGGCGCAGGGTGCCGGCCGCGGCGAGGAGCACCCGCACTGCGGCGCGGTACGGCAGCAGGTCGGTGATCTGCGACCCGATGTGGCAGTGGAGCCCTTCGTAGCGGAGCTTCGGCTCGCTCGCGATGATCCGGGCGGCGTCGACCAACCGTTCGAGGGGGATGCCGAACTTCGAAGCGGCCGCTCCTGTGGCGATGTGGGGATGTGTGTTCGCGGCGACATCCGGCGCGAGCCTCAGCATGACCCTCAGTTCGCCGCCTTCGCGCGCAACCGCGGCGATGCCGCGCAGCTCGTGCAGGTTGTCGGCGATGATCGTGCCCACGCCGAGGCGCCGGGCCAGGCGCAGTTCGTCGTCGGTCTTGGCGTTGCCGTGCAGGTGGATGCGGCGGCCGGGGACGCCGGCGTGCAGGCCGACCTGGGCCTCACCGGTGGACACCGCGTCGAGGTGCAGGCCGTGCCGCGACACCAACTGCGCGACGGCGACGTTGAGGAAGGCCTTGCAGGCGTAGTGAACCTCCGCCTCACCCGGGTAGTGCGCGGCCAGTCCGTCGCGGTAGCTCGCCGCGCGCCGCGCGAAGGTGGCCGCGTCGAACACGTACACCGGCGTCCCGCACTCCTCGGCGACGGCACCGAGCGGGATACCGGCCAGCCGCAGGTCCCCCGACGCGTCGATGGTGGCCGTGTCCGGCCACGGAGGTGGCATCATGACCGCTTCCACGTCCGGTCGGCGGCGAGTGCCGGGCGGTCCAGGGAGAATCCGGTGACGGGACGCGCGGTCTTCCCCATGGTGACGAGGTCGACCATGGTCTCCCCCACGACCGGGCCGAACTTGAAGCCGTGGCCCGAGCACGCCGAGGCGATCCCGATCTGCGGGTGGCCGGGCAGCAGGTCGAGGATGAAGTCCTCGTCGGGGGTCATGGTGTACCGGCAGGTCTCCGCGTGGACGACCCTTCCGAGCCCGCGCAGCCTGCGGGCGGCGTACGTCATGAGCCAGGCCAGGGCGGGCGCGTACACGGTGTCGGACAAGTCCTCGGCCAGGATCTCGGGGCCGTTGCGATCGAGCATGAGTTTCACGCCGCCGCCCGGCGTCAGCTCAGGGAACATCGAGATCATCGGAGGGCCGCTCGCCCGGTGCTCGATGGTGATGGGGAAGCGGCTGGGGGCGTACGCGGTGCCGTTCGTTGCGAAATACGCGACCTGTTCGCGGGTCACGGTCAGCGGGACCGGCCGGCCCAGCTGGTCCAGGAGCCGGCCGGTCCAGGAGCCGGCCGCGACCACGGCCACGCCCGCGTGCAAGGATGCGCCGTTGACCTGGGCGGCCACTCCGCCGGGAACGGGTTCAAGCCGGGTCACTCGCGCCCGCTCGCGAATGGTCGCGCCGTGCGCCCGCGCGTCCTCCATCAGGGCCCGAACGCACGCGTCGGCGTCCAGCACTCCCGCGTCCGGCTGGTACAGGCCCTCCATCTCCGGTTCGACGCACAGGTGCGGGAACCGGCCAGCGAGGTCGGCCGACGACAACGGTTCGAAGGGGACGGCACAGTCCGTCATCGTCTTCGCGGTGTCCCGCAGCGACGGGGTGCCGGCGAGGCCGATGTCGAGGCCGCCGGTCGGCAGCAGGAGCCGCTGCCGGCTTCGGCGCTCCAGGCTTCGCCACAGCTCGTAGGCCTCCCGGACGAGTGCCACGTAAGGGGCGCCGTCGTAGGCGAGGCGGATGATTCTTGAAGGTCCATGAGAGCTTCCGTGCCGGTGCCCGAGGTGGAACTGCTCGACCAGCGTGGTGCGCAAACCGCGCCTGGCCGCGGCGGCGGCGGTGGCGGCTCCCGCCACGCCGCCGCCCACGACGAGAACATCCGGTGCGTTCTGCGGCATGATGCTCACGCGTCGTGGAGCTCATAATGGACGGCGCGTGGTTCCTTCTCCAGGAGATAGGCGTCGTCGAAGTCGTAGTACTTGGCGACGGTGACGTCGTCGCCGGCGAAGGCCGTGACCGAATCCTCGGAGTCCCAGAACGTCAACATCTGGAAGTGGGCCACCCCGCCGGACTCTCGATGGAGCACGTAGGCGCCCCGGTTGCCCGGGGTGGAGCGGTAGTCGGGGATTGCGACCTCGCGCATCAACCTCAGATAGTCGGCCGACTTGTCGACGGGGGTGGTGCCGTGCCAGATACGGGCGATCATGACGTTCCTCGCTGCTCGTGGGTGGATGTGGTCGTGGTGATATGGCTCAGGGGCGGAGGACCCGGTCCAGGAAACGCCGGGTGCGTTCGTGTGACGGGTCGGTGAACACCGTGGCGGGGTCGCCGCGCTCCACCACCACCCCGCCGTCCATGAACAGCACGTCGTCGGAGACGTCCCTGGCGAAGGACATCTCGTGGGTGACGACCACCATGGTCATGCCGCCCTCGGCGAGCCGCCGCATGACGTCCAGCACGTCAGTGACCAGCTCCGGGTCGAGCGCGCTGGTGACCTCGTCGAACAGCATGACTTCGGGCTCCATGGCCAGGGCCCTGGCGATGGCGACCCGTTGCTGCTGCCCTCCGGACAGCCGGGCCGGATGCTCGTCCGCCTTCTCCTGGAGGCCGACCCGCGTGCACGCGCCGTCCACTGCGCCCCTCTGTACTGGTACAGTAGGAAAACTGTTCGGTTCATACTTCCACCGAAGGAAAGCCCAGGTCAATACGTTGCCCGAGGAAGACGCCAGAGTTTGGCAAGCTTCTGACGGAGGCCAGATCCAGCCGCCGCCCGCTTCCCGGAGGCGCCCGGCGCGACGGTCGGAGATCCGCCCCGGCGAGAAGCTCGAACCAGACGGTCTTTCCGTGCGGGGAGCCTTCGCTTCCCCAGCGGCAGGCGATCGCGTCGAGCACCCGCAGGCCGCGACCGTGCTCGTCGTCGAAGCCGGCATCTCGCGGCAGAGGCGGTGCGGCGGTGCGATCTTCGACCTCGAAGCACAGGAAGGCGCCGGTGCGCCGGACGCTGCGGCAAGGGCCTTGTACTGGTACAGATTACAATCTGTACTGCCATAGAAGCACGTGCGCTGCACAGCGGTCAAGATGCCGGCACGCATAGCCCGTAGGCTTGGCGATCAGGAGGAACCATGGCGGATTGGCAGAACGTCATCACGGGACGCAGCAAGAAGGACCTCATGCACAGCGTCGAACGGGCGGTCAGCGCCGGCGAGCTGGAGCCCGGGCAGGCCTTTCCCTCCGTGCGGGTGCTGGCACGCCACCTCGGGGTCAGCGCCTCGACCGTGGTGGCCGCGATCGCCGAACTGCGACAGCGCGGCGTGATCGTCACGAATGACCGGCGGGGCAGCACCATCGCCCCGGTGCCGCCGCTGAAGCTCGATGTGACGCCCCGCCCTGCGCCGTCCGCCCGGCCACCGGGGGTCGACCTCAGCCACGGCGGCCCCGACCGCGCGCTCCTGCCGACGTTGCGATCCACCCTGCACGCGGTCGCCGAGGAGAACGACATCCCGCGGCTGTACGGCCAGGCGATGATCGACTCCGACCTGCGGAACCTGACCCTCCCCCAGTTCCACGATCTCGGCATCGACGTCGCCCCCGATCACGTGGGCGTCACCAGCGGCGCTCTCGACCTGATCGAGCGCGCGCTGCTCGTGAGCTGCCGGCCCGGCGACCGGATCATCGTCGAGGACCCCGGTTACCCCGACCTGTTCGACCTGCTACGCGCCATGGGGCTGCAGGCCGTGCCGGTCCGGGTCGATGACGAGGGCCTGCGTCCCGACGGCGTACGGGAGGCGATGCAACGCGCGGCAGCGCTCATCCACACCCCCAGCGCGCAGAATCCCTTCGGAGCGGGCCTGACCGACGAGCGCGCCGGCGAGCTGGCCAGGGTGCTCGCCGAGTGGCCGGACCTCGTCGTCCTCGAGGACCACCACCTGTCGCTCGTGGAGCCGGCGCGCTCCACGCTGGCGGGCAAAGTCAGGCGATGGGCGGTGGCGCGATCGGTGGCCAAGTCGCTCGGCCCGGACCTCCGCCTGGCCATTGTCGCTGCGGACCCGCACCTGTTCGCCCGGGTGCTCGGCCGGCACGCCCTCGGCCCTGGCTGGGTGTCGCACGTCCTGCAGCGCACCGTCGTCCACGCCCTGACCGACCAGTCGATCCGCCGGCAGCTCAAGCACGCCAGGGACACCTACGACGCCCGCCGTCTGGCGCTGCTGGGCGAGCTGCGGCGCAAAGGCATCGAAGCGCACGGAGCCACCGGTCTCAACGTGTGGATCCCGGTCGCCGACGAGGGTCGGGCCGCCCTCGACCTGGCGCATCGCGGCTGGGCGGTCAGCCCGGGCGGTGGCTATCGCAAGACCTGTCCCCCAGGGTTGCGCGTCACCACCTCGACCCTCGACGTCTCCGAAACGCCGCGGCTGGCCGATGACATCTCCCACGCCCTGCAGCCGCGCGCCGCGCGCCGCGGTTGAGCCGCCCCGCGGCAGGGTGGCACCGCCCTACGGGCCGCTGAATCCGGTCACCTCGGCTCATGCACCGGCAGGCCTGTCAGTCGCAGTACTTCCACCCGAGGGAGGTGGTGCTGTCGATCCCTCCGCCGTAGATGGCCCCGATGGATCCCGTCCACCTGATGCACGTGCCGGCGGCCTTGCCGCTGGCCGCCGCGTAGTGGGCGTAGTTGCCCTCGTCCTTGATGGTCTTCATGCCCTGACGCTCCAAGACGGCCTCCGTGTAGCTGGCGACGCCGTCGGCCCGGCCGACTCTCAGGGTGACCACGCAGTTCTCCTGATAGGTGCCGTTCCACAACACGTAGACCTCGCCCAGGGGCATGTTGTTCTTGTTGTCCCAGAGATCCTCCCTGGTGAGCTGCGTGTAGGCGCCGTTCGCCCAGCCGCACCCCTGCTCGCTGACGACGGCCTGGCTCAGGGTGTGGGCCGAGGCGGGCGAGGCCACGGACATGATCGAGGCGAGCCCGAGGCCACAGGCCACGCCGGTACGCGCGAGTATGCGCCGGTACGTCCGAGACACGACATGTCCTCCCAAGTACGGCTACATCTGCTCCGGCAGGAGCCGCCCTCGGAGATCGCCATGGACATGGGCCGATTCCCCCGCCGGCTTTGTCTTCAGCATGCCGCAGCACGTGCACGCTGTCCTTAACGGAGCCTGCACAGTTCTTTGACGACGGATACACCGCCAGGCGGTCTCGCGGCACGGGTTACCCGCCACCGATTTCGCCGGATCCGGATGACCGTCTACCTCTCGGGGATGGCGGTGAACGCCCTCCTGGCGCGGGCCGCCTCGGCGGCCGGCCTCGCGGACGCGCTGGTGGTCACCGCCTCGGTGGTGTTCCTCCAGTCCGTCTGGGCCCGCGCCTGGTGGCGACGGCACGGAGAACGCGTACGCGCGCTGCTCCGCAGGCTGGGCACGGCCGTCTCCGCCCGCCGATCCTCCGGTGGCGCGCGCGCAAGCTGACGCCGGGCGTCACGCGCCAGGAGCCCGGTACGCCACCTCCATCCGCGCGGCATCGTCGATCTCCTCCGGCGCCAGCAGGACGACCGTCTTCGTGCGTACCGCCCCGGTCGCCGATATCGTGAGTCCCACTGCGGCCGACGTCGCGTTGTTCGGCAGGTCGAGGATCACGTACGTGTCCGTGTCCCCGAACGCGAAATACATCTGCTCGACCCGGCCGCCGACACTTTCCACCATGCGCTCCACCGCTTGCCGACGTCCGGTGCCGCCATCGTGCAACACGCCTTTGAGGCCCTCTGCGGTATAGGTCGCCTGAATCAGGTACTTGGGCATGGTCGACTCCTTCTCCTCGTGCCGCCGCTCCTGCGTTGAGGCGGCCATCGCGGTCACGGGGTCGACGTTCTCGGCTTAGGGTGACGGTAATCCCACCCGCTGTACTGGTTTTCCCCCGTCACAGCCCCATGCCACCCGGTCCCATCGCAGCTCGTAGGAGCGCCGTCCACCCGAGCGTCTCCGGTTGGCCGCCGTGGCACTCGCTGGACCGAATGATGTGATTACGTCAGCTTCCCGCCTGCCCCACGGGCAGGCCACCGGCGAGGACATGCCGGCCGAGCGGGGTCAGGCTGTGAACCACGTGCCTGCCGTTCCTGGTCGAGGCCACCAGGCCGCAGTTGCGCAGGATCGCCGTGTGCTCGCTCGCCGAGGAAAGAGACATTCCGGTACGGGCAGCCAACTGCGACGTGCCCGCCGGGGAGGTGAGCGCCCGCAACAGAGCGGTTCGCGGTCTGCCGATGAGCGCGGCGAGGTGCCGGTCGACGCCATCACCGCAGTGGTCCGGCTGCATCCAGTGCTGCGGCGGATCCAGGGGATAGACGAGGATCGGGTCGAGTTCGACGTTGGCCAGGGTCACCGGAGCGCCTCGGCAGAAGAACGAGGGGATCAGTGTCAGGCCGCGGCCGGCGAGGTCGACGGTGAGGTCGGCGGGGTAGGGGGCCGACAGGACGGGGGGATTCCAGCGGATGCCCGCGCCCAGGTTCCCCAGCAGGGCGTGTACGCCACCACCGGCCAGGCATTGAGTGACGGCGCGGCGGTGGGCCTCGGCCTGGTGAAGGATCTGGTCGCGGAACGGCGCCAGCGCGTGCTCGTGATACGTACGGAGGGCGGATGCCAGCCTGCGCAGGTGCCGTGGCCGGCCGGCGGCGACCCCGGCCAGCCAGGATGACCGCTGGCCCGTACCGGTCGCCCTGGTCATCTCCGCACGCAGGCGTGCCCGCCGTACGTGTAACACGGCGTCGATGCCCTCGTCGAGGCTGACGCTTACCGGCACCGGGGTCATGAAGTCGGGAAAATACCGTTTCGGAGGCACGATCTCGTACAACTCGGATGCCGCAGGAGCGACTTTGTCGCGCGCTACCGACCGGATCCAAGCAGCCCAGTTCCGGTAGGGATCATGACGAGAATGACGCGCACCCAACTGGTGCAGGCTCAGCACGATCTCCCACATCGGATCGAGGTGTTCGGCGATCCGCACGCGTGCCACATCTTCCGGCGTGAACACAAGCCGCAGCATTGTTCCGCACCCGCCTCGTGCACCGTTTCCTGCGGGACGGTCGCCCAGCCTAGCTGACACATAGGGCCCATATCGCATTTCGGCTGGAGCCGAAACGACTGGACCCCGTGGCGGGCGGGCTCCGATTCTAAGAGGCCGGTACTCACTGTGCCGAGTCTGCATACGGACGTGATTGTCCTTGAGGGGACGTGAAGACCATGGGCGAAGTGGTGACGAAGGTCGTCGTTGTGGGGGTGATCCTGCTGATCATCGCTTCCATCATCGTGCCCCGGGTCCGCGGGCGCCGGGTCATGGCGCGCCGGGTGAAGACCATGACCGAGCTGGCCGCGAGCCAAGGCTGGTCGTTCACGCCGGAGAACAACGAGCTGGTCCCGCTCGTACAGCGGCTTCCACGCGCGCTCGGAACCGCGCAGGACATCATCACGAGCCAACTGGTCAGGGCGGAGCCGACGCGCCTGCAAGTCGGCTCGCGCATCATGCACGTCCTCGAAGGCGCCTCGGAGGGGCATCAGGTACGGATCTTCGACTGGGTCGCCGGGCACGCTTCCGGCGCCGGGCGGGCATCCCTGGTCTTTCTGCACACGGTGTGGGCCATCCCGCTGCCCCAGGTGCCGTTCTGGGCGCAGGCGGCGAGCAAGGGACAACCTCATGACGGATGGCGGCCCGGCCAGGTGTTCCGGACCGGCGACAACGCCTTCGACAAGAGATTTCTGACGACCGCCGACGACGCGGGCCACGTACAGGCCGGGCTCGCCCCTCAGACGCGCCGCCTGCTCCTCGAATCCGACTTCGACGGCTGGCGCCTCGACCCGGAGTTCGGAATGCTCCTGCTGTGGACACACTCCAGGCGCCGATACGTCCCCGTGGAACGGATCCTGCCGATGACGCGGCAGGCAAAGCAACTGGCGGCCGAGGCCATCGCGCTCACGCAAGGACAGCAGGGATAGCCGTACCGTTGTCCGCCTGCCGGGACGTGGAATCTGGTGGCTGGCCCGCTCGGTGGCCATCACCTGCCCGTTCGGGAGCTCGCCGGCCAGAGCGCGGTGGTCCCGAGCTTCGGCGGCCTGCGGCGAGGCCCCCGCGCCGATGCCGCTGACCAGGTCTTGACGCCGGCATTACCGACGCATGCGGATGCCCGGATCTACCCTTGAGTTGGAAGGGGCATGCCATGATCACCAATATCGTGATCGCGCTGATCATCATGCTCATGGTCGGGCTGGTGGTCAGCGTCCGAGTCGTCAATCAGGTCGAGCGGGGCGTGGTCTTCCGCTTCGGCAAGGCTCAGCGGGAGATCCGACCGCCAGGACTCACCTTCCTGATCCCGGTCGTGGACCGGATGAAGAAGGTGAACATCCAGATCGTCACGATGCCGGTGCCCACGCAGGAAGGCATCACCCGTGACAACGTCTCCGTTGAGGTTGACGCCGTCGCGTACTTCCGGGTCGAGGAGCCGATGCGGGCGGCCATCGCGGTGCAGAACTACCTGTTCGCGATCGAGCAGGTGGCCCAGACCTCACTGCGCTCGATCATCGGCAAGAGCGATCTGGACGACCTGCTCTCCAACCGCGAGGAGCTGAACAAGGGCCTGGCGCTGATGATCGACAGCCCCGCGCTCGGCTGGGGCATCCACATCGACCGCGTGGAGATCAAGGATGTCCACCTTCCCGAGGGCATGAAGCGATCCATCGCCCGCCAGGCCGAGGCTGAGCGGGAGCGCAGGGCTCGTGTGATCACCGCGGACGGGGAGTTCCAGGCCGCGCAGAGGCTCGCCGATGCTTCGGCCATCATGAATCAGGCCCCCGGCGCGCTCCAGCTGCGCCTGCTGCAGACCATGGTGGAGGTGGCGGCCGAGAAGACCTCCACGCTGGTCATGCCGGTGCCCGTGGAGCTCCTGCGCTTCTTCGAGCGCTCAGCGAACAGCGCTCCGGTAGCGCAGGACACTGAGCGGCCCGCCGGCTCCTCGGAGGGGGAGCCTGAAGGGCAGCCGGCCGTGACGAGCTCCGCCACGCCCGAACTGGGCCCGTCAGGGCGTTCCTTCGAACGTGCCGCCGCGGAATCGGCCACAGAGAACGGCGCCTCGCGCACTCCATAGACCATCAGCTGCTTGAGGGCCCAGGACCGCCGCGGCTCAGCCCGGCGCGTCCAGGAATCGCCCCTCATGGGGCGGCGCGGGCCTGCGGATCACGCCGATCGCCGCAGCCCATGCCGCCGCGTCGGCGCCCTTCGGGATCACGACGGTGTCGGCGGTCGTCAACGCCACATACACCCGGGGCCGCTCGGCGGGTCGCATGTCCCGGGCCGGCGGATGGACACCCTGCACGCGAGCAGCCCTGGTGCCACCTACCCGACATCGAGGGCGCCGCCGGTCGCGCGGTACGGCCCGGCCCGGGCCGCGGGACGCGGCCACGGCCTCCCCTGCAACGCCCGGACCTGCTCGCTCGAATCCTGGCCCCACAGGACGGGTACATTCTCATTCTCGATACTGATAACGTAGTCGAGTGAGTGTTTCGACTGAACGGTGGGCCGAGCTGGCGCTTCACCCCGTCCGCATCCGGATCCTGGTCGCCGTCGCCGGTGCCCGCCGTACGGCGTCCGACCTGGCCGGCCTGCTGCCCGACGTGCCGCAGGCGACGCTCTACCGGCAGATCTCCGCCCTGGCCAAGGCCGGGCTGCTGGATGTGGTGGAAGAGCGGAAGGTCGGCGGTGCGACGGAGCGCGTCTACGCGCTGCCCCGGGAAGGCCTGACCCCGACCCCCGAGGCGCTGGCCGCCGCGTCGCGGGAGGAGCACGCGCGGTATTTCACCGCGTTCGTCTCCATGCTCCTGTCGCAGTTCTCGCGCTACCTGACGAGGGAGCACATCGACCTGCCGGCCGACGGAGTCGGCTACCAGCAGGTGGTGCTGCATCTGGACGAGGAGGAGTTCGTGCGCTTCGCGCAGGGCTTCGCCGAGCTGGTGCAGCCCCTGCTGGCGAACGAGGCGGGAGGGAATCGCACGCCCCGGCTGCTGGCGACGATTCTTCTCCCCTTGACGAAGGGATGACACCCATGGCCACGGTCATGATCACTGATGGTCTGATCACCATCGAGTTCGGACGCTGGGAGCGGATGTTCACCGGCAGGTCCCGGCAGCTCATTCCCGCTCATGCGGTACGGCAGGCGGTCGTCACCCACCAGCCGCTGCGCGTCGCCCGTGGCGCGAGAAGGGGCCTCGCGGTGTCAGGCCACACCAAGATCGGCGTTTGGGGCTTGTTCGGCGGGCCCCGCCAGCTGGTGGCGGCCAACCGTGACCAGTCCGGCGCCCACCTGATCCTGGATCGCGCGAGCTCCGGCGGCGAGTTCGACGAGGTCGTCCTGTCGGTGCCGGACGCCGGCCGGCTCGTCGAGGAGATCCGGCGCGTGGCCGCGTGACCGTCCTCGGGCCGTCGGCGCCGGATTCAGGGGCGGAGCACCGAGATCGGCGGACGGCCGTGCCGGGCCCGATCACTCGCATGAACCTGGGCATCGGCGCGGACGGCGGTTATCGTGAAAGCGGTGCGATTCCAGGTGCGGCGGTGACAGCCCGCCGATTCCTCCCGGCGGAGGAACGATCCGGTGCGATCCCGGAGCCATGCGGTGAAACCCCGCCCCCTCTCGGACCCCGATGACGGTCCCTGACGCCATCGGCCGCGGCGGACGCGGCCGACGCCAGCATGAAGGGGATGAGCATGTTCACCGGCAGAGTTCACGAGATCGGCGTGGTCGAATCCGTCGGCGCGGACGACATCG
Organism: Nonomuraea sp. NPDC049378; assembly: GCF_055586745.1. Classification (NCBI taxonomy): domain Bacteria; kingdom Bacillati; phylum Actinomycetota; class Actinomycetes; order Streptosporangiales; family Streptosporangiaceae; genus Nonomuraea; species Nonomuraea sp. NPDC049378. The sequence goes on from NZ_JBVJHP010000002.1 coordinate 343,901, forward strand.
GCATCCGGGCGGCCAAGTGCGCGGGACGGCTGGCCGCCGGCGGTTCGCTGAACGTCGCAGGGGTCCGCCTGACCGCCCAGCACGTGGAGCGCGACCTGATCAGCATGTCGATCAGCACCGAGACCCGGCGCCGGACGACGTTCGACGAGCTGCGGGCTCCGGGGCGGCGGGTGAACCTGGAAACTCCCCTGACGGTCGGCGACCCTCTCGACGGGCACCTGGTGCAGGGCCACGTCGACGGGGTGGGCAAGGTCGTACGCGTCGACGACGGCCCGGGGCTGGGGCGGCGGGTGTGGATCCGCACACCGGAACGGTTCATCGGCAAGATCACCGCCAAGGGCTCCATCGCGGTCGACGGCGTGAGCCTGACCGTGGCCGAGATCGTCAAGGACCGCCTCTCGGTGGCACTGATCCCCTCCACTCTCGCCGGCACGACCCTGGCCTCGCTGTCCGCGGGCGACCGCGTCAACATCGAGTCCGACGTGGTGAGCCGTCTGGCGGCGGCAGGCCCCGCCTCGGCGAGCGCCCACGTCGCGCGCGCCGTCGCGGCACTGGGCTGGGCCGGGCATCTGTCGGGGCGGACCGGCGTGGAGAAGGCGGTGCGGCAGGTCGCCGCCGGCGGCGCGGTCATGGTGTGGGATCCCGCTCGCGAGGTCGAGGGCGACGTCATCTTCGCCGGCGCGAACCTGCGTCCCGCCGCCTTCACCTTCCTGCTGACGGAGGTGTACGGCTACCCGTGCGTCCCGTGCGCACCGGAGGTCCTGGAACGGCTCGAGATCCCGGCCCTGGCGGGTTCGGGAGATCGCCAGGGTACGGCCTTCCACGCCCCGGTCGACCTGGCCGCCTCCACCGGCACCGGAGTCAGCGCCGCCGAACGCGCCGCGACCGTACGGCAACTCGCCCGCCCCGAGTCCGTGCCCGCCGACTTCACCTCGCCCGGTCACGTCATCCCGATCGCGGCCCGGCCCGGCCTCTTGCGGGAGCGCGCCGGGCATACCGAATCGACCGTCGCGCTCTGCCTGGCCGCGGGCCTGCCGCCGGTGGGCGTCTGCTGCGAGGTGATGAAACGCGACGGCGCCATGGCGGGCGCGGCGGATCTGGAGGCGTCCGCCCTGCGCTGGGGGCTGCCGCTGGTCGACATCGACGATCTGCGTACGTGGCTGTGAGGCACGACGTGGCCGGCGCCTTCGAGCTCACGGTGGAATACGCCAACGCGGTGCTGCGGGCGCAGCCGTTCAGCGAGCAGGTGGGCGCCCGGATCACCGAACGCGATGGGAATTCCGCGAGACGCTGCCTAACTGACCTGCACAGCCATAACGTGCCTGGACCCCCTCATTCAGAGGGTCCTCCGGCTCCTGTCCGAAAGAATCGGGCGGTGTCGTCATCGGCGGGAAAATACGCCTCGACGGCTATCTCTTCCAGCGTGACGTCGAAAGCGGCGCCGAACGTCGTGACCGTGTTGATGAAACACAGCTCCACGCCGCGATGGCGGATGCGGATGGGCAGCGCCAGGTCGGCGGGATCGAGCGGGGCCGCATCACCTTCGGGACCGTACGTCAGGACTTCCTCATACAGCGCGCTCAGCTCCGCATCACCCGTCTGCGCCACCTGGCGGGCCAGCCGGGGCAGCAGGTAGGCGCGAACCTGCCCGAGGTTGCGCACCCTCGGCGCGAACCCGCCCGGATGCAGGCCCAGCCGCATCATGTTGACCGGCGGCCGCAGCAACGACGCATCGACGTCCTCCAGGAAGACGTCAATCGCCGTGTTGGCCATCAGCATGTTCCAGCGACGGTCCACGGCCAGCGCCGGATACGGCTCGTGCCCCCGCAGGATCTGCTCCAGGACCTTCCGCGCCGAGGCCAGATGCGGATCGTCCAGCGGCCGCTCCCGGACGCCGGGCGCGTGGCCGGCCGCGACCAGCAGGCGGTTGCGTTCCCGCAACGGCACGCCCAGATGCTCGGCCAGACGCAACACCATCGCGCTGCTGGGAATGGTCCGCCCCGTCTCGACGAAGCTGACATGCCGGGCGGACACCTCCGCCTGAATCGCCAGATCTAACTGGCTGAGCCCTCTGCGGTGCCGCCACTCGCGCAGCAACTCGCCGACTGGCCGGTCGTGCGTCATGCGAGCGATTATCGCCCCGCCTCGTCGATCATCGCGATTACATGCCAGGTAATCGACAGGGCCGGGCGGCTGCTGCGACGGTGGCCGCATGAGCGAAAGCAGCAAGGCCGCACGCAACAGGCAACTCGCCGTCCACGGCTTCACCGAGTTCGCGGCGGGCAACACCGATGTGCTCCGAACCCTCCTGCACGAGGACTTCATCGAGCACAGCCCGGAAAACCCCTCCGGGCGAGAGGCCTTCATCGCGTTCATAGCCGAGGCCCCCGTGGCCCGCGCCCGGCTCGACCTCAAACGGGTCATCGCCGACGACGATCATGTGGTGATGCATTACCACATGGCCACGGACGACGACCCGCGCGGCATCGCCGTGGTCGACATCTGGCGGATGATCGACGGGCAGATCGTCGAACACTGGGATGTCGTCCAGCCGGTGCCGGAGGCCGCGCAGATTCCCTACGGGATGTTCTGAGCGGACGGCATAAGCAGATTTCCGCCTCGATCGAGATCGATGCCCGGGCGATGGCGGTCCACCGCCTACGACCGGTTCCGCTCCTGGGTGCACGGGCGCGATGAGTCTCGCAGTGCTTCCAGGTCTACAGGTCACACCGCTCCATCGCGCTCTGATCGGGAGGCATCTTGAAGCTTCTTCTCACGTCCGGGGGCGTCACGAACACGAGCATCCGTGATGCGCTGGTCGACCTGCTGGGCAAGCCGATCGCCGACTCCCGTGCCCTCTGCATCCCTACGGCGGAGTATGGCCACCCCATGTGCACGCCGGCCTCGGCCTGGCGCTTCATCGCCGGACAGAGCCCGGCGCCCATGTGCGATCTGGGCTGGAAGTCGGTGGGCGTCCTCGAGCTCACCGCGCTGCCCAGCATCGGCAAGGACCGCTGGGTCCCCTGGGTCCGGGAGGCTGACGTCCTGCTGGTGGACGGCGGCGATGCCACGTACCTGTGCCACTGGATGCGGCAGTCCGGGATAGCGGATCTCCTGCCGTCGCTGCCCGAGACGGTCTGGGTGGGGGTGAGCGCCGGAAGCATGGTGATGACCCCCAGGATCGGGGACTACTTCGTCGAATGGACGCCGCCCACCGGAAGCGACCTCACCCTCGGATTCGTCGACTTCTCGATCTTCCCGCACCTGGGTCACGAGCTCATGCCGGGAAACACCATGGCGGCGGCCGAGCGATGGGCCGCCGACATCGCGGGTCCGGCGTACGCCATCGACGACCAGACAGCCATCAAGGTGACCGACGGCACCGTCGAGGTCGTCTCCGAGGGGCGCTGGAGGTCACTTTCCTCCTAGCCACCGACGCCGGCCGCGAGTGAGCGAGGCGCCCCTCTCATGCATTAGCATGACCACCCGAACGATCCTCACGCCACCGCCCTGACCAGCTACTTCAGGAGGGCGCAGCTTCACAGAAGCTCGCAGCCGCGGAGCGTCACGGAGTCCACGAAGGTTTCAGAAGCTCGATCGCCGATTACCGGAAAGTCACATTCGGCGCGGTACGTCCTGCCAGCGGTAGAGGTCGCGCAGCAGGGAAATCTCGGCGCAGTGATGGATCAGCTCCCTGTTGACGTGCAGGACGATGCCCTCCATGGGAAATCGCTCGGGACCCACCGTGGGCGGATTCTCCAGCTCAGCGTCCGAGAGCTCGCGGACCCCCGCGTTCCATCTCCCATACATCTCATCGAGCTGTTTCAGCGCCTCGTCAGCGGTCCCCGCGTAGGCGAATGTCTGAAAGTCGACGTCCTGGCCGCCGAAGTGCCATCCGACCCGATAGCCCAGGCAGGAGACGATGATGTGCGCCAGCCGCCAGGCGATCGTGGTCACCGGCGCCGGCACCGGGTCAGGGGACGCGTAGTCCATCGTCCATTCCCCCGAACCTGCCGACATCGGTGCGGCCGACGTGCCACGTGGGCGGATGCTCCAGCAGCCGCGCACCGGCTCCCAGAAGTACTCCTCATCGGCAAGACCGTGCAGCCGCGGCAGCAAATTCTTGTGCCAGTGCCGGTCCAGCTGGTCCGCGAGTCGCTCGCTTCTTGTCATTTCCGCACGCTACATACAACGGAGACCTGGCTGCGACCCTCTCGGACGCCGTCACCGGCCGTGGGCCGCGAGAGCGTACCGCAACGGGAGATGACGCTGGGGCTGTGGTGTGGCAGGTGGAAGGTCCGAACTTGCGCAGGCTGAACCGACGATCTACAGCTCGTGACCGTTGCGGTGGAGGAACAGCCTTCTACCTGCGACAGGGCCTTGTACCGCGACCATGAGGCTAATGATCATTGCACGCATATCGCACGGCCACTGTTGGGACCGGAACAGCCGGAATACTGAACACGGTGACCGGGCCTCCAATTGCGCCCTACACCGTGTCTCCTCCTGCCGGGCGTGCGGTCTTTCCGGCGACCAGGGCACTGAGCAGGGCCGTGATCATGAAGCCGACCACCACGGGGACCCCTATTAGCAAGCCGAACGCAAGTGTCTCGTCGTACACCCAAGAGTCGTACGCCGGCTGGAGCACGACGACCGCCAACATGACGAAGAGGGCCGTCAGACCAACGGCCGGCCAGTAGGGCAGACGGGCCGACCACGCAGCCACCATGCTGAGCGGGAAGGGCGCCAGCGCGAACGCCACTGCCAACTTGAGCTCGGAATCCGAGTCGGTGGTCGGCCAGTGGAGGAAAAGCAGCAGTAAGGCCGCAACTGCGGACCCTGCCAAGGCCGACCTCAAGAAGAGACGCACAGCATGATTGTCGCGGATCAGGGCCGGACAGGTCGATATCTGGGAAGCTGCCCTGTTGCACCTCGACGATCAGGAAGAGCCAATTCCGGACGATGACCTTCCTGATCGTGCATCCTGGAGCACGAGCCGCCCTGGACGTCGCGTCGCTTCTTCGATCCGCCCGACAGGCTTCAGGCCGTCGAGGACGTCGACGACGAACTGGGACGCGGGGCATGGCTTCGAACTCGTCTCGTGAGTCGTCGTTCAGCACCGTGTGCGTATCAGGTGACGGATGCTCAGCGATGGCGGGGCCCGCCGGTCAGTCGATGCCGTCGATGATGCGGAAGTCGCGCTCGAAGCCGTCGGGGAGGGCCACCAGCGCCTTCTGGTATGCCTCGCTCTCGTATGCCGCGACGGCCTGTTCAAAGCTGTCGAACTCGATCAGAACGACGCGTTGCGTGATTCCGGCCTCGTGGGCGACGACTCGACCGCCACGGGACGGGATCCGGGACAGGGTGCGCCCGCCCCCAGCCTGGACAGCCGGACCGGCCAGCTTGTCGTAGGCATTCAGCCTCTCAGGGTCGGAAAGGGCGGGGTAGACACTGACCCAGTAGCCCTTAGCCATGGAAACCTCCTGTGTTGGGCCGGACACGTCCGACTTCGCATTGACACTCAGAACGATCGATCCCGGCGACCGGTACTGCGGTCAGTTGAATCGTCATATGCGCAGGTTAGGGCTTGATGTGCGGTCGAGGGAAAGACCAGTACGGGCTAGACTCAGAACGGATCGTTATCAATCGGCAGGGAGGGCACGTGGCGCCGGATACGGTGAGCCTGCGGTACTTCCTGGTGCTGGCGCAGGAGTTGAACTTCACCCGCGCGGCCGCACGGATCGGTATCGCACAGCCCGCGCTCAGCGCCCGGATGCGCCGATTGGAGGCGCAACTCGGTACGGCCCTGCTGGTCCGCAACACGCGTAGCGTCGCATTGACCACGGCCGGTGCGGCTTTGGCGGAGTCCGCGCCGCCCGCGCTGGCGGCGCTGGACCGGGCATGGGACACCGCCCGGAGCGCGGCGGCCGGCGAACTGGGCACGCTGCGCATCGGATACAGCCTCAGCGCCGGGGCCGAGACGGCACCGGCCCTGGTGGACAGGCTGATTCGCGGCAACAGCGGACTCGAGGTCGGCGCGGTCCCGATGGCGACACCGGAGATCTCCCCCGCGGTCGCCGACGGCCGCATCGATGCCGGGATCACCCGCGGAGAACAGCCGGGCCGTGGCGTGCGCCGGTTCCTGCTGCGGCGTATGCGCGTCGGGGTCCAGCTGGCGCAGCATCATCCGCTGGCCGAATACCCGGAGATCGAGATCGCCGACGCGGCCGCGTATCCGCTGCGACTCCCGGACCGTGCGGCCAACCCCGTGATCCACGATCAGCTGTCCGCACTGTTCCGAGACATCCGACCACACCCCCGATTCACCACGCCCGCAGTCTCTTTCGACATCTCTCAGCGCGACCTGCGCGACGGGGTCACCCTCGCCCCGGCCGGAGAAGCCGCGGTCACGGCACAACCGGCCGGTCTCACCTGGCGACCGCTGCGGGGCGCGCCCAGCCTGACGATCCACCTGGTCCTCCCACGCGAGCAGTCGCCGCTACACCGCCGCATCCGTGCCGTCGCCAAAACCCTGGCGCACGAGCGGCACTGGCTGCCGGACTGACGCGCAAGAGGTCGAGCGAGACGGACGCCTGCGGTGGCGAGGCCGAATCCTTCACGAGCGCTGGCGGAGTACGTTTGTACACGTCGATCGGCCCGTCGGCCTTGGAGACCGCGAGGACGCGCTCCGCCCCGCCGGACGGGTTTTGGAGCGCGCCGCCGGGACGGAGCTCCTGTGAGGAGAGCCACCCCTGGCTTGCACTCAGAACCGATGCCCCTCGCTGACCGTTGTGATCTTCACCAGCGTGTCAACCGTCCGGTGGAACAGCCGGGTGACGTGGCGCAGCGTGCGCTTGCCTGTCGCCGGATCAGCCGCCCAGACTCGATCGCCGACCTGGATCTCCTCAATCTTCCGCGGGCCGTGCCCGGTGTCGATGCGTGTGCCGGCCGGGAAACAGCGCCCGGCCGCCAGCGCGCGTTTCCCGCGGCCCGCTCCAGGCCGTAGATCGCCTCGGCGGGCAGCCCCGAGTAACGGAGCCGGAACAAATTCTCGGTGAACGCTGCGCGGTTACGCATCGCCGTGCGCAGGGAGAGCGCGTACTTGTACCCGGCCGCGATCAACGGTGGGCTGACAAGGGAGCCGATCGCCCAGGCGGCCGACGTCATCGTGCCCGAGCTCGCCGACGGCTGCGGCGTCTACCTCGTCACCGACCTGACCGGCGAGCGGTACGGAGGCACATCGTTCGTCGTCGAGCGGATGGCCACCGCCGCGCGCCCCGGCATGCAGCGGCTGCCGCCGTACAGCGAGGAACAGCTTCCCGTCGCCAACGCCTTCGTCAAGGCCGCGCGGCGCAGACGGCCTCTGCTGAAGACGTTCCCCGCCGGCTCGCCGCCGCCGCACGTCGCTCCCGAGGGCACTCTGCCCTGGCTGACGGCGAACGGCGCGAACGGCATGCTGATCCTGCCGGTCGTGGTGGACGGCATGGTTCCCGCCGTGGTCAATGTGGTGACGTGCGGCAACCGCCGCCGACTCCGGGACAATGGGGGCCTGTGACGGCGACCGTCACGTCATGTAGATGGTGGCCGCCTTGCTCGGCCGAAGCGGGACGGGCCGGGTGCGACCGCCGCACACCTCACGCCTCCCTCAGCGCTGCCGGCGGCTCATCAGCGGGTGATGAAAATGTTCATGCCAGCGAAGTCGAAGGTGAGGGCGAAGGGTTTGAAGAACTCGTGGGTGAAGTTGGCGATGGGCTCGAACCCGAACTGGTCGGCCTGGCCGGGACCGGGATAGCCGGGGAACGACTTCTCGGCGGCGTTGCCGGGGACGTTGCGCCCGATCGCCTTGCCCAGGCTGATCCGGTCCGGCCTGATCGGGTAGACGGAGACGCCGTTCACCTCGTTCGGATGATCGTAGTCCACCGTGAGGCCGGCCCGCTGGGCGTACTCCACCGTCGTGTTGATGCCGGTGCCCACGCCGCCGGTGTCGACGGTGACGATGTGCGGCCCGTAGTCGCCCAGGCTTCCCAGCGTGCACGGGAAGTGGTCTCCGGCCAGCCATAGCGGGACCCGGCCGGACCCTCGCCCTGGTGCCGCGGACTTGCGCCGCAGCACCAGGGCTTGCCCGGCGTAGTCCATCGTGGTCAGGAAGTGGTAGAAGAGCGTCGTGCCGATACTCCCCGCCGGCTGCGATCCGTCGGGCAGTGCCATTCCGTGCCCTTCGTTCCACTGCACCGGTAGGTTTCGGATCTCGATCCCGCCGATCCGGAATGACTCCAGGATGCCCAGGTGTATGATGATCTGCTGACCGCTGCCGACCCCCGTCACGGTCGCCAGCGAGCGCAGCCCCGCCTCTTCCGCGACCTCTTGCGCCAGACCGAGCGTCGCGCCCGTGTCGAGAAAGAACTTCCCCGCTCTACCGTTCACCGAAGCCTCGATGGTGGGCAGAGGATCCAGAAACACGAAGGGGGCACGCGTGCTCGATGCGCCGTGGATCTGCCAGGGCGTCCCGGTGAGGTGAGCGTACAAGGTGGCGAAGGCGGCGTCGCGCGAGCTGCCGGTCTTCTTGAGCAGCGGGACGGCGCGGGTGAGCTTGTCCTGTCGCACGTAGCACTCGGCCAGCCGCTGGTGCGAGGCCACGTCGCCGGGATCCAGCGCCGTGGCGGTGGACAGGTAGCGCTCGGCTGCGGCGAACCGGTTGGACAGCAGGGCTATGTAGCCCAGTTGGGCGGCAGCGTGCGCATTCTTGGGATTCTTGCTCAGCAGCCGCCGGTAGCCCCGGGCGGCCTCGTCGAACTCACCTTTCTTGAACAACTGGTCGGGATCCTTCACGGCGGCGGCCGCCGTGCCCCTGGAGGGAAGGACCATCCCGGCAGCCGCCATCATGGCGGTTCCGCGCAGGAAAGCGCGCCGGCTGGCGGCGGGGAAATCGTCGGTAAGGGCCATGCCATGCTCCTGACGTTCTGTGGCGAGGATGGCAGACCACCCAACACGGATCTCTGTTTCCGGAGCGTTTCTTGGCGCCCCGGACGTAGCCGAGAGAGCCGGGCACGGCGTGGACGTGCTCCTCAGGGTCTACGCCAAGTGCCTCGATGGCCAACAGGAGATCGCCAACAAGCGGATTAAGGACGCCCTCGCCGCGTGATCGTCACGACGTCGAAGGGGTCCTGGAACGCCACCGGGACCCTTCGCCGTTCCCCATACGCTCCCAGGAGCACGCGATCCGCAAATGTTCCGGATCAAGGCCCCCGACCAGGGAAATCGCCCGTGATCCATTCCGGGCATATTCCGGGACCTGCGACAACGGGCTGCTCACGGGGGCATCTGGCTGCATGCCCCTGAAACGCAGAAGAGGCCCCGAAGGGCCTCTGACCTGCACTTACCGCTGGTGGCAGGTGCAAGGTTCGAACTTGCGTAGGCTGAGCCGACGGTTGTACAGCGGGTCGACGTTCCTAGCTGCATCAGGCCCCTGACCTCCGGGTTCGACTCTCGCTTTTCCGCTACCGGAGAAGATCATCCAGCGTATATCCCGCGAGGCGAAGGCAGGTACGATCACCCCTTCGCGCCACCAGCCTCGACGTCACCGACGCCGGATTTCAAGATCCAGTAGACGTCGTGAGCATCCTCACCTGCTGGTCTTACCGTCGCGGTCACGTCCCGCACGACCACACGTTACGGACTTGCGTGTCGCTGAGCAGGGAGCCCGGTGCCGTCTCTCAAGGTCGTCGTGCCAACTTTTCGTCGGACTCGCATGCCATCATCTCCAAGATCTGTCCCGCGAGAACAGGATCCCCACCCATGAGCGGCTATGACTGGCTCGATGACGACGCGTTCTGTGCGACCTTTGTCCGCGGTCTCACCCCGCACGAGGCGCTGGCCCGCCTTGGCATTGACGTGTACGACGGGGATGACGAGGAAGGCGATTTCGAGGAAGGGCTCATCCGCGCCCGGTCGGCCGAGGGCGGGACCATTCTGAGCGAGTCGAACGGCTTCGTGGGCACGCTGCCCGAGGTGCTACGACCCTTGTCGGCGGGGACGGTCACGGCGAGTGTCTTCGTCAACGTGAACAGGGTCGCGTCCTTCGACCATTACGCCGACGGTCGAAACATCCTCACCTTCGATCCGCTGTACGGCGGCGACGAGGACGGCATCCCGGAAGACTACCTGGCCGACCGGATCGAGCTCGGGCTGGCCGGCGACAAGTCGGAGGGCGGGCTCGCCGCTGCGCTGCTGCTGGCCGAGCGCATCACCGAGGTGCGGCCGAACGCGTCAAGTGACGTGGTGGCCGCCCATGGCGTTTTCGAATACTGAGGCACCTTGCTGTCGGCCCATCGCAGACGCAGCAGGCCAACGAAGCGACCAAACCGCATTAGCAGTTCGGAGGGCCATCGTTCAGGACAGTCCCGCCTGGACCAACGCCCATTGCCGGTCTTCCTGGAACGACCTGATGCGGCAGTGAACTGCAACCCAAACTGCAACCCGACCCGACCACGCCTCAACGGTTTCCTAGGAGTAGAAGCCCTGCCCGTACTCCTCGCGAGACTTCGTGAAGTCATCGGGCCGCACCTCCCGGAGGTACTCGTAGCGCTCGGCGAACCTGTCGATAGCCTCATGGATCATGTCACCGAACTCGTCTCGCATGATCATCAGGACCGGAAGGATACGTCCATGGACGATGTGATCATCAATGGCACCCCAGAGATCTCCCACAAGAGCATCTTCCCGCGCTATCAGCTTGGGAATTGCACGGATCTTGGCTTGTAGAGGCGTTGACCTGGGCCTGAGGTCGGTCGTGAGTGACCGTGGTTGACCCCTCATTACCTCTCTTAATGGCATGCTAATGGCACGACGATCACAGGCTTGGCCTCGGTGTGCGTAGCTCACTCGTCGTAGAGGAAGCTGCGAACCTCTCGCGCGAGATTGGTCAAGGCCTCTCCAGGGAGAATCGGGGTGCGAACTGTGGCGGACCACATGTCGTCCGGATCTTCGCTCGGGTTCGGAAAGCGAAGGGTCCAGCGGAGATCCACCCAGTGACCAGAGTGGATGGCTTCCAGCTGAAGATCAGCTCTATGGGAGGTCCATGTCCGTGTTCCGCTCCATCCTCTGAAGTCGGTCACCAGGTTCTCAAGGAAGTCGGCGAGCCCGTCTCCCATGATGGTTTCCACGGCTACCTCGGCGTGAAGCCCAGCTGACTCGGCCTGAGCAAGGAAGAACATCAAGGCGTCGTCGTGTGGACGCTCGCACTGCGCGAGCCTGATGAAAGTCACTCCTGGGCCTGGTATTTCGACCTCTGAAGTTGGACGTTCAGCTTCCAAGCGCTCCACGATGACTGCTCCAACTCTGGTTCACGGCGGCGATCAGTTCGTGTGCCTGCCGAGATCACAGTGTTGCGCACCCGCGCACAGTTCGCCTGCACAGAGATCATCCCGTCTGTTGTCGGCCGCTCACAAGGGAACGACAGCGACCCGGATCAGTCGTGCATCGTCGATACCACATGAAGATCTTGCTTGTCTGGGTTCATGCAGTAGGAAACACTGCAGCGTGCACTCCGAAGAGCAAGCCAAACGGGTGGTCGACCAGTTGAGGGGCCGTATCTACACGGCATTGGGTGACGGCGGCCTCGACGCCGAACCGGTCCTCGAACTGGCCTCCTTGCTGGAGGAATGGGGTATGAGCACTCTGGCAACGCAGGAGCTTCTCGAACGCCCCGCCGCTCATCTGACCACGGCCGATCTGACCCGCCTGGGCGAGAGCCTTCTCCGCGACACCAACTTTGAGCCGACCTTCGCCCTCGAACCTCGTCTGTGGGCGACGCTGGAGCACGCACTGGAGGTCGTGGAGCGCGACGTCCGCGCCCGAGGAATCACCGGTACGCTCCGCTTGGTCACCCACGACTGGGACAACGGCGGTCATGCTTGGGTGGAGTTCCAGGGTGGCTACCATGGCAACGGCATCCCGCCCATGGTAGGAAGCGACCCTCAAACGGCGCTCGCGGAGGTCGCCGATGCCGTCCAAGAAACGATCATGGAGCTGATCTGGAGAGTCTGGCCTGTCTGCGCTACGCACGATCTTGGCCTGCATGCCGGGTGGGACCATGAGATCGCCGTTTGGCGGTGCACGGGCGATGGAACGCATACCGTCGCGCCGGTCGGTGAACTGTCTTGATCACGTCGGCGGATGCATGGGGATGCGCACAGGAGTACGAACCGACGACCGCTACTCGGTGAGCCGGTGCTGAGGAACGAAGCACCGGATCGTCGATCGCCCCCGACCATCTACGGAGGCATGCCCACACGGGGCGATCGTAGGGCTGTACTCGTGTGGCGGCGTGGCGCTGGGGTCGGCGAGTTCGCTCGGGTCGGCGGCGATCGGTGGTCGGCGGGGCGGCCCGTGCTGCTGCCGCCCGGGACCGGCCCCCAGGCCGCATGCCCGGGCGGCGGGCAAGCGACGGGCCGCTGTACGGCGGCGCGGCGCGCCGCCGCTTGATCCCTATAGGAACTGTTCGGCAACCCTCATCACGCCGGCCATACTCCGTTCCGCTGGCACCCGCCTTCCCACCGGCTGGCCAGGACATGCAGCAGTCGGCCTTGCCGAAAACAGGGCGACACATGTCCAACTTGACGTACACCAACCAAAACAGGCATGTCCATACAAAGGCAGATATATGTTCGCATCTGGACAGAAAACGTTTGGATCGTTATCTTTCTGTTGATCAACCTCTTTCGCCCTGGCCCTGCGTAGCGACATGATGTATGACCTCCAGTAGAGGTCACACCTACAACTGGGGCATAGAGCTCAGTTCAAGTCATGGTTACTGTGGGGTAGGGACTGGTGACGAGAAGCGAGGAACGATCCGAAACCGATGACGCGCAGGTACCGCGCCCAACAGTCATTGTCCAGCAGGGCAAGGTCCTGGACTTCATAGATCAGACGACACAGCGTAATGAGACGCCAGAAGAGTACGTCAGACAAGAAATTTCTAAGTCTCTCGTAAGAGAGTACGGATACGCACGTAGCGACATTGCTGTCGAGTTCACCATTCGCATGGGAACACGCAAGCCACGCGCAGACATTGTCGTGTTCTATCCAGGCGAAAAGCGCGAACCCGAGAACGTTTTTGTCATCGTCGAGTGCAAGTCCCCGACAACTCGATCGTCTGACAGAAAAGACGGTGTCGATCAGCTCAAGAGCTATATGGCTGCATGCCGTCGTGTCAGATACGGGATGTGGACTAATGGCAGCGAACGATACTGCTACAAATGGGATAGCTCACAGAACAGCCCCATCGAGGTCCCCGATCTACCCGCTTTTGGCCAAACGGAAGAAGAAGCAGATCGCCCGCGCTTCGATCAGCTCAAACCAGCCTCTAGCGACGCCCTTCTATTTGCTTTTAGACGATGCCATAACTATATCGCCGGCAATCAGGGACTACAGAAGCCAGAAGCTTTTTGGGAGCTCCTCAAGCTCATTTTCTGCAAAATACAGGATGAGCGCTACTCTCAAAGCATCCAATTTTATGCAGCCGCGTCAGATAGGCAAGGACTCAATGGCCAACTGAGGGTAAAGAAGCGTATCGACAAACTATTCTCTGATGTCAAGAAGGATTTCCCTCAGATCTTCAAGGCTGCGGATGAGATCGAACTCAATCCGCCCGTAGTGGCATACCTGGTCAGTCAGTTGCAGATGTATTCCTTGCTCGATAGCGACATTGACGTCAAGGGTAAGGCTTATGAGGAGATCGTCGGATCCAATCTACGCGGCGACCGTGGAGAGTTCTTCACTCCGCGGAATGTGTGCAATATGGCTGTCAAAATGCTCGACCCGGATGAACGGAAGATCATCCTCGATCCCGCCTGCGGTACCGGTGGATTCCTCATCGCCGCGATGAACCATGTCACCGCAAAAATCCGCATGTCCGAGGAAGCACGGCGAGGGGCTGGTTCCAAAACTGAGGAAGCTATCCATCAGCGCGTCGACCGTTTTCTTCGCGCCAACATGATTGGGGTCGATCTAAACCCGAATCTCGTTAAAGCGGCGAAGATGAATATGGTCATGAATAATGACGGGTCGGGTGGTCTATATCAGGCAAACTCGCTGACTGCGCCTGCGACATGGCCGGAGAGGCTTCGAACGCTCATCGGTGGAGTGGATCTTATCGTCACCAATCCGCCGTTCGGATCAAAGATTCCCATCGATGATCCCGCAACCCTCGAAACATATGACCTGGGACATAACTGGCACTACGACGGCGACCTTGACGAGTGGGTACAACAGGAGACTCTTCAGCGCTCACAACCGCCGGAGATCCTCTTTATCGAGCGCTGCGTGAAGTTCCTCAAGCCAGGCACAGGCATTGCCGCAATGGTCCTGCCGGATGGGATTCTAGGGTCGCCCGGCCTTGGGTATGTTCGCGATTGGCTATTGCGGAACACAACCGTCTTGGGAAGTGTCGATATGCACCCTGACACATTTCAACCCGGCACTAGTGTTCAGACAAGCATACTCGTTTTTCAACGGAAGACGGCGCAGCGGATAGCCTTGGAAGAGGCAGCAGGCAAACGTCAGGACTATGACGTCTTCATGGCAATTGCCAATCGCATAGGCCACGATAAGCGCGGAAACCTTATATACGTCCGCGATTCTGAGGGAAACGAGATCGTCGAGGAAATAGAGGTCCCCGTACGGGAACATATTGATGGCCAACCCGTACGTCGCGTACACAAGACCCTTCGGAAAGTCCCTGACGACAACACCGGACAGATAGCGGAGGCATTTAGGGAATGGCTAGTTCCCGTGCTTTCATAAGCGAAAGCATCACACGTCCTCGCGTCCCTTCTTCTGACGTTATCTGGGGAACGACTCGCGCGTCCGCTCTGTCAAACGGCGACCGGCGACTGGAAGCAGAGTCCTATCTATCTGATGGCTTTGGTCTACGTACCGCAATTGAATCCAGGCCTACGGGGTGGACTCAGGTAGGACGACTAGCGCGTATATGGCAGCCGAGTCGGCTTAAAGGCATCGTTACATCACCTGAGTACGGTGTGCCGTTCCTGACGGCCGGCCAGGTTTTCGAGGCCCGGCCGATGCCTCGTAAGTGGCTTTCAGCGGCGAAGACGGAGAATGCATCTGAACGATACGTAGATGCTGGCACGTTGTTGGTTTCTCGCTCCGGCAACGTCGGCCGTGTCACAATTGCCCATGCACCACATATGGGTAAACTCATAACGGACGACCTGTTGCGTGTGGAACCCCTACAGCCTAATGATCAAGGTTGGCTCTATGCCTTCATGCGTACAGAGGTATTCAGAAATATGGCCGTAGGCATCCATTACGGCCATGTCATCAAGCATGTCGAGATTGGCCACCTCGCTATGCTGCCTATTCCGGATGCCCCAGGACATCTTATTGACCGCCTCAATAGTGAAGTACGCACAATCTTCTCTCTTCGTGATGATGCATTCCGCCTCGTCGAAGAGGCGGAGGCCCTATACCGGTCTGCGTTCTCGCAGGATGCACCTCTTCCCACCATTGATGAGACTTTCACAGTCCGCGCAAGCAGCCTTCTTCATCGGCGCCGCCGACTGGATGCATACCACTACAACCCCGTGGTTCAGTCTATCGAGCGGTCTCAGGCGTCTAAAGCTATTCGAATCGACAGGCTAAGTGAACTATGTCAAGAGATTTGGTGGCCCGATCGCTTCAAAAGAGTCTTCGGCGAAAACGGCACCCCGTATGTAAGCGCTGAAGACTTATTCAATCAGAACCCACCCATCAACAAGAGAATCTATGCCGGGTTGATCGAGAATCGAGAAGATTACTTCCTGAAGCCAGGCTGGATCGTAATGGCGCGATCAGGCCAAATTTACGGGCTCAATGGAAGCGTTCGACTCGTGGACGACCGACTCGCTAGCTTCTTGGTTTCAGAGGATCTGATTCGTCTAAATCCGTTGGTCGACAAGATTCGGCCTGGCTACTTGCTATGCGCGCTCAATGATGCTACATACGGCCGTCCGCTTATCCTCAGGCATGCCTATGGCACATCGATTCCGCATCTAGAGCCTGCAGATGTGGGTGAAGTAGGCATCCCACGCTTAGATAGAAGCCTCGAAGATCAAATCGCCGACAGAATCGAACTGGCGGCCCGCAACCGAGCGGATGCTGACGACTTGGAGGACTCCGTAACCCTTCTGGCAAACGAACAAATCGCACATTTTATGCATACAGGTTCCACTATACGAAGCGTCTGACCATCTCTGTAGCGTCGACACCGAAGCTTGCACTGCCGCCAGGCGCGGAGCCCACTTGCAGTGTCGGCTGGCATCTCCGGTGTACCCATGTACCGATCAGGGGCCAAGGCGGTAGCTTCGCGGTGTGGCTGATGACGCTGAGCTGACGCGCTGGGTCGTACATGGGGAGCGGCTGGTCTATGACAACCGGTGGATCCGGTTGGGGCTGGCTGATGTGGAGATCCCGGGCGGGGAGCGGTTTGAGCATCATGTTGTGCATCTGGATCGGGCTGCGATCGCCGTCGTCCTGGATGAGCAGGATCGTGTGCTGATGATGTGGCGGCATCGGTTCGTGTTTGATCGATGGGGCTGGGAGCTTCCGGGCGGGCTGATTGAGTCGGGCGAGGATCCGCTGGTCACGGCTCTGCGGGAGGTGGAGGAAGAGACCGGGTATCGGCCTTCGGGCCTTAAGCGTCTGGTCTCATATCAGCCGATGGCGGGGATGGTCGACTCCGAGCACATCCTGTTCGTGGGGCGTGGGGCCGAGCTGGTGGGCACGCCTGAAGGCGAGGTGGAGGCCGACCGGCTTGAGTGGGTCCCCATGAGCGAGGTCCCGGGCATGATTGCCCGCGGGGACATCTGGACGTCGGGGACGTTGATCGGGTTGCTTCAGGCTCAGGTGTGGCTCAACGGCCGAGGGCACGGTTGACGGCTTTCGACAGGTCGTCGATGCGGCGGCGTTGCCGACGACTGCCAGTCATGATGGCCAGTTGCTGTGCGCGTTGGATGTGCGGTTGGGCAGCTTCGGGGTCGCCGACGGCCAGGAGGGCGTGGCCGAGGTCGCAGCGGACGCCGGATTCGGCTCTGTTGTAGGTGCCGTCCATGCCAGCCAGGGCTGAGCGGAGGTCGTCGGCGGTGTCGGGGTCGCCGAAGCGGACGAGACAGTTGCCGCGCCAGCGGGCGACGTGGTGAGCATTGATGGATAGGTAGGGCATGTCCGGGTCGCCGTCCCCTTTGGGGAGGAGGGCGGTGGCTTGGTCGAGGGCTGTGCGGCAGGTGGTTTCGTCGCCGAGGATGGCGGCGGCTTCTGCTTCGGCGGCTGAGAGCCAGGTACGGAGGCGGGCCGGTACATGGGCGCTGTGCTGCCGGTGGACGTGCTGGAGGAGTTCGGTGGCTTCGGCTGGGCGGCCGAGTTCCATGAGGACGTATGCCTGTTCGCCGGAGACGTAGGCCAGTAGAGCGGCGTCGTCGGACTCGTAGGCGGCGGCTTTGGCGCGTTCGTAGTGGGTCCAGGCGTCGTTGAGTGCCAGGGTGTTGATGGCCTGCCAGCCTGCGAGTGAGGCGGTTTCGGCTAGGAGGTGGGCCAGTTGGGTGCGGAGGCCGGGGCGGATGGCGTGGCGGTGGGCGCGCTCGATCTGGGCCATCTGGGCGTGCATCTTGTCGGCGATGGCGGGGCCTCCGAGACGGCGGTCCAGCAGG
Organism: Nonomuraea sp. NPDC049378; assembly: GCF_055586745.1. Classification (NCBI taxonomy): domain Bacteria; kingdom Bacillati; phylum Actinomycetota; class Actinomycetes; order Streptosporangiales; family Streptosporangiaceae; genus Nonomuraea; species Nonomuraea sp. NPDC049378. Next base: position 361,603 of record NZ_JBVJHP010000002.1, read on the forward strand.
CGCAGGTTGTTGGTGTCGGTGCGCAGGATCATGACCGTGGTGGCGTCTACGGCTGAGGCGGCTTCCAGGCAGTCGAGGAGTTCGGTGGTTTGTTCTTCGTGTTCGTCGTCGTGGTCGCCGGTGGGCGAGGCAATGTCGAGCGGGGCCAGGCCGAGAAGCATGCGGGCGTGATCGGGCAGACGTAGGCCGGCGGCGATGCGTTCGATGACGGCGAGTTCTTTGATCGTTCCGTTGCCGTGCAGGATGGCGTTGACTCGGGGCTGGCCGAGGCCGGTGGCGGTGCCGATGCGGACCTGGCTGGCGCCGTATTTGCCTGCGATACCGAAAAGTCCGGCAATGTCGCGCTTTCTGAGAATCTCCCGGGTCTGTTCCTGTTCCCAGACCGTGACGGGTAGTTCAATGGGGTCGAACGCGCCATTCTGCATTGCTGACCTCCGGCTTTAGCGCCCGGATGATGCATTCCCTCGCGCGGCGGAGCCTATATCCAAGGGTCGTATATCAGCGTGGGATAGGTCTGAAAAGTATGGGCAATCATGCTGTCCGGCATGACAACGCCAGTCAGATGCACAGAGTGCGACGGACGGGGATGGAAGATCGTCACCCGGCGCGGACACGCGACGGCCGCAGGGATGGGCCTGGCAGCTTCCGCCCAGGAAGAATGCCTGCACTGTCAGGGGCCGGCCGAGACGCCGCAGGAGCGGTTCGACTGGGAAGTGCGCATCCCCACAGAGGAGGGTGACGTTCTGGGGCCGTGCGGGTCCTCGGCGTTCCAGGCCACCGCGATGGACGAGCTGCGTAAGGCGATGCGGCGCATCCCCGGTGGCGCCTCCGTTCAGGGCACCATCGTGCACAAGGTCTATGACTTCGGCGCGGGTCCTGACGCTGTGTCAAGCCGTCTTATCTTCCGCGCATACCTCGATCCGGCTGAGTACATCCTTTTTGAGCGGATCGCCAAATGAGCGCCCCGATGCTGATCGCCATCGATCCCTGTCGATCGGCCGAGCTGCTTCAACAGGAATTGCGTTACGACGGAATCAACGCTGATGTCCATGATGGTTACGGGCTGGCGTTGGTTTCGGTCTGGGTGGGCCTGGTCGTCTGGTGCGACGGCGGGCGGTTCTGGTGGCGTACCGGATGGGATCCTGATCGCCACCGGGTCATTTACGCGTGGCACCCGGCGGATGATCCGTTCAGGGCAGCTCGCCGGATCGCGAGGCGTTACGCCGAACTCCGCTCCACTTGGACCGTGGAGCCGTTGTGAGCCCGGCAGCGTCGTCGCGGATCGGCTGGCGGGCGACGATCGTGGACACCCTGCACAGTCATGCGTACACGCGTGCTCATCGTTCGGAGCTGCTCGGGCGTGAGGGCGTGGTAGTGGCGGTGCTGAGTTGCGGCACGACGGCGTTGGTCGAGCTCGACGGTGATGCCTGGGACCTGCCGAGCGGCGTACGGCGCTGGTCGCTGCGGTGGGATGACCTCGATCTGAAAGAGCTGGTCGACGTGCCTGCTCCCCCGGCGTACGTGACCGGGTGGAGAGAGACGGGGCAAACGGTGGTGCTGCATGCCGTGGAGCCGGGCACCAAGGTGGCCGTATGTTCGGCGTCGGCGGGACCGTTGCCGATGTGCGGGTGGTCGGTGCCGTTCTCCGTCGCTTCATCGAGGGCCTGTTCCAGGTGCGTCGCTCTGGTGAAGGGCTCCTGAGCGGGCTACATCCTGCTGTCCTTTGGATCAGGGCCGCTGACAGGCGTTGCCTCAGCCGGTACTGTGCTTATGCGCACGAGTGGAAGAGTGAACGGGCGGTTGAGATGGGCATGGATTTCGCCCCACCCAAATACGCGCAGGTCATGCGGACGATTCAGGAACGAATCGAATCGGGCGAGTACGCCCCAGGTGACATGCTGCCCTCCGAAACCCAGCTTGTGCGTGAACTCGGAGTCGGCCGGACAACTGTCGTGCGCGCCCTGCAGACCCTCGCCATGCAGGGGTGGATCGAACGCGAGCACGGCCGCGGGTCGTTCGTCAAAGGCCGGCCCCAGCGCCCGGCCGAGACCGTACGCCCCAGCCTGGGCACGACCGAGCAGGGCGAGAACGCCGATGCCGTCCTGGAGGCGGGGCGCGTACCGGCTCCCCGCCATGTCGCGCGCCTGCTGGGCGTCGCAGAGGGAACTCCGCTGATCGCGCGGAAGAGAGTGGCGCGGCAAGCCGATGTGATCTCGGCGGTAGAGACCATCTGGGTGCCGCTGGAACATGCCATTGGCACCGACCTGGACAAGCCCGAGCCGTTGCGGCGGGGCATCCGCCAGCATCTCCAGTCGGTCAAGCACCTGCGCTTCGACCACATCACCGAACGAGTCAGCGCGCGCAAGCCCACCCAGGACGAAACCGAACTGCTCGGGTCGTCCAACCCGGTGCTCGGCGTGCTGGCGACCGTGCACGATCCGGCCGGCAACGTGCTCATGGTGGTGAGCTTGGCACTGCCCGGGACTCTGCACGAGCTCGAAGATGTCTTCAAGGTGAGCTAACTCTTACCCACCACTTACCGCTCAACCACTTGTGCGGACGAGTTGCGATCTCTTACTCTCAACTCATGCGGACAAGTGGACGAGCGAACGAAGAGCTGTCCTCCGCTGTCGAGAGGAACCACATGGCCATCCAGGGACCGATCCCCGTCACCTACTCCATGGTCTTCCCGCACGGCTGCTACATCGTCGGGGAGGTCGAGCCCGTCAAAGACTTCGACGCCTCATCCGGCGGCCGGTTCGTGCAGGCCCGCGACAAGCAGACCGCCGAACTGGTCTGGCAGGTCGCGGTCATGGACGGTGACCCGACCCTCAAGCCCGCCCAGAAGACAGTGGCGGTCAAGATCCTCGCGCCGGTTCAGCCGGTGCCGCCGCAGCCCATGCCGGGGCTGCCGTTCACGCCGGTCGCGTTCGACGGCATCACGGTCACGCCGTACGTCAACGCCGCCGGTCGCCTCGCGTACTCGATCAAGGTCCGCGAGATGCATCCACCCCGCCAGCAAGCCCAGTCCGCCAAGGCCGGAAAGGAAGCCGCCTAAATGACCCGACGCCGTACGCCGCGCAACAGCGTGATCCGGCTAACCACCGGGCACGCCGCCCGCACGCTCAACCACCCGTTCGCCCGCCGTGAGCCCGTCCTGGCGCTCGACTTCGGCGCCACCTCCGTCCTGGTCACCACGGACGGTACCGGTGACGGTGGAGGACCTGGAGTTCGCGCGGCAGCTCGTCCACGCGGCCCACCGCTTCGCCCGCTCCGTCGAACGCAGCTTCTACGGCCTGCCCGACGGACAGGGGGTCGCGGCATGAGTTCCCGCCCGTACACCTACGTCACCCTGTCCCTGCGACCGGAGTCCACGCCGCATGTCGGGGTCTCCTTCCACACGTCCGGCCTCAAGGTCCGCGCCGGTCTTCTGCTCAGCAGCCCGCGCCCGTACCTGGAGCTCTACTCCATCGAGGCGAACGTGCACATCTCCACCACCGGAGCTGGGCCGGTCACCGAAGCCGACCTGGCCACCGCCCGCGAGATCTTCAACGCCGCCGCTCGCTACCTGGCCGACTGCGAGCAACTGCACGCCGAGCAGTCGGCCGAGGATGCCGACGACACGGCTGCCTGACGCAAGAGGCGGGGCCGCTGGAAGCGGCAACTTCCGGCGGCCCCTCGGTTCTCCCCTGACTCCACATCACGAGAGGTTCCCAGCTTATGTTCAAGCGGCTGCCTGGGGATGAGGCGCGCAACCTCGTCTCCACCACGCCCGATACGGCCGTCGTCTTCCGACCGGCCGTCGTCACCACACCCGCCTTCCTCACCATCGTCGTTCTCATCGCTCGTACGTTCGCCAGGCTCGTCCGTACGGTCTGGCGTCATCCGATCGCGGCCCTCGTCCCGACCGCTCTCGGTGCTGTCTGGTACTTCTACGGCTGGCCACTGGTGGCGGCCCTGTCCGGGACGATCGTCTTGGCCCTGACCTCGTGGGCGTTCCTCGACCGGCCGTCCTTCGCCCGGCTCGTCGGCTACCGGCTGCTGGCCTGGTGGCGGCTCATCTGGGTCTACCGGCGGCACTGGCAACCCGTCATGATCGTCTCCGGTCTTGGCCGTCATCTGCGGGGTCGGGACTACCTTCCCGGGCTGGGCAAGGTCACCTGCACCTCGTGGGCCGACGTGGTCACCGTGCGCATGCTCAAGGGTCAGGCCGTCAAGGACTGGGCGGATCGCACTGACCACCTGGCCCAAGGCTTCGGTGCGAAGTCGTGCCGCGTGGCGGTGTCCCGCGCTGGATGGCTGACGCTGACCTTCCCGCGTAGCGATCCCCTCGCCTCGCCCCTCCCGGCGCTCGATATCCCGGAAGAACCAACGGTCGGGCCGGTCGAGATCGGCAAAGGCGAGGACGGGCGGCCGTGGCGGCTCAAGGTGCACGGCACGCATGTCCTCGTCGCGGGCGCGACCGGAGCCGGCAAAGGGTCGATCATCTGGTCCGTCATCCGCTCCCTTCTCCCGGCCGTCAGCGCGGGCCTGGTCGAGCTGTGGGCGCTGGATCCCAAGCTCATGGAACTGTCCTACGGCCGCGACCTGTTCGGCGATCGGTACGCGGCCACGCCCGAGGAATGCGCCGACCTGCTCGACGAGGCCGTGAGCGTCATGCAGAAGCGCGCCGCCCGCTTCGCCGGACTCCAGCGCTCCCACACCCCTACCGCCGAGGACCCGTTCGTCCTGGTCGTTGTCGATGAGGTGGCGTTCCTGACCGCTTACCAGTCCGACCGGCAGCTCAGACAACGCATCTCCGCTGCCCTGGCCACCCTGACCACTCAAGGACGCGCGGTCGGCGTCGGCGTCCTGGCCGCACTCCAGGACCCGCGCAAAGAGGTCATGAACGTCCGCAATCTCTTCCCGGACAAGATCGCTCTCCGGCTGGACGAGTCCGAGCAGGTGGACATGGTCCTCGGCGACGGCGCCCGCGACCGGGGCGCCCTGGCCGACCACATCTCACCGGTTCCGGAGCTGGGCGCGGGCGTCGGATACGTCCGGCTGGAGACCAGCCCCGAACCCATCCGGGTCCGCGCCGCCTACGTCTCCGACCACGACATCCGCGCCATGGTCGACGCCTTCAGCGGGGAGGCCGCGTGAAGGTCTGCTTCCACGGCACCGCCGACGAAATCAGCCTGGTCGCGGGCCGCCCGCTCATGGTTCTGCTGACCGCGCGTGACCTGCCCCGCATGCGGGTCTTCGAGCTCTACCACCCCCACGTCCACGCCAACGCCTTCCACGACCACTACCGGCTCTGCGCCCTGATGACCGAGACCACCGGCGAAGGCAGGAGCGCATGACTCATCCGCACGACCGCGCCCTCCCCCGAGCCGTCCGCCAGGCCATGCCGATGGCCCGCGACGTGCTCGTAGAGGTCGCCAAGCAACACGGCGTCTGCATCCGGCCCGTCCCGCTCAAGCGCCTCGACGTCGTCACAGGTAAATGGGAGATCATCGACGTGCCGTGCGGGGCCACGCTCGACAGCAAGTGCCCGCCGTGCGCCAAGCGCAACAAGCAGCTCCGCAAGGCCCAGTGCCGGGAGGGCTGGCACCTCGACGCCGAACCCGCCATCACGCCCGACGAGCCGAACGAGGAACAGCGCTGGCTGGTGGAGTTCCGCGCCGACTACCAAGCCCAGCGCAACGCTGCCGAAAAGGCCGGCGAGGACACCGCCGAACTCGACGCGATCATCACCGGTCTGGACGAGGAGATCAACGCTGCAGGCATGCGCGGAAACGTGCTGGGCCGTGCCAGCGCCAAGCGCTCCCGCTCCACCCGACGGCGGCAGGACGCGCCGGACCTGCCCAAGCGCAAGATGACCAGCACCACTCTTGGGCGCACCTTCCATGGCGCAGGCGGCAAGGTCTACCGGCCGTCCCTGTTCGTCACGCTCACCTTGCCCTCCTACGGCAAGGTCCGGGACGGCGTCCCCATTGATCCGGACACCTACGACTACCAGCGTGCCGCACGGGACGCGCTGCACTTCTCCAAGCTGGTGGATCGCTTCGTGCAGAACCTGCGTCGCGTCGCGGGCTATGACGTGCAGTACTTCGCCTCGGTCGAGCCTCAGAAGCGGCTCGCCCCACACCTGCACATGGCCATCCGCGGCACCCTCCCACGCGCCGAGATCAAGCAGATCGCCGCCGCCACCTATCACCAGGTCTGGTGGCCACAGGCGGACGAAGTTCGCTTCGACGGTGACCACCTGCCCGTCTGGGACGAGCAGGCCGGCTACCTCGACCCCGCCACCGGCGAGGTCCTGTCCACCTGGGGCCAAGCCCTCGACGCCCTGGACGAGGATGCTGAACCCCTCCACGTGATCCGCTTCGGCGAACAAATCGATGTCCAAGGCGTGCTCGCGGGCACCCCAGACGCCGACCAGTGCATCCGCTACCTGTCCAAGTACCTCACCAAGTCACTCGGCGACGCCCTCGACGGCGGCCAAGCCCAGCAACAGCACGCCGCCCGCATGCTCGACGCTCTCCGCTACGAACCCTGCTCACCCACCTGCCCGAACTGGCTCCGCTACGGCATCCAGCCCAAGGACGCCAAGCCCGGCATGCAACCCGGTCGCTGCCGTGGCAAGGCCCACAAGCCCGACCACCTCGGCTATGCCGGACGCCGGGTCCTGGTCTCGCGCAAGTGGTCGAACAAGACCCTCGCCGAACACAAGCAGGACCGCCGTACGTGGGTCCTGGAGGCTCTTGGTAAGGCCGACGAGCCCACCGACCCACACCGCTACATCTGGCGCCCCGTCCCGGCCGGCGACGCCAACGTGCCACCCCTCGCCGCCCGGCTTCTCCGCTCCGTCCACGAACGCCAACGCTGGCGAGCCCACCTCAGAGAGCTGGAAGCCAGAGCAGCCGGACAAGATCTTTCGGCAACCGAGGACACGAGGAGGGCCGCATGACCAAGCACGACGAACTCCTGACTGTCCGCCAGGTCCTCGACGAACTCGGCGGCGTCTCCCGCCGCACCTTCTACCGCTGGCGCGAGATCGGCAAGGCACCGAAGGGCATCCGCCTGCCCAACGGCGAACTGCGCATCTACCGCAGCGACCTCGAAGCCTGGCTCGAATCCCTCAGGAGCGCCGCATGACGACCTCGTACGACGTGAAGTTCTGGGAGATCCGGCGGAACAAGTCCAGCAAGTCACCCTCCTACGAGGTGCGCTGGAAGGTCGGCGGCCGGCAGAAGTCCAAGACCTACAAGACCAAGGCTCTCGGCGAGAGCTTCCTGACCGACCTACGGCAGGCCGCGAGACGCGGTGAGGCGTTCGACCTGGAGACCGGTCTCCCCGAGTCGATGACCAAGGCTAAGGACGCGCGGACGGTCCTCAACTTCGTGAAGGCGTACGTTGAGGCGCGCTGGCCGTACGCGGCTGCCAAGAGCCGAGACAGCATGTCCGACGCCCTGGCGACGGCGCTCCCGGCGCTGACGACGGAGAAGGCCGGACGCCCGGATGCCGCGCTCCTCCGCAGGGCCCTGCGCCACTACGTGCTGCTGCCCGAAGGGAAGCGGCCGGCCATGCCTGCCGACATCGCGCGGGCCGTCCGCTGGCTGGAGGCGGCATCGCTCAACATGGCAGACCTCAACGAGACCAAAGCCGTCCGCCCTGCCCTCGATGCCCTCGCGCTCCGTCTCGACGGCAAGCAGGCCGGCGCCAACACGATCAGGCGCAAGCGCGCTGTCCTGCACCACGTCTTCGAGTACGCGGTGGAACTGGAAGAGCTGCCGTCCAACCCGCTGCACCGGATCAAGTGGAAGGCCCCGAAGACGACCGAGACCGTGGATCCGCGGGTCGTGGTCAACCCTCGCCAGGCCAGAGAACTGCTCGTGGCGCTCACCTACGTGGGCAAGCGCCAGCGTGACGGGAAGGGGCGGGGCCGGCGATTGATGGCAATGTTCGCCTGCATGTACTTCGCCGCCCTCCGCCCCGGCGAGGCGGTCAGTCTCCGCGAGCAGGACTGCTACCTCCCGGCGAACGGCTGGGGACGGCTCACCCTCGACAGCTCACGACCCGAGGTGAACCGCCGATGGACCGACACCGGGGACGCTCACGAGCTGCGCGGTCTCAAGCATCGAGGCGAGGACGACGTCCGCCGGATCCCGATCCCTCCGGAACTCGTGAAGATGCTTCGGCAACACGTCGAAGAGTTCGGCGTTGCTCCTGACGGGCGGCTGTTCCGCAGTGAGCGCGGCGGCGTGGTCGCCTCGACGGCCTACACCGAGGTCTGGCAGGAAGCCCGCACCCTCGCTCTCACACCCGCCCAGGTCGCCTCACCGCTCGCTCGGCGGCCGTACGACCTGCGGCACGCGGCCGTCTCGCTCTGGCTCAACGGCGGCGTCCCGGCTCCAGAGGTGGCGGCCCGTGCCGGCCACGGGGTGGACGTCCTGCTCAGGGTCTATGCCAAGTGCATCGACGGCCAGGAGGACATCGTCAACCAGCGGATCGCGGACGTACTCACCGCATGAGATCGCGAACGGCACCACTTGAAGGGCTCCGGCTTCCCCGGGGCCTTTCGGCGTTGCAGGGGCCACGTCATCCCGCGCATACTCCGGATCATGGGCCTCGACCTGGGGAAACGCCCCCCAGATCCATCCCGCGTATATCCCGTGACCAGCGACAAACGGCCGCTCAGAGCGGCATCTGGCTGCATACCCCTGAAACGCAGAAGAGGCCCCGAAGGGCCTCTGAGCTGCTGTTACTGCTGGTGGCAGGTGCAAGGTTCGAACTTGCGTAGGCTGAGCCGACGGTTTTACAGACCGCTCCCTTTGGCCACTCGGGCAACCTGCCGTGTCTTCCGCTCTCGCGGCGACAGACAGAAGGATAGCGGACTTCCGAGGTGTACGTGACACCGGTTTGTCCCGGGCCGGATCGCGGTCGCGTGCCACACCGGCGCTGGCCGGTCCTTCGGCGCACGCAACATCCTCCGTGCGCGGCCGTGTCGTGTGGAACGCCCCGGGAGGGCCGGGAACGTGTCACGGACGTGAAGGCGCGTGACACGACGTGGAGCGCCGTTCAGACCTCCACGGTGACGCGACGCGGTGGGAACGCCGTACGGACCTCCATGGTGACGCGACGCGGTGGGAACGCCGTACGGACCTCTATGGGTGACGAGTTCCAGGGGTGGCGGCGCGTGGATCTCCGCGGAAACGGGCCGGATGGGGCGTCGGTGGGAGCGGGTGAACGGTGTGGTGGGGGGCGCGACGGGTTGGGGGCCTGCATGGCGGGCCGATGCTGGCTAGGCTCGTGCGCTGGGTCCGCGCCGCGTACGCCGTGCCGGCGGGATCCGGAGAGTGCTTTCGCAGCTGAGAGGATGGGTGTTTTGGCTGATTCGTCGTTCGACATCGTCAGCAAGATCGACCGGCAGGAGGTCGACAACGCTCTGAACCAGACGGTCAAGGAGCTCGGGCACCGTTTCGACTTCAAGGGCACCGGGGCGGCCATCAGCTGGTCCGGGCAGGAGAACATCGAGGTCAAGGCGAACAGCGAGGAGCGGGCCAACGCCGCACTCGACGTGTTCAAGGACAAGGTGGTCAAGCGGGGCCTGTCGCTGAAGATTCTCGATGCGGGCGAGCCCAAGCTGTCGGGCAAGGAATACCGCCTGCTGGTCAGCCTGAAGGAGGGCATCGACCAGGAGAACGCCAAGAAGATTTCGAAGATGATCCGCGATGAGGGGCCGAAGGGGGTCAAGGCGCAGATTCAGGGCGAGGAGCTTCGGGTCAGTTCGAAGAAGAAGGATGACCTCCAGGACGTCATCGCGCTGCTCAAGGGCAAGGACCTGGACATCGCCCTGCAGTTCGTGAACTACCGCTAGCTCGCGGGCGTGGAACCGCGACGGCTCCGGAGGTGGCTGAGGGGCATACGGGGCACATGGCCGGGCGCGGCGTTCTCGTACGAGGGCGGCGTGACCCCGCCTGTGCCTCGGGTCCGGCCCGCCTATGCTCAGTTGTCGTGACGAAGATCCCCCTGCGCCGCTTCACGGCACGTGCCCTGCCCCTTGATGATCAGGATCGCGTTCTGCTGCTTCACGGTTTTGATCCTGCTCGCCCTGATCAGCCGTTCTGGTTCACGATCGGCGGGGCCGCCGAGGGCGGCGAGACGTTGCAGGAGGCGGCGGCGCGGGAGTTGTTCGAGGAGGTCGGGATCCGGGCGGATGTGAGCCAGTTCACCGGTCCGTACGGATCCAGCGTGATCGAGTTCGAGTGGTCCGACTACGCCATCACGCAGGATCAGACGTTCTTCGCGATCAGGGTCGGATCCGAAACGGCGGTGTCGTTCGAGCACATGGAGCAGATCGAGAAGGACACGACGACCGCCTACCGGTGGTGGAGCGTGGCGGAGCTCGAGAGCACGCGCGAGGTCTTCTTCCCCGTGAATCTCGCGGAGATCCTGCGGAAGATCACTGCGGGCGGAGGACTCGCGTAGCGCCCGCGATCAGCGCCGTCGCCAGGATCCACCCGCAGACGATCAGCCCGTACGCGAGCCACTGCGTCCAGCCCGCCGGGTCGAACATCTCTCGTTGCCCGAACGCCGGGATCGGGAGCAAGAGGTCGAAGCTGTAGGCGAACGAGTTGAAATCGGGGCTCTCATCGGGTTTGAGGGCCCTGGGTGGGTTGAGTGCGAAGACGACCGTTCCGACGGCCAGCAGGAGCGTGAACCACATGCCGGCCAGCCATGGCCGGTAGCCGTACCCGACGGCCGCGTCGAGCAGCCGCCCCCACATCCGGCCCCCCAGCCCCTGTGTCTGCCGCCTGGCGCGCAGCTTGGCGAGCTGGGCGCGGCGGGCGAGCGCGTCGTTGCCGTCGCTGAGGTACCAGGCGGCCAGTTGCTCGTACGGCTGCGGCCGGAACCCCTCCGGGTCGCGCGTCACCCACTCGATGCGCCGGGCCACGCCAGAACCGCGCAGACGGTCGTACGTGAGGCCGTTGAGGCGGAGCTTGTCCGGCCAGGTGTCGGGGCTGTCGTGCAGGGTGCCGACCGTGGTGTGGGCGAGGGTGACGACGCCGTCGATGGGCTCCGACGGCGTGAGTGACAGCTCGCGAACCTCCATGTGGCTCGCGTGGAGTGCGTAGCGGGTGTCGGGGCTGCTGAGGACGCCGGCGAACGCGAGCGTGCCGTTGACGCGGGCGCCGCGCAACCGTACGCAGCCGGATGCCTGGAATCCACCGGTGCAGCGCATGCTGTCTTCGACGACCATGTTGTCGGCGGTCAGGGCGTCCTTGCCGGGATTACGGAGAGTGGCGCCGTCGAGGAAGAACCCCCCGTTCAGGCGGGAACCGACCAGGCTGACGCCGCCGGTGAGGTCGGCGTTGCGCATGTACATGCCGGAGTCGACGACGATGGAGTTCGCGTAGAGCGCCCACTTCCCGTCGTCGGACACCACCTTGGTGCCGCCCAGCCACAGGCCGCTCTCGAACTGGGCCCGGCTCACGCGGACGGTGCCGGTGCTGTGGGAGCCCGAGAGGCTGAGGTGGCCTGCGACCCGCATGCCGCCGCCGCTGAGGCCCGGGAAGTGGCAGTCGGTCAGGCGGATGGTGCGGGTGGCGGAGCCGGTGAGCTGGATGGGTTCGTCCAGGTGGCAGCCGCTCAGGACGAGTTCGTACGGGATCGTGCCGCCGACGATCGACAGCCGGCCGGTGATCCTGGCGCCGCGCAGGCGCAGGGCCGGCGCGGCGCCCCCGCCGTCGTCACGGGCGCCGAGCAGCAGCCGGGTGATCACCTCGGCCCTGATCGTACGGTCGGGGCCCCAGGTGTGGCCGTCGGTGGGTGCGTTCGACCCTGCCGGGCGGCCGGCGCTGATCTCCAAGGGGCTCAGCTCGACGAGCCGGCCCGTGGGGAAGGCGTCCCAGAGCTTGCGCTCCGCTTTGGTTAATCGTGGAAATCGGCCCATCGTCAACGACGATATCCGGCCATGCGCTCAAGTCGGGCAACTCGCTCGGAGGTGGGCGGGTGGGTGGAGAACAGGCGGCCGAAGCCGGAGCCGCTGAACGGGTTGGCGATCATCATGTGGGAGGCCGAGGTGAGGCGGCTGTTCTCCGGAAGCGGGAGGCGGCGGGCGCCCAGCTCGATCTTGCGGAGCGCCGAGGCCAGCGCGAGCGGGTCGCCCGTGAGCCGGGCGCCCGACTCGTCGGCCTGGAACTCCCTCGCGCGCGAGATCGCCATCTGCACCATTCCGGCCGCGACCGGCCCGAGCACCATCATCAGCAGCGCGCCGAGGAAACCCGGCCCCTCGTCGTCATCCGACCCGCCGAAGAACACGGCCACATAGCTGAGCCAGGTGATCATCGTGGCCAGCGCACCGGCCACCGAGGAGACGAGGATGTCGCGGTTGTACACGTGTGACAGCTCGTGCCCGATCACACCGCGCAGCTCCGGCTCGTCGAGCAGCTGGGTCAGCCCGTACGTCACGCACACCGCGGCCTTGCGCGGGCTGCGTCCCGTCGCGAACGCGTTGGGCTGCACGGTCGGCGAGATGTACAGGCGCGGCATCGGCTGCCTGGCCTGCGTCGACAGCTCGCGCACGATCCGGTAGAGGGTGGGGTGCTCGACCTCGCCGACGGGCCGGGCACGCATGGCCGACAGGGCGATGCGGTCGGAGAAGAAGTAGGCGACGCCGTTGGTCGCCAGGGCGAGCACCAGCGCCATCTGCACACCGGTGCCGCCGCCCAACCACGCGCCCACCGCCACAATGAACGCCGACAATCCGCCGAGCAGAACGGCGGTGCGCAGACCGTTGTGGTGCAAGGCTCCCCCTTTCGTGCCTGGGTTCACCTCAGTCCAACGATGATGACCCGGTTCTTCGTTCCCCGGCGTGCTCAGCTGAAGGCAGAGCGCGACCTTTCACCCGCATGTCATCGCGCGTCAACCGAACGCGGACAGAGCTGTCACGTCGAGAACCAGCTGCGGCGCGACCGAGAACAACACGGCGACCGCCACGGCGATCCCGATGGCCGGCAGGGTCGCCGGGAACGTGCGCGGCGGCGCGGGCTCCGGCGCGGGCTCCGGCTGGGGGGCCGAGGCGAACAGGCGCGCCGTCCAGACGGCGTAGTAGTAGAGGCCGATCACGGTGTTGACCGCCATGACCAGCGCCAGCCAGCCGGAGCCGCCCTCGACGAGCTCGCGGAAGACGAACACCTTCGCGAAGAGCCCGGCCAGCCCCGGAGGCAGCCCCGCCAGGCAGATCAGGCAGAACGCCAGCGCGAGCCCGGCGGCGGGACGGCGGAACACCAGCCCGCGGTAGTCGTCGAGCTCGTTGCGGGCCGTGGTCTTCGAGACGAGCATGACGACCGCGAACGCGCCCAGATTCATCGCGGCGTAGATCACGAGGTAGGCCATGGACGCGCCGATCGCGGTGCCGCCGTCGGCGGTGACCGTCACGGCGAGCGGGGCCAGGATGTAGCCGGACTGCGCCACCGACGACCAGGCCAGCAGGCGTACGGCCGAGCGCTGGCGCAGGGCCAGCAGGTTGCCCGCGGTCATGGTCAGCGCGGCGAGAACCGCGATGATCGGGACCCACGTGGCGGCCTGCCCGGACAGCGCGGCCACCAGTACGAGGATCAGGCCCGCGAACCCGGCCGCCTTGGAGATGACCGAGAGCAGCGCGGCCACGGGCACGGGCGCGCCCTGGTAGACGTCCGCCGCCCAGGAGTGGAACGGCACGGCGGCGATCTTGAACGCGAATCCCGCCACGACGAGGACGACGCCGACCGTGCCGACCGCGGGCAGGTCGCCCTGAACGAGCGCCACGCCGGGCGCCTGGGCCTGGCCGCTGAAGACGGCCCCCAGGCGGGACAGGAAGACCGTGCCCGCGATGCCGTACAGCAGGGAGACCCCGAACAGCATGACGGCGGTCGACACCACCGACACGACGAACAGCTTCACCGCGGCCTCGGAGGAGCGGCCGTCGTAGCGTTTGAGCGCGGTGAGGGCGAAGACAGGGAGCGACACCAGCTCGAGCGCCACCACGAGCATGATCAGGTCGCGGGAGGCCGGCAGGGTGACCGCGCCGACGAACGTGCACAGGAGCAGGAAATACCACTCGCCCACCGGGATGCCGCCGCCGGCCAGCTCGCTCATCGACAGCAGCACGACCACCACGGCCGCGACCAGCACCATGCCCGCGAACACCAGCGTGAACCGGTCGGCCACGAACGAACACTGCGCCGTCGCCGGGTCCGCGAGGCTCGGCGGGACGCAGAACGTCGACCGCGGCGTGCCGCCCCCTGCCGCCTGGACGAGCACGAAAGCCAGGGAGACCAGCACGCCCGCCAGCGTGACGAGCCCCAGCACGCCCCTCGTGCGCGGGCGGGCCGGGAGGAACGCGTCGAGCAGCAGCACCAGACCGGCCGCCAGCGCGAGCACCAGCGGGGGTGCGATGACGAGATAGTCGATCTGCTGGATCACGAGGCGCCTCCCAGCAGGAGCTGCACGGCCGGGGTGGTGAGCGACAGCAGCAGGCCCGGCCAGAGCCCGAAGAGCAGGATCAGCACCACGAGCGGCGTCCAGGCCAGCAGCTCGTGGGTGCGGACGTCGTCCGGTCGGTCCCCGATCTCGGCCGGCCCGCCGCCGGCGTCGAGCGGCGCCACCGGGCGCTCGCCGGGGGTGTCATGGGCGTCGCCATCCGGTGCGTCCGGATGGCCCGCACCCGGTGACGGACCGCCCGCGCCCTGGAGGACCCGCTCCGCCGGACGGGCGGGACGGCCGTGGGTGACGCGGGACAACATGACCAGGAAGTACGCCGCCGTCAGCACCGCGCCCAGGCCGCCGATCACCATGTAGGTGAGGAACAGCGGGCGCGGCAGGGTGTTCGCCGGCTGGAAGGCGCCGAACAGCGCCAGCATCTCCCCCCAGAACCCGGCCAGGCCCGGCAGCCCGAGCGAGGCGATCGACGCGAACGTGAGCACCGAACCCAGCCGGGGCACCGTGGCCAGCAGGCCGCCGCCCAGCGACGGCATGTCGGCGGTGTGGTAGCGGTCCTTGACCGCCCCGGCCAGGAAGAACAGCAGGCCGGTGATCAGGCCGTGGGCGACGTTGGCGAAGAGGGCGCCGTTGATGCCCACGGGGGTCAGCGTGGCGAAGCCCAGCAGGACGAAGCCCATGTGGCCGACCGAGGAGTAGGCGATCATGCGTTTGAGGTCGCGCTGCGCCAGGCAGGCGAGGGCGCCGTAGACGATGCCGACGACGGCGAGCGCTCCGAGCCACGGCGCCACGGCCGCGGCCCCCTCGGGAAGGACGGGGATGGCGATCCTGGCGAAGCCGTACGTGCCCATCTTGAGCAGGACCCCGGCGAGCAGCACGGAGCCCACGGTGGGAGCCTCGGTGTGGGCGTCGGGCAGCCAGGTGTGCAGCGGCCACATGGGCGTCTTGACCGCCAGGCCCACCGCGATCGCCACGAACGCCAGGATCTGTACGGACCTCGCCATGCCGGCGCCGTGGGCCGCGGCCAGCGCCTCGATGTCGAGCGTGCCGGTCTGCGCCCACACGAGCAGCAGGCCGAGCAGCATCACGACCGAGCCGAGCAGGGTGTACAGGATGAACTTGACCGACGCCGCCCTGCGCCCCTCGCCGCCCCAGATGCCGATCAGGAAGTACATCGGGATGAGCACGACTTCGAAGAACACGAAGAAGAGCAGCAGGTCGAGGGCGAGGAACGTGCCGATCATGCCGATCTCGAGCACGAGCAGCGTGAACACGAGCGCTCTCGGCCGCGCCGTCATGAGCTGCTCGCCGGCCCGCGCGCGGCCCCAGCAGAGGTAGACGAAGCACAGGAACGTCAGCAGGGCCGTCAGCGCGACCAGCGGCAGCGAGATCCCGTCGACGCCGAGGTGGAAGCGGAGCCCCAGCCCGGGGATCCACGGCTGGTCGATCTCGAACTGCGGGCGCGCCGCCTGACCGTAGTCGAACGCCGCCACCAGCAGCACGGCCAGCGCCAGCGTGACGCCGGACAGGACCAGCCCGTACGCGCGCAGACGGGGACGGAGCGCCCGAGGCGCGAGGAGCAGCAGGAGCGCGCCGAGCAGCGGCACGGCCAGCAGCGCGACGGGAAGCCAGCCCATCATGTGAACACCACCGCCCCGACCACGATCAGCAGGACACCGGCCAGCAGCCCGCTCACGTAGAGCTGCACGTTGCCGTTCTGGGCGAACCTCAGCGCTCCTGACAGGCCACGCGCCGACCTGCCCGACCCGCGCACCGCGCCGTCAACGACCCGGTCGTCGGTGCTGACCACGAGCCTGGCCAGCACCATGACCGGGCGTACGAAGAGCGCGGCGTAGAGGCCGTCGACGTGGAACGCCCGCTCGCACGGCGCCCGGAACGGCCCCAGCAGGCGGGCCGGGTCGGCGGCGGGGTCGATGCGCCAGAACGCGTAGACCACCCCCGCCCCGAGCAGGGCGAGCACGACGCTGGTCGCCGCCACGCCGAGCGCGAGGTGCGGCTCGACGGCGAAGCCCAGCAGCAGGGCGGGAACGGCGAGCAGGGCGACGGGCACGAGCATCGAGCGGGGGGCCTCACGGCCGTCGACGACGTGGGCGGTGCCCGGCTCGGGCTCGGGAAGCGCCGCGGGTGTCGCCTCGCCGAAGAACGTGCGGAGCCAGGCCCTGGTGGCGTACGCGCCGGTGACGGCCACGGTCGCGAGCGCGCAGGCGTACAGGAGCAGGGCGGCCGCGTCGGTGAGCACCCCGGTCGCGAGCGCGCCGTCCATCGCCACGAGGAGGCTGTCCTTGCTGAAGAAGCCGCTGGCCGGCGGGAGGCCCATCAGCGCGGCGAACCCGATCGTGGTCGCCACGAACGTGACCGGCATCTCCCGGCGCAGGCCGCCCATCCGCGCCATCAGGTTGGAGCCGACGTGGTGGATGACCACGCCCGCGCAGAGGAACAGCAGCGCCTTGAACGCCCCGTGCGTCACGAGGTGGAAGACGGCCGACGTGTCGGAGCCCGCGGCGAGCCCGCCGGCCATGTAGGCGAGCTGGCTGACCGTGGAGTAGGCGAGCACGCGTTTCAGGTCGTCCTGCGCCAGCGCGGCCAGCGCGGCGCCCAGCATGCCCAGCGCGGCGATGACGGCCAGCACGTCGAGCGTGGGCCGGGCGGCCAGGAACGCGGGGAAGAGCCGGGCCACGATGAAGATCCCGGCGGCGACCATGGTCGCGGCGTGGATGAGGGCGCTGATCGGCGTCGGACCGGCCATCGCGTCGGGCAGCCAGGTGTGCAAAGGCACCTGGGCGCTCTTGCCCGCCACCCCGGCCAGCAGCAACATCGTGGCCGTCACCAGGGTGGCCGGCGACATCTCCGGCACCCTCGCCAGCACGTCGGCGACGCGGAAGCTGCCCGCGGCCAGGCCCAGCACGAAGATGCCGAAGAGGAAGCCGACGTCGCCCAGGCGGGTGACGAGGAACGCCTTGACCGCCGCGCGCGAGTTGCCGCGGTCTTCCCACCAGTGGCCGATGAGCAGGTAGGAGCAGAGGCCCATGATCTCCCAGCCCACGTAGAGGACCAGGAGGTCGCCCGCGTAGACGACCAGCAACATCGCGCTGGTGAACAGGCTGATGAACGCGCTGTAGGAGGGGTAGCGCGGGTCGTCTTTGAGGTAGCCGACCGAGTAGATCTGTACGGCCAGGGCGACGAGGGTCACCAGGACGCCGAGGACGCCCGACAGGTTGTCGGCCTGCAGGGTGAGCGAGATCGGCACGCCGCCGGTGACGATCGTGCCGTAGGTCTGGCCGGTGGGCGGCGAGGTGGTGGCGCCTTCCCCGTTGAGGAAGGCGAACCCGGGGCCCCAGGCCAGCTCGATGGCCAGGACGGCGGAGGCGGCCGTGGGCAGGACGGCGATCCAGGCCGCCCTGGTGTTCGCCCGCGCGCCCGCCGCTCCTGCCCCGGGGTCTTCGCTGTGGGGCAGGCGGGAGAGCAGCAGGCCCGCGAAGGCGGCGAGGAACGGCAGCAGGACCGCCAGCAGGGGAAAAGTCGTCATCGCGGGCCCCCTCGCCTGACGGGCCTGTCGCCCCCGCGACCGGCGGCCGGCTGCTCCTGGCCGGGGTCGTCGGCGCGTGGTTCCGAAGGCGCCGGCGGGCCGGACGGGTCGGTGAGAGTGCGCGGGGCTGTCCGTAGCCCGTCGCCGGCGGGCATGCTCGGCACGGTCTGCGGGCGCCCGGGGTCGTCGGCGGGCTCGGCGAGGTCGCGGAGATGGTCGATGTCGACGGTGCGGCGGTTGCGGTAGAGCGCCAGGATGATGGCCAGGCCGAGGCCCACCTCCGCGGCGGCGATGACGATGACGAAGAGGGTGAGCACCTGACCGCTGTGCAGGCGGTCACCCAGCCACACGTCGAACGCGACCAGGTTGAGGTTGACGGCGTTGAGCATCAGCTCGACCGACATCAGCACCAGGATCGTGTTGCGCCGGGCGAGCACGCCGTAGACGCCCACGGAGAACAGGAGCGCGGAGACGACCGCCGGGTAGACGATGTGCACTAGTGACCCCCGGTCTGCTCGGGTGGTGTGCTGCCCATGGTCTGGTCGGACGGCGAAGTGTTCCCGGACCGGGCCGGCGGCTGGGCGGTCTCGGGGCTGCTCGGGGAGCGGGAGTTTCCCGGCCGGGCGGAGGGCGGAGCGCTCGCGGGCTCGGCGGGTGAGCCGCCGGGGATGTCGGTGCGTGACAGCACGATCGCGCCGATCAACGCGGCGAGCAGCAGCACGGACAGCGCCTCGAAAGGCAGCACCCAGGTGGCGAACACGCTGGCGCCCAGCTCTTTGGCGGCACCCTTGCCCGGGCGCAGCGGGGCGTAGGCGGTGCGGAAACCGTCGATCACCACGGTGACCAGGACCGCCGCCGTCGCCACCGCCACCACGGCGGCGACCACCCGGTTGCCGCTGTCGAGATCCGCGGAGGGGCCGATGGGCGCGCGGGTGAGCATGATGCCGAACAACATCAGCACGACCACCGCGCCGACATAGATGAGGACCTGGACCCATGCCACGAACTCCGCCGTCAGGACGAGATAGCCGCCGGCCAGCGCGCCGAAGCAGACCACCAGCCAGAGGGCGGCGTGAACGAGTTGCCTCGTCGTGACGACGAGCAGCGCCGATCCGACCGCTACCGCGCCCAGCAGCAAGAAGACGATCTCTTGCCCGGTGGGTGACAGGTAGGAGGGCACCGCCTCGGTCACGACTCCTCCTCGGACTCCCTTGTGTCGTCAGGACCGAGCCGCCCTGGCGGACGGATGGACCGTGGATCGGCCATCCTCCGCTTGCGGGGGCTCGCGGGTGAAGTCTGCTCCGGCGGGCCGGGCTCGGGTTGCGGGTGGCTCGAAGCTGTGGACAACGTGTCCGGGGACGGCCGGCCTGTGGACGAAGCCGGTCCCTGAGGGCGGGCTTCCTGCCCCTCGGAGCGTCCGGTGTCCTCCGCGGATTCGGGCTCGGAGCTCTCGGGGCCGGTCGGGGGAGCCGCCGGTCCGCCGGTGTCCGCCGGGTCAGGGCCTTCGGCTGGAGCGTCGCCCTGAGCTCCGGGCGGAAGGGCGCCAGGGGGGCGGATGGCCCGTACGTCGGCCATGGATCGGCGGGGACGCTCTCGACCGCCTGCGGGCCGTGATGGCGCCGCGGGGCCTGTCGTAGGCGCGTCCGCGGTCGGCTCCGGCGTGCCGGACGTGGGCCTCTCCTCGGCGGGCTCGGACGTGCCGCCCGCGGGGTCCGCCGCGCCGTCGGGGTCCGGTGCGGTCGCGGGCTTCGGCGCGGTGGGCTGCCTGGCGGACGGCGTGGCGCGGGAGGCGGCCGGGCGGCGCGGGGCGGCCGTGAGTTCCTTCGGCGGCTCGGCGCCGGGGTCGTGAGCAGGCGGCGGCGGTACGGTCTGGGTCCAGGCGGCCAGCTTGTCCTTCTCGTGGAGGAGGTTGCGGATGTCGCCCTCGGCGTACTCGAACTCCGGCGACCAGAAGAGGGCGTCGAAGGGGCACACCTCGATGCAGATGCCGCAGTACATGCACAGGGAGAAGTCGATGGCGAAGCGGTCGAGGACGTTGCGCTGGCGGGCGCGGCCGCCCTCGGGGGCCGGGATGGTCTCCTTGTGCGAGTCGATGTAGATGCACCAGTCTGGGCATTCCCGGGCACAGAGCATGCAAGAGGTGCAGTTTTCCTCAACCAGGGCGATAACGCCCCGGCTCCGCGGCGGTAGAGCGGGCTTGACCTCGGGATACTGCTGCGTGACCGATTTACGCAGCATGTGGCGAAGGGTGATGGACAGCCCTTTTGCCAGTCCGACTCCCGGTATCCGCCCCATGTTCAACATCATGACGCACTTGGCCTCGCAGGTGAATGAGCCAGAGCATTGTCCCCAGTTTTTCCACAGCTATCCACAGGCTGAGAGGCGGTTATCCACAACCTGTGCACTCGCCCGATATGAACCGGTACTTGAACGATAGTCTCTCCGCCATGCACCACAGCCATTCAGTCCGTCCCAGTGGCGGGAGGTGGGCGGCCGCCGTCTTGTGGGCCTGCCTGCCCCTGTTCACCTGCGGCCTGGCGACCCCGTTCAGCATCGGGTTCGCGGCTTACTGGTTGCGGAACGTCTGGCACTTCGTCGCCGCGTGCGTCTACCTCGTCGGCATCGGCTCGTTCACGATCTCGGCCCTCGCCTACGCCAGCTTCGAGGACGTCCCGGAGTTCCTGGCCGTTCTGGTCACGCTGGGGCTGCTGCTCAGCTGGGGCGGAGGGGCCATCCATGCGGGCATCCTCGTGCCCCAGATGGTGCGCGCCCGCCTCAGAGCGACGCCCCTTCCTCCGCACCGGCCGATGGACGTGCACAAGCGCACCACCTCCCCCAGCCCGCCGCATCGGCGGCGTCCCGGGCAACCGGAGTGGGTCGGCCACTACCAGGTGCTCCGGGAGCTCGGGCGGGGCGGGCAGGGCGCGGTCTACCTGGCGACCGCGCCCAACGGGGCGCGGGTGGCGGTGAAGGTGCTGCATGACCTGGTCGACGAGATGGCGCGGAAGAGGTTCGCGCGAGAGGTGGACGCGGCCCGGCGGGTGGCGACGTTCTCCACAGCCCGCCTGCTCGATGTGAACATCTCCGGCCGGCACCCCTACATCGTCAGCGAATACGTCGAGGGCCCGTCGCTCGAGCAGCTGGTCAAGAAGCATGGCCCGCGCGACGAGGACGGGCTGACCCGGCTGGCGCTGGCCACGGCCGGGGCGCTGGCGGCCATCCACAAGGCGGGCATCGTCCATCGCGACTTCAAGCCGAGCAACGTGCTGATCGGGCACGACGGCCCCCGGGTGATCGACTTCGGCATCGCCAAGGCGCTCGACCAGGTGACCATGACGACGGGGAAGATGGTCGGCACTCCCCCTTACATGTCTCCCGAGCAGCTCTCAGGAGAGACCGTGGGCCCGCCCTCCGACGTGTTCAGCTGGGCATCGACGATCATCTTCGCGGCCACGGGCCGGCCCGCGTTCGGGGAGGACACGGTGCCTGCCGTGTTCAACCGGGTGCTCACGATCCACCCTGATCTGTCGCCGCTGCCGCCCGCTTTACGAGGCATCGTGGGCGCCTGCCTCAACAAGCGCCCGGACGAACGCCCCTCGGCCTCCGACGTGATGCTCGCCATCGTTCACTGACGCCCGATCCGCCCAGGCGGGCCGTGCGGCTCAGCGCGGGTAGGGCCGGTTGAACCGGGGTGGGCTGAACGAGGCGTACCGAGGGGCGGGGTCGGCCCTCAGCGCCGCCGCGCGGGCATTCATCGCCCGGGCCGACGTCGCGGGCCAGTGACCGCTCCGCAGCCGGTCGAGCACCGTCGCCAGCGCGGCCTGCTGCTCCGCCGGCGAGAAGTCGCAGTGGCCGACGGTCTGCGTGTACGTCTGGCGCAGCAGGGAGCTCGCGCCGGCCCGGCGCACCTTCTCCCCGTACGACTGCTGCTGGGCGACGGTGGAGATCTGGTCACCGGTGCCCGACAGGGTCAGCACGGGAATCCGCAGCTCGCCGTCCAGGACGATGCCGCGGGAGAACCGCTCGACGGCGTCCGGGTCCGCCGCGACGCGAGGCGCGGCGGCCAGGTCCTTCAAGTCGGCCGCGAGTTCCAGGCCTGCCGCCTCGTACAGTTCCCCGACGGCACGCCGGAGGGCCGGATCGGCCAAGCGCAGCTGCCTCGCGTAGTCCACGCCGGTGTTCCAGGACGGGTTTCCGCCGACCACCGCCATGATCTGGCGCCGGCTGCTCATGGCCTGCCCGACGTAGGGCAGGGGGCCACCGGCGAGCGCCAGGTAGGCGCCCTCCTCCAGCGCGCCGGCGTCCCTGCCGTCCGGAGGCGGCGGCGCGGACCCGTCGGGGTTGCGGCCCCAGGCGGGCAGCTGGCCGATCGCGGCGGCGAGTGCGATCCTGGCCCGGCCCTCGGGAGTCTGCTGCGCCGCGGCGAGGGCGTCGATCCACGCCTTCCTGGCCGACTCGACGTCCTCCGGGATGTCGATGACCGGCAACCCCGGCGCGATCAGGCGCTCCAGCACGAAGAGCGTGTCGAGCTTCTGGTTCCACTGGGCGACGGACCCGCCCAGTCCGCCGCACATCGGGACGGCCGCGTCGAAGGCGTGGGGGTGGACCTGCGCGACGCCTGCGGCGACGAAACCTCCCATCGAGGTCCCGGAGGCGATCGCCTTGCGGGCCCGGCCGTAGGCCTGCTCGAAGCGGGCCAGCGCTTCGGCCTGGTTGTCGATGGCGGACCGGATGTCCCAGCCGGTGATCGCCCGGCTCGTCCCGCCGCGGGCCACGCCGTCGGCCAGCAACCGCGCGGTCAGGGGCTCGTTCGGGCCCGAACCGGCGAAGTCGAGGGCGACCACCACGGTGCCGTTCCAGCGGGCCGGGACGACGAACTCGTAGGGCGTGCCGTCATCGAGGGTGCCGCTGACGCAGCTGGGGCGGGCGGGAGAGTCCGGCAGGCACGGTGTGTCACCGGAGGGCCCGGCGAGGGCTGCGCCGGCGGTTCCGCTCCAGCCGGCGGCCGTCACCGCGGCGGCGGCCAGGCACACGATCGTTCGGCTGATCACAGCGGCAGTCCCTTCGACTCGATCGTCCAGCCGTCCTCGGTGCAGAGCCCGCAGCCGGGGCCGGCGAAGCGCGCCCCGGCGGCCCGATCCCCGCGTAGGACGTAGTCGAACCAGTCCGCGGCCACCTGCCAGCCCATGGTCGCCTGGAGCCCCGCGATCAGGCCGACGTGGCCGGCCGCCGCGTCACTGGCCAGGACGGCGGGGACGTCGAGCATGGCGTAGTTCTCGACGCTGTTCTGCTGGGCGACGTCGTCGGGACCGCCGTTGACCAGGAGCGTGGGGGTGTGCAGGTCGGCGAGCCGGTCGCGCCCGTAGCCGCCGAAGCTCGGCTCCGCAAGGTATCCGGTGTTGAATCCGGCGACCGCGTCGATCATGGGGTCGGTCCCTGCGGCGAGAGCTTCGATGCCGCCGCAGCTGTGGCCGAGCACGCCGACCCGCGTCGTGTCCACCCGTCCGTCGAACTGCTTGCGGGCCCGCTTCGACTCGGTGGCCCAACGGGCGGCCGCGAGGAGCGCCTCAGGGTGCGCCGTCGTCCTGTCCGGGGTGCTGGGGACGGGGAACTCGTCCACCCCGCCGTTGGCCACGACGATGTATCCCTGGGAGGCCAGGCCGGTGAGGAACGTGATCCCTTCGAGGTTGCTCGTCGCGCAGGCGCCGTTGCCGTGCACGATCACGGGCAGGCTGCCCTTCCGCAGCGCCTTGAGCTCGGCCGGGCGGTAGACGGTGTGCCCGGGCAACCCGTCGGCGGCCTCCCGGACCGTGGGCAGCACGGCCGGCGTCGGGCCGCCGGCCGCGGAGGGCTCCTGCGGTGGCGGATTCTGAGCGAACGACGCCACTGCGAACGACCCCACGGCGGACGATGCTGCGGTGAAGCCGGGGACGGTGAGGACGGCTGCCCCCACGGTCACCGCCAGCAAGGTCCGCGCGGTGATGAAGCGGGCTGACATGACGCGTTTCCTCCACGGTTGATGGACGGGAGCAGGGGTGTGGATGGCCGGCCGGACGGCGGCCCGGGAGACGGGCTCAGCCGCGGGGGACCAGGCGGAGCGGCGCCGATCTCGGCCCGAACTCCAGCCAGTTGAACATCTCCACCTCGCCGTCCGGTTCGACGCGGGTGGTGCCGGCGAGCAGCTCGCCCAGCGCGGCCGTCATCTCCAGCCGGGCCATCGCCGCGCCGGGGCAGCGGTGCGCGCCCCGGCCGAACGCGAGGTGCCGGTTGGGCCGCCGCTCGAGGTCGAGCCGGTCGGCGTCGTCGAACACCGCCTCGTCCCGGTTCGCCGAGGGAAAGATCATCGCGATGGCCTCGCCGGCGCGCACCGTGCGGCCGCCGAGTTCGACGTCCCGTGTGGCGGTGCGGGCGAAGACCCGGTAGGGGGCGTACAGCCTCAGGAGTTCCTCGATCGTCGCCGGCAGCAGCCCAGGGTCGGCGCGCAGCCGGTCCTGGAGGTCAGGGTCGCGGGACAGGTGGACGGCCGCGCTGCCCAGCACGGCGTGCGGCGCCCCGATGCCGGCCACGACGGTCTGCCGTACGGTGGCCACCACCAGGTCGTCCGGGATCGGCCGCTCCGGGTCGCCGGACGCCCGCAGCAGGCTGCTCACCAGGTCCTCGTCCGGGGCGCGGGGGTCGGCCCGGCGGTTGTCGACGATGGCCCGGGCGATGGCGTACAACTCGTCACTGGCCGCCATGACTCGGGCCCGGTCCATCTCCTGGATGGCGAAGCTGTACTCGACGCCGATCCGGCGGATCTCCAGCACCTGGTCGACCGGCAGGCCGAGGAAGATCGCGAAGCACTGCGCCGCATACGGCAGCGCGAACTCCTGGGAGTAGTCGCCGCCGCCGCGGGCCAGCAGCGGCTCCAGCAGTTCGCGTGCCGCCTGCGCGAAGGCCGGTTCGAGACGCCGTACCACGCTGCGGCGCAGCACCCGGTCCATGGGGGCGCGGTAGATCTCGTGCTCGGGCGGATCGAAGTGCAGCGGCGGCCGGCGCTGGGCGCGCGGCACGTGCGGGACGACGTTCTGCACCGCGGTGCTGAACGTCTGGCTGTCCCTGGCCACCCGCACCACCTCCGCGTAGCGGGTGGCGGCCCAGAAGCCGCCGAAGGCGTCGCTCCACGGCACCGGGCAGCGCCGCCGCAGCTCGGCGTAGGTCTCGTGGGAGCTGTCGAAGGTCTCCGGTGCGGTGGGGTCCCAGTCGGAGGCGCGTCCGAGGCCGTCGCCGGTGGTCGTCATGGTGAATTCCCTTCGTTCACAGCAGGTGCCTGCGCGCGATCCGGGCGAGCGTCTCGATGGCGTACACGACGACGGCGATCGCGATGACGATCGCGGCGGTGGTGTCGTACCTCAGCGTGGCGATCGACTCCTGCATGAGGTAGCCGACGCCGCCCGCGCCGGCGATGCCGAGCACGATCGACTCGCGCAGCGCCAGGTCGGCCACGAACAGGCCGTTGCCGGTGAAGGACGGCACGAACTGTGGCCAGGTCCCGGCGGCGAAGGACTGCCACCGGCGGGCGCCGACCGAGGTCAGCGCCTCGTGCGGCAGCGGGTCGAGCTGTTCCAGCGAGTCGGCGAAGAACTTGGCCGCCAGCGCGGTGCAGGAGATCCACAGGGCCAGGAAGCCGGCGAACGGGCCGAGCCCCAGCGCGGCCACGAACAGCAGCGCGTACACCAGGTCGGGGATGCCCCGGACCACCACCAGCAGCACCCGGACCACCACGGACAGCGGCCGCCAAGGGGTGGTGTTGACGGCGGTGAGCAGGGCCAGCACCAGCCCGCACGCGGCGCCCACCGCGGCGGCGCCCAGTGCCATGAGCAGGCTTTCCAGCACCGCCATGACCAGGTCGCCGGAGAACGCGGGCGGCCACATGCCGGTGAGGACGCCGCGCAGGTTCGTCCAGGCGCCGGACAGCCGGCCCAGGTCGGGTTGCAGGGACCACAGTGACACGAGGAAGACCGCCCCGGTGGCGACCGTGCCGGCCACCCGCAGCACCCGGCCTCGGTCCCAGCCGACGTCGTGCGGGGCACGCCCGGCAGGCAGCGCGGCGGGGCCCGTCGAGCCCGCGGCGGACCGGCCGGCTCTGGCGCGGCGGCGGACCGCCACCGACAGCAGCTCCAGCAGCAGCACCAGGGCGACGATCACGCAGATGATGCCCGCCGCCCGGTGGTAATTGAGGCTGCCCAGCGCGGTCTGCAACGCCACGCCGATGCCGCCGGCCCCGACGACGCCGAGCACGGCCGACGTCCGGATGTTGATGTCCAGGCGGTACAGCACGATGGCGGTCAGCGCGGGGAAGACGCGGGGCAGGACGGTGGAGACGGCCACCTGCGCCTCGCCGGCCCCGCACGCGCGGGCGGCCTCGGCGGGGACGGGGTCGGTCTCCTCGACGGCGTCGGCCAGCAGCTTGGCGATCATGCCCACCGAGTGCACGGCCACGGCGAGCGCGCCGGCCAGCGGACCCAGGCCGAAGATCCGTACGAACAGGATCGCGAAGGCCAGCGTCGGCACGGCCCGGGTCAGCACGACGGTCACCCGCGCGACCGGGCGCAGCCAGCGGGGCCCGCGGTGGGTGCGCGCGGCGGTGAAGGCCAGCGGCACCGAGGCCAGCACCGCCAGGCCGGTGCCCGCCACGGCGATGAGCAGCGTCTCCATGATCATCCAGGCGACGTCGCCGGCGCCGGACAGGGCGGGCGGCCACATCCGGCGCAGCAGCCGCGCGGTGTCGTCGAGACCGGCGGCCAGCGTGGCCGGGGACAGGCCGATCCACCAGAACGTCAGCCAGGTCACGGCCACGGCCGCGACGAGCAGCCCTGCCGCGACCAGGGCGCGGGCGCTCCACGGCGGCCGCAGCGGGCCCGGGTCCGGCGCGACGGGGGCGTGCGTGGCGGGGGTGGTGCTGGTCATCAGCCTGGCCCCCAGGAAGCCGCAGGGCCGTAGATCTCCCGCAGCCGCTCGGCGGTGAGGCCGGCGGCGGGCTCGTCCAGCACCAGCCGGCCGCCGCGCAGCGCCACGACCCGGTCGGCGGTGGAGAGCGCGTACTCGACCTGGTGCAGGCTGCACACGACGGAGATGCCGTCCTCGGCGCTGATCCGTTTGAGGATCTCCAGCACCAGCACGCTCGCCGCCGGGTCCAGCGAGGCGACCGGCTCGTCGGCGAGGATCAGCTCGGGGCTCTGCAGCAGGGTCCGGGCCACCGCGACCCGCTGCTGCTGCCCGCCGGAGAGCGTGTCACAGCGCTGGAACCGCAGGTCGGCCAGCCCGACCCGGTCCAGATGTTCCACGGCGCTGACCCGCAGCGCGCGGGGGTAGCTCATCACCCCGTACCTGGGCAGTTTCAGCGTGGCGAGCGCGCCCATCAGCACGTTCTCCAGCGCGGACAGCCGCCCGACGAGGCCGAACTGCTGGAAGACGAAGCCGACCCTGGCGCGCAGGGCGCGCAGCCGGCTGCGGGAGCAGGCGGCCGGGTCCTCGCCCAGGGTGCGCACGGTGCCGCTGTCCGGCAGGTGCATGCCGTTGACCAGCCGCAGCAGCGTGGACTTGCCGGCTCCTGAAGGGCCGACCAGGGCGACGAACTGGCTCCGCGGGACGTCCAGCGAGACGTCGTCGAGCACGGTGACGCCGTGGAAGCCCTTGCCGACCTCCGACAGCCGTAGCACGGGGTCGCCGATCGCGGCGGGTTCCTCAGCCACCGGACGTGCAGACCTCGGCCTTGGTGATCTCGCAGATGCGCGCGATCGGCTGGTAGGTGGCGTCGGTGGCCTTGACGAACGTCCAGGCGGTGGAGGTGCCGAGGGTGCAGGCCGTGGCGTCGGCGTGCCGGCCCCAGTTCTTCGGCCCCTTGATCTCGTTGCCCTTGCACAGCCCGGCGGAGGCCGCGCCGGTGGCGGTCAGGCCGGTCACCGTCTTGGAGATCTTGTCGCGGACGTCCTGCGGAAGCCACGTGCCGACCACGATCGGCGGCCCGGGGATGAGCGGCGAGGTCCACACCTTGGTGACCTGCCCCGGCTTGAGCTGGCCGCGGGCGGGCAGCAACTGGTCGATGAAGACGTCGCCGACGAAGGCGATGTCGCAGTCGCCGGCCAGCAGCGAGGCGACCGCCGTGTCGTGCCCGTGGGTGAACAGGGTCTTGACGTCGTTGTCCACATCGACGCCGGCCTCCCGCAGCGAGGCGAGGGGCTGGAGATAGCCGGTCGTGGAGCCCGGGTCGGTGAAGCAGACGTCCTTGCCGGCGACGTCCTTGAGCGAGGCGATGCTCTTGTCGTCACCGCGGGTCACCCCGTAGGCGTGCGCGCCGGGGTCGCCGTCCGGGACGGCCAGCGGGACGGCGACGGGCTCGACGTCGGCGCGGCTGCGGGCCAGGTAGTAGCTGAAGGCTCCGTAGACGGCGACGTCCACCCGCTTGGCGACCTGGGCCTCGACGACGGCGGCGTTGCTGGTGACGGCCTGGAACCGCACCGGTACGCCGAGGTCCTTCCGCAGCGCGGAGACGATCGGGGCGAACGACGCTTCGAGGTTGTCGCTCTGCTCCGACGGGATGGCGGCGAAGACCAGTTCGCCGGGCCGGCCACCGTCTGCGGATGCGCTGCGGGTGCTTCCTGGACCGGCACCACAGGCGGGCAGGAGTGCGATCGCGGCACCCGCCGCGATGACGCCCAGAGCTGACTTTCGGAACATCGAGGCTCCTCACATGCAGGTGGTCGGGCCAAAGTAAGCAGGTCCACGAGCATTGTCAACGGTTCTGTGACGACCGTAGGATTACTGTCGAACATTATGAGCGGCTAAATCTTGACGACCGTCCATCTAACTGTTGCCTAGTTTCGTCGCTGCAGCTTCCCACCCATGGAGGCGGACATCAATCCCCGTTCAGTGATGAATCGGGCGACCCTTGCCGTGACGGTGCTCACGGCCACGGCCTTCGCCCTCCCACCGGCCGCCGGCCTGCCCCACGCCTCGGCGACGACCGGCCGGGCCAGTCCCATCAGCGTCACGGGCGTCCACCCGAGCGGCGCCACCTACGCGATCGAGGTCCCGCGCGGCTGGAACGGCACCGTGCTGGCGTTCAGTCCCGGCTACGGCCAGGGAGCCGGCCCGCAGCACCTGCCGGCCGACCTCGGCGGTGACACCGCCGCGCGGCGCCGGCTGCTGGCCCACGGCTACGCCCTGGCCGGCACCCGGCCCTACGGGGACGGCTGGGCCGTCGAGGAGACCCTGCGGGATTCCGCGGCCACGCTCGCCACGTTCGCCGAGGTGGCAGGGACACCCGCGGTCACCCTGGCCTGGGGGGCTTCGATGGGTGGCGCCATCGCGGCCGGCCTGGCCGAACGCCGGCCCGACCTGATCGACGGCGCGCTGCCTTATTGCGCCTCGGTCGCCGGGCCGGTGGCGATGCTCAACCAGTCGTTCGACGCGGCCTTCGCGTTCAAGACGTTGCTCGCCCCCGGCGACGACGCGGTCAAGCTCGTCCGGCTGGCCTCGGCGGAGGAGGAGGCGCGGAGCACCGCGGCCGCCCGCGCCGTCCTGGGCGCCGCCCAGCAGACTCCGGCCGGCCGGGCCCGCATCGCCCTGGCCGCGTCCTTCGCCCAGGTCTCCACCTGGTCGGTCCCCGGCACCCCGGAGCCGGCGGCGCGCGACTGGGCCGCGCAGCAGGCCCAGCAGTACGCGGCGTTCATGGCGACCGTCTTCTCTCCCCGCCATCCGCTGGAACAGCGGGCGGGCGGGAACTTCTCCTGGAACACGGGCGTGGACTACCGCCGGGCACTACGGCAGTCGGGGCGCATGGAACAGGTGCGGGCCCTCTACGGCAGCGCGGGGCTGGACCTCGACGCCGACCTCGCGGCCCTGGGCGCGGCGCCGCGTGTCTCCGCCGACCCCGGCGCCGTCACCTACATGGAGGACAACTTCACCCCACGCGGCGCGCTGGGCGTCCCTGTCCTGACGGTGCACGAGCGCAGCGACAACTACCCCACCGTCACCCAGGCCCGCGCCTACTCCGACGTGGTGCGGCGCGCCGGAAACGGGGAGATGTTGCGCCAGGCGTTCGTCGACCGGCCGGGCCACTGCCGCTACACCGGAGCCGAGTTCGTCGCCGCGGTGCGGACCCTGCGGAGCCGGGTCGTCACCGGCCGCTGGACGGGCGTCAACGCTCATCAGCTCAACCGGCTCGCCGCACGCCTGGCCGCCGAGGACCCGGCCCTGGGCGGCGCGGAGTTCGTCCGCTACTCCCCCGGCCGTTTCCTGCGCCCTCACGTGCCACGCTGAAGGAGGCGTCTCAGGCGATCGTCGCCTCCCGGACCGACCACGCCGGGATGCCCGGACGCCGTAAAATTCACCCAGGTCGAGCCCGGTCAGCCCGTCCGTGATCGGGCGTGGCCTGCTGGGCCCCTCACCGGCTGAGGAGTCTGACGATGGACCGACGCCAGGTGGCCGCGTCGCCGGAGCCCGGCTCCCTGCCAAGGGCTCGGCAAGGGGCCGAGCCACAGCGGCTGCTGACCACGCTGCTGGGCGACTACTGGTTCTGGCGGCAGGAGCACATCCCGTCGGCGGCGCTGGTGCGGCTGCTGGAGGAGTTCGGCATCACCGCGGCCAGCGCCCGCGCCGCCCTGCGGCGGCTCACCTCGCGAGGGCTGCTGACCAGCTCCCGCAACGGTCGCACCACCGCGTACGGCCTGCCGCCCCGGGCCAACGACGTGATCGTGGCGCACATGCGCCGGCTGCTGACCTTCGGCGCCGCCACCCCGCGCTGGGACGGGAAGTGGACGGTCGTCACGTTCTCGGTGCCCGAGGACCAGCGGGACACCCGCCGCGCGCTGCGCGACGGGCTGCGTCTCCTGCATTTCGGCATGATCTTCGACGCGGTGTGGGTGTCCCCGCACGACATGACGGACGACGTCGTCGAGCTCGCGCGAAGGCTGGGCGTGCGCGGGGCGGTGGTGTTCCGGGCCCGCAAGGTCGCCGACGACGACCTGGACCCGGTGCCGGCCCGCGCCTTCGACGTCACCGCGCTGCGCGAACGTTACCTGCGCTTCATCCGCACCCACCGGCCGGTCGCCGAGCGGCTGGCGATGTCCGTCCCGTGCCCTGCGGAAGCGCTGCGGCTACGGACCGCGATCATGACCGACTGGCGGGTGTTCCCCACGCTCGACCCCGACCTTCCCGCCGAGCTGCTTCCCGCCGGCTGGCCGCGCGACGAGGCCAGGCGGCTGTGCGTGCAGATCTACGACTCGCTCGGAGAGCCGGCGGAGCAGCGCTTCCGCGAGATCCTCGCCGGATTCGACCCCGAGCTGGCCGGGCTGGCAGCGCACCACACCTTCACGCAGGTGTCCGGCCTGGAGTCGCCGGTGGCCCACCGTCACACGAGCTTCGACGCGACGACCGACCGCGACCGCCTGGACCTCCTCGCCGGTGGCGACCTGGCCGGCGCGTGGCGGGCGGAGGGCGGCGAGGCCCGCTGACGCCCCGCATCGAGAGCCACCATGGAAGCATGACATTCCCATAACGAGCGCACGTCCAAGCGTTGCCAATATACTCTCGCTGTGAATGATAGCGAGCTGTCCGAGGCAGGGAACGTCGACTTTCCGCGCTTCCAGGTCGGCGCACCCCCGCAGCACCTGATCACGACGCTGCTCGGTGACTACTGGATCAGCCGGCCCGAGCAGCTGCCGTCCGCGGCCCTGGTGCGGCTGGCCGAGGAGTTCGGGGTCTCCGCCGTGGCGGCCAGGGCCGCGCTCAGCCGCCTGACCAGACGGGATCTGCTGGAGTCGTCCAAGTCCGGGCGGCGCACCTACTACCGGCTGACCGACCGGGCCGCCGCGGTGATGCTGGAGGGCAGGCAGCGGATCATGTCCTTCGGCCTGGAGCAGGGCGCCTGGGACGGCAGATGGGTGATGGCGGCCTTCTCCATCTCCGAGGAACAGCGCGACCTGCGCCACGCGCTGCGCGCGAGGTTGCGCTGGCTCGGCTTCGCCCCGCTCTACGACGGGCTGTGGGTCTCGCCGCGGGCGAACACCGACAGCGCGGCGGCGGTGCTCACCGAGCTGGAGATCCCGATGGCGACGGTCTTCCGCGCCGAGGCCCTGGACCTGACGGGCATGCGCGCCCCGCAGGAGGCGTGGGACTTCGATCAGCTCCGGCGCACCTACGAGGAGTTCGTGGCCCGGTACGCGCCCCTCCTGGAACGCGTCCGCAAGGGCGCGGTCGGCGCGTCCGAGGCGCTGGTGGCGCGTTCGGGGATCATGGACACCTGGCGGACGTTCCCCAACCACGATCCCGACCTGCCGGCGGAGCTGCTGCCCGCCGACTGGCCGCGCGCCGCGGCCAGGGACCTCTTCGTGGAGATCTACGACACCCTCGGGCCGCTCGCCGAGTTCCGCGTCAAGCAGATCGTCGCGGAGTTCGAGCCCGGACTGGCCGAACTGGTCGCCCACCACCGGACCGGTTCCATCCTCGCGCCCACCTGATCGCTCCCCCGCACAACCGGCTCTTGACAGGCGTGCACCCTTAGGTGTGACACTTACCCCAACGACCGCACAACTAACTGCAGCCTTAGTCCGGTCGCGGGAGGACCACCATGAGACTGCCCAGGACCGTTCTCGCGAGTGCGGCGGTATTGACTCTCGCCGGTGCCGCAGCATGCGGCGGAGGCGGCGGTGAGACGCAGCGGCCGGCCGGCGCGACGGCGCTGTACGACGCCCTACCCGATGCCGTCAAGGAGACGGGCGTCATCCGATTTGCCGGAGACTCCCACCCGCCCTACCGGATCGTCGCCAACGACGGCAAGACCGTCACGGGCATCGACAAGGATCTGCAGGACGCCCTCGGCAAGGCGCTGGGGGTCCGCACCGAGATCTCGATCGTCAGCGGCCTGCCCGCGGCGCTCTCCGGCATGCTCGCCTCCAGGTACGACGCCTTCAACGGGCCGGTCAAGGACACCGCCGAGCGCGAGAAGCAGTTCGACGCGATCGTCTGGATGGTCACCCGGACCTCCTATCTGATCCCCAAGGCCGGGTCCTCGGCCATCAAGAGCTCGGGTGACCTGTGCGGCAAGCGGGTCGCCGGCACCGCCGGCAGCATTGTGGAGGACCAGGCCAAGCGCCTGACCGAATGGTGCGCCAAGCAGGGCAAGCCGCAGATCGACTTCATCGGCTTCGCCGACACGAACGGCACCATCCTCGCCGCCACGTCCGGCCGCGCCGACGCCGCGGGCATGACCGAGAGCGCGGCCCTCGACGTGATGGTGAAGCAGAAGGACGCCTTCACGTACGTCACGCAGACCGACGAGCAGGGCGCCGGCGTCGACCAGCTGGCGATGCTCGTGCCCAAGTCCAGCGGTCTCGGCCCGGTCATGCTCGACGCGTTCAAGGAGATCTTCGAGAACGGCGAGTACAAGAAGATCATGGACAGGTACGGGCTCCAGAAGGTGGCGGTGGAAGAGCCCCGGATGAACACAGCGGCGGCGCAGTGAGCTCGGCGCCGCAGGTCGTGGACGTCGCCTCGGCCCGTCCCCGCATCCGCCCCCTGCGCTGGGTGGTCGGAGCCGTGCTCCTCGTGCTCGTCGCGCAGTTCGCCTGGTTCCTCGTCACCAACCCGCGGTTCGAATGGCCGGTGGTCGGCACCTACCTGTTCGACCCGAACATCCTGCGCGGTCTCGGCATGTCGCTGCTGCTCACCGTCATCGGGATGGCGCTGGGCAGCGTGCTCGGGGTGCTTCTCGCGTCGGGCAGGCTGAGCGGCTTCAGGCCGGTGGCCTGGGCCTGCGGCGTCTACGTCGCGGTCTTCCGCGGCATACCACCCCTGGTCCAGCTGATCTTCTGGTTCAACCTCGGTTACCTCCTGCCGCGGATCTCGCTGGGCGTGCCGTTCGGCCCGACCTTCGTCTCGTGGCCGACCAACTCCGTGATCAGCTCGCTGACCGCCGCCGTCATCGGGCTCACCCTGCACGAGGCCGCGTACATGGCCGAGATCGTCAGGGCCGGCATCCTGGCCGTGGACGGCGGGCAGCGTGACGCGGCCCGCGCGATGGGCTTCACATCCCGGCAGAGCTTCGTCAAGGTCGTGCTTCCGCAGGCGATGCGGGTGATCGTCCCGCCCACCGGCAGCCAGTTCATCAGCCTGCTCAAGGGCACCTCCCTGGTCAGCGTGATCGCGATGGCCGACCTGCTGTACTCGGTGCAGGTGATCTACAACAGGACCTACGAGATCGTGCCGCTGCTGATCGTCGCCTGCGCCTGGTACCTGGCGGTGGTCACCGTGCTGTCGCTCGGCCAGCGGCGCCTGGAGCAGCACTTCGGAAGGGGGCAGCGGTGACACCGGTCCTGCGCGTCCATGACGTGCGCAAGCGGTTCGGCGACCACCTGGCGCTCGACGGGGTGAACCTGGACGTGCACGAGGGCGAGGTCGTCACCGTCATCGGCCCGTCCGGGTCGGGCAAGTCCACCCTGGTCCGCTGCGTCCACCAGCTGGAGAACATCGACGGCGGGGCCATGTACCTCGACGGGGAACTGCTCGGCCACGAGATGCACAGGGGCCACCTGCGTCCCCTGCCGGACCGCCGCGTGGCCGCCCAGCGCGGCCGCATGGGCATGGTCTTCCAGCAGTTCAACCTGTTCGCGCACTGGAGCGTGCTGCGCAACGTCGTCGAGGCCCAGGTGGCGGTCCACGGCCGCGCCCCCGAGGAGGCGCGCGAGGAGGCGCTGCGGCTGCTGGAGCGGGTGGGGCTCGCCGGCAAGGCGGACGCCCACCCCCGGATGCTCTCCGGCGGCCAGCAGCAGCGCGTCGCCATCGCCAGGGCCCTGGCCACGCACCCGAGGATCATGCTCTTCGACGAGCCCACCAGCGCTCTCGATCCCGAGCTGGTGGACGAGGTGCTGAGCGTCGTGCTCGATCTGGCCCGCGGCGGCATGACCATGATCATCGTGACGCACGAGATGAGCTTCGCCCGCGAGGTGGCCGATCGCTGCGTCTTCATGGAGGAGGGCCGGGTGGTCGAGACCGGCACTCCCGAGGAGATCTTCGACAATCCCGCCTCGCCCCGTCTGCGAGCCTTCCTGTCGCGCTTCTCCGGGCGCGCGGCCCCAACCCCTGACGAACGCGCGCTCGAGGAGGAGACCACCTCTTGACTTGCACGGTAATGGCCGTCGGCGACCTCGTCGTCGACGAGCCCGACCCCGCGTCCTTCTTCGCCCCGGCACGGGAGACGCTGGGCCGGGGCGATGTGGTGATCGGCCACATCGAGGTGCCCCACAGCACATCCACCGCCCAGGTCAGCACCGACGTACCCGCGCCGCCCGCCGATCCCGCCGCGCTCTCCGCGGTCGCCGAGGCCGGATTCCACGTGGTGACGCTCGCGGGCAACCATGTCTACGACGTCGGCGACCAGGGAGTGGCCGACACCATCAGGTACGCGACCGAGGCCGGGCTGGCCACCGCGGGCGCCGGCATGACCCTCGGCCAGGCCCGCCGTCCCGCGGTCGTGGAGCGCGGCGGGCTGCGGATCGGCGTGCTGAGCTACAACTGCGTCGGCCCGCGCGAGTCCTGGGCGACCAGCCGCAAGCCGGGCTGCGCATACGTCAAGGTGCTGACCCACTACGAGCTCGACCACGCCAGCCCCGGCGGGCCGCCCGCCGTCTACACCTTCGCCGACCCCGCGTGCCTGGAGCGGCTGGCGGCCGACGTGGCGGCCCTGGCCGCCGAGGCCGACGTCGTGCTGGTGTCGCTGCACAAGGGCGTCGGGCACACACCCGCCGTGCTGGCGATGTACGAGCGGCCCGTCGCCCGTGCCGCCGTCGACGCCGGAGCGCACGCCGTGTTCGCCCACCACGCCCACATCATGCGAGGCGTCGAGATGTACCGCGGCAGGCCGATCTACCACGGGCTGGGCAACTTCGTGACCGTCACCCACGCGTTGACGCCCGCGACAGGCGACGAAGGCGAGCGGGCCGCGTGGGCGCGCCGCAGAGTCGAGCTGTACGGCTTCGCCCCGGACCCGGACATGCCGTACTACCCCTTTCATCCCGAGAGCCGGAACACCGCGATCGCGCTCTGCCGCTTCGACCGGAACGGCCTGGTCTCGGCCGGTCTCGTGCCCTGCTGGATCGACGGCGCCGGCCGGCCGGTGCCGCTCGGCGACGACGAGGAGGGACGGCGGGTCGTGGCGTACATCGAGCGCATCACGCGGCAGGCGGGTCTGGAGACGGAGTTCCGCTGGGAGGGGGACGAGGTGGTGCTGCGTGGCTGAACGCCCGCTGGCCGGCCGTACGGTGATCGATCTGACCACCGCGCTGTCCGGGCCGTACGCGACCCTGCTGCTGGCCGGGCTCGGCGCCCGTGTGATCAAGGTGGAGAATCCGCTGACCGGCGGCGACAGCTCCCGCAACAACGCCCCCTATCTCGGCGCCGACGGGCTGGCACTGACCCGCGGCGGGGACGACGACATGTCCGTGTCGATGCTCCTGCGGGGCCGTAACAAGCAGAGCGTCACGCTGAACCTGAAGCACCCCCGCGCCCGCGACGTCCTGGCCGGTCTGGTCCGGGTGTCGGACATCATGATCGACAATTACAGCGCCGGCGTCACGGCGCGGCTCGGCATCGGCCACGACTGGGCGAGCACGATCAACCCGCGGATCGTGTGCACGTCGATCAGCGGGTTCGGCGCGCAGGGCGGTCCCGGCTCGGGCAAGGCGATGGACACCATCATCCAGGCGCTCAGCGGCGTGATGATGACCGCGGGCGCCCCCGGCGAGCCGCCTGTCCGCTTCGGCCTGCCGGTGGGCGACCTGGTCGCGCCGCTGTACGCGGTGATCGGCACGCTCGCCGCGGTCCTGCGGGCCGACGCGACCGGCCAGGGCCAGCACGTGGACGTGTCCATGCTCGGGGCGCTCACCTCGCTGGTCGCGTGCGAGCCCTTCGACGCCTACGAGAAGCTGGGCCTGCCCATGCGCACGGGGACGACCGTGCCCAGGCTGGCGCCGTTCGGCACGTTTCCCACAGCGGACGGCTGGTTCGCGCTGTGCGGCCCGACCGACGCCTTCGCCCGCGGCCTGTTCGCGGCGATGGGGCGCGACGACCTGGCCGCGGACCCGCGGTTCGCCTCCCGGGACGCGCGCGTGGCCAACTCCGGGGAGCTGCACGAGCTGGTGGGCTCGTGGGCGGCGGACCGGCCGCTCGCCGTGGTCCTCGACCTGCTCACCCGGCATGGCGTGCCCGCAGCCGAGGTGCGGGAGCCCGGCGACGGCGTGCGCGACCCGCTGGTGCTGGAGCGCGAGGAGGTCGTGCCGCTGGAGCATCCCCGCCACGGCCGCCAGGCGGACCTGTACGGGACCGGCGTGCCGATCCGCTTCTCCGACTCGGAGGCGGCGCTCGACCGGCCGGCGCCCGGCCTCGGCGAGCACAACGCCGAGATCTACGGCGGGTTGCTCGGCTACTCCGGCGCCGAGCTGAAGGAGCTGGCCGAGGAAGGGGTGATCTGACGTGCGCACGGCCCTGGCCGCGCTGGAGGAGGCGTACGCCCGGCACGGCGCGCCTCCTGCCGCCTCGAACGGCCGGACCGGCGGCCGGACCGCGGTCGTCGGCTACGTCGGGGCGGACATGCCGGTCGAGCTGCTGACCGCCGCGGGAGTCCGCGCGTTCCGTCTCACGGGCGACCCGGGGTCCGGGTCCGCGCTCGGAGACCGATACCTGGGCCGCGGGGTGGACCCGGTGGCCCGCTCGGTGCTCGCCCGGCTGCTCGCCGGCTCCTTCGGCGAGCTGGATCGCATCGTGGTCTCGCGCGACTGCGAGGCGTCCCTGCGGCTGTTCTACGCGCTGCGCGAGCTGTGCCGCGTGGAGCCGGGCTCGGGGCTGCCCGAGGCGTACCTGGTGGACATCCTGCACCTGCCGCACCGCACGACCGCCCGGTACAACCGGCGCAGGATCGGCGAGTTCGCCGCCAGGCTCGAGGCCTGGACCGGCCGCCCTCTCGACCTGGCCGGGGCGGTGGCGGCGCACGACGTGCGGCGCCGGCTGCTGGCCGCCGCCGCCGAGCTGCGCAGGGCCGTGCCCGCCCGCCTCACGGGGAGGCAGTTCCTCGCGGTGGCCAATGCGGTCCTGCCCGTGGACGAGCACGTCGCACTGCTGGAACGGCTGCTGGTCGAGGCGGATCAGCTCCCGGAGCACGCGGGGCGGCGCGTCTTCCTGAGCGGCAGCGACCACGACACGCCGCACGTGTACGAGGCCATCGAGTCCGAGGGCCTGGTGATCGTCGGTGAGGACCACTCCTTCGGCGGCCCTTTCGTGAACGAGCCGGTCGGCGCGGGCGGCCTCGACGCGCTGGCCGAGCGCTACCACCACGGCGGCCCGACCGCCCACAGGGGCACGGCGGGCGAGCGGGCCGCGCGCGCGGCGGCGGCCGTACGGCACTGCGGGGCCGAGCTCTTCGTCGCCTATTGCAGGGCCGGAGACGAGGCCCCGGCCTGGGACTTCCCCGCGCAGCGCGCGGCGCTGGACATCCCCGCCGTGCTGCTGGAGCACCAGGACTACGGGCGTGCCGATCTGGCCGCCCTGCGGAAGGAACATCCATGCCCAACGTGAGATCGCGCAGTGTGAAATCCCTCGACACGGCGGCCGAGGCGGGCAGGCACCAGCGCGAATGGTTCGCCGACCTGCGCGGGCGGGTCGCCGCCGGCGAGCCGTTCGCCCTGCTGAACGCGGACGTCCCGCACGAGATCTTCCGCACGATGGACATCCCGTACGCGGTCAGCCAATGGTGGGCTTCTCTGGTGACCGCCAAGCAGCGGTCGGGGCACTACCTGGAGCTGGTGCGGCAGCGCGGCTACCCCGACTACTCCGAGCAGTACAACGCGGTCACCCTCGGCTCCGCGTTCGACCCGGAGCCGGAGGCGGGCCCGTGGGGCGGCCTGCCCGGGCCGGACATCGTCGTCGGCGACGCTTCCGGCGACGTCACCCGCAAGATCTTCGACATCTGGGGGCAGGAGCCGGGGGTCACCTTCTACCCCCTGGAGAGCGCCGCCGAGAACGAGGTCCCCGTCAACTGGTGGGAGCTCATGCCGCACCGGTGGGAAGAGGCCGTCGGCCCGGCCAGGCTGGATCTGCTCACCGCGGAGCTGGAGAACCTCGTCAGGTTCCTGGAGACCACCACCGGCAGGCGGTTCGACGAGTCCCGCTTCCGCGAGGTGATGGCCCTGGCCAACGAGCAGGGGGAGTGGAACAGGAAGACGCGTGCCCTCGTCGCCCGCGCCCGGCCCGCGCCGCTCGGCGTCGTCGACAGCATCCCCAGCGTCATGCTCCCGCAGTGGCACCGCGGCACCGAGTGGGCCAGGGACCTCGCCAGGCGCTTCTACGAGGAGGTGCGCGACCGGGTCGACGCGGGCGTGGGCGCGTGCCAGGAGGAGCGGGCCAGGCTGATGTGGATCGGCCGCGGCCTCTGGTACGACATGGGCTTCTACCAGCGCTTCCAGGAGGAGTACGGGGCGGTGTTCGTCTGGTCGATGTACCTCGCCGTCGCCGCCGACGGTTATATCCGTTACGGCGACGACCCCATGAGGGCGCTGGCGGCGCGCTTCGCCGCCTTCAGCGACCAGCTCTACACCCCGCCGTGGTCGAGCGAGTGGTACGTGAAGGAGGCCCGCTCGCACGGCATCGACGGCGTGGTCCATCTGGTCTCCGACGACCCCCGGGGCAGCTACTTCACCGCCAGGGCACTGGAGGCGGCCGGGTTTCCCGTGCTCGAGATCCATGCCGACAACGTCGACGCCCGCACCTTCGACGACGACATGGTCGAACGCGTCGGTCGGTGGCTGGAGGACGTCGTCATGGCCCGACCCGGGTAGAGCTCCCCGCCGGGCGGGGTCAGGGTGGGTCCTGCCGTACGCCGGACGTGTCGAGGATCGCCGACGCCACTTCCCGCGCGGGTGGTTCGTAGACGCGGGCGAGCGTGTGGAAGACCTGCTCGGCCCGGATCGCCGGCCAGTCCCGCGGCAGGTGTTCGGCGGGCAGGTGCGGGTCCTGCCGGATGAGCTGGAGCCAGTCGGTGTGCAGGAGAAGCTGGCGGGCGAGGTCGTCGGCCGCGGCCGGCACCGGATGCCGGGTGTCCCAGCGGCGGAGGAAGGCCCGGTAGCGGCCGGCGATCTGCTCGGTGTCGAAGGCCTTGCGGACGAGGTCGGCCGACTCGGTGGGCTTGAGCGCCCGGGCCTGCAGCACGGTGACGTGGTCGTCCACCCGCAGATCGCCCGACTCGAGGGAGGTGAGGACATCGCCGGTGTCCTTGGTGCCGGGGGCGATCCACAGCCCGCTCTGCAGCAGGCCGAACCCGGCCCAGACGAGCTGGGAGCGCAGGTCGTGCCTGGTGGTGCGCAGGCTGTCGGGGAGAGAGAACCCGACGAGGGTCCAGGTGCCGTCCCATGCGCGGTTGACCGCGCCGGTCTCCCAGACGCGGCGGCGCCCGTCCTCCAGCACCTGTTCGGCCCGTTCGGTGAGCCCGATGTACGTCTTGCGCCCGCGGCGGTGCCGGGCCAGCAGGTTTCGCTTCACCATGCGGGCCAGCGTCGACCGGACCGCCTCCTCGGAGACGCCCAGGCGGGAGAACACCTCGATGAGGCTGCCCGAGTAGACGGCAAGGTCGCGGCCCAGCACGTAGATCCCCAGAAAGCTGAACAGCAGCGACTGCGGCCGCGGGGCCGATGCCGGCTGCCCGTCGTCGTCCCCGTCGGTGCGCGTCACAACACGAGAGTAGGCCGACCTCAGGACGTTAGGCAAATCTTTGACGTTCGTCACAATACCGACATATATTCGCCTCATCCGCCTCACACCTCAGGGGGAATGCAATGGATCTGTCCGGCAAAGTCGCCGTTGTCACAGGTGCGGGCCGCGGGCTCGGCCGCGCATACGCCGAGGCGCTGGCCACAGCCGGAGCGGCGGTGATCGTCAACGACGTGGACGCCGCGGCGGCGGCGCAGGCCGTCGCCGCCATCACCGGGAGCGGCGGCCGCGCGCTGAGCGTCGAGGCCCCCGTCGGCTCAGCCGAGGTGGCCGACCGGCTGGTCGCCACAGCGGTCAAGGAGTTCGGCCGGCTTGACGTGATGGTCACCAACGCGGGGATCCTGCGCGACCGGGTCCTGTGGAAGATGTCGGACGACGACTTCGACGCGGTGATCGACGTGCACCTGCGCGGCACGTTCACCTGCGCGCGGGCCGCGGCGGTCCAGATGCGCGAGCAGGGCACCGGCGGCCGGCTGATCCTCATCTCCTCGCCGGCGGGCCAGCGCGGGAACTTCGGCCAGACCAACTACGCGGCGGCCAAGGCCGGCATCGTGGCGATGGCCAGAACCTGGGCGATGGAGCTGGCCAGGGCGAAGATCACGGTGAACGCGGTCGTGCCGGTGGCCGCGACCGGGATGACCAAGACCATTCCCGTGTTCGCGCCGATCATCGAGGAATCCGAGCGGACCGGCCGGCCGTTGCCCGGCTGGCTGCGCAAGGACGAGGGCCTGGGCACGGTCGAGGACGTGGCGGGGCTCGTCGTGTTCCTCGCTTCCGACGCCTCCGCGGAGGTGACCGGCCAGGCGATCGGCGTCGGCGGCGACCGCCTCGCCCTGTGGTCCCACCCCGGCGAGAAGGCCGTCGCCCTCGCCGACGGAGGGTGGACGGCCGAGGCGATCGCCGCCTCCTGGCACTCGGGTGTCGGCGCCGAGCCGGAGACGTACGGGGTCCCCGCGCCCAAGGTCCCCGCCTCGGACGGGCAGGAGGCCTGACATGGCGGCCATGAACGTCGCCGAGCTGGTCGCGGTCGACGTGCACACCCACGCGGAGA
The DNA here is from genome assembly GCF_055586745.1 of Nonomuraea sp. NPDC049378. NCBI lineage: Bacteria > Bacillati > Actinomycetota > Actinomycetes > Streptosporangiales > Streptosporangiaceae > Nonomuraea > Nonomuraea sp. NPDC049378. Next base: position 403,461 of record NZ_JBVJHP010000002.1, read on the forward strand.
TCTCCAAGGACGGGCACGGCTCGCTCAGCCCGGAGCTGTTCGGCGCCTCGGAGGACTACTTCAAGGCCCACGGGCACCGGAAGCCGGCCATCCCCGAGATGGCCGCGTACTACCGGGAGCGGAAGATGGCCGCGGTGGTGTTCACCGTGGACGCCGAGCACGCCACCGGGCACCCGCGCATCTCGAACGAGGAGGTCGCGGAGAGCTGCGCCGAGCACGCCGACGTGCTGATCCCGTTCGCCAGCGTCGACCCCTGGAAGGGCAGGGCGGGCGCGCGAGAGGCGCGGCGGCTGGTCGAGGAGCACGGAGTGCGCGGGTTCAAGTTCCACCCGAGCATCCAGGGCATCGCCCCCAACGACCCCGTGGCGTACCCGTTGTACGAGGCGATCGAGGAGCTGGGTGTCCCGGCGTTGTTCCACACCGGGCAGACCGGCATCGGCGCGGGTGTCCCCGGCGGGGGCGGCATCCGGCTCAAATACGGCAATCCCATGCTGGTGGACGACGTGGCCGTGGACTTCCCCGAGCTGCGGATCATCCTGGCCCATCCGTCGTTCCCCTGGCAGGACGAGGCGCTGGCGGTGGCCACCCACAAGCCGTACGTCCACATCGACCTGTCGGGCTGGTCGCCGAAATACTTCCCGCCGCAGCTCGTGAGGTACGCCAACACGCTGCTCAAGGACAAGGTGCTCTTCGGGTCCGACTACCCCGTGATCACCCCGGACCGCTGGCTGGCCGACTTCGACAAGCTCGAGATCAAGCCCGAGGTCCGCCCGAGGATTCTGAAGGACAACGCCGTACGCCTGCTCGGGCTCGGCACCCAGGAGAGGACGACGGACGCATGACCACCACGGCGTACGGGCTCGACGAGATCAGGGCGCTGGCCGGCGAGAGTCTCGGCCACAGCGGCTGGCTGGAGATCGCCCAGGACCGGGTGAACACCTTCGCCGACGCCACCGACGACCACCAGTGGATCCACGTCGACCCCGGCAGGGCCGCGGGCGGGCCGTTCGGCGGCGCGATCGCCCACGGCTACCTGACGCTGTCCCTGGTCATCCCGCTGTTCAACGAGGTGCTCGACATCCAGGGCGTTAAGATGAGCATCAACTACGGCCTGGACAAGGTCCGCTTCCCCAGCCCGGTCAAGGTGGGCGCCCGGGTCCGCCTGGCCGCCACCGTCGCCTCGGTCGAGGACGTGCCCGGCGACGGCGTGCAGATGCACCTCGACTTCACCGTCGAGATCGAAGGGGCGGACAAGCCGGCCTGCGTCGCCCGCGCCATCTACCGCCACTACGCCTGACGTCGTCACGCGCGGAGGACCGGGCTGTGCCCGTCAGACGATGACCTTGACGACCCCGGTGAGCGCCAGTTGCACGAGCGCCAGCGGGACCAGCCCGGCCCAGGCGAGCTTCTGCAACTGGTCCTCGCGCAGCCGCGGATAGGTCACCCGCAGCCAGATCACCACGAACGCCAGCGCGAACACCTTGACCAGGGTCCACAACCAGCCGGGCAGGAACGGCCCGTGCCAGCCGCCCAGGAACAGGACGGTGGTCAGGAACGACAGGACCACGATCCCGACATATTCCGAGAGCATGAACAGCGCGAAGCGCATGCCGGTGTACTCCGTCATCGGGCCCATGATGATCTCGGACTCGGCGATCGGCATGTCGAACGGCGGGCGCCGCAGCTCCGCGAGCCCGGCCACGAAGAAGACGACGCCGCCGATGGCCTGCCACGGCAACCACCACCACTGCCACGCCTCGACGATGCCGGGGATCGACAGCGTGCCCGCGGCCATCGCCACCGACGAGGCCGCCAGCACGAGCGGCAGCTCGTACGCCATGAGCTGGGCCGCCGAGCGCATGCCGCCGAGCACGGAGTATTTGTTGGCCGAGGCCCACCCTGCCATGATCGCGCCCAGCACGCCCACGCCCATGACGGCGAGCACGAAGAAGAGGCCGAGGTCGAGGTCGACGGCCACGAGGCCGCGGTCGAGGGGGATGGCGATCAGCACGAGGAGGTAGGGCACGAGCGCCACACCAGGGGCGATCATGAAGATGCGGCGGTCGGCCGCGGCCGGGACGACGTCCTCCTTCTGCGCGAACTTCACCCCGTCGGCGATGAGCTGCGCCCAGCCGTGGAAGCCGCCCGCGTACATGGGCCCCAGCCGCGACTGCATGTGCGCCATGACCTTGTGCTCGGTCTGGCCCACGATCAGCGGCAGCACCAGGAACACGAGGAGGATGACGGCGAAGCTCAGCACCACGTCAAGCATCGGGCGGCCCCCAGTCGGCTGGAACTCCTGGCGGAAGCGTCTTGCGGCGGCTCGGGGCGCCGTGCCCCGACTCGCCGGGTTCCTTGGCGCCGGGCCATGCCTTGGCCACGCGGGCGGCCAGGACGAAGTCCTTGCGCAGCGGATGGCCTTCGAAGCCGTCAGGCAGCAGCAGCGGCACCAGGTAGGGGTGACCGTCGAAGATCACCCCGAACATCTCGTACGTCTCGCGCTCGTGCCAGTTGGCGCCCCTGTAGACGTCGACGGCGCTGGGCAGGTGAGGGTCGGCGCGCGGGACCCGGGTGCGCAGCAGCAGGCGGGTGCGGGCGTCGGGGTTGCAGACGTGGGCCACGATCTGGAACGTGTCCGGCGGGTCGTCGACGCCGGTCAGCCAGTCGAAGAAGGTGTGGCCGAGCTCGTCGCGGACGAACGTCAGCAACTCGATCCAGCCGTCGGGGGCGACGTCGACGGTGACGTCGCCGTACGACTCGGTGATCTCCGCGCGCTCGCCGAACCGTTCGGCGATCCGGGCGGTCACGCCTGCTCCGACGAGTGGGCGCGGGACCAGACGTAGCGGTCGCTGAGCTTCTCCCCGGCGATCTTCTCCTGGAGTTTGGTGATGCCGTAGAGGAGCGCCTCCGGCCTGGGCGGGCAGCCGGGGACGTAGATGTCCACGGGGATGATCTGGTCGACGCCGTTGGTCACGCAGTAGGAGTCCCAGTAGGGGCCTCCGCTGTTGGAGCAGGCGCCGAACGAGATCACGTATTTCGGGTCGGGCATCTGCTCGTAGAGGCGCTTGACGGCGGGGGCCATCTTGTCGGTGACCGTGCCGGAGACGATCATGAGGTCGGCCTGCCTGGGACCGTTGGCGAACGGGATGACGCCGAAGCGGATGAAGTCGTGGCGGCTCGCCGACGTCGCGATGAACTCGATGGCGCAGCAGGCAAGGCCGAAGTTGAACACCCACAGCGAATAGCGCCTGCCCCAGTTGAGCACGAAGCGCATGGGTTTGGGGGCCAACCTGGAGATCGGCCCCACTGTGGGCATCGGGAGGTCCGTTGCTGCCATGTGCCCATTCTTACGCGCATCAGGGGGAACGCAAAGGAATCTTCCCTGGCGTGAACAGCCGTTGCGCTCCCGATGACCACCGCGCGGTCAGCGGTAGCGGGCTGATTGCGCGTTCTCCCTGATGGCCCGCGCCACGCGGCTCGCCGCCGCGTCGAGCTCGGCGCCGTCCGCCCCGCGCGCCGCGTCCCCGGCCGCCACCCGTGCCTCCTGGTAGGGCAGCGTCGCGACCCACTCCATCCGCAGGTACGTCGGCGGGTGCGTGTTGTCCACCCGCAGCTCCTCCAGGCGGGCGGCGCGGCGGCGGCGCTCCAGCTCCGAGTCGGGCACCGCGTCAGCGGACGTGCGCAGGGCCGTCCACAATCGTTCGGGTTTCACCGTGAGCGCGCTCGTCTCCAGGAACCAGAGGGCGGAGGCCGCCCTGGTGACCGTCGCGTCCAGGAGCGAGGCCGTCGCCGGCACGCCCGCGACCCGCGCCGCCATCGCGTCGGCCCGGTATTCGGCACGTTGTGACGCGCGGTGCAGCAGCAGTTCCATCGCGGCGATGAGCCCGCGTACGGGGAGTCCGAGCAGGGCCAGCAGGGATTCGGCGAGCCAGCGGGAGAGGCCGTCCCCCGGCTCCCAGCCGAATGTCGTCAGTTCGCGCAGCACCGTGAGCGAGTGCAGCGCGCTGCCGACGACGAGCCCGTGCCGGTCGTCGCCGTTGCTCGCATGGGCCATCTCGTGGGCGAGGAGCGCGACGCGTTCCTGCGGGGTCAGGATCGCCCACAGCGGGTAGCCGATCTCGACCAGGCGCCGGCGCCGCCAGCCGTAGGTGCTGAAGGACGCGTTCACCTCGCCGCTGACGGCGACCAGGTCGGTCCGGGGCGCCTTGATCTCCGTGCCGATGCGGTCGAGCAGGGCGTACAGGTCGGGCGCGTCCTCGCGGGTGAGGGGCTGCGCGCCGCCGGGGAAGGGGGCGGGGCGGGGGCGCAGCAGCCAGGCGAGGTCGAGGGCCACCAGGGCGGGGAGCACGGCGAAGAGGCTGCCGCGGGTCAGCAGGTAGCCGGCGAGGAGGAGGAGAGCGGGGGTGAGGAGGTGGGTCAGGCAGGCGAGGGCGTAGCCGGCGACGCGGGCCGTGCCCGCCGGGAGTCCGCCGGGTTCCTTCTCCGAGCGGAGGACGTCCTCGTGGAGGCCGCGGACGAGCCTGGCTGATAATCGGGCCGGCCGCGCGTGCTCCCGCCTTCCGCCGTCGCGTACGACGTTCCAGTCGCACGACGGGCACCACGAGGGGAAGGACGGCTCGGTCTTGAGCGGCTGGTCGCACTGAGGGCAGACGGACACGGCATACATGGCACACAACGTGCCACACCCTCACGTCCAGGTGAGTACGCGCTTGCGCCAGGCGTAGACGATGCCGAGGGCGATGAACCCGAGGAACACGAACATCTCGACGAGCGTGGTCAGCCCGTAGCCGGGGGCGTCGAAGACGGTCGCCCAGGGGAACAGGAAGACGGCGTCCACCGCGAACACCACGTAGAGGTACGTGAAGACGTAGTAGCGGACCTGGGACTGCGCCCAGCCCTCGCCCACCGGGTCGACCCCGCACTCGTACGTGGTCAGCTTGTCGGGCGTGGGCCTGGACGGGCGGAGCAGGCGGTTGGCGAGCAGGGCGCCGGCCACGATGGCGACGCCGATGGCGAGCAGCGCGGCGACGAGCACGTACGACCCGAAATAGCCGTCCATGACGGGATGGTAACCCAGGGGAGACGCAAACCGGGAGATGGTCAAAAGTCAGGACCTGATCATCCCAAGTCAGGGTAAATCGGAAGATCGCCCCCATACCCTGACATGCATGCGCAAAAAGCGATTCTCTTCAGGAATCGCTCTGCTGGCCCTCTCGGTGTCCGGTTGCGGCGTGGCCGCCACCGCACCCGGCAGGGACATCGTGGTCCCGGCAGAGCCGACGTCGATCGACTTTGTCGACCCCACGACCGTGGTCGGGTTGTCCACCAGAACGCTTACCGGCGGCGACTCCGCCGACGGCACATACGCGTACATCACCTACCCCGAGCTGGACGAGGCCCCCGCCCTCAACCGGACGCTGCACGAGCGGGCACGGGCGCAACTGCGCGCCTTCCGCGAGCGCGCGAGGACGAGGGCGGCCGGCACCCGGTCCGAGCTGAACGTGAACTGGCAGCTCGCCGCCGCCTCCCCCGGGGCGATCGCCGTGCGGATGCGCACCGGCGAGAAGCTGAAGGCGGGCTGGCACCACTCCACGCGGACGTACTGGTTCGACCCGCACGACGGCAGGGCGGTCCGCTCCTCCGGGCTGCTCGCGGGCGCGGACGCGCTGCGCAGGCTGGGCGTGCTGGTCAAGCGGCGCCTGATCCACGAGCGCGGGTCGCAGATCGTGGCGGGCGGGATCATCGCGGACGCCGACCGGTTCGACTCGATGGCCTTCAACCGCGACGGGGACCTGGTGGTCGAGTTCGACGACTGCCAGGCCGGGCCGTGCCGGCTGGGCCGGGTGGCGGCGGCCGTGCCGGCTGACGACGTCACGCCGCTGCTGTCCGGCCTGGGGGCGCGGGCGCAGGACGGCGTCAGGGCGGCGGCGCGGAGGGCCGCGGAGGACCTGAACGGCCCTCCGCCCACGGACCACCCCGCGAACAACACCGAGGCCGTCAGGAACCTGGCCGTGACCACCGACTGCGCCGAGACCAAGTGCGTGGCCCTGACGTTCGACGACGGTCCCGGTCCCTACACCGGCGCGCTGCTCGACCGGCTCCAGGACGGCCGGGCGCGGGCGACGTTCTTCCCGCTCGGCGCGAACGCCGCCGCCGACCCCGGTCTGGTGTTGCGGATGAGCGCCGAGGGTCACCTGGTCGGGAACCACGGCTGGACGCACAGGAACCTTGCCGACCTGACCACCAGCAAGATCGCCGACTCGCTGAGGGAGGCCGGGAACGCGATCTCCGTCGCGACCGGGCGCACGCCGACGCTCGTGCGACCGCCGTACGGGGCCGTGGGCCCGGAGTTGCGCGCCGTCGCGGCCGAGCAGGGCATGTCACTGGTCACCTGGGACGTCGACACCCACGACCACGAGGGCGGGAAATCTGCCGACATCGTCGAACGAGCGGTGCGCGAGGCGCATCCAGGTGCGATCATTCTCATGCACGACATCCATCGGGAAACCGTCGATGCCGTTCCGGACATCCTCGAAAGGTTGCGCGGGAAGGGTTACAGCTTTGTCACCGTTCCCGAGTTGTACGGCACTGCGGGGATGCAGGCCGGACGCATGTACACGTCTGGGAGCGAGCAGCCCCAGACATAGTGCGCGTGTAGGGGGACGTATAGTTGGCGCACGTGACCCGAACCGTCCTGTTCGCCCGCCTGCATGTGGACCTCTGCAGGCTCGCGTCCGGGCTGTGTCGTCGTTCTCCCGCCTCACCCTGACCCCGGCCGCGTTACCCGCTTTCGCGGCCCGCAAACGCGTGACCTTCCGAGGATCTAGCATGGAAACAGAGAACGCGCCTACATCAACCGCGCCTTGGCGCGTCGAGGAGGACTGAGCTGTGACGAAGCAGGTCCAGCAACTCGACCGCGTGATCATCAGATTCGCCGGAGACTCCGGCGACGGCATGCAGCTCACCGGCGACCGTTTCACGGCGGGCACGGCGGAGTTCGGCAACGACCTGTCGACCCTGCCCAACTTCCCCGCCGAGATCCGCGCGCCCGCGGGCACGCTGCCCGGCGTCTCGAGCTTCCAGTTGCACTTCGCCGACCACGACATCCTCACGCCCGGCGACGCGCCGAACGTGCTCGTGGCGATGAACCCTGCCGCGCTCAAGGCCAACCTCGGCGACCTGCCCAGGGGCGCCGACATCATCGCGAACACCGACGAGTTCACCAAGCGCAACCTGCAGAAGGTCGGCTACGCCGCCAGCCCGCTCGAGGACGACTCCCTGAGCGAGTGGCGCGTGCACGCGGTCCCGCTGACCTCGCTGACCGTCAAGGCTCTCGAAGACTTCGACCTGTCGAAGAAGGACGCCGAGCGGTCGAAGAACATGTTCGCCCTCGGCCTGCTGTCCTGGCTCTACCACCGGCCGACCGAGCACACCGTCAAGTTCCTCGAGCAGAAGTTCGCGAAGAAGCCCGACATCGCCAAGGCCAACATCGCCGCCTTCCAGGCGGGCTGGAACTACGGCGAGACGACCGAGGGCTTCTCGGTGAGCTACGAGGTCAAGCCCGCGCGGCTGGCTCCGGGCGTCTATCGCAACATCTCCGGCAACCAGGCGCTCGCCTACGGTCTGATCGCCGCCAGCGTGCAGTCGAAGTTGCCGCTCTTCCTGGGGTCCTATCCGATCACCCCGGCGAGCGACATCCTGCACGAGTTGTCCAAGCACAAGCGGTTCGGGATCCGCACCTTCCAGGCCGAGGACGAGATCGCCGGTGTCGGCGCGGCGCTCGGGGCCGCGTTCGGCGGGTCGCTGGGCGTGACCACCACGTCGGGTCCCGGCGTGGCGCTGAAGGCCGAGACCGTCGGCCTGGCGGTCACCACCGAGCTGCCGCTGATCGTCGTCGACGTGCAGCGCGCGGGGCCGAGCACCGGCATGCCGACCAAGACCGAGCAGACCGACCTGCTGATGGCCCTGTTCGGCCGCAACGGCGAGTCGCCGGTGCCGGTGGTGGCGCCGATGTCGCCGAGCGACTGCTTCGACGCGGCCATCGAGGCGGCCAGGATCGCCGTCAAATATCGCACGCCGGTCATGTTGTTGTCGGACGGCTATCTGGCCAACGGCTCGGAGCCCTGGCGCCTGCCCGAAATTTCCGATCTGCCGGACATATCGCAGGAATTCACGACCGCTCCGAACAGCGAGGACGGCACGTTCCTGCCCTTCAAGCGTGACACCGAGACCCTCGCCCGCCCGTGGGCCATCCCCGGCACCCCCGGCCTCGAACACCGCATCGGCGGCATCGAGAAGGCCGACGGCACCGGCAACATCTCCTACGACCCCGCCAACCACGACCTGATGGTCCGCACCCGGGCCGCCAAGGTCGCCGGCATCGACGTGCCCGACCTCGAGCTCGACGACCCCGAGGGCGACGCCAGGGTGCTCGTCATCGGGTGGGGCTCGACGTACGGCCCGATCGCCGCCGCCGTGCGGCGCATCAGGAAGGGCGGCGGCAAGGTCGCCCAGACCCACCTGCGCCACCTCAACCCGCTGCCCGCCAACACCGGCGAGATCCTCAAGCGCTACGACAAGGTGCTGCTGCCCGAGATCAACCTGGGCCAGCTGGCCCTGCTGCTGCGGGCCCGCTACCTCGTCGACGTGATCAGCTACAACCGCGTGCGCGGGCTCCCGTTCAAGGCGGAGGAGCTGGCCGGAGTCATCCAGGACGTGATCGACAGTGACTGAGCTAGTCAATGGGAAGGGGCTCTCGCTCGTTCCCAAGACCGACGTGAAGCAGACCCTGAAGGACTTCAAGTCCGACCAGGAGGTGCGCTGGTGCCCGGGCTGCGGCGACTACGCGATCCTGGCCGCCGTGCAGAGCTTCCTGCCCGAGCTGGGGCTCAAGCGCGAGAACATCGTGTTCGTCTCCGGCATCGGGTGCTCGTCGCGGTTCCCGTACTACCTCAACACCTACGGGTTCCACTCCATCCACGGCCGGGCGCCGGCGATCGCGACCGGGCTGGCCGCCTCGCGTCCCGACCTGTCGGTGTGGGTGATCACCGGTGACGGCGACGCTCTCTCGATCGGCGGCAACCACCTGATCCACGCGCTGCGCCGCAACGTCAACCTCAACATCCTGCTGTTCAACAACCGGATCTACGGTCTGACCAAGGGCCAGTACTCCCCCACGAGCGAGGTCGGCAAGATCACCAAGTCGACGCCGATGGGGTCGCTCGACAAGCCGTTCAACCCGATCTCGCTGGCCATCGGCGCCGAGGCGTCCTTCGTGGCCAGGACCATCGACTCCGACCGCAAGCACCTGCAGTCGGTGTTGCGCGAGGCGACCGCGCACCACGGCACGTCGCTGGTGGAGATCTACCAGAACTGCAACATCTTCAACGACAACGCCTTCGAGCAGCTCAAGGACCCCGAGGTCCGCGACGACATCACGGTGCGGCTGGAGCACGGCCAGCCCATCGCGAGCGCCTCGAAGGCCGTCGTACGCGCCGCGAGCGGGGGCATCGAGGTGGTGGCCCGCGACAGCGTGAGCGACGACCAGATCCTCGTGCACGACGCGCACAACCCCGACCCGTCGGTGGCCTTCGCGCTCAGCAGGCTCGACGAGCCGGCGTTCGAGCACGTGCCGATCGGCATCTTCCGGCAGGTCGCCCGCCCGGCCTACGACACTCTCATGGCCGAACAGCTCGACGAGGCCGCGGCCCGCACGGGGACCGGCGACCTGAGCGAGCTGCTGCTGGGTGGCGACACCTGGCGCATCGGCTGACGTTCGCGGGGGAGCCGCCGCGGTCACGCGGGAGCTCCCCCGTCAGCGCAGCCGGCGCGGCTCCGCCAGGCCGCGGAGCGCGGGCGCGACCGGGCGCCCGTTCAGCAGCCCTGTGACACCGCGTGCTTCGAGCGCCTTGGCGTACACCGCCAGAGCCTCGCGTACGGCCTCGACGGTGTGGGCCACGTCGCCGGCCGTGTGCGCGGCCGAGATGACGAAGGACTGCCCCAGCACCCCGCGCCTGAGCAGTTCCTGGATGAACAGCGTGCGATGGGCCTGTGACGGCCGCCCTTCGTGATCGGCCGTGGTGAACACCAGGCACGACGGCCGGCCGACGGCGGCGACGTGGTCCCCCAGGCCGAGTTCGGCCGCCGCCGCGTTGACCCCCTCGGCGAGCGCGCGGCCGCGCTGCTCCATGATCGCGATGGGGTCGCCCTCCTCGTACGCGCGCACGACCGCGCGGAAGGCCGCCAGAGAGACCCGCTCGGGCCCGTGCGTGGTCGACAGCAGGAAGACGCGCGGCCGGTCGGTACGCAGGCCGCCGAGCTCCATCAGCTCCCGACGGCCGGCGAGGGCGGAGATGGGAAAGCCGTTGCCCATGCCCTTGCCCCAGCACGACAGGTCGGGCGTGACGCCGTAGAACGTCTGCGCGCCCCCCATGGCCCAGCGGAACCCGGTGATCGTCTCGTCGAACACGAGCACCGTGCCCTGCTCCTCGCAGAGCGCACGCACGCTTTCCAGGTAGCCGGGCGCCGGCTCGGCGGTCGCGGTCGCCGGCTCGATGACCACGCACGCCACCTGCCGGTCATGCCGCTCGAAGAGCGCCCGCAGCGAGTGGAGGTCGTTGAAGGGGAAGCGCACGGTCAGCTCGCGTACGGCCGCGGGCACGCCGGCGTTCATCGCCACCGTCCCGATGAACCAGTCGGCCGTCGAGTAGAAAGGCTGGTCGCCGATGGCCACCAGGTCTCGTCCGGTCGCCGCCCTGGCCAGCCGGACCGCGGCCGAGGTCGCGTCCGAGCTGTTCTTGGCGAACTTCACCATCTCGGCGCCCGGCACGTGGCGGAGGAAGTCCTCGGCCGCCGACACCTCCAGGTCGGTCGGCCTGCTGAAGCTCAGCCCGTCCTCGAGCGCGGCGCGCACCGCGGCCAGCACGGGCTCGTACGCGTGACCCAGCGTGACCGCGCGCAGGCCCATGCCGTATTCGACGTAGCGGTTGCCGTCGGCGTCCCAGACCCTGGCGCCCGAGCCGCGCACGAGCACCGGTGCCATGCCCTCTGGATATTGGTCGCTGCCGCGGGCGTAGGTGTGCGCCCCTCCAGGGACGAGCTCGTGCAGGCGGCTCTGCAGCCGCTCGGATTCGGCGAACCCGGCATGCTCTTGTAACGGGACCATTACCCGATGATAGGGATCACCATCCCGGGGCGACAGATCGACGGCTCTGCTGGATCGCTCCAAGACGGAGACACCCGGCGGGCCAGCCGTGACAATGGCCTGGTGGTCCTGCACTGGCTGGTCCTGATATTACTCGTGCTCGCGGCGCCCACCGAGCCGTCCGCGAGCACCCATCCACCGCCGTCGGCGGTCGAGCACCTGACCGGCGAGCACCTGCCGGTCGAGCAGGGCGACGAGCGGCTGTGCCCGCTGTCGCGCAGCCCTCGCCCCGCCCTCTCGTCGAGCGCGCCCCGGCGTAACCCGACAGCCACGCGCCGGCCCGCTCCCGCCCGCTCTCGGGCGCTGCGCCGCCGCTCCCTTCGCAGACCCCGCGCGCGCCATCGCCGGGAACGGCAACGGGCCAGGCCCGATCCTGACCCTGATCCAGGCCCACCCGGCTTACATTCCCCCCGGGCACCGCCCGGACCGCTCTTTCCTCGTGATCATTCTGAAGTCGACACTTAGGAGAGAGCATGCACCGCGTTCTGATCACCGGAGCTTCCGGTTTCATCGGCGCCCACGTGACCCGCCGCCTCCGGGGGTTGTCGGTCGAGGTCCACGCCGTCAGCCGGGGGCCGCGGGCTTCCCTGCACGGCGAGATCTGGCACCAGTGCGACCTGCGCGAGGAAGAGGCGACCGCCGCCCTGATGCGGGCGATCCGCCCTCAGGTGGTCTTCCACCTGGCCGGGGAGGTCAGCGGCAGGCGCGAGGTCGCGATGGTCTCCGAGACACTGGGCGGCAACCTGCTGACCGCGGTCAACCTCCTGGCCGCCGCCACGCGCACGCCGGCCAGGCTGGTGTTCGCCGGTTCGGTCGAGGAGCCGCACGCCGGCTCGGTCGCCCCGCACTCCCCTTATTCCGCCGCCAAGGCCGCCGCCACCGGCTACGCCATGCTCTTCCACCATCTGTGGAACGTCCCGGTGACGGTCCTGCGCATCGCCATGGTGTACGGCCCCGGCCAGGAGGACCTGAGCAAGCTCGTGCCGTACGTGGCCACCGAGCTCCTGCAGGGCCGGTCGCCGCAGGTGGGCAGCGGCACCCGCCTGGTCGACTGGGTCTTCGTCGACGACGTCGTCGACGCGCTGGTGGCCGCTGCGCTGAGCGGCGCGGCCGACGGCCAGGCCCTGGACGTGGGCAGCGGCACGGGCACCTCCATCCGGGCCACCGTGGACCTGCTCCACCGGCTGGCTGGGACGTCCGTGGCACCCGTCTACGGAGCGATCGCCGACCGGGCACGTGACCGCGCCCACCTCGCCGACGTGCGACCGGCGGAGGAGGTGCTCGGCTGGCGGGCGGCCACGCCGCTGGCGGAGGGGCTGGCGCGGACCCTGCGATGGTACGCGGGCCGGCTAGTGCCTCAAGTGGCGCTCCACGCGCCCGCCCTCCACAGGCCGCAGCCGGCGTTCCATGGGCCGCTCGACGAACCTGAACAGCAGCCACGCTAGGCCGACGCTCACCACCAACATGCCGGCCGACACGGCGACCACCGCCACCGCGTTCAGGTCGTGACCCAGAAGCTTGGTGCCCAGCCGGATCACCGGCTGGTGCACCAGGTAGAAGGCGAAGGAGATCTCACCGAGCCGGATCAGCCAGGGATGCCCCAGCAGGCCGCGCCCGCGCCGTGCGTCGGCGGCGGCGAGCGCGGCGACGAGCAGTGCCAGCGGGCCCGCCATCCAGGCCACCCAGCCCCAGGGCTCGGGAACGAGCCCGGCGGCGAGATAGGCCACGGCCACGAGGCCCGCCGAGACGCCTACCCCGGGCCCGCGCCAACGCCCGTTCCGGATCATCAGCGCCAGGCAGATCCCGAGCGTGAACTCCAGCAGCCGGGTCACCGGGAAGATCGTGACGAACCAGTAGGCGCGCGGCTCCGGCATGAGCGTCGCCAGAGCGGACACCGCCCAGACGCCGGCCACCAGTCCCACGGCGAGCAGCCACCAGCGCCGCGCGGGCACCGCGCGTACCAGGGCGACCAGCCAGGGGAAGACGGCGTAGAAGAACGCCTCGCAGGCCAGCGACCAGGCCGGGGTGTTGACGGCGAAGTAGTAGCCCTCGTCGGGCACCCACGGCTGCACCAGGACGAGCCCGGCCAGCGCGGGTCCCGCCGACAGCTCGCGCCCGACCAGCGCCAGCATGGCCAGCACGCAGAGCCAGGTCACCACGTGGTCGGGCAGCACCCGCGCGGCCCGCCTGCGCCAGAAGCGCACAGGGCGGTCACCGGGGCGGGCCGACCAGGTGAGCACCAGCCCGGACAGCACGAAGAACAGCGAGACCCCTGAGGCGCCGGCGCCGAACAGCACACCCATCCCGTGGACGAACCCGGGATCGCTGGTCATCGTCTGGTTGGCCAGGATGTGGAAGCCGAACACGCCGAAGGCGGCCAGCCAGCGCAGACCCGTCAGGGACGGTAATCGTGCCGGGGCCGCATTGTCGGCCTCCGCGACCAGGTCACGTGCCCGCTGCTCCATGCATCCCCGCCCTACGCCGGAACCCACGTCACCTTAGACGTGCTCAAAGGCCGTGGCAACAGCTTTGGAACGGCCGGAACCGGCCACTGCGAGATGTAACAAGTACGGCGCTTTGGAACGATATTGATCGGGACGGCTGCCACTAGAGAGGTCGGGGGACATTGACCCGTTCGGTCCTCAACCTGACTGTCCACGGCATCGGCGAACCACTCCGGGAACTCGACCCCGGCGAGGACGTGACGTGGGTCAGTGTCGAACAGTTCGAGCAGGTCCTCGATGAGGTGAAGGACCGGCCGGACGTCAGGCTCACCTTCGACGACGGCAACGACTCCGACCTGGAGATCGGTCTGCCGGCCCTGCTGGAGCGGGGGCTCCGCGCGGAGTTCTTCGTGCTGGCCGGCCGGCTAGGCGAGCGGGCCAGGCTGGACGCCGACGGCGTGCGGGAACTGGTGCAGCAGGGCATGCGTATCGGCTCGCACGGCTGGGCCCACCGCGACTGGCGGCGGCTCGCGCCCGGGCAGGAGGCCGAGGAGCTGGCGCGGGCCCCCGAGGTGCTCAGCGAGCTGTGTGGGGAGCCGGTCGGCAGGGTGGCCATCCCGTTCGGCTCCTATGACCGGCACGTGCTGGCCAGGTTACGCCGGGCGGGTGTCAGCCTCGCCTACACCAGCGACGGCGGCCGGGCCCGTGCCGGCGCCTGGCTCCAGCCGCGCACCAGCCTCCACCGCGACATCGGTCCCGGCTGGGCCACCGCCCTGCTGGAGGACAGCCGGTCACCCGGGATGCGGGCCAGGAAACTGGTCTCGCGGACGATCAAGCGTCTCCGCTGATGACGCGCATAGCGGCCGTCATCGTCAGCTACAACAGCGCCGAGGTGCTGAAGGACTGCCTCAGCTCGCTCCCCCGCGACCTGGCCGGGGTGGTGGTCGCCGACAACGCCTCCCGCGACGAGTCCGTCCGGGTGGCCGAGGCGGCCGGGTGCCGGATCGTGCAACTCGGGCGCAATGCCGGTTACGCGGCGGCGATCAACGCGGCGGTCGCGACGCTCGACCTCGACGCGGTCGACGCCGTGCTGGTGCTCAACCCGGACTGCCGCCTGGCGCCGGGGTCGCTGCCCGTGCTGGCGCGCGCGCTGGACCGTCCCGGATGCGGCATCGCCGTACCGAAGCTGGTCAACTCGGACGGCTCCTTGCAGCCCTCGCTGCGCCGCGCGCCCACTGTCACGCGGGCGCTGGCGCAGGCCGTGCTCGGCGGCACCCTGGCCGGGCGGTCGAGCCGGCTGGGCGAGTTGGTCACCGACCCGGCGGCCTACGAGCGGCCCTGCCCGGCGGCCTGGGCCACCGGTGCGGCCATGCTCGTGGCCACCCCGCTGGTGCGGGCGGCCGGTCCGTGGGAGGAGTCCTTCCTGCTCTACAGCGAGGAGACCGAGTACGCGCTACGAGCCGCCGACCTGGGCTGGAGCCTGTGGTACGAGCCCGAGGCGGTCTTCGAGCACATCGGCGGCGAGTCCGACACCAGCCCGATGCTGGCCGCGCTGATCGCGGTCAACCGGGTCAGGTTGTTCCGCGACCGGAACGGTCCAGTGCGCGGCGCCGCCTACTTCGCCGCGGTGCTGCTGGGCGAGGCGGTCAGGGCGCTGCGCGGTCAGCGTACGGCTCGCGCCGCGCTGGTGGCCCTGGTGCGGCCAGCGCGCCGGCTGCGGAAGCTTCCGGGGGGCTGACGTGCGCATCGTCGCCTTCGATGCCCTCACGCCGGACGAGCTGGCCGCCTGGCACCGGCTCAGGGCCACCGATCCGGCGCTGGACAGCCCTTACTTCCACCCCGATTTCGCCGCCGCCGTCCACGCGAGCGGGCGCGAGATCCAGGTCGCGGTGCACGGCGACCCCGAGGTGCTGGCGCTGCTGCCCTTCCAGCGCGACGGTTCGATCGCCAGGCCGGCGGGCTGGCCGGCCGCCGACTTCCAGGCGCCGATCCGGGCACCGGGCACCGCCTTCCCCGCCCTGGAGTTCGTCCGGGCGGCACGGGTGCGCGGCCTGGCCTTCGACCACCTGCTGGAGCAGCCGGACTTCGACCGATGGGTCAGGCGCCGCCGCCCTTCGCCCTTCCTGGAGGTCACCGGCGGCCTGGACGGCTACCTCGGCCGGGCCTCGCGTACCGCCAAGGACAACCTGGCGCAGGCCAGGCGCCGGGCCCGCAAGGCGGGGCGGGAGCTGGGCGAGGTGGTCCTCACCGCGGACGCGCTCGATCACGCGCTGCTCGACAGGGTGATCGAGCTCAAGCGGGCCCAGTACACGGCCACCGGAGCCCGTGACTACTTCACCGATCCCAGGCGGGCCGACATGCTGCACAAGCTGCTGGCCGCCCGCGATCCGGAGTTCGCCGGGGTCCTGTCGGCCGTGCACGCCGGGCCGCACCTGCTGGCGGCGCATTTCGGGCTGCGCTCTGGCGGGGTGCTGCACTGGTGGTTTCCCGTCTACGACCCGGCGCACGCGCGCCTGTCGCCCGGCTGGATCCTGCTGCGCGAGCTGATCGCGGCCGCGCCCCACATGGGCGTGGCACGCATCGACCTGGGGCGCGGCGAGGACGAGTACAAACGCCGGGCGATGACCGGGCAGATCCTGGTCTGCGAGGGCGAGGTCACCGCCAGCCCGGTACGCAAGGCCAGGAACGCACTGATCGCGACAGCCAAGAAGGTGCTCAGGAGGGGACGTTGAACAAGCAGCTTCGCGCGGGGGACGTCGCGCAAGTGCGCGCAGGGGACATCGTGCGGGTGCGCGGCAAGGAGGAGATCCTCGCCTCCCTGGACGAGAACGGCAGACTGGGCGGGCTACCGTTCATGCCGGAGATGCTGGCCTACGCCGGCCAGGAAATGCGGGTGTACAAGCGAGCGGACAAGACCTGCGACACGATCCAGCAGACCGGCACCAGGCGGCGCATGCAGAACACGGTGCACCTGGTCGGCGCCCGCTGCGATGGCAGCGCGCACGGCGGCTGCCAGGCCGGGTGCCTGCTGTTCTTCCGCGAGGAGTGGCTGGAGGGCGGGCCGAGGCCGCCTGAGGGCGGGGGCGCCGCGCTGGAGACGCTGGAGAAGGACACCGTGCGGGGCACGGCGGAGGACGGCGAGCCGCTTCACCGCTGCCAGGCCACCGAGCTGCTGAACGCCTCCGAGGGCGGGCTGGGGCCCTACGACTGGAGCCAGTACGTCCACGACGTGCGTACGCGCAACGAGCGGCTGCTGACCGTGCTGCGCGGCCTGGCCGTGCTGGCGTTCAACATCTTCCAGCGGCGTACGCTACGGCTGCCGCGTCGGCTGCGCATCAGGGGCGGCGAGGAGTGGCCGTTCCTGCGCGGCACGGCCACCGGCCCGACACCGCCCGCCGAACCGCTCGGCCTGCGGCCCGGTGACCTGGTCGAGGTCAAGAGCAAGGAGGAGATCGTCAAGACGCTGCGGCCCGACAACAAGAACCGGGGCATGGTCTTCGACGCCGAGATGCTGCTCTACTGCGGCAAGCGGGCCCGCGTGCTGCGCCGCGTCGAGCGCATCATCGACGAGCCCACCGGCCGCATGATCAAGCTGAAGGACTGCCTGATCCTGGAGAACGTCATCTGCCAGGCCGTCTACCACCGGCACTGCCCGCGCTCCATCTACCCCTACTGGCGCGAGGTCTGGTTGCGCAAGATCGAGTCGTAGACCGCCACGTAGGCCTCGGCCTGCCGGCGCCAGTCCAGCACGGTCTCGGCGCGGTGGCGTCCCGCCGCGCCCAGGGCCGCGCGGCGCGGCGGGTCGTCCAGCAACGCGATCAGCTCCTTGACGAAGCCGTCCAGGTCGTCGGGGTCGGCGTAGACGGCGCACTCCCCTGCGGTCACGGCCGTCTCGGTGAGCCGGTAGGCCACCACCGGCAGGCCGAAGGCCATGTACTCCATGGTCTTGTTCATCGTGGAGACGTCGTTGAGCGGGCTGAAGGGGTCGGGCGAGAGCCCGGCGGTGGCGGTGGAGAAGTAGCGGGCGATCTCCTCCGGTCCCACCCGTCCGGTGAACTCGACGTGCTCGTCGAGCCTCAGCTCGCTCGCCAGGCGCTTGAGGTCCTCCAGGCAGTCGCCGAAGCCGAGCAGGGCGAAGCCCACGTCCGTGCGGCCGTACCGGTGAATCACCTGCTCGGCGATGCGCAGCACGACGTCCACGCCGTCCTGCGGGCCCATGATGCCCAGCCAGACCAGCAGGTGCTTCCGGCCGCGGCGCAGCTCGGGCACCGGCTGGCCTGGCCGCATCACAGTGGTGTCGGGGCCGGACCTGACCACGGTGGACAGTTCCCGCGGCACGCCGCCGCGCCCGACCGCGATGTTCTGGTAGGAGGTGTTGGTGGAGATCACCCGGTGGGCGGCGCGGAAGGTCCGGCGCTCCAGCCACAGCAGCGCCTTGAGCTGCGACCGCCCGGCCAGGGAGGCCGGCTCGCCGAAGCGGGAACGGAACACCTCGGGATTTAGATCGTGGTGGTCGAAGACGAAGCGCACGCCGAAGGGCCGCCACAGCCGCGCCAGCGCCCAGTACGTGTCCGGCGGGTTGCACGCCTGCAGCGCGTGGAACCTGCGGCGGCGCCGTACCTTGAGGGACAGCAGCGCCGTGCGGATCCAGCAGTACACGAACTCCCAGGCGTAACCGACCGGACCGGCGGCCTGGCGCGGCGGCGCGTACTTGTACAGGTGCACGCGCTCCAGCACGTCGTAGGCCGGGTCGCCGGGGCCCTGGGGGCAGATCACCGAGACCTCGTAGCCGGCCGCTTTCAGCGCCCGGCACTCCAGCCAGACCCGGCGGTCCAGGGGAACCGGAAGGTTCTGCACAACGATGAGGACGTGCTCGCCCGCCACTATGCGCCGCGCCGGGAGAACAGATCGGCCAGCGCGGGCGGCACCCAGCGCTTGAGCCTCTGCCGGAAGGTGCCCTTGAAGTCCTCACCGGGCCGCTGGCGGAACAGCGTGCTGTGCTCGCCGCTGAACTCCTCCTGGGGGCGGCCGTTGGTGTAGTAGTACAGCGCCATCGAGCGGCGGGCGCGGTCGGGCGGGCAGGTGATCGGGTCGGGCAGGCCGTGGTTGGCGTTGTCGGTGGTCGCGAAGATCAGGAAACGGTTGAAGAGCGGGGCCACGCGCTTGACGCACGCGGTCATGTCGCTGTCCCATAACTCCAGGTCGCCGCCCCACTCGGGCGACCAGTCCCGGTTCAGGTAGAGGATGCCGTTGAGCCGGCGGTGCAGGTTGAGGCGCTTGGTCTTGTTGAAGTCGGCGTGCACCTTCAGGTAGCCGCCGGCGCGGCTCTGGTGCAGCCCGCCGCCGTCGAAGTGCGGGTCGGGGATGAGGCCGGTGATGCCGGTCAGCGCCTCCAGGAAGTCCACGAACACCTGGCCGTTGAACTCGTGGAGCAGATTCCGCGTCACGGGCCCCATCAACTCGGTGTCCGACAGCGCCAGCTTGATCTCCCTGGCGCTGTCGAACTCCTGCCAGGTGACGCCACGCGGCTCGGGGAACTCCTCCAGCACCGGCTCCAGGGCCGAGGGTGGCAGGAAGTCGTCGATCACGACGTGGGGGAACGGCTCGGCCGTGGCGAACTGCTCGCGAAACCGCTCGGCGTGGGCCATGAGCTCGGCCCGCTGAAAGGCGAATGTCACATCCTGCATAGGAACCCTCTCGTCCCCCATGAAGACCTTCCTTCTCCACCTATTTCGGCGAAATTGCCGCGACGTTACTCACGACTGGAACGATCCGAAGCCCAGCCGCCACCGGCTCGCGGCCCGGCCAGCCGCTCCGCGACGAGCACCGCGACGAAGCATGCGGCGTCGCACACCGCCACCTCCCGCCGCCGCACGAGTGTCACCAGGTCCGCACCGCCCAGCCTGGTTTCGGTACGGCCCAGCCGGTCGAGCTGCCGGTTGCCCTGCCGTACGCGGGCCCTGCGGCGCACCACGGCGGCGACGGTGCGGGCCGGGCGTACCAGCGACCGGCCCGCGGTGGCCCGCTCGGCCGGAGCGAACGAGCGGTGCGCCCAGCCGTCGTCGGACAGCACGTCCGGCATCGGCCACACGCGGGCGTGGCCGGCCTCGGTCAGCAGATAGGCGCCCGTGCCCGCCAGCCCGCGGCGGCCCGCCATGAGCCGCTCGTGGGCGCGGTGGAAACCGGCCGCCACCCGCGAAACGCCGGCCAGGTCCAGCTCGGGCTCCGGCGCGCAGGCGGACAAGCCCGTCCCGGCCAGGCAGGCCAGCATCGCCGCCACAGAGCCCGGCGCGAGCACCACGTCGGCGTCCAGGTAGAGGCGGGGGAACGCGGCGCAGGCGGCGTCTCCGGCGCGCAGGGCGGCGACCTTGCCCGGCGCGGGCAGCTCGATCACCTTCACGCCGCGCTCGCGCGCCACCTCGGCGGTGCGATCGGCGCAACCGTTGGCGACCACGACCACCTCCGGCTCGCCCTGCGGCAGCAGCGCGTCCAGGCAGCGACCGAGCACACGCTCCTCGTCGTGCGCGGCGATCACCACGCTGAGGCCGGTCACGGGACCACGATCCAGCCGGAGACGTCCGGGTAGCTCGCGCGGACCTCCGGGAGCAGGTCGGGCAGGAAGAGCAGGACCTGACCCGCCCCGGCCAGGCGCTCCGGGCCGGCGATCGGGATGTCCGTCCCGGGCATGCGGCGGCCCTGCTTGGCCGGCGAGGCGTCGACCACCGCGGGCAGCCGGCCGGCGTGCGCGCCCGCGCGGCACAGCAGCGCGACGGCCCGGGAGGCCGCGCCGTACCCGATGACCGGGCCGCTCTGCTCGGCCAGCAGGGCACGCAGCTTCTCGGCGCCGCGCGTGGCGTCCTGTCCCAGGCGCTCCAGCACCGCGGGGTCGGTGACGCCTGCCGCCACCTCCTCCTCGATCAGGGTGGTGACCGACTCGTCCGGCTCACCGTCGCGGGTGGCGGCCAGCAGCACGGTCCCGCCGTACAGGTCGAAGCGGAAGGCGCTGCGCGCGACCAGCCCGGCCTGGCGCAGCATGGCGGCCAGCACCGGGGTGGAGTAGTACGCGTGGTGGCCGTGCCGCAGAGCGTTCCACTGGCCGCCGCGCAGGATCGCGGCGAGGCTGTGGAACTGCAGGAGCAGCACACCGCCCTGGGCCAGGCACTCGGCGCGGGCGGCCAGCCCCGCGGCCTGGTCGGGCTCGTGCATCAGCCCGAAGCAGTCGATGACCAGGTCTGCCCCGCCCTCCATCGCGCCTGGGCCGTCCACCGGGGTGAGGTCCACCAGTCCCAGCCAGGAACCGCCGTGCGGGCTGCCGAACTCGGCGACCGTGCGCGCCCCGTCCAGCCAGCCGGCCAGGCGTATCCGGGAGACCGCGGCGCGGGCCTGCTCGACCAGGGCGGCCGGCTCGGCTCCGCGCGGCTCCTCCGCGCCGGCCGGGTCCTCGGCGAGCTGGGCCAGGCCGCAGGCGGCGCACGCCCACATGCGCAGCGGGTGAACCGGATCCGGTCCCTGATCGGTGGCCGGCGGGAACAGGTCGCAGGCCGGTTGCGGTCCGAGGTCGAGGACGACGCGGCCGGAGGCGGAGCGGCAGAACCGGCACTGGATCACGGTGTCTCCTTTGGACATCATGCGCTCATGGAGATCAGACGTGGCGAACTGGACGGCGTGCTGCTGTTCGTGCCCACCCCCCACCGTGACGAGCGAGGCTTCTTCACCCGCACCTTCGACGCGACCGTGGCCGCAGGGGCGGGCCTGGAGCCGCACTCCTTCGTGCAGGACAGCCAGTCGCGTTCCAAGCTCGGGACGGTGCGCGGGCTGCACGGCAGGAGCGGGCCGGGCGAGGCCAAGCTGGTACGGTGCGCGCGCGGCGCGGTGCATGACGTGATCGTGGACGCCCGGCCGGGTTCGCCGACTTTCGGGCGCTCGGCCGCGTACCTGCTGGACGATGTCAGTTTCGCCTGCCTTTACGTGCCGCCGGGCTTTATGCATGGTTTCCAGGTGCTGACGGAAGAGGCCGACACGTGTTACCGAATCAACCGCGAACACGATCCCGCCGAGGACCTGTCGGTCAGGTTCGACGATCCCGAACTGGCGATCACCTGGCCACTCCCCGTCACCACGCTCAGCCCTCGCGACACCCGGGCAGGAAGCTGGGCTGAGCTGCGCGAGCAGCTGGGCGTATGACAATCGCTCCCCCAAAGACGCACTTATCCGCACCAATATCGGGCACGTTCCAGAGCTCGTTACACGAATAAACTGTCCGATTTCGGACATCGCAGAAGCTGGAAATTCACGGCAGGCTGTGGGTGTTTTCGCGGACTTGTATCTCGATCTGGACTGGGCGAGAATCACCGTGCGCCGGGACATGTCGCTGAGGGGTTAATGTCGTGGATCTCTGGAAGACCCTGCAGGTCATGGTGCGGCGGTGGTACGTCACCGTGCCCATGTTCCTGGCCGCCCTCGGCGTCACGGGAGCGATCTTCATCACCTACCCGACGTACTACGACTCCGAGGGCTTATTGATCCTCACCGTCCCGACGGGCGGTTCGCAGGTGGCCAGCAATCCTGCGGAGAACGCCTACGCCAACCCACTGCTGGCGTTCGACGAGGGCCTCAGGATCACGTCGACCTTCCTGATCCAGGCGATGAACACGCCCGAGGTCGCCGACACTCTCGTCGACCCGGACTCCGACGACAGCCTCTCGGTCACCAGCGGCGAACTGGAAGGGCCCTTCATCGCCGTGAAGGCCACCAGCACCTCGCCGGAGCGTGCCAGGCGGATGGTGACCGACGCCATTGTCCGCACCAGGCTCGACCTGCTCAAGCACCAGCGCAGGCTGGCGCCCTCGATCCCCGCCACCTACATCGTGATGACGCCGATCATCGAGCCCACGACGCCGATCGGTCAGAACAATCTCAAGCTGCGCGCCGCCGGCGCCGCCCTCGGCGTCGGACTGGCGGCCAGTCTGCTGGCCGTCTACGGCACCGAGAGCTACCTCAACCAGCGACGCCGCCGCCAGGAGGCGCGAGCCGTGCCCGAGCAGGAAGCACCACCCGAGCCCGAGCCGCAGCCGGATGAGCAGGCCGAGCAGGTCAAGCAGTACAACGGCGCCGTCCCCGCCATCCCGTCGAAGGAGCTCACCGGCCCGGCCGACGATGACACCCTGACGGACATCCCTCGCGTGACCGACTGACGCCGTGACTACGACGGTCCTTCCACCGGTCACGGCGGACTCCGGGCGCCCGCTCAAGGACGCGACGGTGCTGCTGTGCACGTACGTGCTGGTGCTGTGCGCCCTGCCGGCCAAGCTGGTGCTACAGGGCATCCCGCTCGACCTGGCACCGACGATGCTCTTCGGTCTCGGCATCGGCGTCCTGTGGTTCTGCGCCCAGCAGGTGGACACCCTCGGCGTGGCCAAGGGGCGCAACGTCGTGCGTACCGTCCTGTTCTGCTACGCCATCACGCAACTGCTGACCTACGGCGCGGCCACCTACTCCGGTCTGCCGGCCGACGAGCTCAAGGCCACCGACCGCACGCTCATCACGCTCTTCTCGGTCATCGCCGCCGGCCTGGCGGCAGTGGACGGGCTGCGCACCCGCAAGGGCGTGGAACTCGTTCTCAAGTGCATGGTGCTGGGCGCGACGTTCATGTCGTTCGTCGGCATCCTGCAGTCGCGGCTCGGGGTCGACCTCACCGACTTCCTGACCCTGCCGGGGCTGCGCTCGGTCTCCACCGAAGAGACCATCCTGGAGCGATCCATCTTCCGCCGGCCGTCCGGGACCGCGGGCCACCCCATCGAGTACGGCGTGATGTGCGCCTTCACCGCGCCGCTCGCCCTCTACTTCGCCTTCCGTGCCAACCGCCGCAAGGAGCCCAGGCAGTGGCTGTGGTGGTGCTGCTTCGCCATGATCAGCGGCGGCATCATGTTCTCGCTGTCCCGCTCGGCCATCCTGGGCGCGGCGGTCGCCGGGCTGGTGCTGTTCTACTCCTGGTCATGGCGGGTGCGGGTCAGGATGGCCATCGCCGCGGGCGTCTTCCTGGTCATCATGCGCATCCTGGTGCCCGGCCTGGTCGGCACCCTGATCGCGCTGTTCTCCAACTTCAGCCAGGACAACAGCATCAAGGGCCGTCTGGTCGACTACGCGCCGACCTCCCTGCGCATCGAGCGCTACCCGTGGCTGGGCCACGGCGTGGGCACCAACCTGCCGCTGAAGTACGGCTGGCTGGACAACCAGTACATGATGACCTTGCTGGACAACGGGATCGTCGGGCTGTTCGCGCTGGTGGCGGTCTTCCTGTCGGGCATCTACGCGGCCCTGCGGGTGCGCTCCCTCACCGGAGACCCCGAGCTGCGCGACCTGGCGATGACGCTGGTCGCCTGCCTGTCGGTGCCCACGGTCGCGGCGATCACCTTCGACATGCTCGCGTACGCGTTGATCACGGGCCTGGTCTTCCTCACGGTGGGCGCGTGCGGCGCCCTGCTCCGGCACCAGCGCGAACCGGTCGGCTCCGCGCGTGCCGCCGGATCGTCGGCGAGAATCGAAACCTGACCTCTCGAAGGACGGATCACCCATGCCCTCACCCAGCAAGCGGCGCTCGGGCGTGGCCTTACGCCTGGCCGTCGGCGTGGCCGTGCTGAGCGCGGGCGTGGCCGTGGTGAGCGCGGGCGTGCTCGCCGTGAACGGCACCGGCCGTTCCTCCGACGGAGGCTCGCCGCCCGCCGCCGGCGAGCACAGCGCCCCGCCGCGCACCAGCCCTTCCCCCGCCGGCAGCCCTTCCTCCACGCCTGCCAGCAGCCCGGCCACGCCCTCCGGGGGGCGGGCCTGTCCCCCGCCGCCGGAATATCCGACTCCCGAGTGCACCGGCGTGCCGCCGGGCAAGGAGCTCAAGAAGGCCGAGGGCGACTTCGTCGCCGACAAGGACGGCCAGGTGATCGACGGCCTGCACATCACCGGCAACCTGCTCGTCGAGGGCGAGGACGTCGTGATCCGCGACAGCTGGATCGAGGGCTGGGTCGACAACAGCCGTAACGGTCCCCGCGGGAAGGGCTCGTTCGCCATCACCGACTCGACGGTGGGCCGGCCCGACTCCTGCGAGGCGGGGACCGGTGTCAGCGAGTCGGAGTTCACCGCCACCCGGGTGAAGGTCGTCGGCCACGGCGACGCGTTCGGAACAGGCGGCGACAACGTGCTGATCCAGGACTCCTACGCGCTGCTGTGCGGTGAGGAGGAGTGGCACTCCGACGGCTTCCAGGCCTACCGGGGCGGCCGCGGCATCGTCATCCGCCACAACACCTTCGACCAGCGCCAGGTGCCCGCCTCCGGGGTCACCGCGCCGATCTTCATCTCCGACGGCTCGCCCGAGGCCACCGTCGTGGACAACCTGCTCATCGGCGGCAGCTCCACCATCCGCGTGCACAAGGGCGGCGACAGGTGGAAGTACATCGTCACCGGCAACCGGGTCGTCCTGGACGCCTGGCTCTACAGCCCCGTGGACAGCTCGTGCTCGGCCATCTCCGCCTGGGCCGACAACCGGCTCGTACGGATCGACGCGGCCTACCGGGTCACCTGGCTGGGCCCCGAGCTACCGTGCGTCGATGGCGGTTAGCCTCTTGACCTGCCGGTAGACCAGCAACAGCGCACCGGCGATCAGCACGCCACCGCCCAGCATCGCCACCAGCTCGTTGGGCGCGACGGTCACCAGCCCCAACAGCAGCAGCGCCAGCACCGCCGAGATCGACACGGGCAGCACCAGCGTGCGCAGCAGCGCGCCGAGCCGCGCCCCGGCCTTGCGGGCGCACCACAGGTGCACGGGAACGGCCCAGCCGAAGCCCACGGCCGCCTGCGCCCACCCGATGCCCTCGAAGCCCCACACGTGCGCGCCGATCGCCGAGGCGGGCACCAGCACCAGCAGCCAGGCGAGCTGCGGCAGCACCGAGATCAGCATGGAGTTGGCCGCGATGAGCAGGTGGAAGACCAGCTCGGCGACGATCCTGGCGACGTTGGCCAGCGCCAGCCCGGCCAGCATGGTGGCCGCGGCCAGCCACTGGTGGCCGTAGACGACCTGCACGATCGGCTTGGCCAGTACGGCGAGGCCGGTGCCGCAGATGAGCACGGCCCCGGCCGCCACGCCGATCACCGTGCCCGCGGTGGTGCCGAAGTCGCCGTCACCCTCGCGAGCACGGGCGAAGGTGGGCAGCGCCACCCGTTCCAGGGTCTTGGAGATGATCTGGATCGGCCAGTTGGCCACGTTGTTGGCGATGAAGAACAGGCCGATGGCGGCCTCGCCGAGGAAGCGGCCGGTGACCGCCTGGGCGGTGCCCTGCAGCGCGATGAGCAGGACCGAGGACCCGGCCATGGCCAGCCCGACGCGCGCCACCTCGCCGCTGTGGCGGCGGTCGAAGCCGAAGACCGGCCAGCAGCCGGACAACGCCATCAGCAGCACGTTCACGAACGCCCCCGCGGTGACGTGCCCGATCGCCAGCGACCAAGGCCCGAACCCGGTCATGGCCAGGGTGAAGGTGAGCGTGACGTTGACCACCAGCCCGGCCGCGTCCGCCTTCAGCCGTTTGCCCTGGCGGAACTCCCTGGCCAGCACCGAGGCGGGCACCGAGGCGAAGCCGTTGATCAGGATGTTCAGCGACATGAGCTGGAGCACGCCGGTGGCGTTCGGGCTGCCCAGCGCCCAGGCCAGGGTGCCGGAGCCGAAGTAGGCCAGGATCGTGCAGATCAACCCGCCGCCCACGGACATCGTCCAGGCGGTCGGGATCATCGGCTTGACCTCGCCCTCCCGGCGGATCAGCGCGTTGCCCACACCGAGATCGTTGATCACCATCAGGAAGAGCTGGACCAGCAGCGCCGTGGCGTAGATGCCGAACTCCTCCGGCGTCAGGATGCGCGCCAGCACGATGCCCAGAGTGAAGGTGACCAGCCGGGACAGGACCGTGTTGATCAGGCTGAACGCGAGGCCCCGTTTGAACTTGCCGCCCAGCTCCGCCGTTGCCGCCATCGCGTCCCGTCTTTCAGTGCCGCCTCCGTAGGACATCCAGTCCGGCGTGGGCGACGTTACGTGCCATGGGGATGGTGTTGCGCCACACCCACGGCCACAGCGAGGCGTAGCCGCGCACCCGCTCCCCCCGCGTCAGCGGCGCCTGGTTGACACCGCGCAGCAGAAAGACGCCCTCCTCGACGTTGGGCAGGTAGAAGCGGCGCTCGGTGCCCTGCTCCCGCATGCGGTAGGCGCGCGCGTCGACGACCTCACTCATGCGCTGGGTGTGCTGACGGTGGCGCAGCAGCGGCTCGTCCACCGCCACGAACGACCCCAGGAGGGCCAGCTCGACGATCGTCACCCGGTCGCTGCCCTTGAAGGGCGCCTGCGGACGCACCCGCTCCATTGCCGAGCGCCGGATCAGGCCGTAGAGCTGGAGGTTCTCCTCCGGGTCCGCGAGCTTGGCGCGCATGCGTACGACCGGCGACGGATGGTCGGTTCTGATGGAGTTACGCCAGACGCGCAGCACGTCGCCGTCCTCGTCGATCTCCTCGGCCGCGGAGAAGGCAAGCACCGCGCCGGGTTCCGCGCGCAGCGCGGCGACCAGCTTGGCCAGCCGGTCGGGGTGGTATTCGTCGTCGGAGGAGGCGAAGGAGAAGAACTCGCCCCGCGTCTCCTTGATCAGGCGGTTGTGGTTGCCCAGCACGCCGATGTTGCGCTCGCGGCGGACGTACTTCACCCGCGGGTCCTTGCGCGCCAGCTCGCGGCAGATCTCCTCGGTGCCGTCGGTGGAGCAGTTGTCGCCGATGACCAGCTCGAAGTCGGTCTCGCTCTGCGCCATGAGGCTGTCGAGGGATCTGGTGAGGTACGGCTCGCCGTTGTAGACCGGCAGGCCGATGCCGATCAGCGGCTCAGACATGCCCCACCGGCCTCAGGTCGGCGCCGACGCTGCCTTCGGCCTGGCGGGCCGCGATGCGGGCCAGCCGGGCGAAGCTCCGTTCGAAGGCCGGCGTGGTCAGGCCATGCGTGGCGTAGGCCGCGGCCAGCTCGGCCGCGCCCGCCTCGACGCTCCAGGCGCAGTCGAAGCCCGGCAGCACGGCCCTGATCCTGGAGAAGTCCACCCGGTAGGAGCGGGGGTCGCCGCCGGTCTCGCCGGTGACCAGCAGCCGTGCGCCGGGCACCGCGGCGGCCACGTGCTCGGCGATCTGCGAAACCCGCAGGTTGTTGCGCTCGGTGCCGACGTTGAAGGCCGTGGCGTGGACCGCTTCGCGCGGCGCGGCGAGCACGGCGGCGAAGGCTGCGGCGATGTCGAGCGCGTGCACCAGAGGCCGCCACGGGGTACCGTCCGAGAGCACCTTCACCACCCCGGCCAGCAGCGCGTGGCCGACGAGGTTGTTGAGCACGATGTCGGCCCGCAGCCTGGGCGAGAACCCGAACGCCGTCGCGTTGCGCATGAACACCGGCGAGAAGTCGTCGTCCGCCAGCTTGGCCAGGTCGTCCTCCACCCTGACCTTCGACTCCGCGTACGGCGTCACGGGCCGCAGCGGCGCGTCCTCGTTCACCAGGTCGTCGCCACCGGAAGCGCCGTAGACCGAGCAGGTGGACGCGTAGACGAACCTGCGCACGCCGGCATCCCTGGCCAGCCGGGCCAGCCGCACGGAGGCGTGGTGGTTGATGTCGTAGGTCAGCTCGGGGGCCAGCGAACCGAGCGGGTCGTTCGACAGCGCGGCGAGGTGTGCCACCGCGTCGACGCCGTCGAGCATCTCGGCACTCACGTCCCGCAGGTCGACCGCGTAGCCGGGCGGATCATGAGGCGCCGGCCCGAGCACGCGGTCGGCGAACAGCCCGGAGTCGAGGCCGACGACGTCGTGCCCCGCGGCGGACAGCACGGGAGCCATCACGCTGCCCAGGTAACCCTGGTGCCCGGTCAGTAGGATCCGCACAGTCAGTCTCCAGCCAGATCGATGGTCAGTTTGGTCACGTGGAACGCCTCGGCGTACCTGGCGTTGCACTCGACGCCGCGGATGCGCGCGAGCCCGAGGAAGGCCTCCCTGTCGTACCAGGGGCGGTGCCGTTGCGAGTGGTAGTGCTCCTGAAGCAACCTCACCTTGGTCTCGGCCATGTCGTCGTCGAGCGGCTGGTAGACCGAGGGGCGCCCGAGGTCGCCGTCCCACTTGACGATCTCGTAGCCCAGCGCCAGGTGATCCCGCCACACTGTCGGAACGAGCCGGGCCAGCCCTTGATGGTCCTGGTGGGCGTCGCCGGTCCAGGGGGCGAGGATCAGGCCGGGCCGGGTCCTGGCGCGCAGGCCCTCCAGGGCGTTCTTGGCCTCGTCCCAGTGCGCCGGCAGCCGCCCGTCGGGCACCTTGAGCACGGTGAGGCTGAGGTCGGCGCCAGGGCAGAAGGCCGCCAGCGCCGCCCATTCCTCCGCCTCCCGCTCGGTGCCGCCGCCGGACAACACCAGCGCGTCCACCCGCAGCCCCGGGCGGTTGCGGCAGATCGTCCGCAGGGTCGCACCGGCGCCGATGGCGATGTCGTCGCAGTGCGCGCCGAGCGCGACGACCGCGTCCAGCTGCGCGGGGCGCAGACCGATCATGCTTCCCACAGCGCCCAGGGCCGCTCGCCTCTCGCCCAGGAACGGTCCAGCTCCAGGCGCTGGTTGACGGTGTCGCTCGGCCGCCAGTAACCGCGATGGGGGTAGGCCAGCAGGCGGCCCCTCTTGGCCAGTTCGGCGCAGCCGTCGGCCACCAGGTCGCCGTTCTCCGGGATGTGCTCGAAGATCTCCTGGCGGAGCACGAAGAAGCCGCCGTTGACCCAGAGCGGCATCGTGCTGACAGGCGTGATGCCGCCGACGAGCCCGCCCTCGCTGACGTCGACGACGTGGAAGGTGTTGGTCGGCGGCACCACCATCATCGACGCGCCCGCGTTCGAGGCGGCGAAGCGGTCGATGATGTCGGGCAGCGGGGCGTCGGTGAGGACGTCCGCGTAGTTGGCCAGGAACATCTCGTCCGTGCCGAGGTACGGTCGCACCCTGCGTAAGCGCTCGCCGATCGGCGCGTCGAGCCCGGTGTCGATCAGCGACACCTGCCAGTCCGAGATGTCGGTGGACAGCAGCTCGACGTGCCCGTTGCGCATGATGAAGTCGTTCGACGCTGTCTCCTGGTACGTCAGGAAGAACTCCTTGATGTGCTGGGCCCCGTAGCCGAGGCACAGGACGAACTCCTTGTGCCCGAAGTGCGCGTAATAGCGCATGACATGCCAGACCAGCGGGCGGGGGCCGACGAGTTGCATCGGCTTGGGCATGTCCCCGCCGGGCGCGCCGCTGCGCATCCGGGTGCCGCGCCCGCCGCAGAAGAGCACGACTTTCATGCGACGACCTCCAGACTCGGAATCGGGAAGACCAGAGCGCCTCCCCACTCACGGACGTACGCGAGCTGCTCCACCAGCTCATCCCGCAGGTTCCACGGCAGCACCAGCACGTAGTCGGGCCGGTCCTCGGCGATCCGCTCGGGCGCGCGGATCGGGATCCGCGACCCGGGCGTGAACCGGCCGTGTTTGTACGGATTGCGGTCCACGGTGTACGCGAGCAGGTCGGGCCGGATCCCGCAGTGGTTGAGCAGGGTGTTGCCCTTGCCGGGAGCGCCGTATCCGACGACGGTCCTGCCCGCGTCGGCCGCGTCGATGAGAAACCTCAGCAGGTCGCGCCGCACCTTGGCCACCCGCGCCGCGAAGTCCTCGTACCCGGACGACTCGTGCAGCCCGGCAGCCTTCTCCCTGGCCAGCACGTCGACCACCCGCGGCGACACGGGCCCTTCCGCCGGCCGCGCCCACAACCTGATCGACCCGCCGTGTGTCGGCAGCAGCTCGACGTCGACGAGATGCAGACCGCCGCTCGCCAGCGCCCGCTGCGCCGAGGCGACCGTGTAGTACTGGAAGTGCTCGTGGTAGATCGTGTCGAACTGGTTGAGCTCCATCAGCGTCAGCAGGTGCTGCACCTCGACGGAGACCCGGCCGTCATCCGCCACGAGCGCCCGCAGGCCCTTCGTGAAGCCGACGATGTCGGGGATGTGCGCGTACACGTTGTTGGCCACCACCAGATCGGCCGGCCCGTGCTCGGCACGCACCCGCCGCCCGACCTCCGGCGTGAGGAATGCGGTGAGCGTCGGCACCCCCTTGGCGTCCGCCGCCTTCCCGACATTGGCGGACGGCTCGATGCCCAGGCAGCGCACCCCTCGCTCCACCACGTGCTGGAGCAGGTAGCCGTCGTTGCTGGCCACCTCCACCACGAAGTCGCCCGGCCGCGGTCCCGCCTGGTCCACGAACCGGCGCGCGTGCTCCACCCAGGAGGTCGAGAACGAGGAGAAGTAGGCGTACTCGGTGAACGTCTCTTCCGGCGTGATCAGCGGCGGCAGCTGGGCCAGCCTGCAGCGGGTGCAGACCCGCAGGTGCAGCGGGTAGGTGGGCTCGGGCTCGTCGAGCTGCTCCGCGGTCAGGAACAGCTCGCACGGCGGAGTCGCGCCGAGGTCCACGACCCCGGCAAGCTCATGTGAGCCACACAGTCGGCAGGTGTTCATTCAGCTCGCTCCGGCAAGGGCCGCGCTCTCGTACTCCAGCGCGAGATCTTCGGGCATGGGGGCCAGATCGTTACAGCGGACGAAGTCCCGCAGCGTCGTGCCCGTGCACCGGGCGTCCACGTTCGGCGCGCCGCGCCGGGCGCGAACGTCGTCGAGATGCACGGTGCGGAAGTCGATGCTGAACCTGGTCCTGCCCGAGGTGTTCGGCACGGTGGAGTGCAGTTGGGCTCCGGAGAACATGAGCGTCCCGCCGGCCTCCGGCACCACGCGCACCTGCGGCTCCAGATCGATCGGCTGCTCGGGCCGCGGCTGGACGCGGGTGTCACTACGGATGTGCCCAGCCGCGGACTGCCTGCTGGTGCGGTTCCACTCGGCGTAGTCGTACACCCTGCTGCTGTTGCGCACCGGCTGGTCGAAGTAGCGCGGGTGGAAGGCCATGACGTTCTCGGGCACCACGCCGTAGATCGGGATCCACCAGTTGACCTGGCTGAACGGCGCCGAATACCAGCAGTCCCGGTGCGGGTGGAAGGCGTAGGAGATGCCGGAGACCAGATAGTCGTTGGAGGTGGAGGTGCGCATCCTGGGCACGTCGAAATAGGTCCGCCCGAGGTCGCAGCCGCGCTCCTCGATGACGGCGGGCAGCAGTTCCTTGCACCGGGGGTGGTGGATGAAGCGGGGCTTGAGCCCGGCCAGCACCTCGGCGAAGGCCTCGACCGGCATCTCGTGCTGCGCCGTCTCCGGGTCCAGCCCGCCGAAGGCCTCCGAGATCAGCTCCCTGGCGAAGCCGATCAGCTCCGTCGTGGCCGGCGAGGCCGCGTACACGAACACCTCGCCCTGGTAGAGGAGCTCGCGCCGCCTCTCGTCGCTCGCATCGCTGTTGGAGAAGACCGCAGTCATCATGGGGTATTCCTCCTGATCGGCTGGCATAGGGGATGAAGAGTTACCTTGCGGTGGAGTGCTCTGTCATGCTGCGCTCATGGAGCGCCTCTCGATCGACGGCGCGTGGGTGTACACGCCGCGCGTCCACACCGACCCCCGTGGCTCTTTCCTCGAGGCGTTCCGCGCGGCCGACCTGCCGCGGCCGTTCGACCTCGCCCAGGTCAACTGCTCGGTGTCCGGCCGCGGGGTGCTGCGGGGCGTGCACTTCGCCGACGTGCCGCCCGGCCAGGCGAAGTACGTGATGTGCGTGTCGGGCAGCGTCCTCGACGTGGTCGCCGACCTGCGGGCGGGCTCGCCCACGTTCGGCCGCTGGGAGGCGCGGACGCTCGACGACCGCACGCGGCGGGGCATGCTCGTCGCCGAAGGGCTCGGGCACGCGTTCATGGCGCTCAGCGAGCAGGCCACGGTGGTCTACCTGTGCTCGCAGCCGTACGCGCCGGGCCGGGAGCACGGCGTCCACCCGCTCGACCCGGCGCTCGCGATCGGCTGGCCGCCCGAGGTGGAGCCCGTGCTGTCGGAGAAGGACGCCGCGGCTCCCTCGCTCGACGAGGCGCTCGCGGCCGGGCTGCTGCCGGACTATCGCGCGTGCCAGGAGTTCTACGCCACGTTGCATTGAGGCCCCGCATTCGCGGCGATGACCGGCCAGGCCGCGTGCAGCGCCGCCCGCCAGTGGCGCAGCGGCTCAGCTCTGGTGCAGGCCAGCACGCTGCTGGCCGGACGCCGGGCGGGGCGCGGGCAGTCGGCGCTGGTCACCGGCCGCACCCTCCCGGGGTCCGCGCCGAGGAGCGTGAAGACCTCCTTGGCCAGGCCGTACCACGTCGTCTCGCCCGAGCATGCGCCGTGGTAGACGCCCGGCGGCAGGTCCGACTGCGCCAGCCGTACGAGGAAGTCGGCCAGGTCGGCCGCCCACGTCGGCTGCCCGCGCTGGTCGTCGACCACGTCCACGAACGGCCGCTCACCGGCCAGCCTGATCATGGTCCGGACGAAGTCGGTACCTGCCGCGCCGTACAACCAGGCGGTCCGCACGACGTAATGGCCGTGCTCCAGCGCCGCGCGCTCCCCCGCCAGCTTGGTGCGCCCGTAGGCGTTCACGGGCCCGGTGGCCGCGTCCTCGCGGTACGGCGCCGCGCTCGCGCCGTCGAAGACGTAGTCGGTCGACACGTGCACCAGCCGCGACCCGGCCTGGTCGCACGCCTCGGCCAGCCAGCGCACCGCGTGCCCGTTGATCGCCAGCGCCTCCGCCTCGCGCGACTCGGCCGCGTCCACGGCGGTCCACCCCGCGCAGTTGATCACCGCTCGGGGGCGGTAGGCGCACACGAAGTCGCGCACCGCGCGCCGGTCACGCAGGTCCAGCTCGCTGCGGGCGAGCGCCACCACCGGGTCGCCGGTCAGCGCCGTACGGTCGAGCACGTCGGTGGCCAGCATGCCGCCCGCGCCCGTGATGAGCCATCTCATGACGCCTCCTGTCAAGCCGCCCACCAGCCCCGGTGCTCGGCATACCAGCGCACGGTGTCCTTCAGCCCTTGCTCGAACGGGATCTCCGGCCGGTAGCCCAGGGCGCGCAACTTCGCGTCGTCGAGCGAGTACCGGCGGTCGTGGCCCTTGCGGTCCTCGACGTGCTCGACCAGGTCCCAGTCCCGGCCGCAGGCCTCCAGCAGGCGGCCGGTCAGCTCCAGGTTGGTCAGCTCGGCCGTGCCCGCGACGTGGTAGACCTCGCCGGGCTCGCCCTTGTCCATCACCAGGCGGATGCCCGCGCAGTGGTCCTGGACGTGGATCCAGTCGCGCACGTTGCCGCCGTCGCCGTACAACGGGACGGTCGCGCCGCGCAGCAGCCGCGTGACGAACAGCGGGATGATCTTCTCGGGATACTGGCGGGGCCCGTAGTTGTTGCCGCACCGGGTGATCGAGACGTCCATCCCGTGGGTGATCGCGTAGGAGCGGGCGATCAGGTCGGCGCCCGCCTTGGAGGCCGCGTACGGCGAGCGCGGCGCCAGCGGCGCGTCCTCGGTCCAGGAGCCCGACTCGATCGTGCCGTACACCTCGTCGGTCGACACCTGCACCACCTTGGCCACCCCCGCCTCCAGGCACGCCTGCAGCAGCGTCTGCGTGCCCAGCACGTTGGTGCGCACGAACTCGGCCGCCCCCTCGATCGAACGGTCCACGTGGGACTCGGCGGCGAAGTTCACCACCACGTCGTGGCCGGGCACGACCTCGGCCAGCAGGCCGGCATCGCAGACGTCGCCGTGCACGAACGTGTGCCGCACGCCGTCGAGGTTGGCCCGGCTTCCCGCGTACGTGAGCTTGTCCAGCACGGTCACGTCCGCTGCGTCGAGGCCGTGCACGAAGTGGGAGCCGATGAACCCCGCGCCACCCGTCACCAGAACTCTCATGAACTGATCTGCACCTTGCTGTGATCGCCCAGTACGAGACGGTGGGCTCTGGGGGTGTGGGGCGCGGGGGTGACCTCGACGTCGTGGCCGATCAGCGACCACTCGATCCGGCCCACTCCCGCGATGGACGCCCTGGGCAACACGATCGAGTACTCGATCTCGCTGCCGGTGATCGTGCACGACGCGCCGATGGAGGTGAACGGGCCGACGTAGCTGTCGCGGATCCGCGCGCCGCCGGCGATGATCGCCGGGCCGACCACCCGCGAGCGCTCGACCACCGCGCCCGGCTCGACCACGACCCGGCCCACCAGGTCGCTGGCCGCGTCCACGTGGCCGCTCACGCGCGGCTCCACCGACTCCAGGACCAGCCGGTTGACCTCCAGCATGTCGGTGACGTTGCCGGTGTCCTTCCAGTAGCCGGTGATCACCGATGACTCCACCCGCAGCCCTGCCTCGATGAGCCACTGGATGGCGTCGGTGATCTCCAGCTCGCCCCGCCACGACGGTTTCAGCTCCGCCACCGCCGCGTGCACCGCCGGGCTGAACAGGTAGACGCCGACCAGTGCCAGATCGCTCTTGGGACGCGCGGGTTTCTCCTCCAGGCCGACGACCCGCCCCGCGCCGTCGAGCTCGGCCACGCCGAACTGGCGCGGATCGCCGACCTCGGTGAGCATGATCTGGGCGGCCGGCCGCTCGCGGACGAACCGGGCGACCAGGTCGGTGATGCCGCCCACGATGAAGTTGTCGCCGAGATACATGACGAAGTCGTCGTCGCCGAGGAAGTCGCGGGCGATCAGCACGCCGTGGGCCAGCCCGAGCGGCGCCTCCTGCCGCAGGTACGTCACCTGCAGCCCGAACGCCGACCCGTCGCCCACGGCCGCCTCGATCTCGGCCTGGGTATCGCCGACCACCATGCCGAGCTCGGTGATCCCCGCCGCCGCGATCGCCTCCAGGCCGTAGAACAGGACCGGTTTGCCGGCGACCGGCACGAGTTGCTTGGCCGAGGTGTGCGTGATGGGCCGCAGCCGTGTGCCCGACCCTCCGGCGAGCACGAGTGCTTTCACAGCTAGTAAGCCCCTTCTCCACGGGTGACGACAGACCAGGTCTTCCAGAGAATCTGCAGGTCGAGGATGAGCGACCAATTCTCCACATACCGCAGGTCGAGGCGTACGGACTCCTCCCATGTCAGGTCGGAGCGGCCGCTGACCTGCCAGAGCCCGGTCATGCCCGGTTTGACCACCAGGCGGCGGCGGACGTCGGTCCCGTACTTGCCGACCTCTTCCGGCAGCGGCGGGCGGGGGCCGACGAGGGACATCTCGCCGCGGATGACGTTGAGCAGCTGGGGCAGCTCGTCGAGCGAGTACCGGCGCAGGAAGGCGCCTACCCGGGTGATCCTTGGATCGTTCCTCATCTTGAAGAGCACACTGTCGAACTCGTTCGCGTCGAGGAGTACACGTTTGCGCTGCTCCGCATCCACCACCATCGTACGAAATTTCACGACGCGGAATTCTTCGCCGCCTTTGCCGACCCTGACCTGGAAGAACAGCGCGGGCCCCGGGCTCGTCAGCCGGATCACCAGCGCGATCGCCAGCAGCGGCAGGGCGAGCAGCAGCAGCGCGCTCCCGGCCACGAGCCGGTCGAACACGCTCTTGACGAGTTGCTTCGTGCCGTCGAACTCCGGATGCTCCACGTGCAGCAGCGGCATCCCGGCCACCGGCCTGATGCTGATGCGCGGCCCGGCCACGTCGAGGAGCGCGGGCGCGACGAAGAGGTCGGTACGCGCGGTCTCCAGGCTCCAGGCCAGCCTGCGCAGCGCCGCCCCGTCCAACTCCGGGCAGGCCAGGACGGCCACGGCGTCGGCCTTCTCGCGCTCCACCGCGCTCGCCACGTCGCCGAACGAGCCCAGCACCGGAACACCGTCCAGGTCGACGTCCATTCCGCCCTCGGGAAGGCACGCCCCCACCACGCGCATTCCGTGATAGGGCTGGCGCCTGAACTGCATCACGAGGTCGAGAATCGACTCCCGGTGCCCGACCGCGACCACCTGCCGCATGTACTCGCCCACCGCTCTTCTCCGGTGAAGACGTTTACGCATGCGATAGCGGAAATAGAGCGTGGCGAGCAGCGCGAGCGGCAACATCGCCATGACGAAACTGCGCGCGATCGTGGTCTGCGTGGCGTAGGCCATGATGGCGACCGTGGCCATCAGCCCGGCGCCACCGTTGAAGACGGCCTTGAACTCGTCGGTGCCCTCGCCGTTGGCGCGCTGGCGGTAGGCGCCGCCCATCATGAGCGCGACGGGCCAGGAGACGACGAGGCCGAATCCCAGCAGGTACTCGGCCGGCGGAACGTACACACCGGCGACGAGCCGGACACCCAGCACGCAGACGCACGCGAGCAGCACGCACATCGTGTCGCCGGATAACAGGAGCCGCAGGTACGCCCGCGTCCAGATGCTCGACGCACGACGTGGTACGGCCTCGAGGAGCACGACAGCGGACTCCCCAGTCCCCACCCTCATAACACCACCTGATACTCGATGCACCGCTGTTGACGTTCCTTGCACCACACGGGTTGACAAGTCCCTCGAACAATCAAGGGCGGCGGCCCCCACTAAAGATTAAAGATCGATTCAGGCATGGGGAATAACGGCATATGTCCACAACCGGACGATTGTTGAGCTGCATGAGGGCTTGACGGAACGGTCCAGAAGTGGCAGTGAACGAGGAAATACGGCGACAAATTCGTGAATCGTTCAGCCGGGTTGCGCTAGTCGTACTCCAGGTCCGGTAGCGCCGACGGCGGATCCGGGCTGCGCCACACGACCACCACCCCGTCACGCGTGGAGTCGGCGGCCAGGGTGAGCCGGTCGAGGTCGAAGTCCGGCAGGTAGCGCAGGCGGGCGAGAAAGCCGGCGTCCGTGGCGGAACGCGGCACGACGCAACCCTCGCCGTCGCGGTCGAGCAGGATGTAGAGGACGTCCGCGCCGGCTTCCGTGACGACACGGACCTCGACGACGTCCTCCCAGGCGAGAGCCTCGACGCTACCGTCAGCATAGTGACGGGTGACGCCTTCTTCCGTGACGTACACGTAGGAGTCCGGCATCGGATTGCCGTGCATGGGCGCGATTCTTGCGAGTTCCGGGGTGGTCCCGCAAGGGTTCGTACGCAATGAAGGGCGTTTGCCGGGCACGCTTTCGGCGCCCCGGGGCACCTCAGCGGTGGCGGCCGCCCCACGAGTGGCTGAGATGCGCCGCCACCGCCGCCCGCGCCGCGTCCTGCGGCCCTTCGGCGATCGCGTCGAGCAGCTCGCGGTGCTCGCGCACCAGCACCTCCCTGTCCTCGTAGACCTCGCGCAGCCGGACCAGCCCGAGCCTGGTCTCGGCGGCCAGGGCGCCGTAGAGGCGTTCGAGCCGAGGGCTTCCCACCGCCTCGATCAGCGCCTCGTGCAGCGCCATGTGCTCGGCCACGCTCTCCGACCACGCCGCCGTGGCCGGGAGCGCGGCCATCCGGTGCAGGGCCGCGTCGGCCTCCGGCACCCGCCGCCCGGCCACCGCCTGGGCCATCAGGTCCTCGAGCGGCCGCCGGACGTACATGAGATCGTCGAGATCGGAGAGCGTCACTTCCGGGACGTAGGCGCTGCGGTTGCGCTCGCGCCTGAGCAGGCCCTCGTGCACCAGCGTCGCCAGCGCCTCCCGCACGGTCGGCCTGGCCACGCCGTAGGACGCGGCGATCTCCTGTTCGGGCAGCGGGGTGCCGGGCGCGATCTCGCCGGAGAGCACCCTGCTGCGCAGGGCGTCGGCGAGCGCGCCCACTGTGGAGACGGGTCTGAGCGGCAACGTCACGGCTGCGACTCTAACGCCCTTTCCGGCCTTCTTTCCGGTACGGCCACCGCGACGAGGCTCAGGGCCAGCAGGACGAGCCCGGCGACCGACACCGGGGCCAGCCGCTCGCCCAGCACGACCAGGCCGAGCAGCGCCGCGACGGCCGGCTCGGCCAGCGCCAGCGTGGCGGCCGTGGCCACGGGGGTGGTGCGCAGCCCTCGGCCGTACAGGAAGTAGGACAGGGCGGTGGTGCCGAGCCCGAGATAGAGCACGGCGGCCAGCCCGCGCGGCTCCCCCAGCCAGGAGACCCCGTTCGCCATCAGGATCGGCAACATGATCACCGCCGACCCGCCGAACATCACCCCCATCACGGCGTCCGGCCTGACCCCCCGGCCGATCTCGCGGGCCGCCATGACGGTGTAGAAGGCGTACAGCAGCCCGCCCAGCAGCGCGAACAGCACCCCCGACACCACCTCCCCACCCGCCTGCGCCCCGCCGCCGGCGATCAGCGCGGCGGACCCGCAGATGGCCGCCGTGGTCGCGACGGTCCAGCGCCCGCTCGGCCTGCGGCCGTGCAGGAACCAGGAGAGCAGCCCGGTGAAGACGGGCCCGCTGCCGATCGCGACCACCGTCCCGATGGCCACGCCGGTGCGGCCGACCGCGGCGAAGAAACAGAGCTGGTAGGCGGCCACCGCGGCGGCGGCCGGCAGGAGCCCGGGCCTGAACGCGCTTCTGAGACCGGCTCCGGCGTAGAGGGCGAGCGCCGTGCCCCCGATGACGAGCCGCGCGGCGGCCAGCGCCACGGAGTCGGCGGAGACGAGCAGCCCGGCCGTGCCCGCCGTGCCCCAGAGCACGGACGCGCCGACGACGGCGAGCGGTCCCTTCCTCATGCTCGCCATTGTGCCTTACTGTCTGACAATCAGACAACTTCGTCGAGGAGCTGGTCGATCAGCCGTCCCGCCGGGGCCGCCACCTCCCCCGCGTAGTCGTCGAGCACGGCGAGAGCGTCGGAGACGCCGGGCAGGCTCCTGCGCGGCAGGTCGAGCAGGGACTCGCCCTCCGCCGTGATCGTGCCCGCCACCTGGAAGGCGCCGCCCGAGGCGGCGATGGACACCTCGAACCGCACCTCGCGGCCGTCGGGCAGGATGAAGGTGGCGCCGGTCCTGGCGCCCGCGGGAGGGAAGAAGTAGGAGAAGCGCTCGCTTCTCACGAAGGGATGGCGTAACTCCGCGAGAATCCCCGACGCCCGGCTCAGGGCCGCCAGCAGCCCGGCCGCCGCCAGACTCTCGCTGTCCACCCGCACAGGGTAGATCAGCGCGCCGGTCGGTGACCAGGCACTCCCTCCGGAACCCAACGCCTCAGCGGTCGGTCGCCAGCCGGGCGTGCCGCTCGACGTCGTAGCGCACTCCCTCGTGGCAGAGCTTGCCCCGCTCGATCCCCTCGGGCCGGAAGCCCGCCTTGGTGGCGACCCGGCACGACGCCGGATTGTTCGTGCGGTGCTCCAGCTCCAGCCGGTGGAGGCCACGCTCGCCGAACGCCCATCGGGCCAGCTCGTCGGTGGCCGCCGCCGCGATGCCCCGCCCGCGGTAGGCGGGCACCACCCAGTAGGAGACCCAGCCGTTGCCGCGGGCGTCGATGCCGGCGACCGCGACGTTGCCCACGACCTGCTCGCCCACCGTCACGGCGAAGGCGTGACCGGCCCCCGGCCAGGCGGCGATCCAGCCCATGGCGTCCTGGAGGGTGACGACGGGCCACGGCGCCTGGTACCGCAGATCGGGGGACTGGAAGGCGCACAGCACGGCCGGGGCGTCGTCGGCGCGCCACTCCCGCAGCCGCATGTTCACATGGGTCACGCTGCCCGAGATTACCCAGACTGCACCTGTTGCCCGATTTGGTGGGTGGCTTCGAAATCGTCCACCAGCTGCTTCGGCGCGGTCAGGCACCACGCCTCGGCCACCAGCTCGAACAGCTCGTCAGAGTCGATCTTGTCGAGGTGGACCACCACCCAGCCGAACCGCCCTGCCGTGAACTGCACCTCGAACACCTCGGGCCGCTCGGCCACGAGGGCGATCTGCTCCTCGATCGTGGCCTTGAGCCCGACGGTCTCGGTCGCCTCCCACAGGTAGCCGAAGCCCTTGTCACGCACCTTGAGCCCGATCCACTCGCCACCGTGGCTCATCCGGACCTCGGGCAGCTCGTTCAGCAGCTCGAGGAACTCATCGACGCTCACACCCATGCCCGACTGTGTACCAGACGCGGCCGACACTTCCCGGGCCCCGGCGGACGCACGTGCCGGCCGCGCCCCCGAAACGATCAATCGTAATAGCGGACTTCCAGCACGTTCCCATCGGGATCAGGAAAGTAAATCGCCTCGGGAGCGATGCCCTGGGCGCCGAAGATGTTGGTCGCGGTGCCGGAGATCTCCACTCCGTGCTGTTTCAACCGGACCTGGAGGGCGTCGAAATCCTCCTTGGCCACGGACAGGCAAAAATGGTTGATCGGATGCCCGGAACTGCCCTTCACCCCCGTGTGCTCGTCGACCCCTTTTAAGGCGTCGTACGCGATGAGATCGAGGATCGTCCCAGCCGAGATCCGCACGCTGGGAAAGGCCGCCTTTCCATCGCGAAACTCCTCCGTCCGCACCCCGGGCAGCCCGAGCACCTGCTCGTAGAAATGCAGGGACCTGCGCTGGTCGGCAACCCAGCAGACGAGATGGTCAAGGCGCACATCCATGTAAACCTCCTGCTCCAATATCTGCCGCCCGCCGCTCCTTGTCCACCTGCAGAACCACCCGCCAACGAATTTCCGCCTCCGCGAAACACGTGGTTAACGTCAAGTTAGCGGTGATGACCTGCACGGTTGAGCCGGCCGCGACATTCCTGCCCGCAATGAGGATGTGATGGAGATCATCGCCATCGGGACCAATAATAGACGCAGGGTTTCGGATTCATCATGACGGGACGGCAGGTGGCCGCCCGTCACGGACCTGCACGAGTCCGGCAGAGTTGATCAGCGCGCCCGCCGCCCGGCCATGGTCATGGCGTCACCCGTCCGGGTCTCCTCCCCGGCATGACCGTCCTCCACAAGAGGCGCCCGCACCGCGAGAGGATCCGCCCTTTCACGGCCGGCCGGGCGGGAGGCGGTAGACGGACACGTGCGAACGTGACTCCGCGGTGAACTCGGCTCCGGCCCAGTCGGCGTGCCTGGACTCCAGCTCGAACCCGGCCAGCTGGGCCATGAGGTCGAGCTCGGCCGGCCAGATGTAGCGGTGCGGGCTGCGGAACAGCTCGGCCTGCCTGCCCTCGTCGAAGGTGAAGTGGTGCGACACGACCAGCTGCCGCAGGACGTCGTAGGTGTCGAGGCCGACGTAGCCGGGCTCGGCGGTGAAGACCGTCGCCGGCTGGCCCGGTGGCAGCTTGCGCAGCTCGGGCACCCACAACTCGATCACGAACCGGCCGCCGGGCTCGAGGTGGCGGGCGGCGTTGCGGAAGCACGCGACCTGTTCGGCCTGGGAGAGCAGGTTGGAGATCGTGTTGAAGACGAGATAGACGAGGGAGTACGGCCCAGGGGCCGAGGCGGTCGCCATGTCGCCGGCGACCACCGGGATCGTCGCCTCGTCCACCTTCGTACGCAGCTGCTCGATCATCGGCCTCGACAGCTCGACGCCGGTGACCGGCACCCCACGCTCGGCGAGCGGCACGGCCACGCGGCCGGTCCCGATGGCGAACTCGAGCGCCCGCCCGCCGCCCGCGAGCTCGGCGAGGCGGCTCACGGTCGGCTCCAGCACCTCGGGCGCGAACATGCCGGTGCCCGGCGTGTCATAGCGCCGAGCAGCCTCGGCGTCCCAGATGCGCTCCTGAGCGAACTCCGGCCCCGCCGCTCCCGTCATGCCGTACGCCCCATCCCGCTCGTGTCCGTGACAATGTGCTCAGGCGGTCAACAGTAGGCAGCCCGCGAGCCCGGCGTCGAACGGATTTCCGCCGGGCCGCGGCACCCGCCCGGCAGGGCGCTCTCAGGCGGGATCGAAGGCCACCGGCAGCCGGTGCACCCCGTAGATGGCCATGTCGGTCTTCATCGCGAGCTCCTCCTCGG
Source organism: Nonomuraea sp. NPDC049378 (assembly GCF_055586745.1). Lineage (NCBI taxonomy): Bacteria > Bacillati > Actinomycetota > Actinomycetes > Streptosporangiales > Streptosporangiaceae > Nonomuraea > Nonomuraea sp. NPDC049378. Next base: position 445,914 of record NZ_JBVJHP010000002.1, read on the forward strand.
GCACGGCGAGGCGCAGGCCGGGGAATCGGCGGAACAGCGCCGCGTACGCGACCCGCATCTCGATCCTGGCCAGCTGCTGGCCGAGGCACTGGTGCACCCCGTGACCGAAGCTCACGTGGCCGGTGGCCTGCCTGGCCAGGTCGAGGGTGTCGGGGTCGCCGAACTGTCCGGGGTCACGGTTGGCCATCGGGATGGAGATCACCACCGTCTGCCCCTTCCTGACGGTCACGCCCTCCAGTTCGACGTCCTCCAGCGCGGTGCGCTGAGCGCCGAACTGGATGATCGACAGGTACCGGAGCAGTTCCTCGACCGCGCCGTCGATCAGCGTGGGGTCGGCGCGCAGGGCGGCGAGCTGGTCAGGATGGCGCAGCAGGGCGTAGGTGCCGAGGGAGAGCATGTTGGCGGTCGTCTCGTGCCCGGCGACGAGCAGCACCAGCCCGACGCCGGTGAGCTCCTCGTCGGTCAGGTCGCTGCCGGTGACGAGCGCGCTGAGCAGATCATCCCCGGGGTCGGCGCGCTTGGCCGCGACCAGCCGGCGGAAATAGCCGTAGAGGTGGTTCATGGCGGCCATGTACTCCTCCTTGGGCGTGCCCAGGCGGACCATCGTCTCCGTGGTGCCCTGGAACTCCGACCGGTCGGCGTACGGCACGCCGAGCAGTTCGCAGATCACCAGCGAGGGGATCGGCAGAGCGAAGTGCTGGACCAGGTCGGCCGGGGAGCCCGCCCGCTCCATCGCGTCCAGGCACTCGTCGGCGATCTGCTGGATCCGCGGGGTCAGCCCGTTGAGCCGGCGCACGGTGAAGTGGGCGGTCAGCAGCCTGCGGTAGCGGGTGTGGTCGGGCGGGTCGAGGCGCAGGAACATCCCAGGCAGCATCGGCGCGCCGGGGTCCTCGCCGAGTGCGTGTTCGAAGGGCAGGTGACGCAGGTCCTGCCGGGCACTGAAGCGCTGGTCGGCCAGCACGGCACGGGCGAGATCGCGACTGGTCGTCACCCAGCCGATGTGACCGTCGGGGAAGCTCAGCGGGTGCAGCGGTCCCTGGGCGGCGAGGTCGCGAAGCGGGGCGGGCGGGTCGAAGGGGTGCTCCCGCGCGGTGGGCAGTTGCATGGGTCGTGTACCAGGCCCGGCGGCCATACGACCTCCTCCTTAGTAGAGAGTCTCTACTTTTAGATAATACATACCTTCATACGCTGTCTACTATGCTGAGCGCATGGCGGAGCAGATGGGCTTGCGGGAGCGCAAGAGACGGCGCACCCGGCAGACCCTGGTGCACACGGGGCTGCGGCTGTTCGCGGAGCGGGGATACGACCAGACCACCGTGGCCGACATCTGCGCGGCCGCCGAGCTGTCGCCCGCCACGTTCTACAAGCACTTCCCCGCGAAAGAGGACCTCGCCTTCGCCGACTATCCCGAGCGGGTCGACGCCATACGCACGCTGACCTCGGCGCCCCATCCGGGAGAGTCGCTGGAGAGCCTGCTGCGGCGGGCCTTCGCCATGGTGCTGGAACCGGGACGGTGGAGCGTCGACGCCGACGAGGACCTGGTCGTGATCCGCACGCGTCTGGCCCTCACCGTTCCCGCGCTGCGGGCGATCGCGCTGCGCTGGATCTTCGACCTCCAGCACGAGTGGGCGAAGGCGCTGCGGGAGGTGTTCCCCGACCTGGACGACGTCACCGCGCACGCCGTCGTGGGAGCCATGGTGGGAGCGCTCGCGAGCGCCGGCCGGGCCTCCATCGAGAACGGGCGGCACGGAGCCGCCCTGATCGAGGACGTCACCCGCGCCCTCGACGTCGCCATGACCGGGCTCCCCCGCCACTTCGCGGCCGCGAAGCAGGACGCCTGACCGCCCGCTGGACCGAAACTTTCGGAGGCCGGCCCAGGCGGACGCGGGCCTTCCAAACGGCGTAGTTTCATCGCCCCGCCACCGTCAACGCCTGGTCACAAGGCGTCTCCCCTGCTCTGTTCCGAAAAATTTCCATGAACCGTTGACATGTTTCGGAGCAATTCCCACACTGATCAGCGGCTGGACGCGCGCGCTGAACGATCGATCGGCGATCGTCGCCCGCACCCCCGTGCGGAAGGAGAGCCACAGTGATCAGATGCTCGGGCCGCTCGACGATGCGTACGGCGGCCGTCGCGCTGGTGGCGGCGGCACTCTGGGCCGCCGGAGCGGAGACAGCGGCGCTCGCTGCGGCCCCCACTGCGGCCGTCACTGCGGCCGTCACTGCGGCTCCCGCCGCGGCCCCCGCCGTGCCTTTCGCGGCCGGCGTCGAGGACGAGGGCGCCGGCTGCGCGGTGACCGGCCTGCCCGGCGAAGGATCGTTGCCGTCCGACTCCCGGCTCCCCGACCCCTTCAGGAAGCTGGACGGCACGCGCATCACCGCCAGGTCCGACTGGCGGTGCCGGCGGGCGGAGATCAAGAAGCTGGCGGAACGATTCGTCTACGGCGAGAAGCCCGCGAAGCCGGCGAGCGTCACGGGCACGGTCTCCAGCACCGGCATCACGGTGAACGTCAACCACAACGGCAGGAGCACCGGCTTCTCCGCCGGTGTCTCGCTGCCGAGCGGTTCCGGGCCGTTCCCCGCGGTCGTGGTGCTGGGAGGCTTCGGCGCCGACACGGCCGCCATCAGGGCCGCGGGGGCGGCGGTCATCACTTACGACCCGTACGCGGTCGGCAGGGAGGGCACACCGCGCAACAACAAGCAGGGCGCGTTCTACGACGTCTACGGCTCGTCGAGCAGCACCGGACTGCTGGTCGCCTGGGCCTGGGGCGTGAGCCGCATCATCGACGTCATCGAGCAGTCGGGCGGCGGCATCCTGCGAGCGGATGCCACCGGCGTCACCGGATGCTCGCGGTTCGGCAAGGGCGCCTTCGTGGTGGGCGCGTTCGACCAGCGCATCGCGTTGACCATGCCGATCGAGTCGGGCAGCGCGGGCGTGCCCATCTTCCGCGGCATCCCCGGGGAGGGCGCCCAGAGCCTGAGCAGCGCGTACGGCGAGCAACCATGGCTGGGCGACGCGTTCGGCTCCTTCACCGGCAACCCGAACCGGCTGCCTGTGGACACGCACGAAACAGTGGCCATGATCGCCCCGCGCGGGCTCTTCATCATGGACAACCCCCACATCACCAACCTGGGTCCCAGGTCGGCCAGCGTGGCGGCCCTCGGCGGAGCGGAGGTGTACAAAGCGCTCGGCGCCGGAGACAACATCACTTACTGGTCCGACGTCCAGGACGGCAGCCACTGCGCCAACCGGTCGGAGTGGCGGACCCCGCTGCAGCAGCACATCCAGAAGTTCCTCCTCAAGACGGGCAACGCACCCGGCGCGATGAGGATCTCGTCCAGGGCGCAGGGCAACCTGGCCGAGTGGCGAGACTGGCAGACGCCGTCCCTCGGCGACGGTTCCGGCGACACCTCCCCGCCGACCGCCCCGACCGGCCTCACGGCCTCGGGCACCACGTCCACCGGCACGAGCCTGACCTGGACGGCGTCGACGGACGACCAGGGCGTCACCGGCTACGACATCCTGCGCGCCCCCGGCGCGAGCGGCGGCACGTTCGCCCAGGTCGCCACCTCGGCCACGACCTCGTACGGCGACACGGGCCTGACCCCCGACACCACCTACCGCTACCAGGTCAGGGCCAGGGACGCCGCGGGCAACACCTCGCCGGTCTCGACCACCGCGCAGATCACCACCCGGCCCGGCACGTCCACCGGAGGCTGCACCGCCGAGGCCACCGTCCAGACCCAGTGGGGCACCGGGTACGTCATCCAGCCGCTCACCGTCACCAACACCGGCACGACGACGATCACCGGCTGGACCGTCACCTTCACCCTGCCGGCCGGGCACACGCTGACCGGCTCGTGGAACGGCGCCACCACCGTCAGCGGGCAGACCGTGACCATCAGGAACGCCGGCCACAACGGCACCCTCGCCCCCGGGGCCAGCGCCGGCGGCGTCGGCTTCCAGGCGAGCCGCCCGAACGGCGACACCGCCCTCCCCTCCGGCTACACCTGCGCCTGACGCCTGAAGCCCCGGAGGCCGTTGTCCGGGTATCGTCCAGATCAGATACTTGAGTGGACGGGACGATCCCGGAGGTCAGGTTGGCCCAGGAGGAGATCCGCCGGCACAACGCCGGCACCCTGCTCCGGCACGTGCACCTGGGCGGCGCGGTCTCCCGCACGGCGCTGGCCGAGCGGATGAGGCTGAACCGCAGCACCATCATGGCGCTGACCACCGAGCTCGCCACGGCAGGCCTGGTCCGCGAAGAACTGCCCGCCGACACCGGCCGGGCGGGACGGCCGTCGCTGGTGGTCCGCCCCGACTCCGGCCAGGTCTACGTGCTCGCCTTCGACGTCGCCGTGGACCGGCTGGTCGCCGCCCGGGTGGCGCTCGGCGGGATCATGCTGGACCGCAGGGAGACGGTCCGCCCGCGCGCCGGAGCCGACCTCGACCGGGTGGTCGAGGTGCTCGCCCGCTTCGGCCGGCAGCTGCACCGTACTGCGCCTCCGGACTCCGTGTGCGTCGGCGTCGGCGCCTCCTACTGCGGCATGATCCGGCCGGGCGACGGCATGGTGCGCTTCGGGCCCGACATGGGCTGGGTGGACCAGGCGTTCGGCACCGAGCTCGGCCGCCGGCTGGGCCTCGGCCTGCCGGTTGCCGTGGGCAACGAGGCGCACCTCGGCGCGCTGGCCGAACAGCAACGCGGAGCGGGCGCCGGCTTCCAGAACCTGATCTACCTCCACGGGGACGTCGGCGTGGGCGGCGGCATCATCGTGGGCGGCAAGCTGCTGGACGGCGACGGCGGCTACGGGTGCGAGCTAGGGCACATGGTGGTGAACCCGTACAACGGGCGTCCCTGCGGATGCGGCTCCCATGGTTGCCTGGAGGCGGAGGCCGGCGAGCGGGCACTCCTCGACGCCGCGGGCCGGCCCGCCGACCTGTTCGGCCGCGACGCCGTACGAGCCGTGGTGGACGACGCCGACCGTGGCGATCCCGCAGCCCAGGAGGCGCTGCGCCAGGTCGGCGACTGGCTCGGCATCGGCGTGGCCAACCTCATCAACCTCTTCAACCCCGGCATGGTCGTCTTCGGCGGCATGCTGCGCGACATGTATCCGGGCGCCGCGGCCCAGGTACGCGCCCGCATCGCCGCCAACGTGCTGCCCGTCGCGCGCGAACGGGTGAGACTGCGCACCTCGGCCCTGGGGGACGACGCCACCCTGGTCGGCGCCGCCGAACTCGGCTTCTCCGACCTGCTGGCCGACCCGCTGGGCGTGCTCACCCGTACGACGAGGTGACGCGGTCGCACCGGCCCCCTCATCGCCCACCCATGGGAGCGCCCGCGACAGGCAGAGCCGGCAGCAGGCGGGCCGGCGAGACGCCGCGACCGTGACCCAACGATGACACCGGGCGCACGAGGCGGGGACACGGTCGGCCGACAGTGGATGGGGTTGACGGCGGGAGAGCACGGGACGGGCTGTCGCCGGCGTGCGTGAAGCACTTGGACCGGCTGGCCCGGCACGAGACCACCCGTCCCCGGCCGCCCGCGCCGGGTCGACGTCGGCGGCCCGGACGCCCCCGGCAACTACGGCGTCGCCCTCACCGAGCGGGGCGAGAGGAACCGGCGGGAGCTGCTGTGACCGTCCGCCGGACGGCGAGGTGCAGCGGACGACGATCGACGTAAAGGAGAAAGGCATGGTTGAAGGCGGAAGATGGGACCGGCGTTCCCTGCTGCGGGGCGCCACCGTGCTGGCCGGTGCCGCCGCGACCGCACCGCTGCTGGGCGGGGCGGCCACGGCCCGAGCCCGCGGCGGTGACGCGGACGCGCTGTTCAAGGCGGGGAAGTTCGAGCAGGCCGGGCGCGCGTACGAGGAGATCCTGAGAGCAGACCCCGCGAACCTGAACGCGGCCCGCCGGCGCGGCTACGTCGGGCTGCTGGCCAACCGGTTCCCCGAAGCCGAGAAATACCTCAAGATGGCCATCGGGCTGGCACCCGGCGACAAGGATGCCAACCGGTTCCTGGCCGACTGCTACATCCGGCAGGACAAGTTCGCCCTCGCCGCACCACACTGGCAAGCGGCCGGCAGGGACGTCTTCGCCACGTGGTTCGCGGCGGTCCGCGGCGAGCCGTACCAGATCCACGGCGACATCGCGCGGCTGCCCTGGCCGCAGATGGACCCGAAACCGCTGGTGGAGGCCTCGGTCAACGGTGGATCGTCAAAACGCTTCACGTTCTACACCGGCTCCCCATGGCTGGGCCTGTCCTCGACGGTGGCCAAGGAGGCCGGGCTGAGCCCCGTCGCCAGCCAGAAGATCGATTATCTGGACGGCACCATATGGCAGTACTTCGGGGTGCTGGACTCGTTCAGGCTGGGCGGCATCGAACTGCGTAACATCCCCGTGGCGTGGTCGGAGTCGGAGTCGGGCGGAGATGTCGACACCGGCAACGACGGCATGATCGGCACGTGGGTCTTCTACCACCTGCTGACCACCTTCGACTACGCGGGCCGATCGCTGATCCTGCGGCGCAACACCCCGGAAGCGGCCAGGCAGGCGCGCGCCGCCGCCGAACGGGCGGGCGCGGAGCCCCTGCCGCTGTGGCTGGCCCGTGAGCACATGGTCCACAGCAGGGGCAGCGTCGCCGGCTCAGGCCCGCGCGTGGTGGCCTTGCCCATCGGCGGAGGCAGCGAGGCCGCCGCGGTCATGCACGGGGATACGGCCGAACGGTTGCGGATCCGCACCGACTACGACCGCCCCATCAGGACTCACGCTCACAGCCACCCAGCGGTCACCTACCCGTGCTATCCGAAGGAGATCCGCCTCGGCAGCGCCACCGCCCACGACATCTACTGCAACACGCACCCGGAGTCCGCACTCGCCCCCCTCGGGTTCGACGTGCCGGTCACCTTCTTCCACAGCTTCTACAAGCCGTACAACATCACCCTCGACTTCACCGGCATGAACGTCTACATCGCCCGCGGCAAGGCCGCCTGATCGCGGGCCTCCGCAGGTCTACGCCTCGCCGGAGGTCAGGCCGGCCGGCTCAGGAGAGGCCGGTGCCGAGCGGCGCCGGCCGAACCAGTGCCGATGGTTGCGAACGAAGGTCACCACGAAAAGGGCCTGAACGGCGCCCTCGATGAGGAGGAAAAGACCGGAGTCCAGCGCCAGCCGCACCGAACCGCCGTCGAAGGCGCCGACGATGGCGCCGACAGTGCGGACCACCGCGACGATCGCGATCGGAGCGGCGAACAGCGCGACCTAATGAGGCTTGGATCGGTACTCAGCCCACATGTCGACCGCCTCTCGAAGATCGAGAGCGGCAACATGCTCACGCGCCATCCCAACCGTGTAGATCAACCGGTCCGCGAGCCAATCTGGAACCGGTTCCCTAGGAGGAGTTTTCTCCACTCGAATGTGATCGGCCAGCGCGCCGAGGCGTTCGATCACCTGGCCGAGCTGGATGATCTCGGGCCGGTCCGCACCCGCCTCGCGAACCCTCGCTGTCGCCTCCGCGTACACTTCCGCGTCGGCCCTCTCACCGACAGCCCACACCTCGCAGATCTCCACCGCCTTGTCCTCGGTGATGCGGTAGACGACACGCCAGGTATTGCGACCGACCACCAGCTTCCGGAAACCGCTCAGTTCCCCGCCCAGCGGGTAGCCGGCTTCAGGGTTGTCCAGGAGGAGCAGGATCTTCTTGAGTACTTTAGGCACCGCGTCCGGGCCGATACGCCGGAGGTCGTCGACCGCCGGCGCCGTGAAGACGACGTCGGACACGATTCACTCATCGTCCGGGATGGCGGACAGCGACTCGCGAGTATGCCCGAAAGCGGCAAGCACCTCATCAAACGAGACCCGCTCCCCCGTATCCGTGACCGACCGGGCGAGCACCAGCGCCAGATCGCGAAGATCAGCCGCCGCTTCCTCCAGCTCATTGAGCCGGCGAATGCTCACGACGGCCGCCACTGGCTGATGCCGCCGGGTGACCACAAGGTCGGTCCCCTGCTCCGCATCAGCCACCAGGCGGGCAACGCCTCGCTGGGCCGCCTCTGTGACGCTCAGCTCATTAGCGTCGTGGAGAACAGTCATGCATCAACTGTACATCTTTCTATATAGAAGCGCAGCGCCCCGGGCCGAGCATCAGCTCAGGCCTCCCCTGAGGTCAGGCCGACGGGGCAGGTGACACCCGTGCCGCCGATGCCGCAGTACCCGTTGGGCACTTTGTACAGATATTGCTGGTGATAGTCCTCGGCGAAGTAGAAGGGGCCGGCGGGGGCGAGCTCGGTCGTGATGTCGCCGTAGCCGGCCTGCTTGAGCACCTGCTGGTAGGCGTCGCGCGAAGCCTCGGCGGCCTTCTGCTGCTCCGGGGAGTGGTAGTAGATGGCCGAACGGTACTGGGTGCCGACGTCGTTGCCCTGGCGCATGCCCTGCGTCGGGTCGTGAGCCTCCCAGAAGACCTTGAGGAGCTCTTCGTACGACACCTTCGCCGGGTCGAAGACGACCCTGACGACCTCGGCGTGCCCGGTGAGGCCGCTGCAGACCTCGTCGTACGTCGGGTTGGGGGTGTGGCCGCCCTGGTAGCCGGCGGCCGTCGTGACGACGCCCGGGGTCTGCCAGAAGATGCGCTCGGCGCCCCAGAAGCAGCCGAGGCCGAAGTCGGCGACCTCCAGCCCCGGTGCGTACGGCGGGGCGAGGGGGGCGTCGAGGACGGCGTGGCGGGCGGGCACGGGCATGGGCTCCGCGCGTCCCGGCAGGGCGTCCTCCGGTCGGACCATCGATGTCTTGTTGCCGCCGAACAGCCAGCCCATCTCGCACCTCCAGAGGTCTTCCCTCAGCCTACATACCCGTCAACACTTAAGAGATCCTGCATAATTCCCTATAGAGAAACACGTTTGTGTTTAAAGGTGGTAATGCCCGAAACTGGGGTACATGCCTGACCTTCGGCGCGGCGTACTGTTCGGGGCCGCCGCCTACACCATGTGGGGTCTGTTCCCGCTCTACTGGCCCCTGCTGAAGCCCTCGGACGCCGTGGAGATCCTGGCGCACCGGATGGTGTGGTCGCTGGTGGCCGTCGCCGCCGTGCTGGCCGTGCGCAGGCACTGGTCGTGGTTCAGGGAGCTGGCCCGCCGGCCGGCGAAGCTCGGCCTGCTGAGCCTCGCCGCCGTCGTGATCACCGTCAACTGGGGCACCTACATCTACGCGGTGAACACCGGGCACGTGGTCGAGAGCGCCCTGGGGTACTTCATCAGCCCTCTCGTCAACGTGCTGTTCGGGGTGGTGTTGCTGCGGGAGCGGCTGCGGCCGTTGCAGTGGACCGCGGTGGGGTTCGGGGCGCTGGCCGTGCTCGTGCTGACGGTCGACTACGGGCGGCCGCCGTGGATCGCCCTGACGCTGGGGATGAGCTTCGGCGTGTACGGGCTGGTCAAGAAGCGGGCGAACGTGGCCGCGACCGAGAGCCTGGCCGTGGAGACGCTGGTCCTGCTCCTGCCGGCCCTCGGCTACCTGCTCTTCCTGCAGGGCACCGGCGCGGCGACGTTCGGGACCGAAGGGATCTGGCACGCGGCGCTGCTGGCGAGCGGCGGCCTGGTCACGGCGGTGCCGCTGATCTGCTTCGGGGCGGCGGCCATCCGGGTGCCGTTGAGCACCATGGGGCTGCTGCAGTACATCGCGCCGATCCTGCAGTTCGCGTGCGGCGTGCTGATCGTGCAGGAGGTCATGCCGCCCAGCAGGTGGATCGGCTTCGCGATCGTCTGGGTGGCGCTGGCGGTCTTCACGTACGACAGCCTCAGGACGGCGCGTACGGCCGCCCGGGTCAGGCGATCGGCCACCCCAGCGGGCGAACCGGCGGGCGGCCGAGCGGGCGATCCCCCGAGCGGACCGGCGGGCGATCAGCCGCTGCGCTCCACCACGTAGTCACATAGCGCCAAAAATGCGTTCTTGGCGGGGATGTCGGGAAGGCCGAAAATGTCGGCACGGGCCCGGTCCACCCACGACTCCAGCTCCCGCCGCGCCCGCGCCATCCCCGGGTGCGCCCGCAGCAGCGTCAGCGCCTCCTCGACCTCTTCCTCGGCGACCGGTCCCGACAGCAGCGCGGTCAGCCGGGACGTCTCACCCGAGGCCAGCGCGTACAGCACCGGAAGGGTCCTGACGCCCTCGCGCAGGTCGGTGCCCGGCGTCTTGCCCGACTCCGCCCCGGTGGAGGCCACGTCGAGCAGGTCGTCGCCGAGCTGCCAGGCCACCCCGATGGCCTCGCACGCGCGGCTGAGCCGCTCCTCCACGTCCGCGGGAGCCCCGGACAGCAGCGCGCCGAAGCGGCCCGAGGCGGCGATCAGCGAGCCCGTCTTGTCGGACAGCACGCTGAGGTAGTGGCCGACCTGGTCCTCGTCGTCGCGCGGGCCGATGGTCTCGCGGATCTGCCCCTGGACGAGGCGGGAGAACGTCTGGGCCTGGATGCGGATCAGCTCGGGACCCAGGTCGGCCAGGATGTCGGAGGCCTGCGCGAACAGGTAGTCGCCGGTGAGGATCGCCACGGTGTTGTCCCACCGGGCGTTGGCGGAGGGCGTGCCCCGGCGCACCGGGGCCTCGTCCATGACGTCGTCGTGGTAGAGCGAGCCCAGGTGGGTCAGCTCGATCACGACCGCGCCGGGCACCACACCCGGCGCGGACGGGTCGCCGAACTGCGCGGCCAGCAACACCATCAACGTCCTGAACCGCTTGCCACCGGCCTCGATGAGATGCTTGGACGCCTCCGTGACGAAGGCGTCCTCGCTCTCCACGGACGAGCGCAGCAGCTTCTCGACCGCGGCCAGTCCGTTGGCCACGTCCTGCGCCAACCGCTCGTCCTCAATGGGAAGGTCAACCACGGGAGGCGCGGACATACGGGATCCCCTTATCTAATGAACAGGCTGCGAGCAGCGTCGTCAGCAACACCGAGCACGGACTCCGGGTAGAGCCCCACTCCTACGGTAACCAGCAGGGAGACGGCGATGACGGCCACGGTTCCCATACTGGGCACCGCGATCGCCGGTCCGTCGGCCGAGGGCTCGCTGAAGAACATCAGCACGATCACGCGGACGTAGAAGAACGCCGCGATCGCCGAGGCCACGACGCCCACGACCACCAGCGCCGCCATCCAGCCGCCCATCGAGTCGCCGGGCTGCGTGCCGCTCTCCAGCGCGGCCGCGAACACGGCATATTTGCCGAAGAAGCCGCTGGTCAGCGGGATGCCGGCGAAGGCCAGCAGGAAGAAGGCGAACGCCCCGGCCAGCATCGGCGCGCGCTTGCCGAGCCCGGCCCAGCGCGACAGGTGCCCCGCCTCGCCGCCCGGGTCGCGTACGAGCGTGACCACCGCGAACGCGCCGACCGTGGTGATGCCGTAGACCGCCAGGTAGAACAGGATCGCCTTCAGCGAGGCCGCGTTCTGCGCGGCGGTGCCGAACGTGGCCATCACGCCGACGAGCAGGAAGCCCGCGTGCGCGATGGACGAGTAGGCCAGCATGCGCTTGATGTCGGTCTGCGTGATCGCCAGGATCGAGCCGACGATCATGGTGAGCGCGGCGATCCCCCAGATGACCGGCCGCCAGTTCCAGTCGAGGTTGCCCAGACCCACCCAGAACACCCGCAGCACGGCGCCCACGGCCGCCACGAGCGTGCCGGAGGCCATCAGAGCGGTGATCGGCGTGGGAGCGCCCTGGTAGACGTCGGGCTTCCAGGCCTGGAACGGAGCCGCGCCGATCTTGAACATCAGGCCGACGCCGAGCATCGCGAGCCCGATCATCAGCAGCGGGTCGAGCGCGCCGCCGGCGGCCAGGGCCTGGTTGATGCCCGGCAGCGAGACGGTGCCCGCGAAGCCGTAGATCATCGCAGCGCCGTACAGGAAGAACGCCGAGGAGAACGCGCCCAGCAGGAAGTACTTCATGGACGCCTCCTGCGACAGCAGGCGGCGCCGGCGGGCCAGGCCGCACAGCAGGTAGAGCGGCAGCGACATGACCTCGAGGGCCACGAACATCATCAGCAGGTCGTGCGAGGCCGGGAACAGCAGCATGCCGCCCACGGCGAACAGGACCAGCGGATAGACCTCGGTGTGGCCGCCACCCGCGGACTCCGCCTCCTCCTCGTCGGCGCTGCCCGGAACGGCCGCGGCCGAGACGACGAAGTGACCCTCGTCGTTGATGAGCAGCACGCAGACGAACGACAGGACGAGGATGACGCCCCAGATGAACAGCGAGGGCCCGTCCACCGCGAGCGCGCCCACGGCGGAGGCCGTGGTGGACACCTGGCCGCGCATGACCTGGAGGAGGACCAGCGCGAATGCGCCGGCCAGGCTGAGCAGGGTGAGCGCCACGTGGATCGGCTTGCGCATGTAGCGCGGCACGAAGGCCTCGACGAGCACCCCGATGATGGCAGCGCCGAAGACCACCAGCAGCGGCGCGAGCGTGCCGTATTCGATCGTCGGCGCTGGGATGGAGTTCACTGACCTGTCCCCTTCTCAGCGATGGTGGAGGTGGGTACGCCCACGTTGGTCAGCGTCTGTTGCACTGACGGGTTGATCACGTTGAGCAGCGGCGCGGGGAAGAACCCGAAACCGATGATCAGGGCGACCAGCGGAGCCAGCACCCAGACCTCGCGGGCGTTCAGGTCCTTGAACGGCTTGACCGGCTCGGCGGTCGGGCCGTTCAGGGTCCGCTGCACCATCCACAGGATGTAGACGGCCGCCAGGATCACCGCCACCGCGGAGACGACCGCGGCCGCCGTCAGCGCCCCCGAGCCGTGGGCCTGGCTCGAGTACGTGCCGATCATGACCATGAACTCGCTCACGAAGGACGACAGGCCCGGCAGGGAGAGCCCGGCCAGACCGGCGACGAGGAAGAAGCCCGCGAGCACCGGCGCGACCTTCTGCACGCCTCCGTAGTCGCCGATGAACGGCGAGCCGCGCCTGGCGATCAGGAACCCGGCGGCCAGGAACAGCGCGCCGGTGGCGAAGCCGTGGTTGACCATGTAGAGGGCCGCGCCGGACTGGGCGACCGACGACATGGCGAACACGCCCATGACGATGAACCCGAAGTGCGAGATCGACGTGTACGCGATGAGCCGCTTCATGTCGGTCTGCCCGATGGCCACGATGGCGCCGTAGATGATGCTGATGACCGCCAGCACGATGATCGGCACCGTGAACGTCTTGGCCGCGTCGGGGAACAACTCCAGGCAGAAGCGGAGCATGCCGAACGTGCCGACCTTGTCCAGGACGCCGACCAGCAGCACGGCGGCTCCGGCCGGAGCCTGCGCGGCCGCGTCGGGCAGCCACGTGTGCACCGGCCACAGCGGCGCCTTGATCGCGAAGGCGATGAAGAACCCGCCGAAGAGCCACTTCTGCATCGTCGGGTCCTGGATGGCCCCGACGAGTTCGGGGAACATGAACGTCTGCTTGCCCGCGACCACGTAGAGCCCGATGACCGCGACCAGCATGAGCAGGCCGCCGAACAACGAGTACAGCAGGAACTTCACGGCCGCGTAGGACCGCTGGGCGCCGCCGTACGAGCCGATCATGAAGTACATCGGGATCAGCATGGCTTCGAAGAAGACGTAGAACAGGAAGATGTCGGTCGCCGCGAAGACGCCGATCATCATCGTCTCCAGCACCAGCAGCAGCGAGAAGTACGTCTTCACCGAGCGCTTGGGCGTGATGAGCGTGCCGTCGGCGGTCTTGACGCCGTCGGCGTCGTGCCACGAGGCCAGCACCACGATCGGCACCAGCACCGCGGAGAGCGCGATCAGCACGAGCGCCACGCCGTCGACGCCGACCCCGAACTTCACGCCGAAGCTCGGGATCCAGTCGTACTCGGCGACGAACTGGAAGCGCTCGCCCGACGGCTTGAACCCGGCGGCCATGACGCCCGTCAGGACCAGCACCGCCAGCGAGACCAGCAGCGTGACCTGCTTGGCCAGCTTGTCTCTGCCCTTGGGAAGCAGGGCCACCACGATGGCGCCCAGCACGGGCACCGCCATGAGTATCGGAAGCCAGGGTGACATCAGATGTTCCCAACGAGGAGCAGGGCGCCGGTCAGCAGGGCGGCACCGATCAGGATGGACAGCGCGTACGTTCTGGCGAAGCCCGTCTGGATCCGCCGCAGGCGCCCGGAGCTGCCGCCGATGCCCGCCGCCAGACCGTTGACCAGCCCGTCGATGCCGCGGTTGTCGAAGAACACCGCGAGGCGGGTCAGCCACTGGCCGGGACGCATGAAGAGCGACTCGTTGAGCGCGTCACCGTACAGGTCGCGCCGGGCGAACGTGGTGAGGAAGGAGCCGCGCGGCTGCACGGACGGAACCTCGGCCCGGCCGTACCTCATCCACGCGAAGGCGGCGCCGACCGCGACGAGCGCCAGGGTCGCCAGGCCGGGGGTGCTGGTGAAGTGGAAGGCGGGCAGTTCCTCGGGCCGGCCGACGGCCGGGGCCAGGAACACCATCAGCCGGTTGCTCAGGACGAGGTAGGCGCCCAGGCCGAGCGCGCCGAGCGACAGGACCATCAGCGGGATGGTCATGACGGACGGCGACTCGTGCGGGTGGGCGTCGTCGGCCCAGCGCTTCTCGCCGAAGAAGGTCATGAAGACCATCCGCGACATGTAGAAGCCGGTGATGCCCGCGCCGAGCACGGCCAGCCAGCCGAGGATCGGCTGGTGGTGCACCGCGGTCTCGATGATGCCGTCCTTGGTGAAGTAGCCGGACAGCAGCGGGAACCCGATGATCGCCAGGTAGCCGATGAAGAACGTGGCGAAGGTGATGGGCATGAACTTACGCAGCCCGCCGTACTTCCGCATGTCGACCTCGTCGTTCATGCCGTGCATGACCGAGCCGGCGCCGAGGAAGAGGTCGGCCTTGAAGAAGCCGTGCGTGATCAGGTGGCCGATCGCGAACGCGTAGCCCGCGGGGCCGAGGCCCGCCCCGAGCATCATGTAGCCGATCTGCGACATCGTCGAGCCGGCCAGGCCCTTCTTGATGTCGTCCTTCGCGCAACCGATGATCGCACCGGCCAGCAGCGTGGCCGCGCCGACGACGGCCACGGCGAGCGCGGCCCCCGAGCCCTCGGGGAAGAAGAACGCCCCCGAGCGCACCACGAGGTAGACGCCGGCGGTGACCATGGTCGCGGCGTGGATCAGGGCCGACACGGGGGTCGGGCCCTCCATGGCGTCGAGCAACCACGACTGCAGGGGCAACTGCGCCGACTTGCCGCACGCGCCGAGGAGCAGCAGCAGGCCGATGGCCAGCATGGTGCCGTTCTCGGTGCCGGGCGTGATCTGCTCGCCGAGGCCCTGGAACGTGAGCGTCCCGAACGTGGTCCAGATCACGAACATGCCGACCAGCAGGCCGAAGTCGCCGACGCGGTTGACGACGAACGCCTTCTTCGCCGCGGTGGCCGCCGACGGCTTGAACTGCCAGAACCCGATCAGCAGGTACGAGGCCAGGCCCACGCCCTCCCAGCCGATGAACAGACCGACGTAGTTGTCGGCCAGCACCAGCAGGAGCATCGCGGAGACGAACAGGTTGAGGTAGGCGAAGAACCTGCGCCGGTGCTCGTCATGCGACATGTAGCCGATGGAGTAGATGTGGATCAGCGAGCCCACACCGGTGATCAACAGGGCGAAGCTGATCGACAGCGGGTCGATCAGCAGCCCCA
Source organism: Nonomuraea sp. NPDC049378 (assembly GCF_055586745.1). Classification (NCBI taxonomy): domain Bacteria; kingdom Bacillati; phylum Actinomycetota; class Actinomycetes; order Streptosporangiales; family Streptosporangiaceae; genus Nonomuraea; species Nonomuraea sp. NPDC049378. Next base: position 461,582 of record NZ_JBVJHP010000002.1, read on the forward strand.
TGTCGACCATGCCGGGGATGAACTCGTAGAGGTGCACGGCCCGCCGCCGCTCCTCCGCCCCGAACCCGATCAGCTCGAAGAACGCCAGCACCGCCACGACGAACGAGGCGAGGGACATGGCCACGCCCAGCAGATGGCCCCAGCGGTTCGTGAACCGGCCGAACACCAGCAGGATGAACGCCCCGACGAGCGGGAAGGCGATCATCAGCCCGGACAGTCCGATCACGCCGCCGGTGTGCTGGGCGATCTCAGCGATATGAGATTCCACCAGTCACCTCTTAGTACTTCAGCAGGTTGGCGTCGTCGACGGACGCGGACCTGCGGGTTCGGAAGATCGTCACGATGATGGCCAGGCCGACGACGACCTCGGCCGCGGCCACCACCATCACGAAGAACGCGATGATCTGGCCTTCCAGGTTGCCGACCTGCCTGGAGAAGGTGACGAAGGCGAGGTTGCAGGCGTTGAGCATGAGCTCCACGCACATGAACACCACGATCGCGTTGCGCCGGATGAGCACGCCCATCGCGCCGATGGCGAACAGCAACCCGGAAAGGATCAGGTACTGCGTGGTCACTTGGTCACCCCGTTGCTCTTGTCGGCGTCGGTGTCCGCGCCGTCGTCATCGGCCCGGTGCTTGATGGCCGCGGCGAGCTTGGGGTCCTCGGGCAGGTGGCCGTGCTCGACGTCGTAGCGCGCGATGTAGCGGTTGACCGAGGACTCGGCGACCGACCCGTCCGGCAGCAGCGCGGGCATGTCGATGGCGTTGTTCCTGGCGTACGTGCCGGGGCCGGGCAGCGGCGACGGGCGGTCGCCCTGGAACCGGGCGCGGGACAGGTCCTTCTGCGTGGCCTTCTCGGTGAGCCGCTCGCGGTGCGCCAGCACCATCGCGCCGAGCGCGGCGGTGATCAGCAGCGCCGAAGTGATCTCGAACGCGAAGACGTACTTGGTGAACAGCAGCAGCGCGATGGAGCGGATGTAGCCGCCCTGCGCCGTGGCCTGCGCCAGCCCGACCTGGTCGCCGAAGAACGCGTTGCCGATGGCGAGGACGATCAGCGTCACGAAGCCGAGCGCCGCGACGGCGGCCCAGAAACGCTGGCCCTTCAGCGTCTCGACGAAGGAGTCCGACGAGTCCACGCCGACGAGCATGAGCACGAACAGGAACAGCATCATGATCGCGCCGGTGTAGACGATGATCTGCACCGCGGCCAGGAAGGGCGCGTCCTGCACGGCGTACAGGACGGCCAGGCTGAGCATCACGGTGCCGAGCATCAGCGCCGAGTAGACGGCCTTCCGGTTGAAGACCACGCCGAGCGCGGCGCCGACGGAGACGACGGCGAGCACCCAGAAAGTGATGGTCTCACCCATTGGTCCGTCCCAGGCGGTAGTAGTCCTCTTCGGTCTCGCCGAGCCGCATCGGGTGCGGAGGCTGCTCCATGCCCTGGGTCAGCGGCGCGAGGAGCATCTCCTTGGTGTAGATGAGGCTCTCGCGGCTGCTGTCGGCGAGTTCGTACTCGTTCGTCATGGTGAGCGCGCGGGTCGGGCAGGCCTCGATGCACAGGCCGCACAGGATGCACCGCAGATAGTTGATCTGGTACGTGCGCCCGTAACGCTCGCCCGGCGAGAAGCGCTCCTCGTCGGTGTTGTCCGCACCCTCCACGTAGATCGCGTCGGCCGGACACGCCCAGGCGCACAGCTCGCACCCGATGCACTTCTCCAGCCCGTCAGGCCAGCGGTTGAGCTGGTGACGCCCGTGGAAGCGCGGAGCCGTCGGCTTCTTCTCCTCCGGGTAGTTCGTCGTGACGGGCTTCTTGAACATCGTATGGAAGGTGACCCCGAAGCCCTTGACGGGGTTCAGCCAATCAGTTAGTCCCACTGGGAATCTCCTTGTGCTGCACCCCGTGGTAGTGCGGCAGATCGAGCGGCGGCACCGGGAAGCCGCCCGCCACCGGCTCCTTGGACAGTTCCTCGAACTCGGCCTCCACCTGGGCCTTCTTGGCCTCCCTGCGCCGCTGGTTGACGGTGTCGAACCGCATCCAGATGGCCAGTGCCCCGATCACGATCACCGCGCCGAGCCCGATGCCGATCATCCGGTCGCCCTCGTTGATCACGACGTTGCGCACCGCGGCCACCAGCAGGATCCACGCCAGGTTCACCGGGATCAGCACCTTCCAGCCCAACGCCATGAGCTGGTCGTACCGGACGCGCGGCAGCGAGGCACGCACCCACACGATGAAGCTGAACGTCAGCAGGAACTTGATGAAGAACCACAACACCGGCAGCCAGCCGACGTTCGCGCCGTCCCACAGCGAGATCGGCCACGGAGCCCGCCAGCCGCCCAGGAACAACGTCACCGCGATGCCGGAGGCAGTGAACGTGTGCAGATATTCGCCCATCATGATGAGAGCGAACTTCAGCGACGAGGAATACTCGGTTTGGAAGCCGCCGACCAGCTCGCCCTCACCCTCGGGCAGGTCGAACGGGATGCGCGCGGCCTCGCCGAACATGCAGACCACGTAGACCAGGAACGACGGGATCAGCAGCACCGCGAACCACGTCTGCTCCTGCGCCTTGACGATCTCCGACGTCGACAGCGTGCCCGCGAACAGGAAGATGGCCACGAACGACAACCCCATGGCGATCTCGTACGAGACCACCTGGGCCGCCGACCGCAACCCGCCCAGCAGCGCGTACGGCGAGCGCGACGACCACCCGGCCAGCACCACGCCGTAGACCGAGACCGCGCCCATGGCGAGCATGAACAGCACCGCCACCGGCAGGTCGACCAGCTGCAGCGGCGTCTGCACGCCGAACAGGTTGACCATCGGCGCGAACGGCACGATCGAGAAGGCCAGGAACGCGGGCACCACCATGATGACCGGCGCCAGCAGGTAGAGGACCTTGTCGACGGTCCGCGGGAAGAGGTCCTCCTTCAGGCCCATCTTCAGGCCGTCGGCCACGGTCTGCAGCAGGCCGAACTTGCCGGCCCGGTTGGGGCCGTAGCGGTGCTGCATCCGCGAGATCAGCTTGCGCTCGTACCAGACGCCGAACAGGACGCTCAGCATCAGGAAGACGAACAGCATCACGGCCTTGACGATGGTGATCCACAGCGGGTCCTTGCCGAAGTCGGCGAGGGTGGGATCGGCCGCGAGAAGGTGCATCATGAGGCGCTCCCGATCGTGACGATGTCGCCGGCCACCGCGCGCAGGTCACGCGTGACCGAGCAGCCGCCGGAGTTGGCCGGCACCCACACCACGCGTTCCGGCAGGTCGGCGACGCGCACCGGCAGCGTGACGGTGTCGGCGCCCGTGCCGCCGATGACGAGCTTGTCGCCGTCGGCGACGCCGATCTCGGCGGCGGTGACCGCGCTGACCAGCGCCTCGGCCTCGCGGGCGGTGCCCGCGAGGTAGGGCTCGCCGTCCTGCAGCCTGCCCTCGTCGAGCAGCAGGTGCCAGGTGGCCAGCAGCGCCTCGCCGGCCGCCGGGGCGACCTGGGCGCGGGTGGCGGTGTGCGGGGCGGTGACGCGGCTGCCGCGCCAGGCGCCCAGCCCCGACAGCTCCCGCCGCACGGCCTTGGCGTCGGGCAGGCCGAGGTGCACGTCCATCCGGTCGGCCAGGTTGCCGATCACCGCGAGGTCGGACTGCAGCCCGGGCACCTTGAGCGGCGCCTCGAACGAGCGGCCCCTGCCCTCCCAGTTGACGAACGTGCCGCCCTTCTCCTGGACGGCGGCGACGGGCAGCACCACGTCGGCGCGGTCGGTGACGGCGCTGGCGCGGATCTCCAGGCTGACGATGAACGGCGTGCGCTCGAGCGCGTCGAGCGCCGCCGCGGGGTCGGGCAGGTCGTAGGGGTCGACGCCGCCGACGACCAGCGCGTCCAGCGCGCCCTCGCCGGCGGCGGCGAGGATGCCGGCGGTGTCGCGGCCCGGCCCGGCGGGCAGCGAGGCCACGTTCCACGCCCTGGCGACCTCGGCCCTGGCGGTCTCGTCGTCGGCCGGGCGGCCGATCGGCAGCAGGTTGGGCAGCGCGCCCGCCTCGACCGCGCCGCGCTCGCCGGCCCTGCGCGGGACCCAGGCGAGCCGGGCGTCGCAGACGTTGGCCAGCCGCAGCAGGGCGGAGAACGCGCCGGGCACGGTGGCCATGCGCTCGCCCGCGAGCACGATCGTGCCCGGGGCCAGCGTGCCGAGCAGGTCCCCGATGGCGTCGGCCTCGGCGCCGGGAGCGGTGCGGATGAGCGTGCCGCCCATCTTGACCAGGCCGGGCGTCGCGAACGGCGCGATCGAGGTGACCTTGAGCCCCTTCTTCATCCACGCCTTGCGCAGGCGCAGGAAGACGATCGGCGACTCCTCCTCGGGCTCGAACCCGACGAGCAGCACGTGCGGGGCGTTCTCGAGGTCGGCGTAGTCGATCTCGATGCCCTTGCCGGCCACCGCGTGAGCCAGGAACTGCGCCTCCTCGGCGGAGTGCGGCCTGGCGCGGAAGTCGATGTCGTTGCTGCCCAGGGCGATCCTGGCGAACTTGGCGTAGGCGTAGGCGTCCTCGACCGTGGCCCGGCCGCCGACCAGCACGCCGGCCCTGCCGCGCGCCCTGGCCAGGCCCTCGGCGGCCACCGACAGCGCCTCCGGCCACGAGGCGGGCACGAGCACGCCCTCCTCGTTGCGGACCAGCGGCGTCTTCAGCCGGTCGGGCTGCTGCGCGTAGGTGAACGCCCAGCGGCCCTTGTCGCAGTTCCACTCCTCGTTCACCTGCGGGTCGTTGCCCGCCAGGCGGCGGGTGACCCGGCCGCGCCGGTGGTCGGTGCGCATGCTGCAGCCGGAGGCGCAGTGCTCGCACGCGCTCGGCGTGGAGACCAGGTCGAACGGGCGGGCCCTGAACCGGTAGGCGGCGCCGGTCAGCGCGCCGACCGGGCAGATCTGCACCGTGTTGCCGGAGAAGTAGGAGTTGAACGGCTTGCCGTCGGCCGTGCGCACCTGCTCCTTGGCGCCGCGCTCGAAGAACTCGATGAGCGGGTCACCGGCGATCTGGTCGGAGAAGCGGATGCAGCGCGCGCACTGCACGCAGCGCTCGCGGTCGAGCAGCACCTGCGTCGACAGCGGCAGCGGCTTGGGGAAGGTGCGCTTCTGCTCCTGGAACCGGGACTCGCCGCGGCCGTTGGACATGGCCTGGTTCTGCAGCGGGCACTCACCGCCCTTGTCGCAGACCGGGCAGTCGAGCGGGTGGTTCAGCAGCAGGAACTCCATGGCCGCGCGCTGCGCCTTCTCGGCGACCGGCGAGGTGAGCTGCGTCTGCACCACCATGCCCTCGGCGACCTCGATCGCGCACGACGGCTGCGGCTTGGGGAAGCCCCGGCCGTTTCCCGCGTCGGGGATGTCGACCAGGCACTGCCGGCAGTTGGCCGCCGGATCGAGCAGCGGATGGTCGCAGAACCGCGGGATCTGGATGCCCAGCAGCTCGGCGGCCCTGATGATCAGAGTGCCCTTGGGGACACTGACCTGGAACCCGTCGATGGTCAGGGTCACCAGGTTCGTTTCGGTCTCTACGACGGTCACTGCTCACCCCAGAGAGTGGACTTCTTCGGGTCGAACGGGCAGCCGCCGATCTCGAAGTGCTTGAGGTACTCATCGCGGAAGTACTTCACCGAGGAGTGGATCGGGCTGGTGGCGCCGTCGCCCAGCGCGCAGAACGACCGGCCCAGGATGTTGTCCGCGATGTCGGTGATCGTGGCCAGGTCGTCCTCGGTGCCCTGGCCCGCCTCCAGCCGCTTGAGCACCTGCTTGAGCCAGTAGGTGCCCTCGCGGCACGGCGTGCACTTGCCGCACGACTCGTGGGCGTAGAACTCCGTCCAGCGCAGCACCGTACGGACCACGCAGGTGGTGTCGTCGAAGATCTGCAGGGCTCGGGTGCCGAGCATCGAGCCCTTGGCGCCGACCGCCTCGAAGTCGAGCGGCACGTCGAGGTGCTCGTCGGTGAAGATCGGCGTGGAGGAGCCGCCCGGGGTCCAGAACTTGATCCGGTGCCCGGCGCGGATGCCTCCGGCCATGCTGAGGAGCTCGCGCAGCGTGATGCCGAGCGGCGCTTCGTACTGGCCGGGCCGGGTGACATGGCCGCTCAGCGAGAAGATGCCGAAGCCCTTCGACTTCTCGGTGCCCATCCCGGCGAACCAGTCGGCGCCGTTGCCGATGATGGAGGGAACACTGGCGATCGACTCCACGTTGTTCACCACAGTGGGCGAGGCGTAGAGACCCGCCACGGCCGGGAACGGAGGCTTGAGCCGCGGTTGACCCCTGAAGCCTTCGAGCGAGTCGAGCAGCGCCGTCTCCTCGCCGCAGATGTAGGCGCCCGCGCCGCTGTGCACGACCAGCTCCAGGTCATACCCGGAGCCGAGGATGTCGGTGCCGAGATAGCCCTTCGCGTACGCCTCCCGCACGGCCGCCTGCACCCGCCTGATCACGTGCAGCACCTCGCCGCGCACATAGATGAAGGCGTGGCTGGCCCGGATCGCGTACGACGTGATGATGACGCCCTCGACCAGCGCGTGCGGGTTGGCCATCATCAGCGGGATGTCCTTGCAGGTGCCCGGCTCCGACTCGTCGGCGTTGACGACGAGATAGTGCGGCTTGCCATCCCCCTGGGGGATGAACCCCCACTTCATGCCGGTCGGGAAGCCCGCGCCGCCGCGGCCGCGCAGCCCGGAGTCCTTGACGGCCTGGATGACGGCGTCGGGCTCCATGCCCAGCGCCTTCTTGGCCGCCTCGTACTCGCCGTAGCCGTCGAGGGTGAAGGAGTCGGGCTGGTCCCAGTTCGCGGTCAGGACCGGGGTGAGAGTGACGCTCATGCCTCAGGGGCCTTCCATCCGTTGGCCTTGGCGACCTTCAGGCCCTCCAGCGAGGGGCCGGCGGCCGACGGGCCGTCACCGGCCAGGCCGTCGGGCAGGCCCGCGAGCACGCGCGAGGCATCCTTGAAGGTGCAGAGCTTCTTCGGGCCGCGCGTGGGCCGCACGTCCTTGCCGTCGCGCAGGTCGTCGACGAGCTGCTTGGCCGACTCGGGCGTCTGGTTGTCGAAGAACTCCCAGTTGACCATCATGACGGGGGCGAAGTCGCAGGCCGCGTTGCACTCGAGGCGCTCCAGCGAGACCTTGCCGTCGGGGGTCGCCTCGTCGTGTCCGACGCCGACGTGCTCCGACAGCTCCTCCCAGATCTGGTCGCCGCCCATGACCGCGCACAGCGCGTTGATGCAGACGCCGACGTGATAGTCGCCGACCGGCTTGCGCTTGTACATGGTGTAGAAGGTCGCGACGCCGGTGACCTCGGCCTTGCTGATGCCGAGCATCTCGGCACAGAACTCCTGCCCGTGGTCGGAGACGTAGCCGTCCTCCGACTGCACGAGGTGGAGCAGGGGCAGCAGCGCCGACCGCGTCTTCGGGTAGCGCCCGATGATCTCCTTGGCGTCCCGTTCGAGACGCTCACGGACATCCGGTGAATAGGTCATGAGCGCGCCTCCGGCACCCTCATGACCCAGGTGCTGTGTCTCATTGTTCGCTCGCGAAGCTCGCTCACCTGTCCACACCTCCCATGACGGGGTCGATAGATGCCACCGCGGCGATCACGTCGGCGACCTGGCCGCCCTCGGCCATCGCGGGGAAGCCCTGCAGGTTGCAGAAGGACGGCTCGCGGAAGTGCACGCGGTAGGGGCGGGTGCCGCCGTCGCTGACCACGTGCGCGCCGAGCTCGCCCTTGGGCGACTCGATGCTGGCGTACGCCTGCCCGGCCGGCACCCTGAAGCCCTCGGTCACCAGCTTGAAGTGGTGGATGAGGGCCTCCATCGAGGTGCCCATGATGTGGGCGATGTGGTCGGGCGAGTTACCGAACCCGTCGGGGCCGAGCGCGAGCTGCGCGGGCCAGCCGATCTTCTTGTCCTCGATCATCACCGGGTCGCCCTTGAGCGGCCCCGCGATGCGGTCGAGCGCCTGCTCGACGATCTTGAGGGACTCCTCCATCTCCTTCATCCGGACGAGATAGCGCGAGTAGACGTCGCACCCACGCTCGGTGGGGACGTCGAACTCGTACGTCTCGTAGCCGCAGTAGGGCTGCGACTTGCGCAGGTCCCACGGCAGGCCCGCGGCGCGCAGGATCGGGCCGGTGATGCCCAGCGCCATGCAGCCGGTCAGGTCGAGGTAGGCGACGTCCTGCGTGCGGCGGACATAGACCGGGTTCTCGTCGAGGAGCTTGCGGATGTCCTTGATCCGCTTGGGCATCTCCTTGAGGAACTCGCCGACCTTGTCGACCGCGCCCGCGGGCAGGTCGACGCTCACGCCGCCCGGCCGGATGTAGGCGTGGTTCATGCGCAGGCCGGTGATGTACTCGAACAGGTCCATGACCATTTCGCGGTCGCGGTAGCCGAACAGGAACGGCGTGGTCGCGCCCAGCTCCATGCCGAACGTGCCCATGGCCACCAGGTGCGAGGCGATGCGGTTGAGCTCCATCATCATCACGCGGATGGCCTGCGCCCGGTCAGGGATGCGGTCCTCGATGCCGAGCAGCTTCTCGACGCCCAGGCAGTAGGCGGTCTCGTTGAAGATCGGCGAGAGGTAGTCCATGCGGGTGACGAATGTGGTGCCCTGCGTCCACGTCCGGTATTCCATGTTCTTCTCGATGCCGGTGTGCAGGTAGCCGATGACGCCGCGCGCCTCGGTCACCGTCTCACCGTCGAGGGTCAGGACCAGCCGCAGCACGCCGTGCGTGGACGGGTGCTGCGGGCCCATGTTGACGACCAGGCGCTCGTCCTGCGAGTCGCGCACGCCGGACACGACCTGGTCCCAGTCGGCCCCTGTGACCGAGTAGACCTTGCCCTCGGTCGCCTCGTCATAAGCCGTGCTCACGCGTGTTCCTCCCGCCGGTCGTCAACGCTCAGCTCGACATGCTCGCTCACGCGTACGACCTCCTGTGATCGGGCGAGGGGATGGTGGCGCCCCGGTATTCCACGGGGATGCCGCCCAGCGGGTAGTCCTTGCGCTGCGGGTGGCCGTCCCAGTCGTCGGGCATCATGATCCGGGTGAGACCCGGATGGCCGTCATAGATGATGCCGAAGAAGTCGTACGTCTCCCTCTCATGCCAGTCATGACCAGGGTAAACGCCAACGGTGGATGGAATGTGCGGGTCGTCGTCGGGGCAGGCGGCCTCGACGCGTACGCGCCTGTTGCGGGTGATCGAGCACAGGTGGATGACCGAGTGCAGTTCCTCGCCCGTCAGGTGCGGGTAGTGCACGCCGGACACGCCGAGCGAGAGCTCGAAGCGCAGCGCCGGGTCGTCGCGCAGCTTCTGGCACACCTCGACCAGCCGCTCCCGCTTGACGTGCAGGGTGAGCTCGCCGCGGTCGACGACGACCCGCTCGATCGCGTCGTCGAGCGCGAGCGCGTCGACGATCTCGTCGAAGTAGCCGCCGTACGGGCGGGGCGTCGAGATCTGGGGCTGCCGGCGCACGACGAGACCGCCGTAGCCGGAGGTGTCGCCGGAGTCCGAGGCCCCGAACATGCCGTGCCTGGCGACGGGCGCCTCGGGCACCGCGGGGACCTGGGCCTCAGGCGTCTGCCCGCTGTCCGGGCTGCCAGGGAGGTTGTCGGGCGAGGTCACTTCGATGCCCCCTGGTCGATCAGCGGCAGCGTACGCAGCGCCTGCAGCTCGAGCTCGTCGATCTGCTTGGCGCGGTGCGCGCCGAACTTCATGTTCTGGATCTTGTCGTGCAGCTTCACGATCGCGTCGATCAGCATCTCGGGCCGCGGCGGGCAGCCGGGCAGGTAGATGTCGACCGGAACGATGTGGTCGACGCCCTGCACGATGGCGTAGTTGTTGAACATGCCGCCGCTGGAGGCGCACACGCCCATGGAGATGACCCACTTGGGCTCGGCCATCTGGTCGTAGATCTGGCGCAGCACGGGAGCCATCTTCTGCGAGACCCGCCCGGCGACGATCATGAGGTCGGCCTGGCGAGGAGACGCCGAAGCGCGCTCCATGCCGAAGCGCGCCAGGTCGTAGTGGGGGCCACCGGTGGCCATCAGCTCGATGGCGCAACAGGCGAGGCCGAACGTGGCCGGCCACACGGAGCTCTTACGCGCCCATCCGGCGGCCGCCTCGACGGTGCTGAGGATGAACCCGCTGGGGAGTTTCTCTTCAAGTCCCATTTTCAGTCCCAGTCCAGACCCTTGCGGCGCCACACGTACGCGTAGGCGGCGAGCACGGTGACGATGAACAGCAGCATCTCCACGAGGGCGAACAGCCCCAGGCCCGGGGCGATCGCCTGGCCCGCGTCGTTCAGCTCCGGCGCGAACGAGACCGCCCACGGATAGAGGAAGATGATCTCGATGTCGAACACGATGAAGAGCATCGCGGTGACCATGTATTTGAGCGGGAACCGTCCACCACCGACCGGCTGGGGCGTCGGCTCGATGCCGCATTCGTAGGCGTCAAGCTTGGCGCGGTTCCAGCGCTTGGGGCCGGTGAAGGGAGCGATGGCGACCGAGAAGATCGCGAAGCCCCCCGCGAGAACGGCGAGCACCAGGATGGGCACGTAAAGGTCCATCGCTACGCCTCCTCTGGAGTCGCCGCGCGCGCGGGCGCGCAGCCGGATCTGTCAGTTGTGAGATTCATGCTGGTGGCGCGACCTTCGAGAGTGCGTTTATGATCTTGTCCGACGCATCGCCTCGCCGGTCGGTGAGATTACCAAGGAGTTTGAGCGCGAAGCGCATCAGCCTCGGGTGGGGAAGCCCGTGCCTGGTGCCGAAGCGCATCACGCCCGGCTTCCCGATCGCCTCGACGAACCATCTGCCGAGAGTGAAGTAACCACCGTATGCGTCTTTCAGCACGCGGGGGTAAGCCCGCAGGGTCCGCTCGCGCTGCGCGGGAGTGGTGCCCCTGAGGGCCTTTGCGATGATCTCGGCGGCGATCTCGCCGGTCTCCATGGCGTACGCGATGCCCTCGCCGTTGAACGGGTTGATCGAGCCGCCGGAGTCGCCCACCAGCATCAGGCCGCGCGTGTAGTGCGGCTGCCTGTTGAAGGCCATGGGGAGCGCGGCGCCGCGGATGGGCGCCGTCATGTTCTCCTCGGTGAAGCCCCAGTCGGCCGGCATCGACCGGCACCAGCGCCTGAGCAGGTCGCGGTAGTCGATGTTCTTGAACTGGGCGCTGGTGTTGAGCAGGCCGAGCCCCACGTTGGCGGTGCCGTCGCCGACGCCGAACACCCAGCCGTAGCCGGGCAGCAGCGTGTCGCCGTCCCACAACTCCAGCCACGTCTCCAGGTAGTCGTCGTCGTGGCGGGGGCTCTCGAAGTAGGTGCGCACGGCCACGCCCATCGGGCGGTCCTCGCGCTTGTGCAGGCCCATGCCGAGGGCGAGGCGGGTGCTGTTGCCGTCTGCGGCCACGACCACGCGCGCGCGGAACGTACGGCCGTCCTTGGTGGTCACGCCGACGATGTGGCCGCTGCGGTCGTCGAGCACCGGGCCGGTGACGGTGACGCCCTCCATGAGGCGCGCGCCCGCCTTCACCGCGGTGGCCGCGACGATCTGGTCGAAATCCTGCCGGGTGCGTACGAGCCCGAAGTCGGGGAAGCGCTCCAGCTGGGGCCAGTCGAGCTCGAACCGCAGGCCACCGCCCACGACGCGCAGGCCCTTGTTCCTGACCCAGCCGGGGGCGTCGATGTCGACCCCCATGTTGAGCAGCTGCTTGACGGCCCGCGGCGTCAGGCCGTCGCCGCAGACCTTCTCGCGGGGGAACCTGGTCTTCTCCAGCAGCAGCACGTCGAGGCCGGCCTGGGCGAGGTAGAAGGCGGCTGCGGAGCCGGCCGGGCCGGCGCCGACGACGATGACATCAGCGTCAGCTGTGCCCCTGGTCGCGTCAGCGCCACTCTGTCGGCTTCGCTCTCTCGGGACGAGCTCCTGCGCTTGAGGTCGGGCTGCTGGCACGGTCACTGGACTGTCCTGTCCTACACGCTCGAAGGCCTTGGGGTGTCGCGCCTTCGTTCCTTTGTGAACCCCTTCACAAACTTGTCGGCCCGAAGTCTACTGCTTTTCGTGCACATAGTGGCAGTCGGGGGGCACTTCCCGGACACGACAAGGCCCTTCGTCCTGACGAAGGGCCTTTACCTGCGTGCCGGGCGCCGTCAAACGTCGAACTCGTCGTTCCGGACCCCCTTGACGAAGGCCCGCCACTCGCCGGGGGTGAAGATCAGGGCCGGTCCGGAAGGGTCCTTGGAGTCACGGATCATGATCTCTCCGCCGGCGCCCCTGGCGAACTCGACACACTCACCTGCCGCTCCGCTGAACGAGCTCTTCCGCCAGCCATCCGACAGGACAGAACCGTTCATCGGACGGCGTCCCCCCAGCCTCAAGAGTCACTACGGCCACACTAGTGGTTGGAGGCATCGTAGAAGCGCTTGGTAACCGATTGATGACGATTACTTTCCGAAATGATCGCCTAAAGGCCGGCCAGCGAGGCGATGAAAGCCCGTGACTCCTCCTCGCTCAGGGCCTGACCCAGGAGCCCGTCGAACACCAGAGAGTACTGGAGGACCGTCTCCTCGTCTTCTGACAGCGTGAAAACGGGATGGTTCTCGAAGTAGACGGCCTCGCGGGAGATGTGCCCCAGCACCGGCATCGCGGGAAAGCTCAAAAGGATGAAGTTGGCGATGTCGGTAGGATGCGGTTGCTCCAGCGGGAGCACGCGAATGCTGACGTTCGGCATGTCGCTCATCTTCATGAGATGGCTCATCTGGTCACTCATCAGCTTGGCGTCCGCGTCGCCGAAACGCCGGCGCAGGACCGCCTCGTCGAGCACGACGGAGTAGTTGAGCGGCGGGTCCTTCATGAGCACCCGCTGCCGGCGCAGCCTCGCACGGGTCCTGCGCTCGATCTTGCCGGGCGGCGCCATCTCGACTATGCGGGCCAGGTAACCCATGTGCTCGGCGTAGTCGCGTGTCTGCAGCAGCCCGGGGAGGCTGAAGGACCCCCAGGCCCTGACCAGGCTCGCGCCGTCCTCCAGCCCGAAGAGTTCCACGACGGCGTCGGCGAACACGTCCGCGTAGGCGTCCCACCACCCCTTGTTCTCGCCGTGGGCGAGTTCGAGCAGCAGGCGGCTGAGCTCGTCGTCGACTCCGTAGTGCTTGAGGAGCAGCGCCACGTCCTTGGCCGAAGGCGCCACCTGGCCCGTTTCGAGGCGCGAGATCTTGGAGGTCGACCAGCGTAAGGACCGCGCGACCTGCACGCCGTGGAGCCCCGCCTCCTCGCGAAGTCGCCGCAGCTCGGCGGCGAGCTTCCGGCGGCGGAGTGTCGGATTGATTTCTCCGACCACTCGGCTCCTCCCAAGGAATTCACTGATTATGCCCATTTCAACTACTGGGCAATCCTCGCCGGGAAGGTCTGCTTTCGCCCCGGAAAGAATCCCTGCCATCATCCCCGCGGGAATTGCACGGGAACGCCCTCCGGCACACCCTTGTGGTAGCCCGCCATGAAGGAATGCGGAGGAAGAAGGGAGGGGCAGATCCGGGAATTTCGGGTGCGCGAATGGGCGGATGGTCGGAACCCACCCGCCCGTAGCCGCGCTGCACCCTGACTCTGACTCAGACCAAAATCCGGAGCCGCGGACATGTCCGACAGTACACGCGGGAGCAGACAACGCAAGGGTAGCTGGGCACAATTAACCGCCGCCGTGAACAGGTGGATCTGGCGCGGGCCCAACGAGTTCGCGAGAGACAACGGCCGGGAGATCGACCACCCCCCGGGGCCGCCGCGGGCCTGGTCTGAGCGGTGGCGAGCCGAGATCGCGACTGGTGCTCAGGCACCGGTTCCAGGGCCTGTGCCCGCACCTCATCACCATCGAGCTCAGGCGGGCTTGAACCCCCTGTGCATGGCGACGATCCCCATCGTGAGGTCGCGCCATGCCACCCGTTCCCAGCCGGCGTCCTGGATCATGCGCGCCAGCGTCGGCTGGTCGGGCCAGTCGCGGATCGACTCCGCCAGATATTCGTAGGAGTCGTCATTGGACCCGAACACCTTGGCCACCTTGGGCAGCAACTTCATCAGATATTCGCGGTAGACCAGGTTGAACGGGGCGAACGTGACGTGCGAGAACTCGAGGATCACCAGGCGCCCGCCCGGCCTCGTCACCCGCAGCATCTCCTTCAGCGCCCGCGGGGTGTCGTGCACGTTGCGCAGCGCCACCGAGATCGTCACCGCGTCGAAGGAGTCGTCGGCGAACGGCAACCGCAGCGCGTCACCCGCGACGAACGGCACCCCCTGCCCCGTCAACGCGTTGCCGCCGTGGCGGCGCACGCCGGTGCGGAGCATGCCGAGCGAGAAGTCGGAGGCGATCGCCCGCGCGCCCAGCGAGGTGAACGCGTCGGTGGAGGTGCCCGTGCCGGCCCCCAGGTCAAGGACGATCTCCCCGGGCCCCGCGTCGACCGCGGCGGCCGCCGCCCTGCGCCAGAGCCTGACCTGCCCGAGGGAGACCACATCGTTGACGAAATCGTAACGCCGGGCGGTGCGATCGAACATCGCGGCGACCTCGTCCGGCTGTTTGTCCAACTGAGCGCGCGTCATGCCCACACCATATGGCCACCGGAACATTCAACGGAAAGTATCCACCTCATTACGCAACGTCTGCTAGAAATTGGCGAATGCTTGCCCGTCTCGCCCTTGCGGCGATCATCGCCTCGGCCCCCACCGCGCATCCTCGCGTCGTGCTGGCCGACCCGATCGACAGCACTCCCCACGTGCTCGACGGCATCGTCAACGCCATCGCCGTCGTGGGTCGCACCGTCGTGGTCGGCGGTGCGTTCAGCGAGGTCGCCGACGCCGCCCGCACCACCACCTATCCGCGCTCCAACGTGTTCGCCTACGACCTGGCCACCGGCCGGATCCTGGAGGACTTCGCGCCCGTCGTCCCCGGCGCCGTCCACGGCCTGGCCGCGGGCGAGCGCGGCACCGTCTACGTCGGCGGCCAGTTCTACGGCGTCAACAACGAGCCGTCCAGGGCGCTGGCCAAGCTGCGCCTCTCCGACGGCGCGCTGGTGCCCGGCTTCGCACCGCGCATCGGCGGCGGCACGGTGACCACGCTGGCCCGGCAGGGCTCCAAGCTGTACGTCGGCGGCGACTTCATCAGCCCGCGCACCGCGCTGGCCAGGCTCGACGCGGTCACCGGCGCGGCCGACCCCGACTTCGCCATCACGCCGGGCAAGCCGCTGACCAGGCAGGTGAAGGTCTACGCGCTGGCCGTCTCGCGCGACAGGCTCGCCGTGGACGGCACGTTCACCACGCTCGACGGCGCGTCCAGGCCGCAGCTCGGGCTGATCGACGTCAGCGGGCGCGTGGCCAGGGTCGCTCCGTGGCGGACCGACGTGTACGCGCGCAAGTGCATGGCCGCGTTCCCGTCGTACGTGCGCGGCCTCGACTTCTCCCCCGACGGCCGCTATTTCGCGGTGGTCACCACGGGAGGCCCGAGGGCCGGCATGTGCGACACGACCGCCAGGTTCGAGACCTACGCCAAGGGCTCGCGCATCAAGCCGACCTGGGTCAACAGCACGGGGGGCGATTCGCTCTACGCGGTCTCGGTGACGGGGGCGGCGGTCTATGTGGGCGGGCACCTGCGCTGGCTGGACAATCCGCGAGGCCGCGACTCCGCCGGCCCTGGAGCGGTGTCACGGCCCGGCATCGGCGCCATTCATCCGCGCACGGGAAAGGCCCTGAGTTGGAATCCGACGCGCGAGCGCGGGATCGGCGTGAAGGCGTTTTACGCGCATCCCACCGGACTACTTGTCGGTAGCGACACGACGAGACTCGGACGGGAGTACCATGCCCGGATTGGCATGTTCCCCCTGCCCTAGTCGTCGTGCGGCTTCGGCCGGTCGACCTTGTCGCTGATGCGCGCACTCAGGGCATCACGCTGTCTGGACAGCAGGACGTAGCTGGCTATGCCGCTGATCAGGAATGAGCAGACGATCAGCACCAGCGGGTTAGTCAGTCCGAGCAGCCACAGCACACTCAGGGTCACCAGAAACAGGCCGATCCGCGACGCGGTGTAAACGAGAACGGGACGCACGGGTTCGAGGTTACTCGGACCCGTGTCGCGGTCGCTCTTCGCATCAGACGCGAGCACTGCTACTGTCCCAGTCAGGGAGTTTCGTAAAGAAACACCCACGAGAGCCCCAAAGAGGCTCTATCATATAACAATCGGGCAGTCAGCTGATAACAACCCGTGATCTTTGTAGAAAACCACGGATAAATCAGGCTTCGCTCGACACACTGGTTACCTGTCCGCCCGCTGGCAGGAAGCGGGATGCGAGGGGGAGAGATTGGTGGAGAGTAGCAGCGAGCGTCTGCTGACCCCAGGAGAGGTTGCCGCCCTCTTCCGGGTAGACCCAAAGACGGTTACGCGCTGGGCTGCGGCAGGCCGCATCAGCAGTATCCGCACCCCCGGAGGGCACCGGCGCTTCCGCGAGTCGGAAGTCCACGCCCTTCTCCGAGGCGAGGACGTTCTCACGGCCGACAGGCCGGCAGGTGAGTCCCCGCGCGTCTGACGTTCCGTCCAGTCGGTGATCCTGTCCGCCAGGATCACCGCGGACGGGATCGACTTGTTGCGTGCTTCCCGGCCACACTTCCGTACGGTGAGCACGGGGCGGCGCCATCCGCCGACCGTGGCTGGCGCCTGTCCGTCCGTTCCCCCCTCAGGCACCTTCCTGCTCGGCCTTGAAGGCCAGGAACTCGCGTTCCAGATCGTCGTTCTCCTCTTCCCAGCGCCGGCGGCGCTCGGCTGCCTCCTCCTCCGTCAGCGCCTCGGGCAGGAACGTCTCGTAATCGGGATCATCGGGCTGGAGCTCCACGTACGCGTTGCCGATCAGCCGACCGTCTTCGCTGGTCAGGCTCTGCGGCACGCGTAGCGTCCCGTCCGCGAGCCGGATGACGTACATGGTGGACCACCTAGATTCCGTAGCGCCGGTTGAAGAACAGCATGACGTCGAGCGCCATCCGCGTGTCGCCTCCGAGCATGTCCACCAGGGCGGGACGCTGGCGGGAGGCGATGGCGGCGAAGGCGTCGGCGAAGAACTCCTTGCGTCCCAGCCCGCCTCCCTGGCGGTGGAACGTCGAGGCCAGCACCGGCATGGCCGTCTCGTAGAGCCGCACGAACTCGGGCGAGTCCGATACCCACTCGCCGTGCGCCGAATCGACGTCGTCGATGGCGTGGCCGACCTCGTGCATCATCACGTCAGGAGTGGGCGAGGGACGGTCGCCCACCACGATCTTGCGGTCCCCGTACGCACCCGCGCAGATGTCCCAGGTCGCGCGGCCCGACGGTAAGGGGGCGCCGCGTAAGTAGCCCATGTCGTCGAGGTCGGGCACGCCTCCGGGGCCGACGTAGATGCCTTCGAGGCCGGCCGCGAGCTTGTCCTTGAGCCCGTCGGGCAGCCGGGCCAGGCTCTCCACCGCGTGGACGACCTCGGGGGACGGCGGCCCTCTCCGGACGTCCCACTGCCGGTGCAGGATCTGCTCCAGCCTGCCGCAGTGGCGTAAACCGTCGCCCATCGAGGGCACGTCGGGCCGGTTCGGCTGCGCCCTGGGCGGCTCCTCGTTGAGCTCGAAGTCGTACCAGGTGTAGCGGGGGCGCTCGGCCACGGCGGCCGGCAGCCGCGCGCGGCGCTCGCGCACCGTGAAGGCGTCCCACGTCACCTGGCGCTCGCGACGGCCCGGCGGCGTCCCCGCCTCCCCTTCAGGCCGGGCCCCGCGCTCCGCACGGTCACCGCCCGGCCATCCCCGCTCCGGCTGCCCGGCGATCGGCCAGGCGCCGCGCTCCGGCTGGTCGGCCCCCGGCCAGTGCCTGCGGTCCGGCTGATCACCCCCGGGCCAGTGCCTGCGTTCCGGCTGGCCCGCGCCGGGCCAGGCCGACCGCTCCTGGCGGCCGCTGAGCTTGCCGCTGCTCGCCGGACGCCGGCGGTCCGTGCCCTCGCGTTCTCTGGCCGCCGCGCGGGCCTCCCTGCGCCTTTCACGGGCGTTGGACCAGAACGAGCGCTCGGAGTCGGGTGGCGCCTCGCCGCGCCGGGAGAAGAGGTAGGAACCGCGCCGCCACCAACGTCCGCGTCGATGCCGGCCCTTGTCGTGAGAAAAGGCCATCGCACCCCTCAACGCCGTGAAGCCCATGCAGACCGGCACATCGGGTTCCACCGTACGACGTCGATCTTCTCCTAGTCACCCGAAATGGGACATCAAGCGGCACGATCACGCTGAGGATGGCTTACAGTTCGGGCATGGCAGGTGTTCTTATCGGCCTTGGGCTGCTCGCCTTCTGGCTCTTCTCCCTCTTCGACGTGGTGACCACGCCGGAAGACGAAGTTAGGAACGTACCAAAAGCGCTCTGGATCCTGATAGTCGTGCTGATCCCGCTGCTCGGCGGCCTGGTGTGGATGGCCCGTGGCCGCCCGCGGGCCCCGCGGGCGGCATGGCCCGTCCCCCCGGGCCCCGGCACGCCGAAAGGACCGGACGACGACCCCGACTTCCTCCGTGATCTCGACCGCCGCATGCGCGGTGACGACGTCAGCTAGTCCACGTCGGCGTAGCTGTGCAGGCCCTCGAAGAAGATGTTGACCCCGACCAGGTTGAACAGGAGGCAACCGTACGCCACCAACTGCACGATCGTCGCCGACCTCCCGCGCCAGCCGGCCGTCACCCTGGCATGCAGGTAGGCGGCGTAGCCGATCCACGTGATGAACGACCACACCTCCTTGGGGTCCCAGCCCCAGTAGCGACCCCACGCGCGGTCGGCCCAGAGAGCGCCCGCGATGACGGCGAACGTCCACACCGGGAAGGCGAGCACGATCGCCCGGTGCGCCACCCGCTCCAGGTCGACGCGGGCCGGCAGCCGCGAGAGCCCGTCGCCGCGCAGCAGGTAGAGCACGCCTGACACCCCCGCGATCGTGAACAGGCCGCTGGCGACGATCGCGGCGGAGACGTGGATGGCGATCCAGTACGAGTCGAGCGCCGGCACCACCGGCCCCGCCGTGGTGTAGAAGGTCTTCACCGCGAGGCCGAGACCGAGCGCGGCGGTGACCATGACGAAGGAGCCGAGGAAGCGCACGTTGGTGCGCACCTGGGTGAGCAGGAACGCGGTCACGGCGGCGAAGCAGATGGCCACCACGAACTCGTACATGTTGCCCCAGGGCCACCGGTCGGCGGCCAGGCCGCGGGTGGCGATGGCGCCGAGGTTCGCGGCCCAGCCGAGCCACGCGAGCGCCAGGGCGGCCGTACCGGCCCTGACCGCGGTTCTCGACTGCGGCGCGCCGCCGTCCCGAACCGTCGCGGCGACGTCTCCTCCGGGCGCCGTCGCGTCGTCGCCCGCGTCCACGTGGTCACCCGGGAGCCCCGTGACCGCGTCGCGGCCCGGCGCCCCGTCAACAGTTGTGGCGCCGACCGTGACCGGCTTCCTGGCGGCGAGCGGGCCGGCCGCGGACCGCGCGGCCGCACCGGGACGGGCCCGGCCGAAGGCGAGCTCGATCGCGAACCCGATCATCGCGACGACGTAGAGCAGGACGGCGGCGACGACGAAAAGGTCGCTCAGCTCGGCGAGTTGCTCAGCGGACATCCTTTTCTCCTGCTGATAGATCCTTGACGATGTCGGCGAACTCCTCGGTGAAGCCCGCCGCGGAACCCTCTGTGCGGGTCAGGCCGCCCACCTCGACCTTGCCGCCCTCGATCCTGACGAACACCCTGCGCCGCCTGATCATCAGCGACAGGGCGATGGCGACGACGGCGGTGCCGCCCGCCACCAGCGCGGGAATGCGGCCGGGGTCGTAGGTCGTCTGGAGCGTGATCCACTCCTTGACCCCGGTGAACTCGATCGTGCCCACGCCGCCCGGCAGGTCGACCGACTGCCCCACGGCCAGCGGCCTGGGCGTGTCGGAGGCCATGAGCAGCGGGTTGAGCTTCTTCATCACCTCGGGCGGCGCCAGCTCGTAGACCGACTGCGGCCGGCCCGAGCGCACGCCCAGGTCACCGGAGAAGGCTCCGAGCACCTGCACCTCGGGGTTGAGCTCGCCGGGGAAGGCGGAGACGTGGCTGCCGTCGGTCAGCGGCACGCTCGTGGGCAGGAAGCGCAGCAGGAATCCCAGCTGCTCCGGCTGCGCGTCGGGCGCCTTGACCACGCATCCCGAGGTCATCGTGGCCTTGTCCTCGATGAGGCACGGGACGGGCCCTTCGAAGGCCACCTGGCCCTTGCCGTCGGTCACCCTGAAGACGGGGGCGTAGCCGTTGCCGATCAGATAGGTCTGGGTGCCGCCGACGTCGAGGGGCTCGTTGACCTTGAGCTCGTAGTCGCGGGCGGGCGCCTCGGGCGAGTCGTTGACCTTCAGGCGGGCCGCGTAGTCGAGCACCTGGCCCTTCCTCTCGCCCGTGACCTGGTAGGAGACCTTGAGGTCGGCCAGCTCGAAGGAGAACGGCTCCAGCGACTCGGCCGACACCTGGCTGCCGGGCATGAACCGGTCGTAGGCGGCCACCGTGTTGGCGAACCCGTCGCCCTCGACGACCAGGACGTTGCCCCGGTAGCCGAAGAGCGAGCCGGCGCCGATCGCGATCAGGATGCCGAGCAGGGCGACGTGGAAGAACAGGTTGCCCGTCTCGCGCAGGTAGCCCTTCTCCGCCGACACCCAGCCGTCGCCGGTGGCGACCCGGAAACGCATCTCGCGCAGCCGCCGGGCGGCCTGCTCGACCGTGAGGTCGCCGTCGAACGTGGCGGAGTGCGGCAGCCTGGACGGCCGTTTCGGCGCGGCGGGCGGCTTGCGGCGCAACTCGCGCAGGTAGGTCGTGGTGCGCGGGACGATGCAGCCGATGAGCGAGGTGAACAGCAGCAGGTAGACGGCGGCGAACCAGGTCGAGGAGAACACCTCGAAGAGCTGGAACCTGTCGTACCACTCGGCGAGGGCCGGGTTCTGCTCGTAGAGCGTGGCCACCTTGCCGGGCTCGACGCCGCGCTGCGGCACCACCGAGCCGGGCACGCTGCCGAGGGCCAGCAGGAACAGCAGGATCAGCGCCGTACGCATCGAGGTGAGGGTGCGCCATCCCCAGCGCAGCCAGCCCACCGGCCCGAACCCGGCCGGCCTGGGCGAGCGCGGCTTCTCCAGCTCCTGGACGCTCATCAGATCACCGGCTCGAAGGCGCCGATCAGACCCTGCATGGCCGCGATCATCTCTCCCCAAAGCCCGGTCACGAGCAGCACGCCGACGGCCACCATCATGCCGCCGCCGACCCTGGTGATCAGGCGCGAGTGTTTGCGGATGGCACGGAACGTACGCAGGGCCTTGCTGTAGGCGAGCGCCGCCCCCACGAAGGGCAGCCCGAGCCCGAGCGCGTACGCGACCGCGAGCAGCGCCCCGCGCCCGGCGCTGCCCTCGTTGAGCCCGAGCGCCAGCACGACGGCCAGCGTGGGCCCGATGCACGGGGTCCACCCGAGCCCGAACACCACCCCGAGCAGCGGCGCGCCCGCCAGCCCCGCGGACGGCACCCGGTGGATGCGCACGTCGCGCATCAGGCCGGGCACGACGCCCAGGAACGCGAGTCCCAGCAGGATGGTGAGCACGCCGAGCACCCGTGTGATGATCTCGGCGTTGCCGAGCATGACCGACCCGAGCCCGCCGAACAGCGCCCCGCTGAGCACGAAGACCAGCCCGAACCCGGCCACGAACAGGACCGTGCCGAGCACCAGCCGCCCGCGCCTGGGGTCGGCGCTCATGCCGGTCACGTAGGACAGGTAGCCGGGCACCAGCGGCAGCACGCACGGCGACAGGAACGACACCACCCCGGCGAGCACCGCGATCGGCACCGCGAGCAGCAGCGAGCCCGAGGCGACGACGTCATTCATCGCGCACCTTGGTCACCGCGTTGAGCAGGTCGGTGTATTTCACCGCGCCCAGCGCCCTGGCCGCGATCCGGCCCTGCTCGTCGATGATCAGCGTGGACGGGATGGCGGCCGGCGGCACCGTGCCCTGGAAGGCCAGCGCGACCTTGCCGGGCTGGTCGAAGATGTGGGGGTAGCCGGTCTTCTCGGTGCGCTCGAAGGCCAGCGCGTCGGCCTGGCGGTCCTTGAAGTCGACGCCGAGGAACTCGACCCCGCTGTCCTTGGTCTTGGCGGCGACCTCCTTGAGCACGGGCGCTTCGGCCCGGCACGGGCCGCACCACGAGGCCCAGAAGTTGAGCACCACGACCTTGCCCTTGTGCGCGGCGAGCGATGCGGTGCCCCCGTCGAGCGTGGGGCCCTCGATCGCGGGCGCCGGCTTGCGCTCGCCCGCCTCGAACACCTGCATCTTCCCGTCGCCCGCGACGAAACGGGTGTCACCCGCCTGCGGCTGGCCGCTCTGATTGCCCGCGCAGCCGGCGACCGTCGCAGCCAGGAGAACGAGAAGGATGGACTTGGTGCGCACGGAGGAAGATCTCCTTGTACTACAACCGGTAGAGCTTGCAACTCTACCGGCGGCGCCGCCCACCCCGTACATCGGGGAGCGCCTCAGGCTCCGGGGACTGAAGGGCCGGGATCGAGCGAGCCGGCCGGCTCGCTGTAGCCCACGCTGACCAGACGATCTCCGTCGAACGTGAACGTGGTGAGGCTGGCCAGCGCGCACTGCCTGCGCCGGGGATCGTGCCAGAGCCTGCGCCGCTCGGCGGCCATCCTGATCGCCCAGATGGGGAGCTGGTGGCTGACGAGCACCGTCTCGTGCCCGCGCGCCGCCGCCCTGGCGTCGTCGATCATCGAGCGCATGCGCTGGACGATGGCCGGATAGGACTCGCCCCATGACGGGCGGAGCGGATTCCAGAAATAGCGGTAGTTGCGCGGGTTGCGCAGCAGCGCCAGGCCGGGCCCCGAGATGCGGCCCTCCAGCAGGTTGCCGGCCTCGATCAGCCGGACGTCCTGCGTGATCTCGAGGCCCAGCTTGTCGGCGAGCGGCGTCGCCGTCTCCATCGCCCGCTCGAGCGGCGAGCTGTAGACGGCGACGATGTCACGGCCGCCGACCGCCTTGGCGACCGTCTCGGCCATGAGCCGGCCGGTCTCCGACAGGTGGTAGCCGGGCAGCCTGCCGTAGAGGATGCCTTTGGGGTTGTGCACCTCACCGTGACGCAGAAGGTGGACGACGGTCATTTCAGCCATGGTGTGGCACAGCCTATCCGCTCGGTCGCGCCGAGCCACGCGCCGAGCCCTTGGGGCCCGCGTCAGCCCGGCGTTCACGCGAGGGTAAAGTCGCGCCCTGAGGGGAGGCGCCGCGTTGAGTCCATGGGCACTCGTCCTCATCCTGGTCGCCGCCGTCGCCCACGCCTCGTGGAACATTTTGAGCAAGAAGGCCTCCCAGGCCGACGGCCTCGTCTTCGTCTGGCTCGTCGCCGTCGCGGCCGCGGTCGTGTGGGCGCCGCTGTTCGCCGGATACCTGATCGTCACGGCCGACCTTCCTACCTGGCAGGACCTCGCCGTGATCAGCGGCAGCATGGCCCTGCACCTCGGCTACTTCGTGCTGCTCCAGCGGGGGTACGGCACCGCGGACCTGTCGGTCGTCTATCCGGTCGCGCGCGGCACCGGGCCGATGCTGGCCAGCCTCTTCGCCGTGCTGTTCCTCGGCGAGCGGCCGTCGCCGGCCGGTGTGGCGGGGATCGTGCTGGTCGGGATCGGCGTGTTCATGCTCAGCGGCGGCAACGCGAGTGCCGGGCTCAAGGCGGTGGCGCCCGGGCTGGCCACGGGGGTGTTCATCGCCGGTTACACGGTGTGGGACTCGCAGGTGGTGACCGCGTTCGCGGTGGCGCCGCTCATGCTCAACTACCTCGGCGAGGCCGCCCGTGCTCTCGTGCTCGCGCCCGTCGTGCTGGGCACGCGGCGCAAGCTGGTGCTGCCCGTGTGGCGCGAGCACCGGTTCCGGATCGTGGGGACGGCTGTGCTGATCTTCGTTTCGTACGTGCTGGTGTTGTTCGCCTTCACGATGGCGCCGGTGAGCGTGGTGGCGCCGGCCCGTGAGGTCAGCGTGCTGATCGGGGTTCTGCTCGGCGGGCGGCTGCTGGCCGAGGGCGACCTGCGGCGCAGGCTGCTGGCGGCGGGCGTGATCGTCGGCGGCATCGTGGCCGTCACGCTCAGCTGACCGCCCAGGCGTTCTCCTGCGTCCTGCTGGCCTCGGCGAGCGCCTCGACCATGGCCCTGATCGCGGGGCGGCGGGCTGCGTCGGAGCGCCAGATCGCGTAGATGCGGCGTGACTGGCGCGGCCTGAGGGGAACGAGGCTCACGCCGTCGGGCACGCAGTCCCGGCCGAGCCGGGGCACGATCGCGCAGCCCAGCCCGGCGGCCACGAGCGCGAGCTGGGTCGGATATTCCTCGGCCATGCAGGCGATCACCGGCTCGATCGAGGCGCTGCGCAACGTGAAGACCAGCCAGTCGTGGCAGACGGTGCCGGGCGAGCCGCTGATCCACCGCTCGCCGTGCAGCTGGGCCAGCTCCACCTCCTTCCTGCCCGCCAGCGGGTGGTCGGCGGGGATCGCGACGTCGGCGATGTCGTCGAGCAGCGTGGCCCTGGACAGGCCGTCGGGGATGGCCATGGGCCTGTTGAGCCAGTCCTGGATCACGCCCAGGTCGAGCTCGCCCCTGGCCACGTCGCGCACGACGCGCTCGGGCTCGCGCTCGTGCAGTTGCACCCACAGGTCGGGGTGGCGTCCCCTGAGCGCGACGAGGGCGGCGGGCATGAGGCCGCGCGAGGCGGTGGGGAAGGCGGCGGCGTTGAGCCGGCCGACGACCTCGCCGCGCAGCGCCTCGAAGTCGGCCTCCGCGGTCTCGACCAGGGCGAGGATGCGCTCGGCGTGCTCGGCGAGCAGGCCGGCCGCGTCGGTCAGCCGTACGCCGCGGCCGTTGCGCTCCATGAGCTTGGCGCCGGTCTCCCGTTCCAGCTTGGCGATCTGCTGGGACACCGCCGACGGGGTCACCATCAGCGCGTCGGCGGCGGCGCCGACCGACCCGTAGACGTGCACAGCGTGAAGAGCCTTGAGCCGGTTCAAGTCCAACATGTAAGCCAGTCTAAATGGTTTAGCGTAGAAAGTCTCGCTTGTGGTTGATTGTGTAGCAGATGAAAATAGATGCATGAGAATCATCAAGCTGAAGAGGCAGCGCCCCGACACCGTCTCGTACCTCAAGGTCCTCGCCGAGCAGGCCCGCGAGCAGCGCATCCGCTACCAGAAGCCCGCTCGCTGAATGAGCCCCCGGCACCTCGCCCTCGCCGTCGGCATAGCCGCGTGCTCATGGTCGCGCCCGCTTCGCCACTCGTTGGCTCCTACGTCGCTCTCTCGCGGCGAGCTCCCGCGCTTGGTCTGAGGCTTCAACTTCGTCGTCATGCAGACCGGCCTTCGACACTTCGCACCCCTGCAGTACGCCGGCCTCAGGTTCGCCCTGGCGGCGTTCCCCGCCCTGCTGTTCGTGGGGCGGCCGGGGGTCGCATGGCGCTGGGTGGCCGGGGTGGCCGCGGCCATCGGCGTGGGCCAGTTCGGCCTGCTGCTCGTCGGCATGCGGGCCGGCATGCCGACCGGGCTGAGCTCGCTCGCCCTGCAGACGCAGGCACTGTTCACCGTGCTGTTCGCGGCGACGCTGCTCGGTGAGCAGCTCACCGCGCGCCGCCTCACGGGGCTGGCCGTCGCGTTCTGCGGGCTCGTCCTGGTCGCCTTCGACTTCGGCGTGTCGGGCCCGATCGGAGCCTTCGCGCTCTGCGTGGCCGCCGCGGCCGCCTGGAGCGTCGGCATCATCATCCAGCGCAGGGCCGCGCCCCCCGACTCGCTGCGCTTCATGGTCTGGGTCAGCGCCCTGTCGACGCCGCCGCTCCTGCTCATGTCCTTCCTGCTGGAGGGCGCGCCGACGCTGGACGCGCCGCTCGAGGGCTGGTTGTCCCTCGCGTACGTGGCGTTCGTCTCCACGCTGGGCGGCTTCGGCGCCTGGGGATTCCTGCTGCGCCGCTACGACGCCTCCACCGTGGGGCCGTACGCGCTGCTCGTGCCGGTGTTCGGCATGTCGTCGGCGGCGCCGGTGACCGGCGAGCCGCTGTCCTGGCCCACGGTGCTGGCGGCGGCGCTCATCATCGCGGGCGTGCTCTACTCCGGCAGCAGGCCCCGCCGCGTCCGGCGGAGCCCCGAGCGCCTGGGGAGCACCCTCGCGCGGCCGGCCTAGGCCGCGGCCGCGGCCGCGGCCGCCTTCGCCGCCGCCGGGAGCGCGTCGGCGACGCGGTTGAGTGCCTCGTCGTCGTGCGAGGCCGACAGGAACCACGCTTCGTACGCCGACGGCGGCAGGTAGACGCCCTGCTCCAGCATCGCGTGGAAGAACGCGGTGAACGCGGCGGTGTCCTGTGTCCTCGCCTCCTCGAAGTTCGTGACCTCCGACTCCGTGAAGAAGATCGAGAACAGGCTGCCCGCCCGCTGCAGCCGGTGCGGCACCCCCGCCGCGGCGAGCGCCTCCGAGGCCGCGCCGCCCACCTGGGACGCCGCGGCGTCCACGCGCGCGTAGGCGTCGTCGTCGAGCGCCCGGAGCGTGGCCAGCCCTGCCGCGCAGGCCAGCGGATTGCCGGACAGCGTGCCCGCCTGGTAGACGGGGCCCTCAGGAGCCAGGTGGGCCATGACGTCGGCCCGGCCGCCGAACGCCGCCGCCGGCAGCCCGCCGCCCATGACCTTGCCGAACGTCATCAGGTCGGCGTCGACCGGGTCGAGGCCGTACCAGCCGGAGCGCGAGACCCTGAAGCCCGTCAGCACCTCGTCGACGACGAGCAGCGCGCCGTGGGCCGTGCACAACTCGCGCAGCCGCGCGTTGAAGCCGTCGCGCGGCGGGACCACCCCCATGTTCGCCGGGCACGCCTCGGTGATCACGCACGCGACGTCGCCGGCGGCGAACGCCTGCTCGACCGCCTCGACCGAGTTGTACGGCAGCACGATCGTGTCGGCCGCCGCCGCCCCCGTCACGCCCGGCGTGTCCGGCAGCCCGAACGTCGCCACCCCCGACCCGGCCGCGGCCAGCAGCGCGTCGACGTGCCCGTGGTAACACCCGGCGAACTTGATCACCTTGGACCGCCCGGTGAAGCCGCGCGCCAGCCGCACGGCGCTCATCGTCGCCTCGGTGCCGGAGCTGACCAGGCGCACCTTCTCGACGGGCGCCATCCTGCCGACGATCTCCTCGGCCAGCTCGACCTCGCCGGGCGTGGCGGTGCCGTAGGAGAAGCCGTGGGCGGCCGCCTCGGACACGGCCTCGACGACCGCGGGATGGCGGTGGCCGAGGATCATCGGGCCCCAGGAACAGACCAGGTCGACGTAGCGGTTGCCGTCGACGTCGGTGAGGTAGGGGCCCTGCGCCGAGGCCATGAAGCGGGGCGTGCCGCCCACCGCGCCGAACGCGCGCACCGGAGAGTTGACGCCCCCGGGCACGAGCCGGCGGGCGCGGGCGAACAGGTCCTCGGAGTTCTGTGTACGGCTCACCCGACCCAGGTTAGCCGCGGGCCCTCTCGCCCTTCGTCGCGGGACGACCTCGCCATGATGGCGATGTATGCTATCTATAAGGGTCATCAACATCGGGAGGATTCGTGGCCGTAACACAGATCGACGTCGATGACGACGCCCTCAAAGAGGCCATGCGCATGATGGGAACGACGACCAAAAAGGAGACCGTGAACGTCGCCCTCCGTGAGTACGTCGCCCGGGTAAGGCGGATCGAGGCCCTGGAGAAGCTGGCCGCCCGGGCAGAGCGTGGCGAGTTCGACGAGGCGGCACAGGCCCGCCGCGCGGCGAAAGCGGCTTGGAAAAGGGCCATCACCTGATGTCCTACCTCGTCGACACGTCGGCACTGTGGCATCTCCTGCGGAACACCGATGTGCTGGAGGAGTGGGCCGACCGGATCACCACGCAACCGCTCCGGATCTGCGAGCCCACCAGGACGGAGTTCCTCTATTCGGCCACCGGCCCCGCCCATAGAGACCACCTGGAAGAGGAGCTCAACACGCTCTGCGAGTTCGCGCCAGTCCCGAAGACCGCCTGGCGTTGGGTGGAGAACGCACAGTACAAACTCACCCAGAAAGGCCAGCACCGCTCGGCCGGACCCATCGATCTGCTGGTGTGCGCCACCGCCGTGCACCATGGGCTCACGGTGCTGCACGTCGACGACGACTTCACCACGGTGGCGCAGGTCGTGACCGAGGTCGACCAGCGCGACATCCGCCGGTCATGACCTCAGTCGGCCAGCCACTCCAGGATGCGCAGCGGGTCGGGCAGGGGCAGGCCGTCGGGCGGCCGCAGCCAGGAGACCGGCTGGCCGGCCGGCAGGGTGGAGGGCGGCGCGACGACGTAGCTGTCACGGCAGTGCCAGCGCAGCCCAGGCGTGTCGTCGATCGTGGCGGGGTCGCAGTCGAGGTGGCACGACCACCACTCGTCCTCGTCCTCCGGGTTGCCCCGTGTCGCCACGTAAAACAAGACCCGGTCGCCTTTGGCGGCGACCGGGCCTGAGTGCGCTCCGGCGTTGTCGATGCGGGTGAGTGCGGAGAGTCCGATCGCGAGCGGCACGTCGAAGACGTCGAACACGCGGCCGGTGGGAAGAATCACGTTGGCTTCCGGCTCGGCCTGCCACCAGCGCGTGAGCAGCGCCGGGTCGGTCGTGGCCTGCAGGTGCCAGGCGGGCGACAGCGGATGGGCGCCGGGGTCGGGACAGCCGAGGCGGTCACACGAACAGGCGCGCGGTCCCTGTCGCAGCGGGAACGCCCCTGGCACCGCGGGCCAGCCCATCGCGGCGTATTCGAGCACGAGATCGATGCGTGTAGGCCGCGAACGTTTTCTGGTACGCCGAGCCAGTGGTACCCCCACCATTGGTGTCTCCCGTCGAGTCCAGCGCCTGAGGAGGTCCCGGCTCCGGGCCGTACGCACACGCGGGACACACCGGCACTTGGTTGCCTGACGAGAACCTGCTCATGTGCGTGCCAGGTCGAGGCCGTAACGGCAGCCGTGTCACAGCTTTCTCGTCTGCTCGCACTCTAACGCACGCGCCTCACGCGTTGACGGGAACCCCTCGGTTAGAGCCGCCGCGCCACTTCGGTGGCCCAGTAGGTGAGGATCAGGTCGGCCCCCGCACGCTTGATCGCGACCAGCGACTCCATGATCGTCCGGTCGCGGTCGACCCAGCCGTTGCCCGCGGCAGCCTCGATCATGGCGTATTCGCCGCTCACCTGGTAGGCCGCCACGGGCACGTCGGCCTCG
Source organism: Nonomuraea sp. NPDC049378 (assembly GCF_055586745.1). NCBI lineage: Bacteria > Bacillati > Actinomycetota > Actinomycetes > Streptosporangiales > Streptosporangiaceae > Nonomuraea > Nonomuraea sp. NPDC049378. Next base: position 490,833 of record NZ_JBVJHP010000002.1, read on the forward strand.
TCGCGGAAGCGGGTGATGACGTCGAGGTAGGCCATGGCCGGCTTGACCATGACCGCGTCGGCGCCCTCGGCGAGGTCGAGGCGGAGCTCGCGCAGCGCCTCCTCCAGCGGGCCCGCGGGATCCTGCTGGTGGGTGCTGCGGTCGCCGAACTGCGGCGCGCACTCGGCGGCCTCGCGGAACGGCCCGAAGAAGGCCGAGGCGTATTTCGCGGTGTAGGCCAGGATAGGGACGTCGCCGTGGCCGGCGCCGTCGAGCGCCGCCCGGATCGCCCCCACCTGGCCGTCCATCATCCCGCTCGGCGCCACCATCTGCGACCCGGCCGCCGCCTGGGCGACCGCGATCGAGGCGTACCGCTCCAGGGTGGCGTCGTTGTCGACGTCGCCCGAGGAGGTGAGGATGCCGCAGTGCCCGTGGTCGGTGAACTCGTCGAGACACGTGTCGGCCATCACCACGACGGCGTCGCCGACCTCGGCGTTCACCTCGCGCAGCGCGACCTGAAGGATGCCGTCGGGGTCGTCGGCGGCCGAGCCGCGCGCGTCTTTCACGGCCGGGATGCCGAACAGGATCAGCCCGCCCACACCCGCCTGCGCGGCCTCGTGGGCGGCCTTGCGCAACGAGTCACGGGTGTGCTGGACCACGCCCGGCATCGAGGCCACGGGCTGCGGCTCGGCGATGCCCTCCTTGACGAACGCGGGCAGGATCAGGTCGGCGGGGTGCAGCCTGGTGCCGGCCACCATGCGGCGCAGGGCGGGGCTCCTGCGCAGCCTGCGGGGACGGGCGACGGGGAATCGCGCGCTCATCTGGCCCTCCTCCTGGCGCCGCGGCGGTTCTGCGAGGGCCGGCGCGGGGTGTCGCCGGCGGCCACGGCCGCCTGGCGCTGCTTGGCTCCGAACTCGGCCAACGCGGTGGCCAAGGCGGACGCGGACGGTTTTCCGGCCATGACGTCGACGCGGAGCCCGAACTCCTCGGCGGTCTTGGCCGTCTGCGGCCCGATGACCGCGATCACGGTGACGTTGTGCGGCTTGCCCGCGATGCCCACGAGGTTGCGCACGGTGGACGACGACGTGAAGAGCACGGCGTCGAAGCCGCCGCCCTTGATGGCCTCGCGGATGGGCGCGGGCGGCGGCGCGGCCCGCACGGTGCGGTAGGCGGTGACGTCGTCGCACTCCCAGCCCAGCTCGGTGAGCCCGGCCACGAGCGTGTCGGTGGAGATGTCGGCCCTCGGCAGCAGCACACGGTTGATCGGGTCGAGCATCGAGTCGTAGGGCGGCCACTCGGCCACCAGCCCCTCGGACGACTGCTCGCCCGACGGCAGCAGGTCGGGCTTGACCCCGAACTCGACCAGGGCCCGCGCGGTCGCGTCGCCCACCGCGGCCACCTTGAGCCCGGCGAACGCGCGCGCGTCGAGGCCGTATTCCTCGAACTTCTCGCGCACGGCCTTGACCGCGTTGGCGCTGGTGAAGGCCACCCATTCGTAGCGCCCGGTGACCAGGCCCTTGATGGCGCGGTCCATCTGCTGCGGGGTGCGGGGCGGCTCGACCGAGATGGTCGGCACCTCCTCGGGCACCGCGCCGTACGAGATGAGCTGCTCCGACAGGCTGCGGGACTGCTCCTTCGTACGCGGCACCAGCACCCGCCACCCGAACAGCGGCTTGGTCTCGAACCACGACAGCCTGTCGCGCGACTCCACGGCGTCGCCGACCACGATGAGGGCCGGCTCGGTGAACCCGGCGTGCTTGAGGTCGGCCTGGAGCCGGCCGAGCGAGGACACCACGGTGTACTGCTCGGTGGTGGTGCCGCCGCTGGTCACCGCGACGGGGGTGGTGTCGGGCTTGCCTCCGGCGATGAGCGCCTTGCCGATGGCCACGGCGTCGCCGATGCCGTGGTAGATGACCAGCGTGCCGCGGCAGGCGGCGTGGACGGCCCAGTCCTGGTCCTGGGCCGCGTCGACGACCCTGAACTCCGGCATCTCGGCGGCCGCCGGGATGCCGGCGTAGTCGAGCACGGCGGTCGCGGCCGGCACGCCGGGCACGATCTCGAAGTCCACCCCCGCCGCGGCGCAGGCCGCGACCTCCTCGGTGATCGACGAGAACAGCGTCGGGTCGCCCTCGCACAGGCGGACCACGACCTCCCCGCGCGCGGCGCGCCTGACGGCGGACTGGAAATCGTCCTCGACGACCTCGACGCCTTCGCGGCAGTGCCCCAGCAGCGGGCTGTGCGTTTCCGTGTCGAGCACCACCACGCCGGCCTTACCGAGCAACTCGGCGGCGCGGAGCGTGAGCAGCTTGGGATCGCCGGGTCCCGCGCCCACGAAAGCGACGAGACCGGAGGTTGGACTATCGGAGCTCAATGGGACTGCTCCCCCATCAATCTGTCGGCCCCTTCGGAGATCATCTCGGCCGCCAGGAGGCGGCCCAGGTTAGCAGCCTCCGAAGGTGAGCCGGCGGCGGACTTGCGGACCGCCTCGCGGCCGTCGAGCGAGACGACCACTGCGGTCAGGTTCAGAGTGTGCCCGTCATCGGCCGCGAACGCACCCACCGGTGCGGAGCATCCGGCCTCGAGCGCGTTCAGCACGGCGCGCTCGGCCGTCACCGCGGAGCGGGTGCGCGGGTCGTCGAGCACGCCGAGGAATTCGACCAGGTCGGCGCGGTCGGCGCGGCACTCCACCGCCAGCGCGCCCTGCCCGGGGGCGGGCAGCAGCTCCTCGACCTCGAAGATCTGCGCGACCTCCGCGTCGCGGCCGATCCTGTTCAGGCCGGCGGAGGCGAGCACGACGGCGTCGAGCTCGCCGGAGGTGACCTTGCCGATGCGCGTGTCGGCGTTGCCGCGGATCGGGACGTATTCGAGGTCGGGCCGCAGGGCGCTCAGCATGGCGACCCGGCGGGGGGAGCCGGTGCCGACCCTGGCTCCGGGGGCGAGATCGGCGAACTTGCGCGGCCCGACCAGCGCGTCGCGGTGGTCGTGGCGGGCGGGGAGCGCGGCCAGCGTGAAGCGGGGGTCCTGCGTGGTGGGCAGGTCCTTCAGCGAGTGGACGGCGAAGTCGACCTCGTCGTCGATCAGCTTGTCGCGCAGCGCGCTGACGAACACGCCCGTGCCGCCGAGCTGCGCGAGGTGGGCCCTGGTCACGTCGCCGAAGGTCGTGATGCCGACCAGCTCGATCGCGCGGCCGGTGCGCTCCATGTAGGCGTCGGCCACCATCTGGGACTGCGTGGTCGCCATGAGACTGCGGCGTGTGCCCAGCCGCAACGCGTGCGGAAGCGAGGTCACAGCTCCACCTCCCTCACTGCCTCGGGCATCGTCGGATCCAGGCCGAACAGCTCGCGCAGCGCTTCGGCGTAATGATCGCCGCCCGGGCAGGTGGCGAGCCGCTTGACGCGCACGGTCGGCTCGTGGAGCAGCTTGTCGACGACCCGCTGCACGGTCATGGCGACCTCGTCGCGCGCCCGCTCGTCCAGGTCGGGCATCCGCATGAGGAGCCGGCCGAGCTCCGACTCGACGACGCCGGCCGCCTTGCTGCGCAGCGCCACCACGGTCGGCGTGACCCTGGAGGCCCGCTCGGCGTCGAGGTAGGCCCGCAGCTCTTCGGCGACGATGGCGCGTACGGACTCGACCGCGTCGCCCTCGCGCGCGCCGACGCCGGAGTCCTGGATCGTCTCCAGGTCGACCAGCGTGACGCCGGGCACGGCGCGTACGGAGGGGTCGATGTCGTGCGGCAGCGCCAGGTCGAGCAGGAACACGGGCCGGGTCAGCATGCCGGGCGTGATGACGTGGCGGCCCGCGCCTGTGCAGGTGATGACGAGGTCGGCGCCGGCCAGCTCGTCGGCCACGGCGGAGAACTCGACCGCCCGGCCGCCGACCGACTCGGCCAGCCGGGCGCCGCGGTCGTACGTGCGGTTGGCCACGACGATGTCGGTGACCCCGGCCCGCGCCAGCGTGGCGGCGGCCAGCGAGCTCATGGAGCCCGCGCCTACCACCAGCGCCCGCCGCCCGGCCAGGTCGCCGGCCAGCGTGAGGCCCGCGGTGACGAGGGAGGCGCCGGCCTGGTCGATGCCGGTCTCGTGGTGGGCCCGCTTGCCGACCCGCAGCGCCTGCTGGACCAGCTCGTTGAGGGTCGCGCCGACGGTGCCGCGGCGCTGTGCCAGCTTGAGGGAGCGGCGGACCTGGCCGAGGATCTGACCCTCGCCGACGACCATGGAGTCGAGGCCGCACACCACGGAGAACAGGTGCTCGACGGCCCGCTCCTCGTAGTGCACGTAGAGGTGTGGCGTGAGCTCCTCGACGGGGACGCCCGAGTGCACGCCCAGCAGGCGGCTGACGGCGGTGACGGCGGCGTGGAAGCGGTCGACCGTGACGTAGACCTCGACCCGGTTGCAGGTCGAGATGACCATGGCCTCCGCCACGCAGGGGTCGCCCTGCACGTCGTGCAGGAGCTTGGCGAGGGCGTCACCCGTCACCGAGACGCGCTCGAGCAGGGCCACCGGCGCCGTCCGGTGGCTGAGTCCGATAGCCAGAACACTCATTGACTGTCCACCGCCATGAGTGGCCCCCCAGCCTTGCGTTGCTCGTGGAACGCGAGAATCTGCAGTTCGATTGATAGGTCGACTTTACGGACATCGACGCCGTCCGGGACCGAAAGCACAACTGGGGCAAAATTCAAGATGCTGGTCACTCCCACGGCTGTCACGCGATCACACACCTTCTGCGCCGCCACCGCAGGTGTCGCCAGAACCACGATCGAGACTCCACGCTGAACGATCACGGCTTCCAGGTCGTCGATGTGCTCCACATTCAATCCCGCGATGGTGTCGCCCACGACTTCGGGGTCGGCATCGACGAGCGCCGCGACCCGAAAGCCCCTGGAGACGAAGCCGCCGTAGTTGGCCAGCGCACGCCCGAGGTTGCCGACTCCCACGATCGCGACCGCCCAGTCTTGCGTCAGGCCGAGCTCGCGCGAGATCTGGTAGACGAGGTATTCGACTTCATAGCCTACGCCACGCGTGCCGTACGAACCGAGATGTGACAAATCCTTGCGGAGCTTCGCGGAGTTGACCCCGGCGGCCCCGGCCAGATCCTCGGAGCTGACGGTCGCGACGCCCCGCTCGGCCATCCCGTGCAGCGCCCGCAGGTACAACGGAAGCCTGGCGACCGTCGCCTCGGGAATGCCGCGGTCACGGGGTTGGGACGGGCTCTTCACGTGCCGGAGCTCCAGGGAACAGGCGGCTTGGGGACCGCGGTGAACGGAATCGAACCGTCTTTCAGGTTAATCCCTTTGTGAACCGATGCACAAAGTCGCGGGCGCGGAGTGGCGGACGTCTCGCATACCGTTGGCCTCATGCATCGCATCACCCTGCTCGGCAAGCCCGGCTGCCACCTGTGTGACGACGCGCGCGAGGTCATCGCCAGAGTGGCCGGCGAGCTCGGCGTGCCGTGGGAGGAGGTCAGCATCGACTCCTCCGAGGAGCTCAAGGAGAAATACTGGGAGATGATCCCGGTCACGCTGATCGACGGCGTGCAGCACGACTTCTGGCGGGTCGACGAGACCCGCCTGCGCGCCGCGCTCAGCGCCTAGAACATCACCGTCGGCAGCGGCACCACCTTGGCGGCGTTGACGTTGAGCTCGATGACGTTGGTGGCCAGCACCATCGCCTGCCGCTCGTTGATGAACCTCTCGACGTGCGGCTGGCGCTGGTGGTCGCGGTAGGCGATCTCGTCGCGATAGAGCTCGTAGACGATGCGCTGCAGGGGCGCCGACTTGACCGCGTGGCAGGCGTAGACGAGCGTGTCGGGCTCGCCGCGGCGCACCGCCTCGACCGTGGCCTCGGCCAGCATGTCGAACGCGTCGCCCGCGCCGTCCATGATCGTGAAGACGGTGAGCAGGCCGTAGATGTTGGGCGAGGGCTTGCCGCCGGCCTGCTGCTGCGCCGGGGTGAACACGTCGGCGCCGGGAAAGACCGACCCCGTGCCCGGCATGGCGAGGTCGGGCCGCTGGGACGACGCGCCGGCGGGCGGCGCGCCGTTCATGATGTAGCCGGTCGAGGGCCCGGCGTCGGGCGGCGGCGCCATGCGGGCGGCGTAGTCGACCTCCTGGTCGCCCGCGCGATATTCGGCCACCAGATCGCCCAGCCCCGACGATCTGCGCGGCGGGTCGGCGGCGGGCACGCTCTCCGGCCGGCCCCGGTGGCCCGGCTGCTCGTCGCGGAACATCGGGCGCTCCCCCGGCGGGACCGCGGGCGCCGGCCGCTCCTCGCGGTGCTGTGCCCGTACGTCGCGGCGCTGAGAGCGATCGTCACCGCGCGGCGGGCGCTCGTCGCGCTCGGGGGCGAAATCGTCCTCGTCGTCCTCGTACGGCGCCAGGGGCCGCAGCACGGTGTACCAGACGGCCGCCGCGGCGACGGCGAGCAGCGCCGTGGTGAAGATCGCGGGCACCGAGAACCGCATCGCGCCCACGAGCGCCAGCCCTGACGGGACGATGACGGCCGAGGCGTGCAGGTTGTCGGTGTCGTACTCGTCGCCGTCGCGCCACCTGAGCCCGGCGACCACGAGCATCGCCAGCATCACCAGCGCGTCGATGGCGTGCACGCCGGTCAGCAGGTAGTTGGGGATGATCGCCCAGGCGGCCGAGCCCGACGGCAGCGCCTGGCCCATCTGCTCGACGCGGAGCGGGTCGAAGATCATGATCGCGACAGAGACGACGGTGAGCGCGATGCCGAACAACCAGGACAGGAATCTCGGCGGCGCCTTCTCCGCCAGCAGCTGCACCATGCCGACGGCCAGCCAGAGCGGGGCCAGCAACGACCCCGTCACCTGGTAGATCCGGAACGTGACGCTGCCGAACCCGAAGAAGGAGCCGATGGCGATCACGCCCAGTGACAGCGCGAGCGCGGTCACCGCGACGGTCCAGGCGATCAACCACCCGTCCGGCTCGTCCCTCAGGCGTTGGATCAGGGCGCCCGCCGCGAACGCGGCCAGGAGCGCACCGGCAAGGGCTATGACAGCAACGAGGATCTCCATGGTGACTCCAATGCTGCCGGACTATGCCTCCCAGCCGGTAGCCGTAGACGAAACGTGCCTGCTCGGGCCGCCCTTGGGGGCCACGGGCAGCGAGATGCGCGCCGCAGGCGGCGGGGGTTCGCGGTAACACGGTATCTTCCGATTACGCCTAGTCATGCCAGCATGCTGTGGATTGTGGAATTTCCGGTTGATTTCTAGAGTGTTCGAGCAGCCGCACCCCTTACCCCCAGGGATACCGGATGCCTGACTCGTCGCCGTTCGCCGGGCTGCTTGCGCCAGCGGGCGCCGCGCCTGCCCTGACGGGCGAGCTCGCCGTGCACGAAGAAGTGCCCGATGACGTACGTACGCTGGTGCTTCATGCCAAGAGCGGCTGCACGGAGTCGTTTGGCACGCTCTACGACCGCTACGTGGACCTCGTCTACCGCTACATCTATTTCCGGGTGGGCTCCCACCCCCTCGCCGAGGACCTGACCAGCGAGACCTTCCTGCGCGCGCTGCGCAGAATCGCCGACTTCACCTGGCAGGGCCGCGACTTCGGCGCCTGGCTCGTGACCATCGCGCGAAACCTGGTGACCGACCACTTCAAGTCCGGCCGCTACCGGCTCGAGGTGCCGACGGGAGAAGTGATCGATGTCCCGCTCGACGGCTCGCACATTCCGGAGAACGCCGTGGTCACGGCCATCATCAACGACCGGGTGCTGCGTGCCGTCCGGGATCTCAATCCCGAACAGCAGGAATGCGTGGTCCTGCGTTTCCTGCACGGCCTGTCGCTCGCGGAGACCGCGCTCATCATGGGAAAGAAGAGCGGAGCGATCAAAGCGCTGCAGTTTCGGGCCATCCGGGCGCTGGCCAGGGCTCTCAAGCACGACCTGGCGTAACCTCCACCATCCGCACCTCGTTAGGCAAATGTCACAGCAGGATCCGTAAGGGAGCCGTCATGGGTAGGGCACGCGAACGGCGGGAGCGCGTGCTCGAGCATCTCACGGACCTGCCCAGGCTGCCTCTCGGCGGCGCCCCTGACCCCGCCTTCCGCGACCGGCTCCGCGCCGAGCTGGTCACAGGGCCGACCACCGCGCCCATCACCGGGCCGATCACCGGGCCGATCACCGGGCCGATCACCGGCGAACTCCTGCCCGAGAGGTCGGCCCGCCCACGACACGCCCACCGCCGGCCCGCGCGCCCGAGGCCGCTGCTGTCGCAGCTGGCCGCCTTCGGACTGGCGGCGGCCATGATGGTCGCGTCCTTCGCCACCTACCAGGCGGTCCCCGGCGACTCCCTCTACCCTCTCAAGCGCGCCGCGGAGAGCGCTCTCGTCGGGCTCAGCACCAACGAGGCCGCGCGCGGCGAGCGCGAGCTCCGCTCGGCCAAGGCCCGCGCGGAAGAGGTCGCCAGCCTGCTCGGCTCGTCCAACGGCGGCCCGCTGGTCGGCAGGACGCTGAAGGACATGGAGGAATCGACGCGCGCGGGGATCAGCAGGCTGAGACGGGCCGAACCACGCTCTCCGAAGATCAAAAAATTCGCCCGCCACCAGCAGGAGGTCGTCGCGCCGATGTTGCAGCAGCTCAAGCGGGATCAGCTGGCCCAGGCCGAGGGCTACCTCGACTACATCAAAGGTCTGGTCGCCCCCGGGTAGGTCGATAAGCTGAAGCGCATGTGGCGGCTAATGCGACGACGACACGAAACGGAGCCCCAGGCCGCCGGCGAGGCCGCGGCACAGGCAGCGGTCACCGTCGCGCCGGTCGAGCCCGACCTCCAGTCGGCGGCATTCTTCGACGTCGACAACACGATGATGCGCGGCGCCTCGATCTACCACTTCGCCCGCGGACTGGCCACCCGGGGGTTGTTCACCACGTCCGACCTGTTCAAGTTCGCGGTGGGGCAGGCGGTGTTCCGGCTGCGCGGCAACGAGAACCCCGAGCACATCGCGGTGGCCAGGGAGACCGCGCTCGCGTTCGTCGCCGGCGCCAAGGTCGACGACGTCGTACGCCTCGGCGAGGAGATCTACGACGAGGTCATGGCCGACCGCATCTGGGGCGGCACGCGGGCGCTCGCGCAGAGCCACCTCGACGCGGGCCAGCGGGTCTGGCTGGTCACCGCCACCCCCGTCGAGCTGGCCAGGGTCATCGCGCAGCGGCTCGGGCTGACGGGCGCGCTCGGCACGGTCGCCGAGTCGAGCAACGGCGTCTACACCGGGCGCCTGGTCGGCGACCTGCTCCACGGCCCGGCCAAGGCGGAGGCGGTCAGGGCGCTGGCGCGCAGGGAGGGGCTCGACCTGACCCAGTGCACGGCCTACAGCGACTCCGCCAACGACCTGCCGATGTTGTCGCTGGTCGGGCGCGCCGTGGCCATCAACCCCGACAGCGAACTGCGCGAATACGCCAAGAAGCACGACTGGCCGATCAGGGACTTCAGGACCGGCCGCAAGGCCACGCTGACGGCGCTGCCCATCGCCGCGGGCGTGGGCGCCGTGGCGGGCGGCGTCGCCGCGGGCATCGCCCTGCGCAGGCACTACCGCACGCAGGGCTGACGACCTGTCCCCCCGGCGGAAGGCCGGTCACGGAGAGCTCGCCGCAACCCGCTCGAGCCGGCCAGCGCATAGGCGCCCTCGCCCGTGCGAGACCGGGCGGTCAGAGAAGGAGCGGGAAAGCCGGCCCGCGCCGCAACCGCAGCTCGTTGAGCAGTTGCTGGATGACCTCGCGCACGTGGTCGGTGAGGTTGAAGACCAGCATGGGATCGTCGGCGGCCGACGGCTCGTAGTCGTCGGTGCGGATCGGCTCGCCGAACTCGATCACCCACTTCGACGGCAGCGGCACCAGGCCGAGCGGCCCGAGCAGCGGGAAGAACGGCGTGATCGGCAGGTAGGGGAGGCCGAGCAGCCGGGCAAGGAACTTCAGGTCGCCGAGCTTGGGATAGATCTCCTCGGCCCCTACGATCGCGGTGGGCACGATCGGCACCCCGGCACGGATGGCCGAGGCCACGAAGCCGCCACGGCCGAACCGCTGCAGTTTGTAGCGCTCGGAGAACGGCTTGCCGACGCCCTTGAACCCCTCGGGGAACACGCCGACCAGCTCACCCTTGCGCAGCAGCCGGTCGGCGTCCTCGCGGCAGGCCAGCGTGTGGCCCGTCTTGCGGGACAGGTGGCTGAGCAGCGGCAGCTGGTAGACCAGGTCGGCGCCGAGCAGCCGCAGCGCCCTGCCCGCCTCGTCGTGCAGGGCGACCTGCAACATCAGCGCGTCGACGGGCAGCGTGCCGGAGTGGTTGGCGACGACGAGCGCGCCGCCCTCGTCCGGGATGTTCTTCAGTTCGGCCGTCTCCACCCTGAACCAGTGGTGGTAGAGGGGCCTGATCAGCTCCAGGACGACCTTGTCGGTCAGCTCGGCGTCGTAGCCGAACTCGTCGACGTCGTAGTCGCCGCTGATGCGCCTGCGCAGGAAGGCCAGGAGCTTCGCCAGGGGCTCGGGCTCGCCGGTGTAGGACGGCGCCGCGCTGATGGGGATGACGCGAGCGTCGTCCTCGTCGGGAACGCTCAACTCCGCGCACCTCCGAACGGCTGCAGGCGGCGCGAGCGCAGGAAGTCGTCGAAGGCCGCGGCGGTCGTGAACTTGGGCCTCCACCCGAGCTCGTTCTCCAGCCTGGAGGTGTCGACCGCCCGTCCGTGGCTCATCAGCCTGAGCTGCTCGGGCGAGTATTCGACCAGACCGAGCCCGCGCGCGGCGCTGCCGAGCGTCGTGAAGGCGGGCGCGGGCAGCGGCAGCGACGGCCGCCCCGCCCTTCTCGTGCACTGCGACAGGAGCAACACGCCCACCCCGGCCACGTTGAACGTGCCGGGGTGATCCTCTGTCGCCATCCGCCGCAACACCTCGACCGCGTCGTCCTCGTGGACGAACTGCAGCCGGGGGTCGAAGCCGAGCACGGTCGGCAACACCGGTTGGGTGAAGTAGCGCGTCAACGGCGAGTCGACGCCGGGACCCATGAAGTTGGCGAAGCGCAGCAGCGACACCGTCACGTCAGGACGGCGCCGCGCGAAACCCCGGACGTAGCCCTCGACCTCGACCGCGTCTTTGGCGTAGCCGTGGCTGGGGCCGTCGTGCGGCTCCAGGTCCTCGGTGAACACCGCCGGATCGCGCGGCGACGAGCCGTAGACGGCGGTGGTGGAGCGGACCACCACGCGCCGCACGGTCGCCGACCGCTGGCAGGCACCGAGCAGTTGCATGGTGCCGATGACGTTGTGCTCTTTCATGGCGGCCCTGCCGCCGCTCCTTGACGGAGCGCTGACGAGGCTCATGTGCACAACGGTGCCGATGTCCGCGGCCGCGATCACCTGCGCGATGTCAGGGCTGCGCAGATCCACCCGGACGAACTCCGTCCGTCCGAGCGAGATGCCACCGTCTCGCGTGAGCGAGGGGGGCGGCACGGTGTCCACTCCGATGACACGGCCGATGTCCGGGTCGGCGGCAAGTTCGCTCGCCACCCGGGCGCCTATGTGGCGCGAGACCCCGGTGACGAGCACAGTGTGGGTCATCAGCGCCTCGCAGCTGCGTCGGTGTTACTTCTTGTTGCGCCGCTGGATGCGCGTCTTCTTGAGCAGCTTGCGGTGCTTCTTCTTCGCCATCCGCTTACGGCGCTTCTTGATCACAGAGCCCACGGGACCCCCAGGTCGTGACTAAGTCTGAACGGAGTGCGAGCGCACACCGGCTCACAGACTACCGGCGATCGGCGGTAGATCGCCCATTGGGGGGTGAGCACCCGGTCGCGTCTTATGGCGACCGGGCCTCTCCCGCGACAGCACTCACGACATGGTCGTCCACGTCGCTACGCTAACCAGCCTCGATGTAGGCCTCCCGCAGATAGTCGTGTACCGCCTGCTCAGGCACCCTGAACGACCGGCCGACTCGGATGGCCGGCAGCTCGCCAGAGTGGACGAGCCGGTACACCGTCATCTTGGACACCCTCATGACCGTGGCCACTTCAGCAACGGTCAGGAACTTCACCTCACTGAGAGGTCTTTCGCCTGCACCCATCGGACGCCTCTTCCGCACGTGTTTACGGGTTATCCCCACTGGTGCCATTGCTCACGCACGTGTACTGCCGTCAGCGTAAGTCGGGACTCCGAGTGCGCAAACCCCCTATTTTCTCAGTCAACGGAGCCGCCTGTCAGCCGAACCAGCAAAATCGCTGGCCAGCAGCCGGGCCGAGCACCTCACCCGGACGTTGGAACTGTCCAAGTTGCCACACATAAGAGTCGCCGGAGCGCCGCCAAAAGTTGGCAAAGGGACGGCGAGCCTCTTGGAATGCAGGCGCGAAAAGACGGTATGGGGAGGACCGAATTAGACGTGAAGGGCTCGTGAGACCAGAGTGACGAGCCGCTCCGTCAACGGAGCGTAATATCGCGGTAGCACATTGTCGTCAAGTGGCACTACTACGTCAATCTTCCCTTCAGCCTCACCGACGAACAACCCCGGGTCATTGCTGTCGGCGAACCCCACAGTGGGCGCACCTGCCTCTCCCGCCGCTCCTGCCCAGCCGTGGTCGGCGATAACCAGATCGGGCAGCTCGCCGTCAAGCTCGGAGAACATGTGGCGCATCGGGTCGGCGTCGTGGGTGTGCACGAACCCGCCCTTGTCGTCGAGCATCGCGACGCCCTGCAGATAGCGGATCTGCCGCGGCCGGGCGAACCCCGACCCGGAGTACGTCCAGCCCTCCCCCGGGGTCAGCAACCGCGCGCCGCGCTCGGCGCAGAGCCTGGCCAGCGGCAGGTGCACGGCGAGCAGGCCGGTCGGGTGCCCGGTGGCGAACAACACGGACGGGCAGGGCCGCGACAGCACGGCGGCGACGCGCTCGGCCATGGCGTCGACCGCGTCGATCGTCAGGTCGGGGTCGATGGTGTCCTGGCCCCAGCGGTGCGACGGGTCGGAGACCACGCCTGCGGACTTCGCCATCAGCGCCAGGATGTCGCGGTAGGACCACGGCTGGTCGAACGTGAGCCCCAGCATGTAGTAGGGATCGCCGTTGGCCAGGGAACTGTAGTGGTCGAGGTTGTTCTCGCGGGAGGTCGCGACATCGCCGGCGATGCGGCTCTGGACAAGGTGCTCTCGGAGTTCGTCGCGGCTCAGCACTGCTTTTCTTCCTCGTCAGGGCAGGGGGTCGAGCCCGTGCAGGGGGAAGACCGCGTTTCGGGTCGCCATGATCGCACGGTCAATGGGGTCAGATGGGTCATAACCACCGGAAAGGTCGTTGAATTCCGGATGGCGCCCGTCGGTCATGGTCAGCGGCGCCGTCTCGCCGGTGCGATCGCGTACGAACTGGCGCCACTCCGCGCCCGTCGGCGTGGCCGGATCGATCGGATGGCCCGCCAGCTCCGCGATGAGATGTGTCCACGCCCGCGGCACCACCTGCACCAGCTCGTAACCGCCGCCGCCCGTCGCGATCCACCGGCCGCCCGCCGTCTCGTGAGCCAGGCGGTGCAGGGCGGAGTAGGCGGTGCGCTGGCCGTCGAGGCTGAGCATCAGGTTGGCCAGCGGGTCGAGCGCGTGGCTGTCGCAACCGTGCTGCGTCACCAGGATCTCCGGCCCGAACTCGCGCAGCAGCGGCGGCACGACCGCGTCGAAGGCCCGCAGCCAGCCGGGATCGCCGCAGCCGGCGGGGAGCGCCACGTTGACGGCGGTGCCGTCGGCGCCGGTCTCATGAGGGAACCCGGTGCCGGGGAACAACGTGCGCGGGCTCTCGTGCAGGCTGATCGTCAGGACCCTCGGGTCGTCGTAGAACGCCGCCTGCACGCCGTCGCCGTGGTGCACGTCCACGTCGACGTACGCGATGCGGCCCGCACCCTGGCGCAGCAGCCACGCGATCGCCAGCGCGGGATCGTTGTAGACGCAGAACCCGCTGGCCGTGGCGGGCATCGCGTGATGCAGCCCGCCCGCGATGTTGACGGCGTGCTCGGCCGAGCCCTCCCAGACCGCGCGGGCGGCGGCCAGCGAGGCGCCGGCGATCAGCGCGGAGGCGTCGTGCACGCCCTTGAACGCGGGGTTGTCGGTGGTGCCGAGCCCGGCGCCGAGATCGGGCCGGCCGTCGGCGGACACGCGCCTGACGGCCTCGATGTAGTCGCGCTCGTGGACCATGGCCAGCTCGTCGTCGGTGGCGGGCACGCATCCGGCCACCTCGACCTTGTCGAGGACGCCGAGCTCGCGGGCGAGCGCCATGGTCAGCTCGACCCGCACGGGGGCGAGCGGATGGCCGGGGCCGAAATCGTAGGAGGTGAGAGCGTCGTCCCAGATCACCTGTGTCGACCGGCTCATGCCACCCCTCCGCGATCGCCCTGTCCCGCCGACGTTACCGCAGCGCAGACACCTCGTTGTAGCCCGGGTTCATCCGGTGGACATCTCCCCGCGACCGCACCGATTCGTGACTTAGTGTCTTAGCGTGCGCCCAGCACGGTCCTTACTCAGGCTCATCCGCTTCTTCCGGCGTCCCAAGGTCTTCGACAGGACGCTGGTGATCGTGCTCGGCTCCCCCGGGATCATCGGGATCCCCGTCATGCTCGTCATGGAGAGGACCGCGCTCGCCCTGACCGCGCTGCCGTACCTGGTCGCCGTCATGCTCCTGCTCATGCGGCGCCACCGGCCGGTCCTGGTCACCGCGCTGGTCACCGCGATCAACGCGGTCGGCGTGACGGCGGACGTCGCGCCGTCCAGCAACGTCCCCGCGCTCATCGCCTACTACAGCCTGGGCCGCTACACCGCCGGCCGCACGACCGCGATCGCCTCCGCGGCGGCGATCGTCGCCTACGCGACAGTGCTGGAGCTGGACCAGGTCAACGGTGGCTGGGTCGCGGCCCTGTTCAACATCGGCGTGCCCGTCGGGGTCGGGCAGCTCGTCCGGCTCAGGACCGAGCTGAACGAACGCGGCAGGCGCGACGCCGCCGACGCCGCGGTCCGCGCCGAGCGGCGGCGCATCGCCAGGGAGCTGCACGACGTGGTCGCCCATCACATCACCGTGATCAACGCCCTGGTCGGCGGCGCCAGGGCCACGCTGCCAGCCGAGCAGGAGGTCACCAGGGACGCCCTGGAAAGCGCCGAGCAGACCGCCCGCCAGGCGATGTCCGAGATGCGCCGCCTGCTCGACGTGCTCAGGGCCGACGGCCAGGAAGGGCCGGACGCCGCCACGGGGGTGGGGGCCGAGCGGCTGCCCACGCTGATCAAGGAGGCCAGGTCGGCGGGGTTGCCCGCGCACCTGACCGTCAAGGGGGAGCCCGTCGCGCTGCCCGCCGTCGTGGACCACGCGGTGTACCGGATCGTGCAGGAGGCTCTGACCAACACGCGCAAGCACGCACCCGGCGCGCGGGCGAGCGTGCGGCTCGCGTACGAACCGGACGCCGTGGAGGTCGAGGTGGTCGACGACGGCAGCACGAAGGGGACCGGGTCGCCGGGGTTCGGGCTCGGAGGCATGGCCGAGCGGGTGGCGCTGTGCGGCGGCCAGCTCTCCACAGGGCCCCGCGCCCCGCAAGGAGGTTTCCGCGTACACGCCCGCATCCCCCTGGAGACACCGTGATCGAAGTGCTGCTGGCCGACGACCATGCGCTGGTGCGCGTGGGCTTCAAGCTGATGCTCGACGCCCAGCCGGACATGTGTGTCGTCGGCGAGGCCGGCGACGGCGAGCGGGCGGTGCACCTGAGCCGGCGGCTGCGCCCCGACGTGGTGCTGATGGACCTGCACATGCCGGGCCTCGACGGGGTTCGCGCGACCGAGCTGATCACGTCGGAGCTGCCGGAGGTCCGGGTGCTCGCGCTGAGCACGTTCGACCTGGACGAGAACGTGGTCGCGGCCCTCAGGGCGGGCGCGGGCGGCTTCCTGCCCAAGGACGTCTCCCCCGAGGAGCTGATCGAGGGCGTGCGCGTGGTGCACCGGGGGGAGTCCGCCGTCGCGCCGCGCCTGCTCACCAGGCTGATCGGCACGTTCGTACGGGCTGCAGGAGCCCTGGACGCGGGCCCCCGGCGCCCGGCGCCCGCCGGGGTGGCCGCTCTGACGGAGCGCGAGCGGGAGATCCTCGTGCTGATCGCCCGCGGCCGGTCGAACGCCGAGATCGCCGCGGCCCTGTCCGTGTCCCCCTCGACCGTCAAGAACCACGTGACGAACCTGTTCGCCAAGATCGGCGTCAGGGACCGGGCGCAGGCGGTGATCGTCGCCTACGAGGCGGCGCTCGTCCACCCGGGAGAGTAGGACCAGGCTCCCAGACCCCCGCGCGGGAAGCGGTTCCCGCGCAGGAGGCACACGACCTCGCGCGACGGCACGCTGGGATCATGACCGCGATACGGGCAACGAACCTGAGCAAGCGCTACGGCAAGACCGTAGCCGTGTCGGACCTGTCGTTCGACGTCGAGCCCGGCCGGGTGACCGGTTTCCTCGGCCCCAACGGCGCGGGGAAGTCCACGACCATGCGGATGATCCTGGGGCTCGACCGGCCGTCGGGCGGCACGGCGCTCGTGGACGGGCTGCCGTACGCCGAGCTGCGACACCCGCTGCGCAAGGTGGGCGCGCTGCTGGACGCCAAGGCGGTGCACGGCGGGCGCAGCGCCCGCAACCACCTGCTGGCCATCGCGCAGAGCAACGGCATCCAGAACGGCCGGGTGGACGAGGTGCTGGAGGCCGTGGGCCTGCGCGAGGTGGCGGGGCGCCGGATCGGCGGGTTCTCGCTGGGCATGTCGCAGCGCCTGGGCATCGCCGCCGCGCTGCTCGGCGACCCGGAGATCCTGCTGTTCGACGAGCCCGTCAACGGGCTCGACCCCGACGGCATCCTGTGGATCCGCACGTTCATGCGCGAGCTGGCGGCCGAGGGCCGCGCGGTGTTCGTCTCCAGCCACCTGATGAGCGAGATGGCGCAGACCGCCGACCATCTGATCGTGATCGGCAAGGGCATGCTGATCGCCGACACGAGCGTGGAGGAGTTCATCGGGCGCAGCTCGCAGGGCTACGTACGGGTGCGCTCGCCCCGGCTGGCCGAGGTCGCCGAGCTGATCAAGGTGGGCGAGCTCCACCACGACCACCTGCGGGTGACCGCGATGAGCCCGGTCGAGATCGGCACGCTCACCGCGCGGGCCGGGATCCCGCTGGCGGAGCTGACGTTCGTGCAGCCCTCGCTGGAAGCGGCGTACATGGAGCTGACCAAGGACAGCCTGGAGTTCACCTCATGATCGACATCCTCAGGTCCGAATGGACCAAGATCCGCTCGGTCCGCTCCACGATGTGGACGCTGGCCGTCACCGCAGTGCTGATGCTGGGCATCGGCACGCTCATCGCCTCCGCCGCCAGGGGCTCGACCGAGGACGCCATCCCCGGCGCCCAGACCGTCATGCTGAGCCTGACAGGCATCATGTTCGCGTCGCTGTCCATCGCCACGCTGGGCGTGCTGGTGATCTCCAGCGAATACCGTACGGGCGGTATCCGCACGTCGCTGATGGCCGTGCCCAGGCGGATGAGCCTGCTGACCGGCAAGATCGTGGTGTTCACGGTCACCTCCCTGGTCGTGTGCACGCTCGCGTCGGCCGCCTCGCTCGCCGTGGGCGTCGCCATCACCCAGCCGCCCTCGCTCGACATGGCGGAGGCCGTGCGGGCGGTGGTGGGCTGCGGCCTTTACCTCACCGCGTGCGGCCTGTTCGGGCTGGCGCTGGGCACGCTCGTACGCCACACGCCCGGCGCGATCGTCTCGGCCATCGCGCTGATGCTGGTGCTGCCCCAGATCGCCGGCATGCTGCCGGGCGAGGTGAGCCGGACGGTGGCCGACCATTTCACCACCAACGCGGGCATGCAGGTGGCCGTCCCGCTGGTCCGCAACGCCTCGCTCGGCCCGTGGAGCGGCTTCGGCGTCTATCTCGCCTGGATCGCCGTGACCATGATCGTCGGCGCCGTGTTGCTGCGGCGGCGTGACGCCTGAGCGGTCAGCCGGAGGCGAGCTCGCGGCCGCGGTCGCGAGCCGCCTCGATGGCGGCCAGGAACGCGGCCCGCACGCTGTGGCGCTCGAGCTCGGCGATGGCCGCGATCGTGGTGCCGCCAGGAGAGGTGACGGCCTCGCGCAGGATCACCGGGTGCTCGCCCGAGTCGCGCAACATCACAGCGGCGCCGACGATGGACTGGGTGACCATGTCGAGCGCGGCCGCCCGCGGCATGCCGAGCAGGATGCCCGCGTCGACCATGGCCTCGACGAGGTAGAAGAAGTAGGCGGGGCCGCTGCCGGAGAGCGCGGTGGCGGCGTCCTGCTGCGACTCGGGGATGCGCAGCACCTTGCCGACGGGGCTGAGCAGCGCCTCGGTGAGCTTGAGATGCTCCTCGCCCGCGTGCGCGCCCGCCGAGATCACGCTCATCGCCTCGTCGAACTTGATGGGCGTGTTGGACATCACCCTGACCACGGGCACCTCGACGCCGAGCCGCTGCTCCACGAACGACGTCGTGATGCCGGCCGCGGCGGTGATCACCAGGCGGTCGGCGGGCACGTAGGGGGCGATCTCGGCCAGCAGCGTGGCCATGTCCTGGGGCTTGACGGCGAGGACCAGCGTGTCGGCCGCCTTGGCCGCCTCGGAGTTGGTGACGGTGCGCACGCCGTAGGTCTCGCGCAGCGCCTGCGCCCGCTCGGCCCTGCGCGTGGTGGCCATGATGTCGCCGGGCATGAAGCCGGCGCGCAGCAGCCCGGACAGCAGCGCCTCGCCCATCTTGCCCGTGCCCAGAATCGCGATCATTTCCGCCCCTCGAGGAATAGACGCTGATGCAGCTTACCGGCCCGTCCCCGGCATCGCGGGCTAGCCCCGCGACAGCAGGGAGCGCAGGAAGAAGGCCAGGTTGCGGGGGCGCTCGGCCAGCCGGCGCATCAGGTAGGGATACCAGTCGGCGCCGTAGGGGACGTAGACGCGCATCGTGAAGCCGAGGGCAGCCAGGCGGGCCTGCTCGTCGGGGCGCACGCCGTACAACATCTGGTATTCGAAGCCGGCCGGGTCGCGGCCGTCGAGCACGGCGAGTGTCGAGGCGATGCGCACCAGCCTGGGGTCGTGGGTGGCGACCATGGGATAGCCGGCGCCGGCCATCAGCACTTTCAGGCAGCGTACGAACGAGCGGTCGATGTCGGCGGTGGAGGTGTAGGCGCCGGGAGCGGTGTAGGCGCCCTTGCACAGCCGCACCCTGGCGTCGCCGAGCTGCTCGCAGCGGTCGAGCGAGTCGGGCAGGTAGGCCTGCACCACCACGCCCACGTCGGGGTGCTCCTTGCGCAGCGCGGCGTGCACGGCGTGCAGCATGGCGATCGTGTCGTGCTCCTCCGCGTCGAGCGTCACGGTGACGTCCCTGGCCGCCGCGGCCCTGCAGATGGCCGCGGCGTGGTCGAAGGCGAGCTCCTCCGACAGCCGCAACCCGAGCGCCGTGAGCTTGACCGAAACGTCGGCGCCCGCCGGCAGCAGGCGGAGCAGCGACAGGTAGGCGATCACGGTGTCCTCGGCCTGGACCCGGCCGGTCACATCCTCGCCGAGGTGGTCGACGGAGACGCGCAACCCCCTGCGGGACAGCTCGTCGACCGCGCCGCCGACGTCGCCGGCGACATAGCGCCTGACCACATCCCTGGTCAGCGGCGACGCGGCGATGAGGCGCTCGGCGCGCCGGCTCTTGGAGACAGCGAGCAATGCCTGACGGAGCACATGACCAGACTATGGTGAACCGGCGGCCGGCGGGATCCGTGGTAGGGGTATGCGGACAATGACAGCGCCCCTTCTGGCCGGATGTCTGATGCTGGCGACGAGTTGCGGCACGGCCCAGCCTGCCGAGCGGGTCTCCTCCCCCAGCCAGGACAAGCCGCCCGTCGTGTCCAACCCGGTCGGCACCGTGCCCAGCAAGGCGCCCCCGAAGGGCCCCAAGCAGGTCAAGCCGACGGGCGACGCCATCAACGTGCACAAGGCCCGCTGGGCCAAGGCCAAGCCGGTCGCCAAGGGCAAGGAGCTCCAGCTGACGTGGGAGTCGGGGGTGGAGCCCTGCACGGTGCTGGACCGCGTCAAGGTCAAGGAGACGTCCAAGCGCGTCACGGTCACCCTGTACGAGGGCACGTCCCCCAAGGCGAAGAACGTCTCCTGCATCATGATCGCGATCGAGAAGACCACCACGGTCAAGCTCAAGAAGCCGCTCGGCGAGCGCAAGGTGGTGGACGGCGCCAAGCCGTAACGCGAGCAGCCCGCCCCGCGAACCCCCGGCGACGCACCCCCGCGGCGCCGGGGGTTTCGCTGTGCGCGGAACCTCAGAACCCGCTGCCCCGTTGCGCGTGATGTGGCCTTTGTTGCGGGAATGTCTCGGCGCTCATGAGGGTTGAGTCGAGTAGGCTCAAGTCGTTTGCCAAAGACGACACACATCCGTTAGCTTGAGTCTGCCAGACTCAACTTTGACCACAAGGACTCACTCATGGCACGTGCGGTAGGTATCGACCTTGGGACGACCAACTCCGTCGTCTCGATCCTCGAGGGCGGTGAGCCCACCGTCATCGCGAATGCGCAGGGCTCGCGGACCACGCCGTCCGTGGTCGCCTTCGCGAAGAACGGCGAGGTCCTGGTCGGCGAGGTCGCCAAGCGCCAGGCGGTCACCAATGTGGACCGGACGATCCGGTCGGTCAAGCGGGAGATGGGCACCACCTGGTCCCAGGAGATCGACGGCAAGAAGTTCTCGCCGCAGCAGATCAGCGCCTTCGTCCTGCAGAAGCTCAAGCAGGACGCCGAGGCCTACCTGGGCGAGAAGATCACCGACGCGGTGGTCACCGTCCCCGCCTACTTCAACGACGCCCAGCGCCAGGCCACCAAGGAGGCCGGCACGGTCGCGGGCCTCAACGTGCTCCGCATCATCAACGAGCCGACCGCCGCGGCCCTCGCCTACGGGCTCGACAAGGAGCAGGACCAGACCATCCTGGTCTTCGACCTCGGCGGCGGCACCTTCGACGTGTCCCTGCTCGACGTCGGCCAGGAGGACGGCCACGGCTTCGTCGAGGTCAAGGCCACCTCCGGCGACAACCACCTCGGTGGCGACGACTGGGACCAGCGCGTCGTCGACGAGCTCGTCAAGCGCTTCCAGAACGCCCACGGCGTCGACCTGGCCAAGGACAAGATGGCCCTGCAGCGCCTGCGCGAGGCGGCGGAGAAGGCCAAGATCGAGCTGTCCAGCCAGTCCGAGACCAACATCAACCTGCCCTACATCACGGCCTCGGCCGAGGGTCCGCTGCACCTCGACGAGAAGCTGACGCGCTCCGAGTTCCAGCGGCTGACGGCCGACCTGCTCGAGCGGACCAAGGGCCCGTTCAACCAGGTCATCAAGGACGCCGGCATCAAGGTGGCCGACATCGCCCACGTGGTGCTCGTCGGCGGCTCGACCCGCATGCCCGCCGTCTCCGAGCTCGTCAAGGAGCTGACCGGCGGCAAGGAGCCCAACAAGGGCGTCAACCCCGACGAGGTCGTCGCCATCGGCGCCGCCCTGCAGGCCGGCGTGCTCAAGGGCGAGGTCAAGGACGTCCTGCTGCTCGACGTGACCCCGCTGTCGCTGGGCATCGAGACCAAGGGCGGCATCTTCACCAAGATCATCGAGCGCAACACGACGATCCCGACCAAGCGCTCCGAGGTCTTCACCACGGCCGAGGACAACCAGCCGTCGGTGCAGATCCAGGTCTACCAGGGCGAGCGCGAGATCGCCTCCTACAACAAGAAGCTCGCGACGTTCGAGCTGACCGGCATCGCCCCGGCGCCGCGCGGCATCCCGCAGATCGAGGTCACCTTCGACATCGACGCCAACGGCATCGTCAACGTCTCCGCCAAGGACCTGGGCACGGGCAAGGAGCAGACGATGACGATCACCGGCGGCTCCGCGCTGCCGAAGGACGACATCGAGCGGATGATGCGCGAGGCCGAGTCGTACGCCGAGGAGGACAAGAAGCGCCGCGAGGAGGCCGAGGTCCGCAACAACGCCGACGGGCTCGCCTACCAGACGGAGAAGTTCCTCCGCGAGAACGACGACAAGGTCCCCGGCGAGATCAAGACCGAGGTCAACGACGCCCTGGCCGAGCTGAAGAAGGCTCTGGAGGGCACCGACACCGACGTCATCCGCACCTCGGCGGAGAAGCTCGCCACCGTCAGCCAGAAGATGGGTTCGGCGATCTACGCCCAGAGCCAGGGCCAGCAGGCCGGCGGCGAGGGCGCCCCGCAGGACGCCGCGTCCGGTCAGGAGGGCCAGAAGGCCGATGACGACGTGGTCGAAGCCGAGATCGTCGACGAAGACCAGCCGAAGAAGGACAAGTGATGCCGGCGCGTGAAAACGGGCACGAGGAGCCAGTGATCCGCGACAACCGCAAGATCGACCCCGAGACGGGCCAGGTGCGCGAGGCCCCGGCCGACGAGCAGGAGGCGCCCGCCGAGGCGCCGCAGGCGCAGAACGGCGAGCTGGCGGCCCAGCTCGCCGAGCGGACCGCCGACCTGCAGCGGCTGCAGGCCGAATACACCAACTACCGCAGGCGGGTCGAGCGCGACCGGGTGGCGGTCCGCGAGCAGGCGGTCGCGGGGGCGCTGACAGAGCTCCTTCCCGTGCTCGACGACATCGGAAGGGCCCGCGACCACGGCGAGCTGACCGGAGGCTTCGCGAAGGTGGCGGAGTCCCTGGAAGCGGTGCTCACCAAGCTGGGGCTCAGTCCCTTCGGACAGAAGGGCGACCCGTTCGACCCGACGGTCCACGAGGCGCTGATGCACAGCTACTCGACCGAGGTGACCGAGCCGACCGCCGTCGAGGTGCTGCAGCTCGGCTACCGGATGGGCGACAGGGTGCTACGCCCGGCGCGGGTGGCCGTCGCCGAGCCCGAGGACGCCACTCCCGCGTCCGATGACGACGACAACTGACACGAGGACGAAGGGCCGTAGATGAGCACCAAGGACTACTTGGAGAAGGACTACTACGCCGTCCTTGGTGTGCCCAAGACCGCCACCGCCGACGAGATCAAAAAGGCCTACCGGAAGCTGGCCAGGCAATACCACCCCGACACCAACAAGGGCGACGCGACCAAGGAGACCAAGTTCAAGGAGGTCTCCGAGGCGTACGACGTCCTGTCCGACAGCAAGCGCCGCAAGGAGTACGACGAGGCGCGCACGCTGTTCGGGTCCGGGGTGGGCGGCCAGCGGGCCGGCGGCGGTGGCGGGTTCCCGTTCGACTTCGGCGACCTGTTCGGCGGCACGGCGCAGCCGGGTTCCGGCGGAGGCGCGGGTGACCGGCTCGGCGACCTGTTCGGCGGGCTGTTCAACCGGGGCGGCTCCACCCGCACCTCGACCACGTCCAGGCCGCGGCGCGGCCAGGACGTCGAGTCCGAGGTGACGCTGACGTTCACCGAAGCGGCCGAGGGCACCACGGTGTCGCTCAGGCTCACGAGTTCGGCCGCCTGCGCCGCGTGCACCGGCACGGGCGCCAGGGCGGGCACGACCCCCAGGGTCTGCCCCACCTGTGAGGGCACCGGGGCGGCCAGCCGCAACCTGGGCAACTTCGCCTTCTCCGAGCCCTGCCGCGACTGCAAGGGCCGCGGGCTGATCGTGGACGACCCGTGCCCCGTGTGCGAGGGCAACGGCCGGGCCAAGAGCACCCGCACCATCCAGGCCCGCATCCCCGCGGGGGTGGCCGACGGCCAGCGGGTCAGGCTCAAGGGCAAGGGCGCCCCGGGCGAGAACGGCGGCCCCGCCGGCGACCTCTACATCCAGACGCACGTCAAACCGCATGCCGTGTTCGGCCGGTCGGGCGACAACCTGACGATCACCGTCCCGGTGACGTTCACGGAGGCCGCTCTGGGCGCCGAGATCAAGGTGCCCGTCCTCAAGGGCATGCCGGTGACGCTGCGCATCCCCCCGGGCACGCCCAACGGCCGCACGTTCCGCGTGCGCGGCAGGGGCGTCACCCGCAAAGACGGCACCAAGGCCGACATGCTCGCGACAGTCGAAGTGGTGGTGCCGAAGACGCTCGACGACAAGTCGCGCGAGCTCCTCACCGAGTTCAACACCGCCAACGCCAGTGAGGACCCACGCGCTGAGCTCATTCAGCGAGCCAGAAGCGAGTAGCCGATGGACGCCAACTATTTCGACCTGTCAGATGACACACCCGTTTATGTGATCTCGGTGGCCGCGCAGCTGTCGGGGCTGCATCCCCAGACCCTGCGCCAGTACGACCGGCTGGGGCTGGTCAGCCCCGGCCGCACCGCGGGGCGCGGCCGCCTCTACTCGACACGCGACATCATCCAGCTCCGCGAGGTGCAGCGGCTCTCCCAGGAGGAGGGCATCAACCTCGCGGGCATCAAGCGGATTCTCGAGCTCGAGAACGAAGCGCTGCGGCTGCGGGAGGAGGTTCACCGCCTGCGTGCCGAGATGCGGATGGTCCGAGCGCTGATCCGCTACGAGCTGCCACCGGGGGCCTAGAAAAGATGGACTACAAGCTCACCCAGAAGAGCCAGGAGGCGCTCTCGGGTGCCATGCGGCGTGCCGCCGCCGAGGGCAACCCCGAGATCGCCCCCGTTCACCTGCTCACCACGCTGCTCTCCCAGACCGGCGGCACCGCCGTACCGCTGCTCGAAGCCGTCGGCGCCGACTGGCGCGCGCTGCGGGCGCGGGCGGAGGAGCAGCTGGCAACGCTGCCGAAGGCGCAGGGCGCGACCGTGGGGGCGCCGTCGAGCTCGCGCCACCTCCTGACGGTCATGAACACCGCCGCCCAGCACGCCAACCGGCTCGAAGACCTCTACGTCTCGACCGAGCACCTGCTGGTGGGCCTGGCCGCCGACGGCGGACCCGTGGCCGACCTGCTGAAGGCTCAGGGCGCGACGCCGCAGGCGCTGCTCGACGCCTTCGAGAAAGTACGCGGCCACGCCCGCGTCACCAGCGAGACCCCTGAGGACACCTACCAGGCGCTGGAGAAGTACGGCGTCGACCTGACCGAGCACGCGAGGGGCGGCAAGCTCGACCCGGTCATCGGCCGCGACTCCGAGATCCGCCGCGTCATCCAGGTGCTCAGCCGCCGCACCAAGAACAACCCGGTGCTCATCGGCGAGCCGGGCGTCGGCAAGACCGCCGTCGTCGAAGGGCTGGCCCAGCGCATCGTGGCCGGCGACGTGCCCGAATCGTTGCGCAACAAGCGGCTGATCTCGCTCGACCTGGGCGCGATGGTGGCGGGCGCGAAATACCGCGGCGAGTTCGAGGAGCGGCTCAAGGCCGTGCTCTCCGAGATCAAGGAGAGCGACGGGCAGATCGTGACGTTCATCGACGAGTTGCACACCGTCGTCGGCGCGGGGGCCGCCGAGGGCGCGATGGACGCCGGCAACATGCTCAAGCCCATGCTGGCCCGCGGCGAGCTGCGCATGATCGGCGCTACCACGCTCGACGAATACCGCGAGCGCATCGAGAAGGACCCCGCGCTGGAGCGCCGCTTCCAGCAGGTCTACGTGGGCGAGCCCACGGTCGAGGACACGATCGCCATCCTGCGCGGGCTCAAGGGCCGCTACGAAGCCCACCACCAGGTGCAGATCGCCGACAGCGCGCTGGTGGCCGCCGCCGCGCTGTCCGACCGCTACATCACCAACCGCTTCCTCCCCGACAAGGCCATCGACCTGGTCGACGAGGCCGCCTCGCGGCTGCGCATGGAGATCGACTCCCGTCCCGTGGAGATCGACCAGCTCCAGCGCAACGTCGACCGGATGAAGATGGAGGAGCTGGCGCTGTCCAAGGAGACCGACGAGGCCTCCGTCCAGCGGCTCGAACGCCTGCGCCAGGAGCTGGCCGACCGCCAGGAGGAGCTCAACGCCCTGGTCGGCCGCTGGGAGCACGAGAAGGCCGGGCTCAACAAGGTCGGCGAGCTGAAGAAGCAGCTCGACGAGGCCAGGAGCGCCGCCGAGCGGGCCCAGCGCGACGGCGACTTCGAGGCCGCGTCCCGGCTCATGTACGCCGAGGTGCCGCGGCTGGAGCAGGTGCTGAAGTCCGCGTCCGAGGCGGCGCAGCCCGACAACACCATGGTCAAGGAGGAGGTCGGGGCCGACGACATCGCCGAGGTGATCTCGTCGTGGACCGGCATTCCCGCGGGGCGGCTCCTGGAGGCGGAGACGGCCAAGCTGCTGCGCATGGAGGAGGAGCTGGGCAGGCGGCTCATCGGCCAGCAGCAGGCCGTACAGGCCGTTTCCGACGCCGTACGCCGCAGCCGGGCCGGCATCGCCGACCCCGACAGGCCGACGGGCTCGTTCGTGTTCCTCGGGCCGACCGGTGTGGGCAAGACCGAGCTGGCCAAGGCGCTGGCGGAGTTCCTGTTCGACGACGAGCGGGCGATGACCCGCATCGACATGAGCGAATACTCCGAGAAGCACAGCGTGGCCAGGCTCGTCGGCGCGCCCCCCGGCTACGTCGGCTACGAGGAGGGCGGCCAGCTCACCGAGGCCGTCAGGCGGCGCCCGTACACCGTGGTGCTGCTCGACGAGGTGGAGAAGGCCCACCCCGAGGTGTTCGACATCCTGCTGCAGGTGCTCGACGACGGGCGGCTGACCGACGGCCAGGGCCGCACGGTCGACTTCCGCAACACGATCCTGATCCTCACCTCCAACATCGGCTCGCAGTTCCTCGTCGATCCCAAGCTGGAGAACGGCGCCAAGCGCGAGGCCGTCATGGGGGCGGTGCGCAACTCGTTCAAGCCGGAGTTCCTCAACCGGCTCGACGACGTGATCCTCTTCGACGCGCTCGGCTCCGAGGAGCTGGCACGCATCGTCGACCTGCAGGTCGACCGCCTGGCGCAGCGCCTGGCCGACCGCAGGCTGACGCTGGAGGTCACGCCGGCGGCCCGCGAGTGGCTGGCGCTGACGGGCTACGACCCGATGTACGGCGCCCGCCCGCTGCGCCGCCTGGTCCAGTCGGCCATCGGCGACAAGCTGGCCAAGGCGGTGTTGTCGGGCGAGATCGCCGACGGCGACAAGGTCATGGTGGAGCTCGGCGACGACGAGCTGCTCATCCAGCGCGGCTGAGGCCCGGCCGGGAGCCCGGAGACCCGAACGGTTTCCGGGCTCCGCGAGCTCCGGCGTGTCATGCCGCGGTCATGCGGCATGGAGCTGGGTAAGGTTCGCCCCACACTTCGGACAAGCCGCGCTCCCCCGGCCGGCCGGCTGGCTACGTTCAGCGTTCGTCAGATCAGCGAAATCGATCAGGGGGACGTGCAGTGTCATCCCAGAAAGTCCGAAGCATCCTCGCGGTGGCGGCGGTGACCGCTGGTGTCACGTGGTGGGCCGCGACCCCCTCGACGGCTGACTCCTGCTCGAACACCAAGCCGGTCGTGTTGTCGCCGGACTCGGCCCTGTCCTTCTGCCACGAGCAGTCGAGGGTGGACATCAACGACGGCGGCACTGGCGGCAGCCGGATGGTCGCCGAGGAGTCGGGCAAGCTGGCCATGGCGACCGGGCGGCTGGCCAGGCAGCTGGGCCTGACGGGCCTGGCCGCCGGAAAGTCGGCGCTGGGCGGCGCCGACATCGGCGGGGTCGCGGCGACCTGGGGCATGCCGATGCTGACTTCCGCCTCGCCCGTGGTGTTCCCCACGGTGCCGGGCCGGGCCGGCATGAAGGACGTGTCGACCCTGTCGAGCGTGCCGGCGCTGCCCTCCCTGCCGTCCCTGCCCGAGACGCCGCAGCTGGCCAAGCTGCCGGCGGAGATGTCGCTCGGCCAGGCCGCCCACAGCAACCGCATCGCGGGCTCCCGCATCCGGTCGCCGAAGGACCTGGACAAGCCCGTCCACGAGGTCGGCGAGGACGTCATCGGCGTGCTGCTGCCGAAGGCGGTGGAGAGCGTCGAGGGCACCTCCATGCTGACCGGCGGCCGGTCGGCGGTGCCGGGCGTCACGGGGGTCACCGACGGCCTCGGCCTGCGGTGAGCACGCAGTCCGGCCATCTCGTCCGGGCGCGGAACGTGCCTGCCGCGCCCGGATCTCCATAACCGAAGGGGCCGCGGCCGTCCGGCCGCGGCCCCTTCGCATCCTGCCGCCGTTCTGCGGCGCTGTTCTGCGGCGCTGTTCTGCGGCGCTGTTCTGCGGCGCTGTTCTGCGGGCATGCCGCAGCGAACTCCGGCCACCGGCGGCCCCGCCCTGGGACGGGCCGCGACGTCGCGCGAGGCGATCGGGTCAGGAGACCATCTCGTCGAGCTCGTCCTCCGGGAGCCCGAGATCGACCCTGATGCGGTAGCGGGTGCGCAGCAGCGCCACCTGCTCGGGGTCGTTCTCGTCGCAGTCGAGGACAGCCTGGGTGGCCCATTCGAGCCCACCCCGGAGGTCTCCGTAGGCGACGAGCGTCTCGGCGATCGTGTGGGCGGTCGCCGTGGAGACGTCGCCCTCGGCGCGTATCGTCTCGATGACCTCCCTCGCCTCGTCGGGCCTGTCGAGCTCGAAGAGCGTGTCGGCGATGCCGGCACGCGGGTCGAAACCCGCCTCGCCACCGTCCTCGACCGCGCGCTGGAAACACTCCATCGCGCGCGCCGGCTGGCCCGCCGCCCGCCACTCCTCGGCGGCGAGGACCAGGATGGAAGCCCGGGAGACGTCGCCCGAGGAATAGTCGAGCGCGACGTCGTAGAGCCGACTGGCCAGGGAATCGTGGTCGTCGGCCAATAGAGCCTGCTCAAGCAGACGATCAAGGTGCTCACGGGTCACATGCGCCACACCGCGAGACTACCGAGCCGCCCGGCCGTTTGCCTGGCCAATCCACACACTCACAAATCGGTAACGACTCGCCCAACTCTGCGCCCCCTGAGCGTGTTCGTGCAGGTCACAGGGCATATAGCAGATGCTCCGCTGTCAAGCGAGCGAAGGGGGCCGTGATGGGCGTGTCCAAGCAGATGACCTTCACGCTGGCCTGCGCTGTCGTACTGTCGGCCCTCGTCCCCGGCCTCGCCGGCTATCTGTCGGCACGTCTCGAGGCCATCGAGTCGGCGGAGCGCAGCCTGCGCGCCCTGGAGACCCGCCTGCACATCAGGGAGGCCAGGGACGCGCGTCCCGTCTCCTACCCGGGGCCGTGCCTGCGCACGCCTGCCGCGCCGGGCTATGAGGAACTGCCGACGGCCGCGCTCGGCCAGCGGCGGCACTGGCAGCCGGACGACGTGCCCGCCTGGCTGCCCGGTCTGGTGACGGAGCCGCCGTACGCGGGCGGCCACTGAGCGCTCAGTCGTGCGGCGACCATGAACGCAGCTGGCGGGAGAGAAAGCCGCGGATCAGGTGTTTGGCCGCCTCGATGATCTCCGGTTCCCCGTCGGGGTCGCGGCGGAAGGCGAGTTTCAGCACCGCGTCGCCCGCCTCGACCGCCACCAGCACCGCGAGGTCGAGTTCGGGGCTGTCGGCCAGGCCGAACTCCTTCAGGAACAACCCGCGCAGCCGCCCGGCGATCACGGTGTTGTTGTCGGAGTCGGAGTCGAGCAGGTTGAGGTCGACGACGTCACCGAAGTGCAGGCTCTTGAAGCCGGCGACCGTGCGGTGCATGTCGACGTATTCGTCGATGATCGCGTCGACCGCCTCCCACCACCCTCGGTGGTCCTCCTCCAGGAACTTGCGGTCGACCCGGCGGACGAACTCCTCGACGTTGCGCCGGGTGAGCTCCTGCGTGATCGCGCGCTTGTCGGGAAAGAACTGGTAGACCGACCCGATCGCCACGCCTGCCCGCTCGGCGATGCGGGTGGTGGACAGGGCTTCGTACCCGGTCTCGTCGAGCAGTTCGGCGCAGGCGTCGAGCATGCGCTCGACGCGCCGGGCGCTGCGGCGCTGTGCGGGTTGCCGCCTGAGTGCTTTGGGCTGGCTGCAGTCTTCATCAATTTGCGGCGAGGACACGGAATCATCTTCTCCCGTACGTGCGATCGTTACCCGCGATTTCTGGATACCGACGTGGTTCCGGTCAACCGTGCCAGCCCGCGCATCGCCCGTGGCGAAATCCGCGATAGGGCGTATCCGATTTTTCCTTCCAGGTTGACCGGAACGACCGCCTGATTTCTGTGCACCGCACGCAGAACGTGCGCGGCCACGCGCTCGGGTGGATATCCGCGCCGCGCCAGGCCGCGTACGGCGTCGTCGTACAGGTCCGCACCGGTGTACATGGCGTTGCGGGCGATGGCCGTGGAGACGAAGCCCGGGCAGATGGCGCTCACCCCGATGTCGTGCCCGGCCAGCTCGGCCCGCAGGCAGTCGCTGAGCATCTTCACCGCGGCCTTCGAGGCGGAGTACGCGGGCAGCAGCCGTGAGGGCGCGAAGGCGGCCAGGGAGGCGATGTTGACGATGTGGCCGCCCTGGCCGCGCTCGACCATGGCGGCGGCGAACAGGCGGCATCCGTGCACGACGCCCCACAGATTGATGTCGACGGTCCTGCGCCAGTCGTCCACGGTGTGGTCGAGAAACGATCCAACGACCGCGATTCCAGCATTGTTCACCACAATGTCCGGCACTCCATATTGGGCGATGATATTTCGCGAAAAGTTCTCCATTTCCTCCGTATCCGCGACATCGACCCGCACCGCGTGTGCCGTACCCCCGAGGTCCTTCCCGATCGGCTCGGCGGCCCGCCGGGCGGCGGCGAGATCGATGTCCGCGCAGACCACCTCGGCGCCGTGCGCCGCGAACGCCCGCGCCGTCGCCAGTCCGATCCCCGACCCGGCCCCCGTCACCACCACCAGCCGCCCGCCGAACCTCCTCCGCCCGCTCCCCACCCGCGCCCGCCGCAACGCCGTGCCGGCCCGGGCGCCCTCGACATGGCAGGCGAACTCGGCGATCATCCCGGCGACGGCGCCGGGACGGCTGCGGTGGGCCCAGTGCCCGGCCGCGAGCCTGCGGCGCCACAACCCGCTCACCCACCGGTCGAACGAGGCCGGCAGCGCGGGCGTCACGAACCGGTCCCGCGTGGCCTCGATGATCTGCACGGGCACGTCGGAGACGCTCGGGTCGAGGCCCGGGCCGCCGAGCGTGGCGGCCATGTTGCGCCGGTAGAGCCAGAGCCCGTTGCGCCCGTCCTCGGCCAGGGTGGGCGCCGGATGCCCCGGCCGTGGCGTGACGCCCTCGCCGAGCAGGGCGCGGGTGACGATCCGCGGCATGACGGAGCCCCAGGCCAGCTCGGGCAGCGCGGGCAGCAGAAAGGCGCCGATGTACCACGACCTCGTCCGCTGCGCCGCGACGTCACGCCGCCGCCCGTGCCGCATGAAATGCCGCATCTGCCGCAGCCCTGGCCCGCCCAGGCTGGTGAACGAGGCCACCCGGTCACGGATGCCCTCCCGCGCGACGGCCTCCCAGCCCTGCAGCGATCCCCAGTCGTGGCCCACGAGGTGGACCCTGGACGTGCCCACGGCGTCGAGCACTGCGCCGAGGTCGGCGATCAGGTGGTCGAAGTCGTAGGCGCGCCGGTCGCGCGGGGCCGAGGACCTGCCCGCCCCGCGCACGTCGTAACGCACCACGTGGAAGCGGTCGCGCAGGAGCGCGGCCACCTCGTCCCAGACGCGGTGGGTGTCGGGATAGCCGTGGAGGAGGACGATCGTCGGCCGATCGGGGTCACCCTCCTCGAAGAGCGCCAGGCGTACGTCACCGGACTCGACCCACCGCATCGCGACCTCCTATTGGACGCACTGTCCAGCAGAATACCAACGGGAGGGATCACTTGCCGGGCCGGGCCGACAGGCCCGTACACGAGCGCAACTCCTTCCAGTCCGCGACCGCCCGCGTCCTGGACGACCCCTTCATCGGCACCGGGACGCCGCCCTGGATGGTGGCCGGCGTCCAGGTGTCCTTCAGCACCTTCCGCCCGTTGATCGTCAACGTCAGCACCCCGGTCCTGCCCGTGGTCGCCGGGCTGGAGTTGTAGAAGACGAAGTTGCCCATGCCGTAGTTGACATACGCGTTCTTGAGATATCCCGACCCGAGCAGGATGTGGGCGTGCCCGCCGACCACCACGTCGGCGCCCGCCTCGACCAGCTTGGGGGCGAGCGAGCGCTGCGCCGGGTTGGGGCACTTCTGCATCTCGGTCCCCCAGTGCAGGTGGACGATCACCGTGTCGGAGTTCTTGCGCGCCTTGCGTACGGCCCGGAGCAGGCTCGCCTCGTCCTTGGCCGAGGCCAGCCCGCCCTTGCCGGACGTGGCCGTCCACGACTGGATGAACTCCGCGTCCATGACCTGGGTGGCCCCGATGATCGCCACCCGGTTGCCGTTCACGGTCTTCCGGTACGGCCGGTACGCCCGCGCCGCGTCCTTCCCGATCCCCACCACGGGGAACTTGCTGCGCTTGATCGCCGCCAGCGTGTCGGCCAGCCCGTCGTCCATGTAGTCCATGCCGTGGTTGTTGGCCATGGACGCCACGTCGACCCCGGCGGCCTTCAACGCGCTCAACGCGCTGGGCGGGGCTCTGAACGTGTACTGCTTGCCCGGCGCCGGCGTACCTCCGGTGGTGATGGCCGTCTCCAGGTTCACCATGGATAAATCGGCCTTGCGCAACACGCTCGCGATCGGCCCGAGAGCCGTGCGCGGGTTGGAGAGCCGGGGGCGCAACATCCCCTCGAAGTGCACGTCCCCGCCGAAGGCGATCGTGTACGGCCGCCGCTGCGGCGTCGGCTTCGCCGAGGGCGTGGCCGAGGGCGTGGAGGGTGCCCGCTGCTGCTCCACCTGCCCGCGTTGCGGCTCCCTCTCCGGCGGCGACGAGCATGCCGCCAGGGACACGACGACAGCGAGCACCGGGAGGGCATGGGGGAGTCTCATCTACCGCCACTTCCACTCGAATCCTGTCTTCCAGGGATCGAGCATGCCATGCAGGGCGGTTACCGTGCAGTCCACACGTTTGACAACAAATCGGACACTTCGTGGCGCGTCTCGTCATCCAATCGACGTGCCAGCGATCATCCGGGGCACAGGAAAGGCCGTGAGGCTGGTCGTGCTCGGCACAGGAGCCGGCACGCGCTACTTCTAGGGCGCGAGTCGTTCGTATGACACCTTGTGCCTATGGCCCCCCGTCATCCTCGGCGCCCGTCGCGCTCGTCGGCGTTCCTTCTCACGACGATCGCGCTTGGAGCACTTGCGGCGACATTGCTCTCGCCGCTGCTGCTGAGTCTTCTCCTGCCCGCCAGCTCACATTGGCCGCAGTTGAGTGACATCGGCGAGACCTACGGCGCAGCATCCGCCGTGCTCTCCGCTTTGGCGCTCATCGCCATCGGCGCTTCCCTTTTCCTGCAAGCCAGGGAAATGAAGTTCTCACGCGAAGAAGCGGAGCGGGCCCATCATTTCCAGCTCCTGCAGCTGCAGATAGAAAATCCCGTACTGAGCGGCGCGATGCACCGAGCGGATAGCGGGCTGGACCCGAGACTGCACCTCTACCTCAATCTCGTGCTCTCCTACTGGGAGATGCTTTTCAGGGTGGGCCAGATGCCTGAGCCAGTGCTGCAAGAGTATGCGCGCCACGACTTCCTCGGCACGGAATTTGGCAGGCGTTTCTGGGAGGGCACGCGAGGCCATCGACTTGCTCTGGCCAAGGACCGCCAGAGCAAGCAATTCGTCACAGTGATCGACCGGGCCTGGCGGCAGACGGTGGAGACGCAGGGCACTCAGCCACCACGTCAGGGCGTCCCGAAGGCCCAGAGGAGCCTGCTTGCCGCACTCAGTGCCGCTGCGGTGACTGCGCTGGTCGGAGTCGGGATCACATGGTTGAGCCGAACCAAGAAGATGCGCGCCGATGATTGATCACCACGGCCGCAGATGTGCCATGATGTGCAGGTCTTCTCTGCTGCGGAAGTGCGGGAAGTCCGGAGGAGTGCCATGCCTCCACCCGAACGGCCCTGCAAGTTGTGCCATCAACTTGCCAGGGCCGTTCGTCATGCGCTCGCCCCTCGTGCGGTCAGGTCGAACTCACCCTGGCGAACACCTGCCGTGAAGGCTTCCCACTCGCCTGGCGTGAAGACCAGTACGGGCCCGTCCTGCGCCTTGCTGTCCCTCAGCGCCACATTGCCATCGGCCAAGGGCGCAACCTCGACACAGGCTCCTGCACCGTTGCAGAAGGTGCTCTTCCGCCACGCTTCCTTCTTAGTATGGATGTACATTCTCTCTCCAAATACACAAAAGGGCCCCATCGCCCTCTTATGGCTTTTTGCTACCGTCGCCAAAACATGGTTTTACGCTGAATCAGGACACGGGATTCATCCTCACTCAGAGCCTCCGATTGGATGTGATCGAACGCTATTTCGTAGCCAGCCACCCGTTCGAGATCCTCGACAAAGTCAGCCGTGTACAGCTGCTCAAGGTACACAACATCATCAAACGCCGAAAAGTTCAAATGAATGAAGGCGCCTGTATTAACCGGATGAAGTGCATCCAACGGTAGGATCCGGACGCTGACGTGCGGCAACATCGAGATCTCCAGGAGATGCTCCATCTGCTCCCGCATCACGGCGGACTCGCCGAAACGGCGCATCAACACCGACTCATCGAGCACCGCGACAACAGAGCAGGGATCGGCCCTGTGGAGCACTCGCTGCTGCCTGTCGAGACGAGCCTCGACCCGGCTCCTGACACCACTGTGCGTGATGCGCGCGATACCTCGGGTTGCCAGGATTACTTCCCTGGCATAGTCCTCAGTTTGCAGCAGGCCCGGCACAACCTGGGGTTCCCAGTCGCGCTGGAATGTCGCCTCCGCCTCAAGCCCGAGGAATCTTGTGTATTCCTCAGGAAGAGTGTCTTCGTAATCTTCCCACCACCCGCGCTGCTCCGCATCCCGCAACAGGCCGAAGAGCTCGTCAAGTTTCGTCCCGTCGACGCGGTAGAGCTCGGCCAGGGCCTTGATGTCGTCGGCGACGGGCATGGTCTTGGCCGCCTCGATGCGGCTGACCTTGCTCGCCGACCAGCCGAGTTCGCGGGCGGCCTTGGCGCCGGTGAGTTTCCTTCGCTCCCGGAGGAGGCGCAGCTCCTGCCCGAGCCGGAGCCTGCGTACTGTGGGACTGCCCTGCTGCGATGGCACCGTCCACTCTCCTTGTCGGGAATGAAGGTGTAGCCGGAAGGGGTCGTTTGGGGGCCCGGCTTTGTGGGTCGTACGGCCAATCGTACATGCAACTTGCATGGATAGTCGCGTACGGCCTTGCCATGAAGGCTTTCACGGGGAGAGCGTAGGGGCAAGACAGGCTCGGTAGGGGTGGCGAAGCCGGAGTTCGTGGCAGGTCGACCGACCTATGACTCTTCTCGTGCAAGTTGCATCGCAAGCCGTGAAGCAAGTCGCGAAGAAACTTAAATCTTCCCTTGCCCAAAGTCTTGCAGCATCGCAGGCCTAGGGGGACGATCGATCTCAGGAGGGACCTTGGATGGTGAGGAGGCCGATATGACCACACGGCCGTACGCATCAGGCCTTCCGCCCACGATCGCGCGCCCTCACGCGGGCCGCCTCGCCGGCAACGTCGCCGTCCCGGAACTGAGAATCCACCCCAGGGAGGCCACTTGCCGGAAGGACCACTTCATCGCCTGACCGCGCAGCGAGAGTCCGCTCATTCGAGCACGCAAAAAGCCGGTCCGAGGCCGATATCCGACTCGCCGCATATGGGCTGCCACCCTGCGACGAGACCGGCCATCAGCCGTCGGACCGGCCAAGAAGCCACCTCAAAATGCCGCGAAAGGGGTCTTCTATGTACTCACAAGGTACCAAGGGACTCAGCCGAATCAAGTCCCGGATCCGGGAACTCGTCGCATGGGCCGACCGGGAGATCTGCATGGAGCCCGACGAGTTCGCGCACCGCATGGGCTGGACCGTCGAGCGGGTGGGACTCGGCGCCCGCCGCTACCGCGACCCGCGCTTCGACCAGCTCCGCCTCCCGCACCGCGTGACGGAGGAGGTGTCTTGACGTGCCGAGGAACCCGCGTAACCAGATCTACCCCGGCTACGAGGACCTGCCCGCCCCCGGCCGGAGCGGCCGGTTCGTCAGGCTCTGGCGGATCCGTACGGAGCTGCTGCTCGCGGCGGCGCTGACGCTGTTCACGCTGTCGCTGCTCGGCGCCGCCCAGGAGGGCCGGTGGATGCCCTTCATCCTGCTGAGCAGCGCCATCTCGGTGCCGGCCGCGACCAGGACCGGCCGCAACTGGGTCACCTCGCACATCTGGTGCGTGATCTCCCGGCACCGCCTGCAGCGGGTCTGCCTGGAGACCACGATGCACACCAGGGCCGGGCGGATCCCGCTGGTGCTCTGGATCACGCCCACGTCCAGGGGCGAGAAGGCGCTGATCCTGACGAGGGCCGGGATCTGCGCCGAGGAGTTCGAGGCG
Organism: Nonomuraea sp. NPDC049378; assembly: GCF_055586745.1. NCBI lineage: Bacteria > Bacillati > Actinomycetota > Actinomycetes > Streptosporangiales > Streptosporangiaceae > Nonomuraea > Nonomuraea sp. NPDC049378. The sequence goes on from NZ_JBVJHP010000002.1 coordinate 527,120, forward strand.
TACAGCGAGGAGATCGCCGCAGCGTGCTGGGCCAGGAGCGCGAACGTCTACCGGCACCGCACGCGCTCGCAGTTCCTGATCGTGGAGATCGTCCGGCGCGACGAGGCGCCGGGCACGGCCTCCCCCGGCCTGGACAGGTTGTACGGCCGGCGAGCGTGGATCTCGCTACGGCCCGACGTCGAGGAGCCGCCTGATCTCCGCGCGGACATGACGCTGGCGCGGGCCGGCCACTAGACCTGGGGGACCGCGCCTACCCCAGGGGCACGAGCCCCGGAGACCACGCGGGGGCTCCGGGGCTTCCCTATGCGCTCGACGTTCCGGGTGGTCACGCACTGTTCAGCGGAGATCCGGTCAGGATTTCACCATCCCGGGTGATCACCGCACAATAGGGTGTCGCGCGTGACTATCGCACCAGAAGAGGACCGCCTGAACACCCAGATCGCCTTCGCCATCGAGATCGACAAGTTGAAGCGGATCATCCGCCGCAACCATCTCATCGACGGTTCGCGACGGGAGAACACCGCAGAGCACTCCTGGTACGTGGGCACGTTGGCGATGGTCCTCGGCGAGCACGCCCCACCGGGGACCGACCTCCAACGGGTGGTGGCCATGCTCCTGGTGCACGACCTGGTGGAGATCGACGCCGGTGACACCTTCCTCTACGATCCGGTGGCCGTCTCCGCCCAGGTCGAGGCCGAACGGGCCGCCGCCGACCGCATCTTCGGCCTGCTGCCCGCCGACCAGGCGGCGCGGATGCGGGAGTTGTGGGACGAGTTCGAGGCCAGGAAGACGCCGGAGGCGAAGTTCGCCAAGGCACTCGACCGCTTCGCCCCGATCCTGGCCAACCACCACACGGAGGGCGGCACGTGGCCGCTGTTCAAGGTGACGGCCGCCCAGGTCAGGGAGAAGGTGCGGATCATCGAGGAGGGCTCGCCCTCGCTCGGTTCGTACGCGCTGGAGCTGGTTGAGCTCTCCGCGGCGAGAGGTCACCTGTCCGAGTGATGCCCTCATGGCCGGGGTAGGGGACTTGTCGTGAAAGAGGAAGTGCGAGCGAAGCGTCGGCAGCTAAGGGGTTTCGCCGGGCCGGTCGCCCTCGCCGATCGGCTCGAGAAGTCGAGAGCCATGGACAAAGCCGTCATGGCGCTGGCGAAGGCCGTGCGCCGGCGCATCCCCCAGGGACGGGTACGCGACCTGCTGCACGGCGTGCCCACCGGCAAGCCGCTGCACCCGCCACTCGCCACGGTGAGCCTCGGCTGCTGGATGTCGGCCGCCGTGCTGGACCTGGCGCGCGCCGACCCCCGGGCCTCGCGCCTGCTGCTGGCCACCGGCATCGCCAACGCCCTGCCGACGGCCGCGGCGGGACTGACCGACTGGTCGTCCCTCCACCGCGAGCAGCAGCGGGTGGGTCTCGTGCACATGGCGTCGAACGTGGCCGCCCTCGGCCTGTTCTCCGCCTCGCTGCTGGCACGGATGCGCGGGCACGAGCGTCCCGGCCGGTTGTTGTCGTTCGCCGGGCTCGGCGTGGGCAGCCTCGGCGCCTACCTCGGCGGCCACCTGGCCTACCGGCAGGCGGCAGGGGCCAACCACGCCCCGCAGGTCACCCACCTGGTGCCGCTGGGCTGGCACGACCTGTGCGCGCTGAAAGACCTGCCCGACGGCCGTCCCGTGGCGCGCAGGCTCGGCTACATCCAGCTCTTCGTGCTGCGCCGGGGCGAGGCCGTGACCGTGCTCGGCGACCGCTGCCCCCATCTGGCCGGGCCGCTGCACCAGGGCAGGCTCGTCATGGAGGACGGCGAGGCGTGTGTGGTCTGCCCGTGGCACAGCAGCACGTTCCGGCTGGCCGACGGCTCGGTGAAACACGGCCCCGCGACCGCCCCCGCGCCCATGTTCGAGACGCGCGTGAGGCGCGACGGCACGCTCCAGGTGCGCCCGGGGTTGACCTGAAGTTTGCTTGAGGTCCTACGGTCGCCGCATGGGAAAGATTCTGGTGACCGGCGCGACCGGCAACGTTGGCAGGCATGTGGCGACCCGGCTCGCGAAGGCCGGGCTGGAGGTCCGGGCGCTCGCCAGGGATCCCGAACGGGCGCAACTGCCCGTCGAGACCGTACGCGGCGACCTGACCTCCCCCGATACCCTGGAGCCCGCCCTCGACGGGGTGGAGAGCGTGTTCCTGCTCTGGCCCGGCCCTTCCACCGAGGGCGCCGCGGGCACGATCACGGCGATCGCCAAGCACGCGCGGCGCGTGGTCTACCTGTCGGCGGACGTCGAGGATCTGGCGGACGACCGGGAGCCGGCGTACTTCCACCAGGAAGTGGAGCGGCTGATCCGGCACTCGGGAGTCGGCTGGACGTTCCTGCGACCCGGCGGATTCGCGGCCAACACGCTCATGTGGGCCGACCAGATCGGGCAGGGCGTCGTGCGCTGGCCGTTCGGGCAGGCCGCCAGGTCGCTGATCCACGAGAAGGACATCGCGGCCGTGGCCGTGCACGTGCTGACCTCCGCCGGGCACAACGGCGCGAAATACGTGCTCACGGGCCCCGAGCAGCTCACCCAGGCCGAGCAGGTGCGCGTCATCGGCGAGGTGCTCGGCCGCGAGGTGCGCTGGGAGGAACTCCCTGTGGACGAGGCCCGCGAGCAGCTCCTGGCGGCCTGGGGCGACCCGTCCTTCGTGGACCTGGCGTTGCAGGGATGGGAGGCGTTCGTGACCCGCCCCGAGCGGGTCACCGACACGGTGGAGCGGCTGCTCGGGCGGCCCGCGCTGACGTTCCGCCGGTGGGCGGAGGACCGCGCGGCGGACTTCAGCTGACCTCGTCGGCGGGGTGCTCCACGAGGGCGAGGATGCGACTGGACATGAACCGGGCCGTACGCACCGGGGTGCCGGTCCTGGTGACCTCGCTGACCTCGACGAGCCCCCGCCGCGTGTTCACCTCGACCCGCCGGCCGGCGCGGGTGGCCGTGATCTCGTAGGTACGCGGTGACCCTCCCGCGTCAATGACGATCTCCACCCAATCACCCTTCATGTACAGATTCATACCCAGATAGCCGGAAATTTATCCGTACACCAGTACGATAATGGCCGCGATTCCCACGCAGACGATGACCCCGCGCAGCACGGGCGCCGGGATGCGCCGGCCCAGCCTGGCCCCCAGGAAGCCGCCGGCCATCGCGCCCAGCGCCACCCCGGCCACGGCCTGCCAGTCGACATCCGCGACCACCGTGAACAGCACCGCGGCCACGGCGTTGACCAGCAGCGCGAGCACGTTCTTTGCGGCGTTCACCCGCTGGAGGCCCTCATCGAGGAAGATGCCGATCAACCCGATCAGCAGCACCCCCTGGGCGGCCCCGAAATAGCCGCCGTAGACGCCCGAGGCCAGCACGCCCAGCCACAACGCCAGGCCGCCGTGCGGATGCGCCCTCCCCCGCCGCTCGGCCAGCCAGGCGTTGAGCCTGGGCTGCACCAGGACCAGCAGGCAGGCCAGCGCGATCAGCGCGACGACGACCACCTCGAACACGTCGGGATCGAGGAACAGCAGCAGGATGCCGCCGATCAGCGCGCCGAGCGCCGAGGCCGCGCCCAGGCGCACCAGGCGGTCGCGCTGGCCCTGCAGCTCCACGCGGTAGCCGTAGGCGGCCGTGAAGGAGCCCGGCACCAGCCCGATCGTGTTGGACACGTTGGCGGTGACGGGATCGATGCCCACCGCCACCAGCGTGGGGAACGTGATCAGCGACCCCGACCCGACGACCGCGTTGATGGCGCCCGCCATCACCCCGGCCACGCAGACCGCAGCCAGTTCCCACCCCGTCACAAACCCTCCCTGACCCGAGAAACCCGCTCGCCGGACCGCCGCCGGCCATGCCTACGGCCGGGGCGATGGCCCTCGCAGCGGGTCGCTCACTGGGTGTCCGAGTTTTTGGGGGGTGTGAAGAGACCGCCGAGATTCTCCAGCGCCTTGCCCATCTCCGACGGCACGATCCAGATCTTATTGGCCTCGCCCTTGGCGATCTCCGGCAGGGTCTGCAGGTATTGGTAGGCGAGCAACTGCTGGTCGGGCTTTCCCTCGTGGATGGCCCTGAAGACCATGCCGATCGCGTCGGCCTGCCCCTTGGCGCGCATGGCCTGGGCCTCGGCGTCCGCCTGGGCACGCAGCACGGCCGCCTCCGCCTCGCCGCGCGCCCGCAACACCGAGGCCTGCTTGTCGCCCTCGGCCGCGAGGATGGAGGCCTGGCGCTGCCCCTCGGCGGCCAGCACCGCGGCGCGCTTGTCGCGGTCGGCGCGCATCTGCTTCTCCATCGAGTCCTGGATGGAGGCCGGGGGGTCGATCGCCTTGAGCTCGACCCGGTTGACCCGGATGCCCCACTTGCCGGTGGCCTCGTCGAGCACGCCGCGCAGCGCGGTGTTGATGTCCTCGCGCGAGGTCAGCGTGCGCTCGAGATCCATGCCGCCGACGACGTTGCGCAGCGTCGTGACCGTGAGCTGCTCGACGCCGGTCAGGAAGTTGGCGATCTCGTAGGTGGCCGCCTTGGGGTTGGTGACCTGGAAGTAGATGACGGTGTCGATCGAGACGACCAGGTTGTCGGAGGTGATCACCGGCTGCGGCGGGAACGACACCACCTGCTCGCGCAGGTCGATCAGGTCCTTGATGCGGTCGATGAACGGCACCACCAGGTTGAGCCCCGGCGTCAGCGTGCGGTGGTAGCGGCCGAGGCGCTCGATGATGGCCGCCGTGGCCTGCGGGATGATGCGGATCGTACGGGCCACCGCGAAGCCCACCGCCGCGACCACGACAAGGGCGACGATGAGCTGCTCGATGGACATGGCGACGCTCCGAAGTCGAGGGGACCGACTCCGTAGATCTTATTTGGTTTCCGCTATCCGCAACGTCTCCTCAGTGACGAGCGACTTTATCGGCATAAATGGCGATCTAGTGCGGACGTGCGTACCAGCGGCCCTCACCGCTCCGCTCCAGCGAGAGCGGCACGCCGAACGTGTGGGAGAGATTGTCGGATGTCATCACGTGCTCCAGCGGCCCCTGGGCCACCACAGAGCCGTGCCGGAGCAGCAGCCCGTGCGTGAACCCCGTGGGCACCTCCTCCACGTGGTGCGTCACCAGCACCAGCGTCGGCGAGCGGTAGTCGCCCGCCAGCAGCGCCAGACGGCGCACCAGATCCTCGCGCCCGCCCAGGTCGAGCCCGGCGGCCGGCTCGTCGAGCAGCAGCATCTCGGGGTCCGGCATGAGCGCGCGGGCGATCTGCACCCGCTTGCGCTCGCCCTCGGACAGCGTGCCGAACCTCCGCCTGATCAGGTGGGCCGCGCCCATCATGTCGATCAACTCGACGGCCCTCGTGACGTCGTTGGAGTCGTACTCCTCCGTCCAGCGGCCCATGATCGCGTACGACGCGGTCAGCACGAGGTCGATGACCTTCTCCTCAGGCGGGATGCGCTCGGCCAGCGCGGCGCTCGCCAGCCCGATCCGCGGCCGCAGATCGAAGACGTCCGCCTGCCCCAACCGCTCGCCCAGCACCTCGACCAGGCCCTCACTCGGATAGAGCAACGTGGCAGCGACCTGCAGCAACGTGGTCTTACCTGCGCCATTGGGGCCGATGACCACCCAACGCTCGTCCTCGTTGACCGTCCAGTCGATGCCGCGCAGCAGGGCCGCTCCGTCGCGCCTGACGGCGACGTCCTGGAGCCGCAGCACCTGACCACCCATCCCCGATCCCTCCTTCAGGAGTCACCCACGGGGACAAACCTATTGCAGGGCGAGCGCTTATCGTGGATCGGTGCGCCCTGAATCGCCTGTCTGTCCCTCCCTGGTCGCCTGGGGCAACGCCTGGCTCGCCGGTCACGTCGGCCTTGACGAGGCGGCTGACCACGTGGAAGCCGCCGGCGGTCCCGTCGTCGCGGGCGACGTTCCGTTGCGTAAATACCTCGCAGATCTCCGCGTGGGCGGCCTGCGCGAGCTTCGGCTCGCCCTGCCGGCGCCCGGCGACCCGCTGGGCCTGTCGGGCCCGGCGCCGTTCAACTCGGCCGCGGTCGACGCCGGCCAGGCCGCGATCGCCGTGGCCGACGGCCGGAACACCGGCCTGCTGCCCCTGCCGGACCGCCGCGGATCGTCCTATGTCGGTGTGCGTCTGGAAGTGCACGACTCCGGCCCCGTACGCCATGACCTGCCCTCGCTCGCCGAGGCCGAGCGCGACCTGTCCGACGCGATGCGGTCGGCCACCGAAGCGCTGGCCTCCGTCGACGGCCCGGTTGCCGACCGTCCCGAACGGCTGGGGCAGCGCGGCGGCGAGCTTGCGCCGGGTTATCCGGCTCGCGCGCACCGCGTGGCCACGCTCGCCACGCGACTGGCCACCGTACTGCGCCTGGCTGACGACCGCGGCCTCACGGTCGCGCAGGTCGCGGCGCGAGGAGCGGCCCTGCGCGAGCTCGACCGTGCGGTACGCCGCGCGCTCGTGGCGGCCCACCACGCGATCTTCGAGCCGATCAGGAACCAGTAGCCGGCTCAGCCGAGGCCGTGCCGCACGGCGTAGAGCGCGGCCTGGGTGCGGTCCTGCACGCCGAGCTTCATCAGCACGTTGGACACGTGGGTCTTGACCGTCTTCTCCGCCACGGCCAGGCTCCGCGCGATCTCCTTGTTGGACCGGCCGGCCGCGATGAGCGACAACACCTCCCGCTCCCGCTCGGTCAGCGGCACCGGCCCCGGCACCCCGGACGCGCCGTCGGGCGAGGCCAGCATCGCCTCCGCCGCCTCGGGGGCGAGCAGCACCTGGCCGCCGTGCACCGCGCGCACCGCCTGGACCAGCGCGGACGGATCAACGTCCTTGTAGAGGAACCCGGACGCTCCCGCGCGCATCGCGGGGCCCACGTCGGACCGGTCGCTCACCGACGTCAGCACGACGATCCTGGTCGCCGTGCCGGTCAGCCGCTCCAGCGCGCCGAGACCGTCGAGCACGGGCATCTTCAGATCCAGCAGCAGCACGTCGGGGCAGTGCTCGCCGACCAGCTCGACGGCCTGGGCCCCGTCGCCCGCCTCGGCGACCACGGCGATGTCGTCCTGGAGATCGAGGAACGTCCGCAGCCCCTGACGCACCACCGGGTGATCGTCGGCGATCAGCACCCGGATCACGCGCCCACCTCCACGCACACCATGGTCCCCCTACCCGGGGCCGACTCGACGGTCATGACGCCGCCGACGGACTCGGCCCTGTCACGCATCGACGCCAGGCCAAGCCCGCGCGAGTCCGCCTGCTCGAAGCCTCTGCCGTCGTCTTCGACGGTCAACACCAGCTTGCCCTCCTCGTATGCCAGGCGCACCGAGACGCGGGACGCCTCGGAGTGCCTGAGCGCGTTGTGCAGCGCCTCCTGGGCCACCCTGAGCGCCGCCACCTCGACCGCCGGGTCCAGCGGCGGCAACTCGCCGCACTCGAACACCACCAGGGACGGGTGGAGCCGGTCGAGCATGCGCACGTGCTTGCGCAGCGTCTCCGACAGGCCGTGCCGGTCGAGCTCGGCCGGGCGCAGCTCGACGATCACCGCGCGCAGCTCGGTCAGGGCCTCGCCGGCCAGCCGCTGGACGCGTTCGAGCTCAGGGGCGACCTTGCCGGGGGCCTTGTCGAGCATGGCCTGCGCCGCCTGGGCGGTCAGCCTGAGCGAGAACAACTTCTGCGTGACCGCGTCGTGCAGTTCGTGGGCGACCCGGTTGCGCTCCTCCAGCATGGCCAGCTCGCGGCCGCGTTCGTAGAGGCGGGCGTTGGTCAGCGCGATCGCGGCGTGCGCCGCGAAGAGCGTGAGGAGGTCCTGGTCCTCCTGCGTGAAGCCGCCGGGGGTGCGCTTGTTGGCGAGGAAGATGATGCCCAGCACCTCGTCGCCGTCGCGGATCGGGACGCCGAGGAAGTCCTTCATGACCGGGTGCGCCTTCGGCCACCACTCGAACCGCGGGTCCTCACGCAGGTCGGGCAGCCGGGCGGAGACCCCGTCGCGGAGCATCGCCCCCAGCATGCCGTGCTGCCTCGGCAGCGGCCCGATCGCGTCCCACTGCTTGTCGGTGATGCCCTCGGCGACGAACTCGGCGAACGACCCGTCGTCGTCGGGCACGCCGAGCGCGGCGTAGCGGGCGTCGAGCAGCCGCTGCGCCGAGCGGACGATGACCTGCAGCACCTCGCGGACCGACAGGTGGCGGGTGACCGCGAGCACCGCGGAGCTCACCGCCTGCAGGACTGCGTCTCGATCGGTGGCCACGTCACCTACCTTAAGGTCCTAGGACCATCGTTCCAGGGCCGGTCCGGCCCTCAGCCCGATGCCCGCCGCACGTCGCGTTCCTAACGTCGTGGGCATGACGAACACCGCACTCATCACCGGCGCGTCCCGCGGCCTCGGCCTCGCCCTGGCGAGGTCCCTGGCAGGAGCGGGATGGAACCTCGTACTCACCGCCCGCGGCGCGGACGACCTGGAACGGGTCGCCGCCGAGCTGGGCGCCACCGCCATACCCGGCGACGTGCGGGACCCGGCGCACGTCCGGCGGCTCGCCGGGGCCACTCCCGAGCTGGATCTGCTGGTCAACAACGCCAGCGACCTGGGCGTCACCCCGTTGCCGCCGCTCGCCGACTACCCGCTGGAGGCCTTCAGGACGTTGCTGGAGACGAACGTGACCGCTCCCCTCGCCCTCATCCAGGCCACGCTGCCCGCGCTGCGGGCGGCCCAGGGCGCGGTGGTGAACGTCACCTCCGACGCCGCCACGGGCCCGTACGAGGGCTGGGGCGGCTACGGGGCCACCAAGGCGGCGCTGGAGCAGCTGTCCAACGTGCTGGCCGCCGAGGAGCCCGAGCTGCGCGTCTGGTGGGTGGACCCGGGCGAGATGAACACCCGCATGCTGGCCGACGCCGTGGGCGCCGAGGAGGCCGGCGCGGCGGCCGACCCCGCCAAGGTCGCCGCGGCGCTGCACGACCTGGTCGCCGCCCGCGCGGCCAGCGGCAAGGTGAGCCTCCAATGACCGCGTCGCCGAGCGGCGCGCTGGACTTCTCGCTGCCGCCCGGCCTGTCCGCCCACGAGCCGCCGGAGGCGAGGGGGACGGCCAGGGACGCGGTACGCCTGATGGTCTCGCGCGGCGACCTGGACCCCCTCCACCACCGCTTCTCCGACCTGCCGAAGCTGCTCGACCCCGGCGACCTGATCGTGGTGAACAACTCGGCGACCCTGCCGGCGGCGGTCCGGCTGGACCGGCTGGCCGTGCACTTCTCGACCGCGCGGGAGGACGGCACGTGGCTGGTGGAGCTGCGCCGCCGTACCTCCAAGGCGTCCGAGCCCTACGGCGGCGGCGAGCCCGGCGAGTGGCTGCCGCTGCCGGGACGGGCGACGTTGCGGCTGATCGAACGGGAGACGCCGCGCCTGTGGCGCGCCGAGCTCGACCGGGACGTGAAGCGGTACCTGCGCGGTCACGGGGTGCCGATCCGCTACTCGTACGTGGAGCGGGACTGGCCGATCGAGGACTACCAGACGGTGTTCGCGACCGTGCCGGGCAGCGCCGAGATGCCGAGCGCGGCCCGGCCGTTCACCGCCGACCTGGTGGCGGCGCTCGTGGCGCACGGGATCGGGATCGCGCCGATCACCCTGCACACGGGCGTGGCCTCGCCGGAGAAGGACGAGCCGCCCTACGCGGAGCGGTACGACGTGCCGGGGCCGACGGCGCGGCTGGTGAACCTGGCCAGGGAGAGCGGCAACCGGGTGGTGGCCGCGGGCACGACCGTCGTACGCGCTCTGGAGACGGCCGCCGGCGCGGACGGGCGCGTGGCCGCGTCGGCGGGCTGGACCCGGCACGTCGTCACGCCCGAGCTCGGCGTGCGGGCCGTCACGGGGCTGATCACCGGGTTGCACGAGCCGCGCTCCAGCCACCTGCTCATGCTGAGCGCGATCGCGGGCGAGAAAGTGCTGGCCCGCGCGTACGAGGCGGCGCTGCGGGAGCGGTATCTGTGGCACGAGTTCGGCGACACCCACCTGATCCTGCGGAGCTAGCCTGTGGCCTGCGGCCCTGCGCTGCCCTCGCCGGCGCCGACATGCCCGGCCTTTGCCGATATTTTGCCGGGCGGCGGCGGGCCGGTGGACGGCGCACTCCGATGGTCACACCCGCGTCCCAAAGCCCATCCTGCTTCGCGAGCATCCGAGCGGGCGCAGTACCGTGACTGGATGTGGACCAGCGCACCCTCCTGATCACATTGAACGGCCCTGACCGCCCGGGCGTTACTTCACGGCTTTTTTCCGTTCTGTCCGGCTTTCCGGTGACGGTTGCGGACATCGAGCAGGTCGTCATCCGAGGCCGGCTCACGCTCGGCGTGCTCGTCGCCTACGCCGGCGGCCCCTCCACCGGCACCGGCACGACACTCGGCGCCATGTGGACCGCCGTCGAGCGGGTGGCCGAAGACCTCGGCATGGAGGTGGAGCTGTCCACCGGCTCCCAGGCCAAGGAGCAGCGCCGCCGCGGCCGCCTGTCGGTCAGCGTGCTCGGCGCCACCCTGCAGCCGGCCGCCATCGCGGGCATCGCCGGCCGCATCGCCGCCGCCGGAGCCAACATCGACCGCATCGATCGCCTCGCCCAGTGGCCCGTCACGTGCATCGAGCTGTCGGTCTCCGGCGCCGACCCCACGTCGTTGCGGGTCGAGCTGGCCGCCGAAGCCGCCGCCCAGGAGGTCGACGTGGCCGTGCAGCGCACCGGCCTGTCGCGGCGGGCCAAGCGCCTGATCGTCATGGACGTCGACTCGACCCTCATCCAGGGCGAGGTCATCGAGCTGCTGGCCGCGCACGCGGGCTGCCTCGACGAGGTGGCCAGGGTCACCGAGGAGGCCATGCGCGGCGAGCTCGACTTCGCCGAGTCCCTGCGGCGGCGGGTGGCGCTGCTCGAAGGGCTGCCCGCCGAGGTGATCGACCACGTGCGCAAGGAGGTCGTGCTCACACCGGGCGCCCGCACGCTGGTCCGCACGCTCAAACGGCTCGACTACCGCTTCGCCATCGTCAGCGGCGGGTTCACGCAGATCACCGACGGCCTGGTGGAGGAGCTCGGCATCGACTACTCCGCGGCGAACGTGCTCGAAGTGATCGACGGCCGGCTGACCGGCCGCGTGGTCGGGGAGGTCGTCGACCGTCCTGGCAAGGCGCGGGCGCTGGAGAGGTTCGCCCGCGAGGCCGGCCTGCCGATCCCGCAGACGGTGGCCATCGGCGACGGCGCCAACGACCTCGACATGATCGCGGCGGCCGGGCTGGGCATCGCCTTCAACGCCAAGCCCGTCGTACGCCAGGCGGCCGACACCGCGGTCAACACCCCCTACCTCGACTCCATCCTCTACCTGCTGGGCATCTCGCGCGACGAGGTGGAGGCGGCCGACGCCGAGGACGGCGTGCTCACGGCGGGCTGAGTCAGCCCTCCTTGGGATCCCAGCGGGTGACCAGACGGCCCTCACCCGGCGCAAGCTCCGCCCACGGCGACTCGACCCCGATCGCCGCGAAGGCCCCGGGCCTGAACACGTAGTCGCCGCCCGCCAGCCCCAGCGCCAGCTCGTGCACGCCCGGGTTGTGCCCGCACAACACCACCGTGCCCAGCCCCGGATCACACCCGCGCACCAGCTCGAGCAGCTCGTCCGGGTACGCCTCGTAGATGTCGCGCTCGTAGCTGATCTCAGCGTCGGGGAAGGCGAGCTCCGCCGTGCGCCTGGTCCGCAGCGCCGGCGAGCAGAGCACCACCTCGGGGGCGAACCCGGCCGCCCTTATCTCGTCGCCCGCCCGCTCGGCGTCGCGCTCGCCCCGGTCGGTCAGCGGCCGCTCACGGTCGAGCAGGCCGGCGATCTGGGCGGCCTTCGCGTGGCGAAGCACAATCAAGGTCCGCACCGGTCATCCATTCCTCGTCGCCCAGGTGGCCAGCCCGACGAGCACGGCCAGGACGACCAGCATCGCCAGCAGGATGAAACCCAGGGCCTTGCCTCCGCTCGGCCGCTTGTCATCGTTCACGTGCCCAGTCTCCCATCGGGATGCTCAGGTTCCTCGACTCCCCTGGAAATCCGGATCTACCCCGGACTTCCCGTGGAAGACGTTCCCCTGGGAGATCCCTGGTGAAGCGGGCGTCGCCCCGGGCGGGACCTGGGGAAGCGGAACGCCCGCCCCCGGGAGGGAGCGGGCGTTCGCTGGTTCAGCGGGTCACGACGAGACGGTTTCCTTGTCGCGGTTGTTGTCGTTGGCCGGCTCGCTCGTCACCGACCGCCGCTTGGACACGATGATGGCCGCGACCACCACGCCCACGGCGATCACGGTGATGCCGATGCGGATCGCCGGGCTGCCCGCGTAGAGGACCACCGCCGGGGCGACCAGCAGCGCCACCAGGTTCATCACCTTGATCAGCGGGTTGATGGCCGGGCCCGCGGTGTCCTTGAACGGGTCGCCGACCGTGTCGCCGATGACCGTGGCGGCGTGGGCCTCCGAACCCTTGCCGCCGTGGTGACCGTCCTCCACCAGCTTCTTGGCGTTGTCCCAGGCCCCACCCGAGTTGGACAGGAAGACGGCCATCAGGGTGCCGCAGGCGATGGCTCCGGCCAGGAACGCGCCCAGCGGCGCATAACCGAGGGCGAACCCGACCGCGATCGGGGTCATGACCGCCAGCAGGCCGGGCGTGGCCAGCTCGCGCAGCGAGTCGCGGGTGCAGATGTCGACGACCCGGCCGTACTCCGGCTTCTCGGTGCCGTCCATGATGCCCGGCTTGTTGCGGAACTGGTCGCGCACCTCGAAGACCACGCGCATCGCGGCCCGGCCGACCGCCGAGATCGCGAGCCCCGAGAAGAGGAACACGACCGCGGCGCCGATGATCAGGCCGACGAGCACGTTGGGCTGGTCGATGCTGAGGCTGAACGAGGAGAACGTGCCGAGCGTCTCCTTGACCGCCGCGCTCGCCGCGGTCAGCTCGGTCTCGACCGCCGTGCGGAAGGCGCCGAAGAGCGCGGTCGCCGCCAGCACGGCCGTGGCGATCGCGATGCCCTTGGTGATGGCCTTGGTGGTGTTGCCGACGGCGTCCAGGCTGGTGAGCACGCGGGCGCCCTCGCCCTCGACGTCACCGGACATCTCGGCGATGCCCTGGGCGTTGTCGGAGACCGGGCCGAAGGTGTCCATCGACACGATGACGCCGACCGTGGTCAGCAGGCCGGTGCCCGCCAGGGCCACCGCGAACAGCGCGATCGTCACGTTGCCGAAGCCGAGCAGGAACGCGCCGTAGACCGCGCCGCCGATGATCAGGGCGGAGTAGACGGCCGACTCCAGGCCGACGCTGATGCCGGCCAGGATGACGGTGGCCGGGCCGGTGGCCGAGCTCTCGCCGATCTCGCGCACGGGACGCCGGTTGGTCTCGGTGAAGTAGCCGGTCAGCAGCTGGATGGCGCTCGCCAGCACCAGACCGATGAGGACCGCGCCGATGGCGATGAGCCGCGGGTCGGCGGTGGACTCGACGGCGGCGCCGGTCAGGCCGCTGAAGCTGCTGGGCAGGTACCAGAACGCGGCCGCCGTGACGAGCACCGCCGAGATGGCGGCCGAGATGAAGAAGCTGCGGTTGATCGCCGCCATGCCGTTGCGGTCGCGGTCGCGCATCCCGGTGACGAAGATGCCGATGATCGCGGTGACCACACCGATCATCGGGACGATGAGGGGGAAGACGAGCCCCTCCTCGCCGAAGGCCACGCGGCCCAGGATGAGGCTGGCGACCAGCATGACGGCGTACGACTCGAACAGGTCGGCCGCCATGCCGGCGCAGTCGCCGACGTTGTCGCCCACGTTGTCGGCGATGGTGGCGGCGTTGCGCGGGTCGTCCTCGGGGATGCCCTGCTCCACCTTGCCGACCAGGTCGGCGCCGACGTCGGCGGCCTTGGTGAAGATGCCGCCGCCGACTCGCATGAACATCGCCAGCAGCGCCGCGCCGAAGCCGAAGCCCTCAAGCACGCCGGGGGCGTTGCCCTGGTAGATGACCACGACCACGGCCGCGCCGAGCAGGCCGAGGCCCACGGTGAACATCCCGGCCACGCCCCCGGTGCGGAACGCGATGCGCATGGCGCGCTTCTCGCCGGAGTCGTTGGCCGCGGCGGCGACGCGCACGTTTCCGCGCACGGCCAGCCACATGCCGATGAACCCGGTCAGCGCGGAGAACACCGCCCCGACCACGAAGAAGATCGATCGCCCGATGCGGACGTCCATCTCTCCGGGGAGGAGGAGCAGCAGGAAGGGAATCACGACGACGAAGATCGCCAGCGTGCGGAACTGTCGGGTCAGGTAGGCCGCGGCGCCTTCTTGCACGGCGCGCGCGATGTTCTGCATGCGTTCGGTGCCCTGGCCGGCGGACAGCACTTCGCGTACCAGGCCGCCGGCGACGGCTAGCGCGATAAGTGCGACCGCGGCGACCACGATCACGATGGTGAGATTGTTTCCGCTCAGGGCCAGATTGGACGCTGGCTCCAGTGCCAGCATGTGCCTGCTCATCGTTCTCCTCGGCAAGACCGGTCGTCCTGCCCGGGCGGTGCTGCACTTTTCCTCGGCGGGTGTTGCGGCACCATCCGGGTTGTGGGTGCCGCTTCCGGTTGAATCCGCGTTCCGCCAGATCACCTTGGCCGGTGCCGGGAGTCTACGCAGGCACTCCACGGATATGAAGGCTCTGAAGGCCGCTAATTGTGCAAGCGTCCAGTAAATCCCTGCCAGCGACCCGGTTTGGGGCCTGACAGGCGAAATTTCTTCTGGTTTACGGTCATGACAAGGCCATGATACGTGCCGACCGAAACCGGGGATCTCTGAGGTGAGGACACCTCGTCCACAGGCTGTGGACGGTTGCCCGCGAAGCGCCGGAACCGCCGCCGGCGTCGGGGCTCCCGCGACTCCGGCGTCCGCCGCCCCCGATCATCGCGTCTGCCATCGACCGTCGGAGAGCTTTTACGCAGGATTTGCCGAGAAAGTGCACTCCCGTCCTCAGCCTGCCAGCCGGCCATCGCCAGATGATGCCCGTGAAGGTCCCGCTGGGCGCTCCCCGAGGTTGGACCCAGCACCCGAGGGCCACCGCCGGCCACAAGCCGATCGCCGTCGGCATCGCGATCCCCGACGGCGTCGGGCGTCGGGCGTCGGGCGTCGGGCGTCGGGCGTCGGGCGTCGGGCGTCGGGCGTCGGGCGTCGGGCGTCGGGCGTCGGGCGTCGGCGGGATGGGGCCGGGTCAGGGTCAGGGTGTCAAGAGGGTCATGCAGCCGCTCGACCTCGGAGTCAAATGTCCGTGTACGGCCCCGGCTCTCCGCCCGCGAAGCGTGCTGGTGCGCCGCCGCTCAAGTGGTCACCATGGGTGGCGCCGGTGGCGCTGTGGCCTGGCGTGCGGGAGACGGTGATGGCGCCACGGCCCGGTGGACATGGGCAAGCGTGAGCGGAAGCCATGGTGACTGTGCGCCGTGACGGCGGCGTACCCCGTGCGGGGTCAGTCAGCGTCTCCCTGGAGGCCCTCAGCCATGGTCGGCGGGTGGGTCTCGTTGGCCTGCCGTACAGGATGGGGGGCTTGTCGCTGGACTCCATGCAGGACGGAGGGCTTGTCGCTGGACTCCATGCAGGACGGAGGGTTTGTTGCTGGGCGCCGGAAGGGCGCCCAGCGGCCAGGCTGCGCAAGGCACCCGCACGGGAACCGATCACGCGCCGTTGGCGGCAGGCCAGCTCATCCGGATGTTGGTGCCCTTCGGACCGGGGAAGACCTCGACATCGTCGGCCAGGCCTTCGATGACCGCTATGCCGAAGCCCGACATGAACGAGTCAGAAAGCATGCCCAGGTCGAGGGGTTGTTCTGGCTTGATCTCATCGCTGGGGGCGTGATCGCTGACCGTGACCTCGAAGCGCCCGGAGTCGTCACGCAGCTCGATGCGGATGGGTTCGCCCGGACAGTGGGCGCGATGCACCTCGACCGCCCGGGAGCATGCCTCACCCACGGCGAGCCTGACCTCATCCAGCAGGGACTCCTCCACGCCGGTGCGGCGGGCGATCGCCGTGGCCACCAGCCGTGCGGTCCGCACATGCGCGGGGAGAGCGCTGAACGTCAGCTCGACGGTAGCCATGCTACTTGTCTTTGCCGTGAGCTTCCTTGGCCTCGTCGACCGAAGCATAAATCCCGAAGACCTTGGTCAGACCGGTGATCCGGAAGATCTTGAGGATACGCTCCTGCGTGCAGACCAGCTCGAGCGAGCCGTCGTGCGCGCGAACCCGCTTGAGCCCACCGACCAGGACGCCCAGCCCTGTGGAGTCAAGGAAGTCGACCTTCTCCATGTTGACGAGAAGGTGGAAGTTGCCCTTGTTCACCAGGTCGATGAGGAGCTCACGCAATCTCGGCGCCGTGTAGACATCGATCTCACCCTCGACCTCCACGATGGTGAGTCGGTCTTCGGTGCGGTGATCCAACTTCAGATCCACAGATCCTCCAGCGCCTCGCCTGCGAAAGTAGTCTTGCGGGCCTGGCAATCTGGAGCGTGGCCCCAGACTGTCCGACCCTGACGCGCGGCATTCAACCACGTGCCTGGCTTGTGTCTATACGAAATCACGATTCCCGGCGACTTTGCCCACCGATGCAAGACTGGAAACAGTGACTTCCACCGCATCCTCCCCAGAACAGGCAGGTCCACTCCTCCACCACCTGCTTGGTGTTCCCGCACGTCATGAGCGTGTCACTCATGTGGAGCATGTTCCAGCACGTCAGGCGGGTCAAGCCCGATGGCCCAAATGGACGTCTGAAGTCTTTGTTACGCGCTTGGCGAACCGCGGGGTGACAGGACTCTGGCCGCACCAGTACGAGGCCGCCGACCTGGCATTCCGTGGCCGAAACGTGATCATCTCGACGGGAACGGCGTCCGGGAAGTCGCTGGCGTACCTCACTCCCGCGATCACGGCGTGTCTGGACGGCGGGACGATCCTCTACCTGACGCCGACCAAGGCTCTGGCCGCCGACCAGCTGCGCACCCTGCGCGAGCTGCGCATCACCAAGGTGCGGGCCGCCACGTTCGACGGCGACACTCCGTTCGAGGAGCGCAAGTGGGTACGCCAGCACGCGAACTACGTACTGACAAACCCCGACATGCTGCATCGTGGCATCCTGCCCCGCCATGCCCAGTGGTCGTCGTTCTTCCGCCGGCTGCGCATGATCGTCGTGGACGAATGCCACGGCTACCGCGGTGTCTTCGGCTCCCACGTCGCCCAGATCCTGCGCCGCCTTCGCCGGGTGTGCGCACGGTACGGCTCCGACCCCACGTTCCTGCTCGCCTCGGCGACGGCCAGCGAACCGGGGGCGTTCGCGAGGAGACTGACAGGGCTTGAGATGCACGAGGTGACCGTTGACGCCTCGCCGAAGGGGTCGACGACCATCGCGTTGTGGGAGCCGCCTCTGACGGATCTGCGGGGCGAGGGAGGGGCACCCGTACGACGCACGGCCACGGCGGAGGCGGCCGACCTGCTGGCGGACCTCGTCCTCGCCGACATCCGCACGCTCGCCTTCGTCCGCTCGCGCCGCGGCGCGGAAACGGTGGCGCTGTCCGCCCGGGCCAAGCTCGCCGACGTCGCCTTCTCGCTCACCGCACCCATTGAGCACGGCCCTCTTGCGACCGGCTCATCCACCACCACCAACCAGCACAACGCCACCCCCGGGGAACCCAAGGACCCCGACCACCACAGCCCCACACCCGGCTCGCCCAGCGAACCCGACCACGTCCCACCGCCCGGCCCACCCAGCGAACCCGACCACCACTCCCAAGTGCCCGGCCCACCCAGCGCACCCGACCACAGCACCCCAGCGCCCGGCCCACCCAGCGCATCCGACCACCACGCCCTCAGCCGGGCGGCGAGCCTCACCACCCCCGGAGAGCCTGTGGACGAGGGCGGGGCGGATGAGGGGGATCTGCCCGAAGGGGGTTCGCTCGGATGGTCGATCCCGGACGCCTCCGACTGGGCCAGCCTCCCCGACAGGATCGCCGCCTACCGGGCCGGCTATCTCGCCGAAGACCGCAGGCTCCTCGAGAAGGCGCTCCGCGCGGGCACGATCATGGGCCTGGCCACCACGAACGCCCTCGAACTCGGCGTGGACGTCTCCGGTCTCGACGCCGTGCTGATCGCCGGCTGGCCGGGCACCCGGGCCTCGCTCTGGCAGCAGGCGGGCCGGGCGGGCCGGGACGGCCGGGACGCACTCGCCGTCCTGATCGCCCGGGACGATCCCCTCGACACCTACCTGGTGCACCACCCTGACGCCCTGTTCGGCCGACCTGTGGAAGCGATCGTCCTCGACCCGGACAACCCGTACGTGCTGGGCCCGCACCTCTGTGCCGCGGCCGCCGAGATCCCGCTGGCCGAGGACGATTTGCCCGTTTTCGGCGACACGACCCCGGCCGTCCTGGACGACCTGGTCGCCCAGGGGCTGCTGCGGAAGCGTCCGGCGGGTTGGTTCTGGACCAGGCGCGAGCGCGCCACCGACCTCGCCGACATCCGTGGCGGCGGAGGCTCCCCCATCCAGGTCGTGGAGTCGTCGACCGGCCGTCTGCTGGGCAGCGTGGACGAACCATCCGCCCACACCGCGGTGCACACCGGCGCGGTCTACCTCCACCAGGGCGAGACCTTTCTGGTGGAGGTGCTCGATCTGGAGGCCGGGGTGGCCCTGGTCTCCAGCGCAAGCCCTGACTACACCACGTTCGCCCAGGACATCACTGACATTTCCATCCTTGGCACCCAACGCTCACATGCCCTGGGTCCGGGCACCCTGCACTTCGGCGAGGTGGAGGTGACCCGGCAGGTCGTCTCCTACCTCAAGAGACGCCTGCAGTCGGGCGAGATGCTCGGCGACGAGCCCTTGGACCTGCCCCCTCGCACCCTTCGCACCCGTGCGGTCTGGTGGACGCTGCCCGCGTCCGCGGTGGCCCCGCTCGCCGAAGCCGGCATCGACCTCGGCGGAGCCGCCCACGCCGCCGAGCACGCCTCGATCGGGCTGCTCCCCCTGTTCGCCACCTGCGACCGCTGGGACATCGGCGGCGTCTCCACCGAGCTTCACGCCGACACGGGCCTGCTCACGGTCTTCGTGTACGACGGCCACGAGGGCGGAGCGGGCTTCGCCGAACGCGGCTACGCCCGCGCGACGGACTGGCTGACGGCGACGCGCGAGGCCATCACCTCATGCGAATGCGACCGTGGCTGCCCTTCCTGCATCCAGTCCCCGAAGTGCGGAAACGGCAACGAACCCTTGGATAAACGAGGCGCGATCCGCCTCCTCGACATCCTGCTGGCCCAGCAAGAGAGCGACACCGACCCGTGAGCCGGCGATGCTCTTGCTCGGGCGGCCTCAACTGTCGCCGCCCCTGTGCCTGCGACCAGCGAAAGCGCGCTCGTCCTCGTCGTCGCCTTCGTCGGCCGCCCAGAAATCGGCAGATCCCGGCTGCGGGCGTTCCCAGAACCCGCTGTCCTCCATGGCCTTGGGCGACGGCGGAAGGTAGTCGTCCCAGCGTTCTTCGATACGGACGGCGGGCGGGGTGATGGAGGCCGAGCCCTCGGGCACGTCCGTCACGGCCGAACTGGGCAGGGCGATCCGCATGGGAGCTTGACGGCTGCCTTCCGCGTCGCGAACTCCCCGAACGTCGTCCACCTCGATCTGGACGGATATCTCCTTACGCGCCGGATCGGATCGGGGGAACGCGGCGGCCCGCTCTCCGGGCGTGTCCCGAGGTCGTTCCGGCTTCGCCGGCTGCTGGTGCTCTGCGGGCTGCTCGGTCCGGGAATGATCGGGTATGCGCGTCTTCGCCACGGCCAGGATCACCGTGGGCCGCCGCCGGAGCGGCGTCGCGGCAGGCTGGATGCGGTCATCGCTCTCCGCGGCCTGCGTACCGCCTCCGGCGAAAGCGGGGCCGGCCCGCGTGGCCGCGGTCACCTGCGCGGGCGTGGCTCCGGCCCCATCACCGGCGAGCGCCCGCCGCCGCGCCCACGCGCCCGCGTGCGCGCCGAGCAGCAACAGCAGGAGGCCGGCCGCCACGTAGAAGCCGTACTGTCCGATGTTCCCCAGCGGGGACTCGCTCGACTGCGCCCTCACGCCGCCGGTCGTCACGGGTGCGGTGTCCGTGCCGTCCCTGGCGCCGGACGGGACAAGCCCGCCCGACTCGTCGTCGGCCGTCGGGATGGGCAGGTTGCCGTCAGCGTCGGTGTCGGGAATGTCGGGCAGCTTGGAGGTCGTCGGGTTACGGGTCGTCGGCTCGTCCGCCGGCAGTGGCTGCCTCTTGGCGGGCAGGGTCGGCAGCGCGTCGACGTTCTTGCCGTCTCGGCTCTTCGGCGTCCTTTTGGGGGTCTTTTTCGGCTTAGCTGTGGGTTTGGCGGAGAAAGCGAGGTAAGCGGAGGCCGACGGGTCTGACCCGATCGAGCCTCCTTCGCCGTCGCCCCTGAAGGCCTTGACGGTGAACCCCACCCGCTGCCCTTCCGCCTTGGCGGGCACCGCGAGCGCCGCTCTGCACGAGGTGCCCGCGCACGCACCATCGGCGGGCAGCCTCCCGACGATGCCCGTCAGCGTGTTGGAGACCTCGTAGGACTGCAGATCAGGCTCGGAGCCCCTGGTCCAGGTGACGAGAACCTTGTCGGCGCCCTGCCTCGCCACGTTCACGTTGCCCGGAGTCTCGGCCGGCCGTCGCAGCTTGAACGTGCTGATGGCGTACTCCCTTCCGGTGAGCTCTCCCTTGAGAGTCACGGTGAAGGGACCGTTGGGAGCGTCCCCGGCGTCGAACGTCCCGGAGAGCGTCTGGTTGGCGCCGCCTCCGGCGACCTTCTGACGGGGGGTGGCCGGACCTTCGACGTACAGGCCCATGTTGAGCTGGATCATTCCCGTGCGGGCGGAAACGGTGACGGACGAGCCCGAGACCACCTGACCGTCGGCGGGCGAGGTGATCTGCCCGGACGTGTCGGCCTGCTTCGACGTGTCGGCTCGTCCGGTCACGGAGACGGCCCGCGCGGACCCGCCCAGCGCGACTGACAGCACCACGATCGCTCCTGCGGCCACCACTTTGCCGACTACCGTCACGACGCTTCCCTCCATCGAGAGCCTCGCGTCGCTCGACCGCCCACGGAGCGTTCGCGCGACGACCGGAAGTGCAGTCCGCCCGGCCGATACGGTCACCGACCGCCCCCGGACCGCACCCTAGCGACTTCGTCAGAGCGGTCACAGGCTCTCTGTCGCATATGGCATGAACCGAGGGTAAGCGGGACCTTACGGTAAATACCCAGCTCTTGGACACCGCGTCTAAGGAGTCGTAACTGGATTGCGACATAGCCCCGCAAGCCCCATCCATCACATTGGGGGCGCCAACCATTTGCCGTCCACACATTCTTGTGTCAAATAACAAAAACCACGACGCATCACCGAGTCAGAACACCTCGGTCGCAGCAATCCAGCAGAGGGTCACAGGCGTGCGATGGGCTGGCAGCGACGCCGGCGGTCTAGTGATCGTCGGCCGTGGTCACCGTCGCCGGGCCCGCACGGGATCTGCCGGTCACGGTGCGGGTGCCGGCGATCGGCAGGGAGATCGACAACGAGGTCCAGACGTCGGCGATCGCGTCACGGATCTCGCAGCGGGCGAGTTTGACGCCGTTCCGGGCAGCGAGGGTCGCGGCCCGCAGGCAGGCACCCTCCGGGTCGGCCAACGCCATTTCAGCCGCCGCCAGCGCGCTGAGATCGGCGGCACTGCTGACGCGGTGGCCGGCCACGCGTACGGAGCCCACCGTGGCGAACGCCGTGGCGACGGCCATCAGGAGACCCATGAGGGCGACACCCCACAGCGTGGCGGAGCCGCGTTCCTTGTCGCGCTTGATCTTTCCTCCTCGGGCGATCGCCGGTCTCACGCCTGCATGCTCAGGGGACTGACAGGTGTGGTTCGGTGTCGGCCGTGGCCGTGGCGGACACCTGGACGGCGGGCAGCGACCCGCCCCATGCCGGGCGCACCTCGACGGTGATCTGCACCTTGGTCAGATCGATGTCACGGGACACGGCTATCCGCGCGTCGGCACGGGTGGCCGACCGGGCACGATCGCGGACCTGGCTCAGTGGTTCGCCTCTGGCGGCGGCCCGGGCGGCCGCGCGGGCAGCGTCCACACATTCGAGCTGGGCGCCGACGGCTTGGATGGCCCACAGCGCGGCGGCCAGGACGACCATGAGCGCGGGCAGCATCGCGGCGGTCTCGGCCGTGACCGAGCCCCGCGATGCCGACCGTCTCCCGCCCACGGAGCTCCGCCCGGAGCGGCGGATCATTTGCCGGTCGTCTTGAGTGCCCGGTCGATGAGGGAGGTCAGCATCTCCTGCACTTCTGAACTGCTCACGACCTTGAACAGGAGCGCGGCGAAGGCGCAGGCCGCGATGGTGCCCACCGCGTATTCGGCCGTGGACATTCCTCGTTCGCGGTTGGCCAGCGCGTGGTGAAGCCATCTGTTGGATCGCCACCGCGGGCGCGCTCCGGCGGCTTCCCTGACGGAGGGAGCCGGCGAGTTGCCTGGTGCGGTGTCGGCGGGCCTCGGCTGGGGGTCCGAGGGGGCACGGACGAGCGTCGGCGAGGTGCTCGGGTCAGGACTGACGGGCGCCGGTGCGTCGCCGCGCGCAGTGCCCGAGAACGCGGACACTGGCAGGTCCCCCGGCAGCGCACGGGCAGAGGGCGACGAGTCGCCAAAGGTGGCGTGGGAGCGGCCCGACACGGCAGAGGCAGAGCTCGACGGGTTGGCGGGTGGGAAGGAGGTCGACATTGGCGGGGCGGTCGTCGCGGTGCCGGCTGTGCGGCCGGTAGAAGGGGTGTGGCCGGTGGCGGGGGTGCTGCGGGCCGAGTGGGCTCCCGGCGGGGTGTGGGGGCGTGGTGCGGTCGCTGCCGGCGTGAGGGTGGAACCATGCATCGGGCCTCCAGGTGAGTCAGAGCCGGGGTCTTGTCCGGCGGGAGTCCAAGGGTCGCCGAAGGGCTCTGCGGCCAGTGGACCGAGCGGGGTTCTGTGGACAAGGGCCACTTCATAGAGGTGGACCTGTGGATAACCGGTCCTGACGAGGGTCCCGTAGGTGGGAGGTGCCCGACCGCGTTGAAGAACGACGCCCGTGCCCCTGTCCTGCTCCGCAGGGTCCGATTCCTCCCCCCCGCCTGAACTGAAGGCGGGGGTTTCCTCGGATGTATCCGATGAGCGATTCCAGGCACACAGCTCGACACGTGACAGTTTCCGGCGCCGAACGGAGGACCACCCAGCGGCACCTTGACTGGGAAGGATGCTCCAACGTCCGCGATCTTGGCGGCATCCCGGTGGCCCTTGGCGGCGTGATCAGGCCAGGCGCGATCGTTCGTTCGGACAACCCCGAGAGCTCAGCACGGCCCGGTTGCCCTCGTTGTTCGCCGCCTTGGGGATGGACGACCAGACGGAGGAGAACGGAACATCATGGTCAGGAAGCGCACCACCGCCCGAGACGCCATGATCAGCGCGCTGGAAGGCGTCGACGTCGAGGCTCGCCTTCGGGCGGCCGGCCTCGGCGACGACGGAAGTCACCGCACTGCGCTATCGGCTCGTCCAGCCAGCGTGAACACCAACCGCCTCTGGTCGGGAACCCGGACAACCCACACATGAACGTCGGAGCCCGTACGGGGCGGTGTGACACGGCACGCGCTCGCTGGGCGAGTCACACCGCCAGTCACACCACGAGCTCCTGGTGGGTTCATGAAGACGGGCGGGTGTCATCGCGTGGACCTGGTGAGTCTGTCTCACCAGCCATCCGA
This sequence comes from Nonomuraea sp. NPDC049378, assembly GCF_055586745.1. Classification (NCBI taxonomy): domain Bacteria; kingdom Bacillati; phylum Actinomycetota; class Actinomycetes; order Streptosporangiales; family Streptosporangiaceae; genus Nonomuraea; species Nonomuraea sp. NPDC049378. The sequence goes on from NZ_JBVJHP010000002.1 coordinate 550,895, forward strand.
GGTGAACGGCAGGCTCGCGCGGGCATGGCGAACGTGGCGGGGGCTCGCATATGCCGGGAGAGTCACGTCAAGGAAGGATGATCGTCGAAGCGAGCCCGGCTATCACCGGGACGATCCCGAGCAGGACGAACGCCGGCAGGAAGCAGAGACCCAGCGGCGCCACGGCCTTGACGCCGACCTGCCTGGCCGAGGCGACGGATCCGGCTCTGGCGGCCTCTCGGGCGTCGTCGGCCAGGCGGGTCAGGACATCGGCCACCGGCGCACCGCTTTGAGCCGCCCGGCCCATCGCCCGGCAGAGCCCGCCCATCGCGGGATCCCCGGCGAGGGCAGCCCACGTGCTTTCCGGGTCGGCGCCCAGGCGCAGCCGGCTGCTCACCCAGCCCAGCCGCCGGCCGAGAGGGCCGCCGATCGTACGGCCTGCGATCTCGGTGGCCGCGCTCACCGGGCGGCCGGCGAGCAGGCACGCGGTCATCAGGTCGGCGGCGAAAGGCAGGTCGGCGGCCATTCGCTCGCGGTCCTGCCGCGCCTGCTGCGGCTCCTGCCTGTGCAGGAAGACCGCGACCGCGGCGCTGGTCAGCAGGCCGGCGATGATTCCGGTCGCTCCGAGTCCGAGCAGGAGGGTGGCCATCAGCCCCGCGCAGGTGGCGGTGACGGCGGTCTTGCGGGTCATCCGTTTCGGGGGATCGTGGGAGGGGTCGAGCCAGGCCGGCGCGTCTTCGGCCTGGCTGCCGGGAAGTTCACCGGGAGGGCGTAGCCGGGCCAGGCGCCCGGCCGGGGTCATCGGGGAGAGCCACAACCACGCGGCCAGGCCGGCGGACAGGGCGGACAGCAGCGGAAACATCGGTGAGATCCGTTCGGTCGTGTACGGGCGAGGATGACGTCAGGACTCAGCCCGAGGTCTGCCCACGAGCACACCCGGACCCAGCACGGGCGACCCGAGAGCACAGCGGGGCCCAGCCCGGGGATGCTCGTGAGGACACCGGGCTCAGCTCTGCGCTCGAGCGGCCATGCGGTTGGTCCACCACAGGCCGCAGGCGTCGAGTGCTACCCCCGCCACCAGGCACATCAGGCCCGGCAGGCTGCCGAGCAGGAAGGTGAGAGGGCCCATGCCGAGGGCCGCCGCCATGAGGAGACCCAGGGCCGGGAGCGCGGCCAGCATCTTCGCCGTCGTGCGAGGCCCGGCCAGTTGCGCGGCGACGTCCTGGCGATGGGCCCGCGCCGCGCGTAACGTGCTCGCCGCCCGGTCGACCAGGGCGGACAGGCCGGCGCCCACCGTGACGCCGACCTCCCAGCAGGCGGCAAGCCGGCGCAGGCCCTCGCCTCCTTGCGGCGGGGCCGCGGCGATCAGTGCCGCGGGGACGTCGCCACCGTCTCGCGCCGCGGCCGCGACCGGGCGCAGGGTCTCCGGGTCGGGGAAGTCGACCGATGCCAGGGCCCTGGTCAGGGCCTCTCCGGGGGTGCGGCCTGCGGACAGCTCTGCCGACAGCGCCTGGCACAGCTCGATGGACGCGCTGCGCCAGGCGTCGGCGCGCCGGGCCGGGTGAGTGCGGGTCAGCAGCCGGCCGAGCGAGCGCCACCGAGGCCCGGCCGGGCCTCCGGTCAGCCTGCTCAGTCGGGTCGTGGCGAGGTCCGGGCCGGTCCACATCCACACGGCGCACGCCGTGCACACGGCGGCGACGATCAGCGCGCTGCTCATGTCAGAACCCTCCGGGCCAGGGCGTCGTGGCCGGGGCCGACGTCGGTGTGGCCTTCGGCGTCGAAGGTCAGGGCGGGGATCGACTCGACGAGGCCGGTCGGGGTCCTGGTGAGCAGGCAGATCTCGGCGATGCGCCGGCGTCCGTCGGGGCGGTCGCGGGTCAGGTGGACGACCGCGTCGAGCGCGGCCGCCAGCTGGCTGTGCACGGCGTCCCTGCTCAGGCCCGCCGCACAGCCCAGCGCCTCAAGCCGCGGAGGTACGTCGGCCGCGGTGTTGGCGTGCAGCGTGCCGCAGCCGCCCTCGTGCCCGGTGTTCAACGCCGCCAGCAGATCCACCACCTCCGATCCGCGCACTTCACCGACGACCAGGCGGTCAGGACGCATCCGCAGCGCCTGGCGTACGAGATCGCGCAGGCCCACACCGCCCGCGCCCTCCAGGTTGGCCGGGCGGGTTTCCAGGCGAACCACGTGCGGGTGGACCGGGCGCAGCTCGGCGGAGTCCTCCACCAGCAGGAGGCGCTCGCCGGGGTCGGCCAGGGAGAGCAGGGCCGACAGGAGCGTGGTCTTGCCGGTGCCCGTGCCGCCGGTCACGAGGAAGGCGAGCCTGGCGGTCACCATGGCGGACAGCACGGGGATCGCGGGTGGGGTGATGGTGCCGGCTGCGACGAGGTCGGACAGGGTGAACGTGCGCCGGGGTGGCAGGCGTAGCGAGATGCAGGTGCCGCCGGACGCCACGGGCGGGAGCACCGCGTGGAGGCGCACGCCGCCCGCGAGCCGGGCGTCGACGTGGGGGCAGGCGTCGTCGAGGCGTCTCCCGGCGGCGGCCGCCAGGCGCTGGGCCAGCCTGCGTACGGCGCCGTCGTCGGAGAAGGTGACCGACGTGCGTCGCAGGCCGCCGCCCTCGTCGATCCACACCTCACGCGGGCCGTTGACCAGGACGTCGGTCACCTCGGATCGGGCCAGGAGCGGCTCCAGCGGGCCCGCGCCCATCAGGTCGGCGCAGAGGGCTCTGGCCACGGCGAGGATCTCAGCGTCGCCGTAGACGGCCTTCTCCGCTCTGAGCGCAACCGCCACCTGGGCGGCGCTGGGCTCGGCCCCCGTGCGGGCCAGGCGTACGCGAACCGCCTCCACCAGCTCGGGCGAGACCAGGGGCGTCATGCCGGGAGGAGGTCGCGCAGCAGCGAGGAGCACAGGGCGCCGAGCACGGTGCGGGGCCCCAGCCCGGGCAGCTCGCCCCGGTTGAGTGTGGCGGTGAGGCGCGGCTGGTCAGACAGGCTGCCGGCGGCGGGGATGCCGAGGGATCCGGTGGCCATGTCGTCGTCCAGAACTCCCGGGCGCAGGACGGCTCGCAGATCCGAGGTGTGCTTGCGGGCCTCGCCCAGCACCTGGGCCGCGGAGAGGACGCCGCGCACGTCGGCCGTGGCCACGAGCAGTGTGGTCTTCGCCCTGGTGAGGGCCTCGATCGCGGCAGGGTCGAGGTGGCGGGGAAGGTCGGCGACGATCAGGTCGAAGCCGCGCCTGCCCGCCTCCAGGACCGAGCGCATGGCCTGGGCCGGGATCGCCGCCACCTCGCCTCTGTGAAAGGAGAGGACCGCCAGGTCGCCGAACGACGGCAGCGCGGCCTGCAGCGCGCTGGAGCTGATGCGGCCTTCCCTGGCCACGAGGTCTCCCCAGCGTGCGCCCGGCGCCTCCTCGTGGCCGAGCAGCGCGTCGATGCCGCCGCCGAGCGGATCGGCGTCGACCAGCAGCGTGCGGAGGTGGTCGCCCGAGGCGCGCAGGGCCAGGCAGGCAGAAAGCACGCTCGCGCCCGCTCCGCCGCGCCCGCCGATCACGCAGATCAACGCCCCGGAACGGGGGTCGGGCTCCATGGCGTCGGCCAGCCGCTCCACCAGATGGCGCTCGTCGTTCGGGAGGGCCACGACGGACTGGGCGCCCACGGCGACGCATTTTCGCCAGGTGTCGGAGTCGTCCGGGTCTCGCGTCACGAGCAGGATCTGGTCTCGGGCCGGGAGTGAGGCCGCGGCCGCCGCGTCGGCCTGGTCGGCGCCCACCGCGATCAGCGGCGCGAGGTTCCAGTAGGGGCGGGCGTGGGCGGGGACGTGGGCCACGTCGAGCTGGGCGCCGGCCGCGGCCGCGATGCGGACCAGGTCGTCGAGCAGGGCGTGGTCTTCGGTGATGACCAGGGGACGGTGCATCGGGGGCCTCCTGCGTGGGTGGGAGGCTCACCTTGCTGGAGGCGGCGCGGGCGCCGGCCGGGCGAACGCGATTCTGTGGATAGAGGCGTCACAGGCCCCTGAGCCTGTGGACGGAGGTGGGAAAAAGGGCGACCCCCGCCGGGGGGGAGAGCGGGGGTCGCCTGATCGGTCCGGCTCCGGGGGGGTAGAGCCGGTCCCGTTTCAGAAGAAAGCTTTCATCACTTCACCAGCACCTGGCAAGGCACTCGCAAACGCATGGCACGCACGGTCTCCCCAGTTTCTGGTGATACCACCGTATGCTGCCCGATCGACTCGAGTTTCGTCGAGGAGCAATCCTGCATTTTCGCCAAGTTTTTTCGCTGCGACATAACGATCACATAAAGACAATCACGCTCCGTGATCATCACGACTCGGTAACCGGATCGGCGCAGGACTCCCGCGACGCGCCCATCGCCGCGTAAAGGTCTTGGTCCGAGGGGTTCCCATCAGGGCACATCCGTCGTAGAAAGGGGTTACGGACCACTTGTCCGGGTGCATCAGCCGGGTACCCACGCGCGACCAGCCGCGGGAGGCGCGTCGTGACGGGCTTGACCCGCTCCGACGGATACAGGTGCACGCTTGGTAACCCGGTGTGATGCACCGGCGGCGGCGTCTCTTGACCGAGACGCCGTCAGCTATGTCGGATTCGCCCCAAAGCTTCTCCCCAGCGTCTCCGCGCGAACCCGTCAGCCTCTCTGCATGGCCTCGCAGATGGCCGTGGTCTCGCGCGCTCCGAGGGTTACCGCGGCGGCACATTGTTGTACCCACCGGCTCACACCCTCCGGCGTGCCGCTCAGGTACGCCCGCAGCCCTTCCGCGTACGGCAGCTCCAGCCGCCCCACCTCGACGGCCACCAAAGACTTGGGGTCGAGCCCGAATTCGACCAGCGTCAGCCGTTCGGCCGCACGTGCCACCACCCCGTCGGCCGTGCCGAAGGGCCGCAGCACGGCGAGCTCCGCGTGGATCACGGCGGCCAGCACGATCGCGGGCGCGCTCGTGGGCCGTTCGAGCAGGCCGAGCAGGGCCTCCATGCGGGTCGCCGTCTCGCCGGCGTCCGGCGCCGCGCCCAGACCCAGGGGGTCGGGGACCGTGTCGAAGGTGCGCGGCCGGCCGAGAGCGGCCTCCGGCGCGAGGCCGGCGGCCGCCACGGTGTGCAGCCGTGCCAGCACCTGCCGGGGCGCCTTCCGCCAGGTCGGGCCCATGCGGCCCAGCTCCGCGGACGCGCGCAGCGCCCCCTGGACGAGCGGGTCGCGCACCTCGTCACGGCGCAGGGCGTCGAGGGACACGTCCACGCCTTCGAGCGCGGCCGACGCGCGCGCCCCGCGCAGCGACGACTCCGCGGACACGGCGGGGCTCGTCCGGCGCAGTACGCGGTGACGATAGAGCCGGTCGACGGCCTTGCGGGCCTCGTCGATCGCCTCGGAAACGCCGGGGAACCGCGCGATGACGGTCAGGGGGTCACTCACGGAACCCGACCCTACCTGCGGGTAATGCGCGCCCCGCCACCGCGGCACGGTGACCGAGCGTGCTCGCGACCGGACGGCACGACGACCGCAAGGAGAGAAAGCCCCGGCAGCAGCACGACTCCAGGGGACCCATAAACCCCCGAACCACCCCCCACCGCACCTGAGCAATCGCTCCGGAGCGTATTCTTCGGATTTCAGGATGACAACGTTTCAATTGCGTTTGTCATGCAAGTGGGTAAGTGCGAACGCCCATGGAACCGGACGGTACAGACCTGTCTAGACCTCTTGTGTACGGAGGTCGTGAGCTGGTGAAGTGGGACACGACCTATCCAATCTGGCCATAGAAGGAGCACGAGGTGGCCCCGGAGACCCCTGGTAACGAAACCCAGGCGCTGTCCAACCTGCTGCAGGAGAACCGCCGGTTCGCACCTCCGGCCGACCTGGCGGCGGCCGCGAACGTGACCGCCGCCGCATATGACGAGGCCGCCGCCGACCGCCTCGCCTTCTGGGAGGGCACAGCCGAGCGGCTGACCTGGGCCAAGAGGTGGGACAAGACACTCGAGTGGAACGCGCCGTTCGCCAAGTGGTTCGTCGGCGGCGAGCTCAATGTGGCCTACAACTGCGTCGACCGGCACGTCGAAGAGGGGCGCGGCGACAGGGTCGCCTACCACTGGGAGGGTGAGCCCGAGGGCGACACCCGCACACTCACCTACAACGATCTGAAGGCCGAGGTCAGCAAGGCCGCCAACGCCCTCCGCGAGCTCGGAGTGAGCAGGGGCGACCGGGTGGCCGTCTACATGCCGATGATCCCCGAGCTGCCGATCGCGATGCTGGCCTGCGCCCGCATCGGGGCCGTGCACTCGGTCGTGTTCGGCGGATTCTCGGCCAGCGCGCTCAAGAGCCGCATCGACGACGCGGACGCCAAGCTCGTGATCACCGCCGACGGCGGCTACCGCCGCGGCAAGCCGAGCGCGCTCAAGCCGATCGTGGACGAGGCCGTCGCCGAGTGCCCGCAGGTCGAGAACGTCCTCGTCGTACGCCGCACGGGCCAGGACGTCGCCGTATCCGACAAGGACCTGTGGTGGCACGACGTGGTCGACCGCCAGAGCGACCAGCACACCGCCGAGCCCCACGGCGCCGAGGACCCGCTGTACATCCTCTACACCAGCGGCACCACGGGCAGGCCCAAGGGCATCCTGCACACCTCGGGCGGCTATCTCGCGCAGACCGCCTGGACGCACCACGCGGTCTTCGACCTCAAGCCCGAGACCGACATCTACTGGTGCACGGCCGACATCGGCTGGGTGACCGGCCACTCCTACATCGTGTACGGCCCCCTCGCCAACGGCGCGACCAGCGTCATCTACGAGGGCACCCCCGACACCCCGCACCGCGGCCGGCTCTGGGAGATCGTGCAGAAGTACAAGATCACGATCCTCTACACGGCGCCCACGGCGATCCGGACGTTCATGAAGTGGGGCGACGACATCCCCGCCAAGTACGACATGTCCAGCCTGCGCGTCCTGGGCTCCGTCGGCGAGCCGATCAACCCCGAGGCGTACGTCTGGTACCGCGAGAACATCGGCCGCGACCGCTGCCCCGTCGTGGACACCTGGTGGCAGACGGAGACCGGCGCCATCATGATCAGCCCGCTGCCGGGCGTGACCTCGGCCAAGCCGGGCGCCGCGATGCGCCCGCTGCCGGGCGTGGTCGCCGACGTGGTCGACGACCAGGGCACCAGCGTCCCCAACGGGGGCGGCGGCTTCCTGGTGGTGCGCGAGCCGTGGCCGGCGATGCTGCGGACCATCTGGGGCGACGACCAGCGCTACATCGACACCTACTGGAGCCGGTTCGAGGGAATGTACTTCCCCGGCGACGGCGCCAAGAAGGACGCGGACGGCGACCTGTGGCTGCTCGGCCGCGTGGACGACGTCATGCTGGTCTCCGGCCACAACATCTCCACCACCGAGGTGGAGAGCGCCCTGGTCAGCCACCCGAAGGTGGCCGAGGCGGCCGTGGTCGGCGCGACCGACCCGGTGACCGGCCAGGCCATCGTGTCGTTCGTGATCCTGCGCGGCGCCGCGGAGGAGAACGACGACATCGCCGCCGAGCTGCGCAACCACGTGGCCAAGACGCTCGGCCCGATCGCCAAGCCGCGCCAGATCCTGGTCGTCCCCGAGCTGCCCAAGACGCGGTCCGGCAAGATCATGCGCCGCCTCCTGCGCGACGTCGCCGAGAACCGCAGCATCGGCGACGTCACCACGCTGGCCGACAGCACGGTGATGGACCTGATCTCGGAGAAGCTCCCGTCCGCGAAGTCCGAGGACTGAGGTAGAAGCAGGGGCGCATGTTTCCGTGACGGAAGCATGCGCCCTCTGCGTACGCCCAAGCGGCACAAGCGTTATCTTGGCTGATCGGGTAGTTCTGGGAGTGATGGCGAGGCTCGCCCCCAGCGCGTCGCTGGATGATGTTTGACACGGCCACCAGGCCTCGATAGGAGACGTTCATGCCGCAGACTCCCGAGGAAGAATCCCTGGGCTCGCTGATCGCCCGGGCGAGCGATCACATCTCCGAACTCGTCCGTTCAGAGATCAAGCTGGCCAAGGCCGAGTTCAGGTTCGACGCCAAGCGGGTCGGCATGGCGGGTGGCATGTTCGCCGCCGCCGCCTTCATGGCTCATCTGTGCCTGATCCTCGCCTCGTTCACGATCGCCTACGTGCTGGCGCAGTGGATGCCTCAGTGGGCGGCCTTCCTCATCGTGACCGTGTTCTACCTGCTGGTCGCGGGTCTGCTGGTGTTCATCGGGATCCGCCGGCTCAAGGGCCTGGCCGGGATGAAGCGCACCACCAGGTCGATCAAGGGCCTGAGGGAGATCGCCACCCCGGAGGACCAGGCGCTGCCCGAGCTCAGGCCTGATCGCGAGCCGGTGGCGCGTGATGGCGCCTGACGAGTCGGTCGTCCAGATCGAGGGGCCATGGACGCACCGCTCGGTGCACGCGGGCGGCACCCGGTTCCACGTCGTGGAGGCGGGGCACGGGCCTCTGGTGATGCTGCTGCACGGGTTCCCGCAGTTCTGGTGGACGTGGCGCCACCAGCTCGAAGCGCTGCCCGCCGCCGGCTATCGGGCGGTCGCGGTCGACCTGCGCGGCTACGGCGGCAGCGACAAACCGCCGCGCGGCTACGACCTGCCGACGCTGGCGGCCGACGCGACGGGGCTGATCCGGGCGCTCGGCGAGTCCGGGGCGATCGTGGTGGGGCACGACTGGGGCGGGTTGCTGGCCTGGACGATGGCCGTGCTGGAGCCGAAGTGCGTACGCCGGCTCGTCACCGTGGCGGCCCCGCATCCGCTGCGGCTGCGCGGCGCACTGGCGACCGACCCGTTCGGCCAGCTCAAGGCGAGCATCCAGGCCCTCGGCTTCCAGCTGCCGCTGCTGCCGGAGCACCTGCTCACCCGCCGCGACGGGAGGCGCGTCGGCCGCTACCTCGACGAGTGGTCGCGCCCCGGCTGGCCGGAGCCCGAGGCAGCGCGCACCTACCGGGAGGCGTTCCGCATCCCCACCGTGGCGCACTGCGCGCTGGAATACCACCGCTGGTTCGGCCGCTCCCAGCTCCGCCCTGACGGCCGGCGCTACGCCAGGGTCATGCGCACCGAGATCCAGGCGCCCACGCTGCAGGTGCACGGGGCGCTCGACCCGCGGGTGCTCCCGCGTACGGCGCAGGGTTCGAGCCGTCACGTGGCGGCCCCCTACCGGTGGCGGCTGCTCGAAGGTGCGGGGCACTTCCCCCACGAGGAGATTCCCGACGTGTTCAACCAGGAGCTGCTCGGCTGGCTGGCCGACCCGGAGCCCGACCGATGAGAGACCGTGACCCCGAGGGCCGGCCGCGCAGCGCCAGGCCGCGCGACGCGTACGGCAGGCCGCTTCCCCATGGCTCGCCCGGCATGCCCAGGGTGCCCGACGACTACGCGCCCACCACCGAGCAGGCGCTGGCGGACGGCCGCCGTTTCCTGCGCGACGGCCTGCCGTTCAACGCCCACGAGGTGTTCGAGGGCCGCTGGAAGTGCGCGCCGGAGGACGAGCGCGAGCTGTGGCAGGGGCTCGCGCAGATCTGCGTCGGGCTCACGCATCTGCAGCGCGGCAACGGGCGCGGCGCGCTGACCCTGCTCAGCCGCGGCGCCGCCAAGGCGCAGTCGTACGGCGGCGCGTACGACGCGGTCGGCAAGGCCGCCTCCGGCCTGAGCCAGGACAGCGACCCCGGCGAGGCCATCGCCCTGATCCTGGCCAAGCTGCCGGGCTGAGGGTCAGTCGCACTCCTGTGTGCTGTCCGGAGTGGTGTCGTTGCGGCCTCTGGCGGCGTCGGGGGCGACCTCTTCGGCCGTCAGGACGTAGCCCGTCTCCTCTTCGTTGATCGCGGCGGCGAAGATCACGCCGTAGACGCGCCCCTCGGGCGTGAGCAGCGGCCCGCCGGAGTTGCCCGGCAGCACCTGGCCGCGGATCGCGTAGACCTTGCGCGTGACCGTGTCCTCGCGGTAGATGTCGGGGCCCTCGGCGTCGAGCTGGCCGCCGATCCTGGCCGACACGGCGGTGAAGCCCTGGCCCTTGGGGAAGCCGGCCACGATCGCGTCGTCGCCGCGCCCGCCGTCGCCGTCGAAGGCGAGCTGCGGCAGGTTGAGCCCGGGGACGTAGAGGATGGCGATGTCGCGCCGCGGGTTGTAGCGCACCACCGTGGCCTTGTGGCGCGTGTTGGTCGAGTCGACGATCTGCAGGTCGCGGGTCACGCCGGCGACCACGTGGGCGTTGGTCATGATCCGGCCGGGCGCGTAGACGAAGCCGGTGCCCTCGATGTGCTTGTTGCAGCTCTGCGCGTTGCCCTGCACCTTGACGATCGACCTGCGTGCCCTTTCGAGGCCTTTGCCGCCCTTCAGCACGCTCTGGTCGGGCGGCGGCACGTCGATGATCGTGCCGGCGCCGATGGCGTCGAAGACGGGCGGGAACTCCGAGCGGTCGATGAACTTCTTGAACGGCGCCTGCCAGTTACGCGCGGCCTGCGGGATCGCGTCGTCGACGGTGGTCAGCAGCGCGGAGTTCTTCACCTGGTCGACCAGCGGGGTGAACGCCGTGGAGACGATCAGCGACCCGATCAGCCAGGCGATGACCAGCACGGACAGGGCGCTGGCGAACGTGCCTCCGACGGCGTCGGCCACCCTGGCGGGCTCCCACGTGACGTGGCTGCGCACGACGGCGCCGAGCGTCGAGGAGGCGAACTGGCCGACGGTGGCGGCCAGGAAGACGATCACGATGGCGAGCAGCGCCTGCGGCGTGTCACCGTCGACGACGGCCTTGGAGACGGGAGGCGCGATGAAGACGCCCAGCACGGCCCCGCCCACGAACCCCACGAAGCTCATCGCTCCGATGATGAACCCCTGCCGGTATCCCGAGATGCCGAAGGCGATCACGAGGCCGATCAGTATGAGGTCAAGCAGATCACCGCGCACGCTTCAAAGGTAGCCAGCGAGACGGTCAAGTGTGAACGTGTTCCGCCAGGACGGTGTCACCCTGCTGACTATCTTGGGCGCTATGCCGCCGGCCGAGGTAACAGTGCGCGATCTCATCGAGGCAGCTCTGCACGACACCGATCCGGACGGCCCGCTGCGCTGGCATGTTATCTCCATCCTGCGCCAGCGGAGCGATCTCGAGTCGTTCGTCGAGGCACGCCGGTTGTGCGCCGGAGACACGGTCGCCGAGCGGCTGCTGGGTGTGGACATCATGGGCATGTTGCAGCCGTTCGTGGACCGGACGCTGCCGGTGCTGCGCTACCTGGCCGCCAGCGAGGACGACGCCATGGTGCTCTATTCGGTGCTGATCGCGTTCGGCCACCTGGCCGACCCGCGCTCGCTGCCGTCCGTGATCGACCTGGCCGGCCACGGCGACGCCAGAGTGAGGTACGGGGCCGCGTACGCGCTGCAGCACGTGCTCGGCGAACCGCCCGACCGCGCGGGGCTGGAGACGCTGCGCGCGCTGGCCGCCGACAGCGACGCCGACGTGGCCGGCTGGGCCTCGCTCGGCGTGGCCCTGCGCACGGCTCCCTGAGGAGCGGCTAGTCGCGGGCCGCCAGCGGCGGCAGGTCCTCCACCTGGGCAGGGTCCCACGGCCGGTCGAGCCCCGCCTCGCGCAGCACGGAGTCGAGCACCATCGCGGTGAACCCCCACACCAGCATCCCGCGCACCCGGAACGCCGGCCCGAGCATGCCCTGGGGGTGCCGCAGGGAGATGCGGTTGACGGGATCGACCAGCTCGGCGATGGGCACCCGCTCGACGGAGTCGACCTCGTCGGGTGAGGCGGCGTGCACCGCGGACGGCTCGCGCCACCAGGCGATCACGGGCGTGACCCGGTTGTCGCTGAAGCTCAGGTAGAGCTCGGGCATCGTGCCCAGCACGTGGACGCCGGCGGGGTCGACGCCGGTCTCCTCCTCGGCCTCGCGCAGCGCCGCCTCGACGGGACCGGCGTCCTCGGGGTCGACGCCGCCGCCGGGGAACGCGGGCTGGCCAGGGTGCCTGCGCCCGCGGTTGCTGCGCTGGATGAGCAGCACGTCGGGCCCGAGCGGCCCGTCGCCGAACAACATGAGCACCGCCGCCTCCCTCCCGCCTGTCACTGGTGGTCGCAGAGCTTGGGGCACTCGGGCCCGCTGTGCCTGCGCTGCCAGGGTGTCGAGCCAGTCGGGCACTTGTGTCACGCATCCTCCAACACGCCGTGGCGTCGATCACTTCCCCTGTTCAGGAGAAGGGGCCGTTCCTGACAAGCTTCGCCGCCTCGGCGGTGGCCGTGGGACCGGTGCCGTACGAGGGGCAGAGGGCGGCCAGCGGGCAGACGCCGCACGCGGGGCGCCGGGCGTGGCAGATGCGGCGGCCGTGCCAGATCACCCGGTGGGAGAAGATCGTCCACTCGCGCTTGGGCAGCAGCTCGCCCACGATGTGCTCGATCTTGACCGGGTCGGTCTCGTCGGTCCAGCCGAAGCGGCGCACCAGCCGCTGGAAGTGGGTGTCGACGGTGAGCCCTGGCACGTCGAACGCGTTGCCCAGCACCACGTTGGCCGTCTTGCGGCCCACGCCGGGCAGCTTGACCAGGTCCTTCAGCCGGCCAGGCACCTCGCCGCCGTGGCGCTCGCAGATCGCCTGCGCCATGCCGATGATGCTGTTGGTCTTGGCGCGGAAGAAGCCGGTCGAGCGGATGATCTCTTCCATCTCGGACCGGTCGGCGGCGGCGTAGTCGGCCACCGACGGATATTTCGCGAACAGGATGGGAGTGACCATGTTGACCCGCTTGTCCGTGCACTGCGCGGACAGGATGGTCGCCACCAGCAGCTCAAGGGGGTTGGTGAAGTCGAGCTCGCAATGAGCATCAGGATAGGTCTCCGCGAGGATGCGGTTCATCTTGCGCGCCCGCCGCACTCGTGCGAGCTGGGTCTCCGGCTTGCGCCCCGCCGCGTTCGTGGCCATGCCGCAAGAGTAGAAGCTCTGGCAAACGGTTGAACCCGCGATGGGCGCAGCGGGTGGCCTCCTGTGGGGCACCCAGAGGTGCGTCGGGTAACTTTCCTCCCGGAATCCGGTAAACCCGATCAACACGGGCACGCCCGGAACACCCCGGCATTCCCATAACCTGTGTGTGCCGCCCGAAGTGGGGTGAGTCACAATGGCAGCAGAGGAGGCAGTGTGAACACCGAAGATGTGCTGGGCAAGGCCCCCCTGTTCGCCGCGCTGGACCGCGAGAGCGCCGCGGCGCTGCGCACCAGCATCACCGAGGTCCAGTTGCCCAAAGGACAGACGCTCTTCCACGAGAACGAGACGGGCGACCGCCTCTACGTCGTGCTCGACGGCAAGATCAAACTTTCCCGCACGTCGCCGGACGGGCGGGAAAACCTGCTCAGCGTGCTGGGGCCGAGCGAGATGTTCGGTGAGCTGTCGTTGTTCGACCCGAGGCCGCGCACGGCCACGGCGACCGCGCTGACCGAGGTGCGCCTGGCCGGGCTCGGCCACGACGACCTGCGGCCCTGGCTGACCGGCCGGCCCGAGGTGGCCCTGCACCTGCTGCGCGCGCTCGCCCAGCGGCTGCGCCGCACCAACGACGTGCTGGCCGACCTGGTGTTCACCGACGTGCCCGGACGAGTGGCCAAGCAGCTGCTCGACCTGGCCGAGCGGTTCGGCATCAAGACCGACGACGGCGTCCGGGTGCACCACGACCTGACCCAGGAAGAGCTGGCCCAGCTCGTCGGCGCCTCCCGCGAGACGGTCAACAAGGCGCTGGCCGACTTCGCCCAGCGCGGCTGGCTGCGCATCGAGGCCAAAGCCGTGGTCATCCTCGACATCGACCGGCTCTACAACCGCTCCAGATAGCCGCGGGCCCGCCGGTCAGGAGGCGTCGAGATAGTCCAGCTGGGCCAGCACCGACATCTCCGCCGCCGGCCAGAGCGACCGGTCGACGTCGGCGTACACGATCTTGACGATCTGGCGTGCCGTGCGCGCGCCCTGCTCGCGCGCCGCCCTGATCTGGTCGAGCCGCTCGCGCCGGTGCGCGATATAGCCGTCGAGCGCCCCGATCGGGTCGGGCAGCACAGGCCCGTGGCCCGGCAGCAGCGCCCGCGCCTCCATGCTCTCCGCCGCCGCCCTCAGCCGGTCGAGGCTGCGGAGATAGTCGGCCAGGCCGCCGTCGCGGGCGATGATCGTGGTGCCTCTGCCGAGCACCGTGTCGCCGGTCAGCATCGCCCTGTCCGCGGGCAGCCAGAAGCACAGCGAGTCGAACGAGTGGCCAGGCGTTCCGTACACGTGGAGCTCCAGCCCTGCCACGGTCACCACGTCGCCGTCGGCGAGGCCCTCGTCGCCCAGCCGGTGGCGCGGGTCGAGAGCCCGCACGGGAGCGTTCACCATCCGGGCGAAGCGCCTGGCGCCGCCGCTGTGGTCGAAGTGGCCGTGGGTGAGCAGGATCTCGGTGACGCGGCGCTCGCCGAGATGGTCGCGTACGCGCTGAAGGTGTGACTCGTCCTCGGGCCCCGGATCGACGACCAGCACCTCCTCGCCCGCGCCGATCACCCACGTGTTGGTGCCGTCGAGCGTCATGGCGGAGGGGTTGGGGGCGAGCAGGTTCTCGGCGTGCTCCGTACGGGATCCGTCGGGCGTGCCGATCGGGATGCGCAGACCGCTCACGGAGCCACCACCAGCCGCATCTCGCCCTCGATCTCGACCGCCCTGGGCATGATGCGCACGATCTCCCTGGGCGTCGCCAGGACGTCGCCCACGCTGCCGCAGGCCGCCAGCTCGGTGAGCGTCCGGTGCGTGGGCGGCATGAGGAAGATCTTCCCCTGGCGCGCCAGCTCGACCGCCTCGGCCGGGCGCTGCCACACGACCTGGTCGGCCTCCCCGCCCACGTCACGGGTGCGCTGCCCGTCGGGCAGCACGGCGGCGAAGAAGCGCGTGTCGAAGCGCTTGCGCTCGATCTCCGGCGTGATCCAGTGCGCCCACGGCTTGAGCAGGTCGGAGCGGAGCACCAAGCCGCGCCGGGCGAGGAAGTCGGCGAAGGCCAGGCTCCTGTCGATGAGGGCGAGCCGGTCGGCCTCCCAGTCGTCGCCGGTCGTGTCGGCGACCACGGAGCCGGGCCCGGGCCCGGCCAGCAGCACGCCCGACTCCTCGAACGTCTCGCGTACGGCCGCGCACACCAGCGCCCGCGCCAGCCGCTCGCTCGCCTTGAACACCGCGCCCCACTCCGCGGGGGACGGCCCGGCCCAGGCGACCGCCTGGTCGGCGTCGCGCTCGTCCACGGAGCCGCCGGGGAAGACGTACGCGCCCGCCGCGAAGGCCATCGTGGACTTGCGCCGGAGCAGGTAGACCTCGGGGCCCTCGCGCAGCAACACCACGGTGGCGGCGTCCCGCGCGGGCACCGGCTCCACCCGTCCGGCGAGAACGTCCCGCGCCCGCGCGGCGAGCTCGGCTGGAAGCGGAATTCCGGTCACCTGACCTCCTTAGAACATCACTCGGTCATGGTGACATATCCCGATTCAGGCTACTTCGGCGATCAGCTCCACTTCCACGGGCGCGTCCAGCGGGAGCACGGCCATACCCACCGCGCTGCGGGCGTGCTTGCCCTGCTCCCCGAAGACCTCGGCGAGCAGATCGCTGGCGCCGTTGGCCACCTGCGCCTGCTCGGTGAAGCCGGGTGCACTGGCCACGAACACCACGACCTTGACGATCCGCCGCACCCTGGACAGCTCGCCCAGCTCGCCCTTGAGCGCCGCGACGGCGTTGAGCGCGCAGATGCGGGCCTGCGCCCGGCCCTCGTCGGTGCCCAGGTCGACGCCGAGCTTGCCGGTCTGGTGCAGCCTGCCCTCCAGCATCGGCACCTGGCCCGAGGTGTAGACCAGGTCGCCGGTGCGTACGGTGGCGACGTAGGAGCCCACGGGCGCGACGGGCGGCGGCAACGTCAGGCCCAGCTCTTCGATCTTCTGCTCAGGCGTCACTGCTTCTCCCGCTTGAAGTAGGCGACGAGCTGCTCGGGCGTGGCGCCCTGCAGGATCTGCACCAGCTCCCAGCCGTCGGCGCCGAAGTTGTCGAGGATCATCTTGGTGTTGTGGATCAACACCGGGGCTGTGAGATATTCCCATTTCTTCATGGCTGTCAGCGTCTCACAAGAACCGCTGACACCACCTTCCACCGACGCGGCGCCAGTGTGAGCAATCTCAAAGGGTGGTCGTCGGCTTTCGACAAGTGACCGTTCGGTAGCCTCGAATCGTGGACTCTCCGGACACGGACTGGGCCGGCGTGCGGCTGCACGTGGTCACCGGCAAGGGCGGCACCGGCAAGACGACCGTGGCCGCCGCTCTCGCTCTGGCTCTCGCCTCCGGCGGCCGAAAGGTGCTGCTCGTGGAGGTGGAGGGCCGGCAGGGCATCGCGCAGATCTTCGACCTGCCGCCGCTGCCGTACGAAGAGCGCAAGATCGCGGTGGCGCCCTCGGGCGGCGACGTCTTCGCGCTGTCCATCGACCCGGAAGCGGCCATGCTCGAATACATGGAGATGTTCTACGGGATGCGCAGCGCGGGCCGGGCGCTGACCAAGATGGGCATCGTCGACTTCGCCACCACCGTGGCACCGGGTTTCCGCGACGTCCTCGTCACCGGCAAGACGACCGAGGCCGTACGCCGGCGGGGCAGGAACGGCCGCCGGATCTACGACGCCGTCGTCCTGGACGCTCCACCGACCGGCCGCATCGCGCGGTTTCTCAACGTCACCCAGGAGGTGGCGGGCCTGGCCAAGGTCGGGCCCATCAAGAACCACTCCGAGCTGGTCAACAACGTGGTGAAATCCCCCGAGACCGCCGTGCACTTCGTCACGCTGCTGGAGGAGATGCCGGTCCAGGAGACGCTCGACGGCGTCGCCGAGCTCCGCGCCGCCGGCCTGCCCCCCGGCGGCATCTTCGTCAACATGGTCCGCGAGTCGCTGCTGCCGCAGGCCGCCCTTGACACGGCTGTCAAGGGCCGTTTCGACGCCGGTGAGCTCGTGCTGGGGCTCAAGGCCGCGGGCGTGGCCGACGGCGCCGAGGCCACGGCGATGGCCGAGGCGCTCGCCGAGGAGCTCGTCGAACACGCCCACCGCACCGAGCTGGAGAAGGCCGAGCGCGAGTCGCTGGCCGAGGCGGGCCTGAAAAGCTACGAACTGCCGCTGCTGGCCGACGGCGTCGACCTGGCCGGCCTGTACGAACTCGCGGAGAGCATGCGCACCCAGGGAGCAGCGTGAAGAAGCCCGCCACCCTCGACATCGACGCGATCCTCGACGACCAGGGCACCCGGATCATCGTCTGCTGCGGAGCCGGCGGCGTGGGCAAGACCACGACCGCGGCTGCGCTAGGGCTGCGCGCCGCGGAGCGCGGCAGGTGCGTGGTCGTGCTGACCGTCGACCCCGCCAGGCGCCTCGCCCAGTCGATGGGGCTGACCGAGCTGGACAACACGCCGCGCCTCGTCAGCTCCCCCGAGGGCGGCGGCCAGCTGTTCGCCATGATGCTCGACATGAAGCGCACGTTCGACGAGATCATCGAGGCGCACGCCGATCCCGAGCGGGCCCGGCAGATCCTGTCGAACCCCTTCTACCAGTCCCTTTCGTCCAGCTTCTCCGGCACCCAGGAATACATGGCCATGGAGAAACTGGGCCAGCTCCGCCGCTCCGACGAGTGGGACCTGATCATCGTGGACACCCCGCCCTCGCGGAACGCGCTCGACTTCCTCGACGCTCCCGAGCGCCTCGGGCGCTTCCTCGACGGCAGGTTCATCAGGCTGCTGACGGCTCCGGCCAAGGCCGGGGGGCGCAGCGCGTTCCGGCTGCTCAACGCCGGGTTCGGGTTGATGGCGGGCGCGATGACCAAGCTGCTCGGCGCTCAGGTGATCAAGGATCTGCAGACGTTCGTGTCCGCGCTCGACGCCGTGTTCGGCGGGTTCAGGCAGCGGGCCGAGATGACGTACCAGCTGCTGCAGGCCCCGGGCACGGCCTTCCTCGTGGTGGCCGCGCCCGAGCGCGACGCGATGCGCGAGGCGTCCTATTTCGTCGAGCGCCTGGCCGAGGAGCGCATGCCCCTGGCCGGCCTCGTGGTCAACCGCGTGCACGTGTCGCCCGCCCCAGCGCTCTCAGCCGCCCGCAGCGCGGCGGCCGCGGAAGACCTGGAGTCGAGGGGCGAGCATGAGCTGACCGCCGCCGTGCTGCGGCTGCACGCCGGCCGGATGCAGCTCACCGCCCGCGAGAGCCGCGAGCAGGAGCACTTCGCCTCGGCCCACCCCACGGTGCCCGTGGTGCAGGTCCGCGCCATGTCCGAGGACGTTCACGATCTCACAGGTCTGCGACAGATCGGTGACCTGCTGGCGACCGCCTGACAAAGAGAAAGTACGGCCGACGGACGGCGCCGGCCGTACTCGCTCGTGGGCCTGATCAGCCCGCGATCAGCTCGTTGGTTCGTTCGTACTCTTCCTTGGCCGACTCGAGCAGGTCTCGCCACGAGTCGACGTCAGGACGCCGACGAAGCAGTGCACGCCGTTCTCGTTCTGTCATGCCGCCCCACACCCCGAACTCGATGCGGTTGTCCAGCGCATCGGCGAGGCACTCGGTGCGGACCGGGCAACCCCGGCAGATGAGCTTCGCCCTGTTCTGCGCGGCGCCCTGCACGAACAGGGCATCCGGATCCGCACCCTTACAGGCGGCACGGGAGGTCCAATCCGTGATCCACATTTTTCGACCCCACTCCCCTTAGGTGGTCAGTCGTCATTTGGGGCCGACGGGCGCGGGCGCCGAGCCTCCGTATTCAGTTGCCGCAGGGAGAACGTACGCAACGAGACGTTCGGGCCGACAGACCCCAGAGGACCAATTTCTCGGGCCTGATCTTGACCGGGAATGACTAGTCACCCCCATCAGTCAAGGCGAAATGGTGTCGCGCTACCGGTTCGGTCACCGTTTCGACGTACGCTAGGTAGCGTGCAAGCTCGCGGCAAAGATCGCTCCAACCCCGTCCTCAACATCCTGCGACTGATCATCGCCGGATCGGCGGCCGGGGTGCTCGCGGCCGCCGTGGCGCTGCCGGCGGTCGGCGGAGCCGGGATGTCCACGAAGAGCGCCGTCGAAGGGCTCAACCTCAAGCCGGAAAACCTCGATGAGCCTCCTCTGCCCGAGCGGACCGAGCTGCTCGATGCCAACGGCAAGAAGATCGCCTGGTTCTACTTCGAAAACCGTCAGTCCGTGCCCCTCGACAAGGTCGCGCCGATCATGCGGACGGCGCTCATCTCGATCGAGGACTTCCGTTTCTACCAGCACGGACCGATCGATGTGGAGGGAACGGCCAGAGCGCTGATGAAGAATTTCACCAGCGGCGGCGTGACGCAGGGCGGCTCGTCCATCACCCAGCAGTACGTCAAGCAGGTGCTGGTCAACAAGGCGGAGACGCCGGAGGAATACCAGGCGGCCATCGCGCCCACCATCTCCCGCAAGCTGACCGAGCTGCGTTACGCGATGGCGATCGAGAAGAAGTACACCAAGGACCAGATTCTCGAGAAATATCTGAACATCGCCTACTTCGGCGCCGGCGCCCACGGCATCCAGGCCGCGGCCAAACGCTTCTTCGACAAGCCCGCTTCCGAGCTCGACCTCGCCGAGGCCGCCACGCTGGCCGGCGCCGTGCAGAACCCCGCGCGCACTGACCCCAACGTCGACTCCGACTCCCGCAAACGGCTGCTGGAACGGCGCAACGTCGTGCTCGACCGGATGGCCCAGATCGGCAAGATCACGCCGAAGGACGCCGCCGAGGCCAAGAAGGAGAAACTGGGCTACAAGGACATCAAGATGTCCGGCGGCTGCGAGTCCAGCAAGTTCCCGTACTTCTGCCTCTACGTCCAGTACGAGATCCTCAACAACGAAGACTTCGGCAAGAACCAGGACGAGCGCCGCAAGCTGCTCCAGCGCGGCGGCATGAAGATCAAGACCACGATCGACCCCAAGATGCAGGCCGCCGCCGAGAAGGCCATCAAGAAGTACGTCAGCACCAAGGACAAGCCGGTCGCCTCGCAGGCCATGATCGTGCCCGGCACCGGCGAGATCAAGGCCATGGCCGCCTCCCGCAAGTTCGGCGGCAGCAAGAAGAAGAACGAGATGAGCTACAACATCGTGGCCGACGCGGCGCACGGTGGCGGGCGCGGCTTCCAGCAGGGCTCGACGGCGAAGGTCTACACGCTGGCCGCCGCCCTGGAAGAGGGCATGAAGTACAGCGACGGCTTCCCCTCCCCCTCCGGCTACAAGGCCGGCAGCTACAGCTCGTTCAAGAACTGCGAAGGCAAGAACGTCGGCGACCCGAGCCACACCGTGCGCAACTCCAGCGAGGGCGGCGGCGGCTTCAAGACCCTGCAGACCGGCACGTGGGGGTCGGTCAACACCTTCTTCGTCAAGCTGTCGCAGGAGGTCGGCCTCTGCAAGGTCGTCAAAATGGCCAAGCGCCTCGGGGTCAAGCGGGCCGACGGCCAGAAACTCTCCGAGGTGGAGACGTTCACGCTGGGGGTCAACGAGGTCGACCCCGTCACGATCGCCAACTCGTACGCGGTGTTCGCGGCCCGCGGAAAATACTGCAAGCCGCTGGCCATCACCGAGATCACGGACCGTAACGGCGCGACGAAGCAGTACAAACCGAAGTGCTCCCAGGCGCTGGACGAAGAGGTCGCCGACGCGGTCAACGGCATCCTGGAGGGCGTCTTCACCAAGGGCACGATGAGCGGCGTGGGCGGCATCGGCAGGGACGCGGCCGGCAAGACCGGCACGACCGACAACTACATGTCGGCATGGTTCGCCGGTTACACGCCCAACCTGGCCTCCGCGGTCAGCCTCGGCGACCCGCGCGGCACCTCGGCACACAAGCTGATCGGCATCAGGATCGGCGGCACTTACTACCCGTACGTGTACGGGTCCTCCATCTCCGGGCGCATCTGGAAGGACTCGATGCTCTCGGCTCTGAAAGGGGTCGAGCCGCGGCACTTCACGTCGGTCGACAAGTCGCGGTTCGGCGGGTGCACCGACAACTGCGCGCCCAAGCCCAAGAAGAAGCGCGACGACCGGCGAGGCGACAGGGGCCCGCTCGACATCTTCGACCCGGGCAACCGTGACTGGCCCGGTGACGGTGACCGGGCCCCCTGGGAGGGCCGTGGCGGCGACGGACGGCCCGGGGGCTGGCGCGACCGCGGCTGACCGGAGGCGGGTCTGCACGCGGTCGCTGCGGCCGATCTACACGAGCATCCCGCGCCGCAAAGGTGTTCAGCGCCCGTTATCCCTGATAGACGCTGGGCTTGCGTTGGAGCGCGCTCCAACTCCTAGCGTGGGCCCATGTCAGCATCACCGCAACTGAACGATGACGCGCAGACCCTGTCGATCACCGAGGTATCCCACAGAACCGGCCTGTCCGCCCACACCCTTCGCTACTACGATAAGGCCGGGCTCGTCCAAGCCGTCCGCCGCAGCCCTGTCGGCGTGCGCCGGTACGCGACCGCCGACATGGACTGGCTCGCCTTCCTGATGCGCCTGCGCGACACGGGTATGTCGATCGCCGACATGAAACTGTTCGCCGAACTGCGCAGGGCCGGCGACGAAAGCATCGCCGCAAGGCTGGAATTACTGAGCGACCATCGCAAGGTCGTCGACCAGCGCTTACGGATCCTGCGTTCGAGCATGCGTGCGCTGGACAAGAAGATCGCGCACTACCGAGCCCTCCTGGAGGGCAGGTGAACGCGGCAGCGGATCCCCTTCGACCCTCGAGCCCGCCCGGTGGGAGGGCAGGCGCGGGTGCCATGCGCATGCCCGGTGGGGCGCGGGCGAACGTCGTACGACGTCTACTGGGCGTGGTTCTGCTGGCGCTGACAGCCGGGTGCGCCGGCGAGACGAGTCGGACGCCCCCTACCGGCGCCCCGCCGCTCGCTTCGTCCGGAGCCGCGTCCGCGGCGATCCACACCGGCTTCTCCGCGCCGACCGGTCTGGCGTTCGCCCCGGACGGGACGCTGTACGTCTCCAACTGGTCGGGCGGGACGGTCGAACGTGTCACCCCGGACGGCGCGCGCTCGACGTTCGCGGAGGTGAGTGCGCCCGCCGGGCTGGCCCTGGACACCAAGGGCAACCTTTACGTCGCCAGTTACTCCGACGACACCGTGTACCGGATCAGCCCGGCAGGGCGGCGCCAGGAGTTCGCGACGGGATTTCACACCCCGACAGGCATCGGTTTCGACTCGCGCGGCAACCTGCTGGTCTGCAACCGGGCCAGCAACGAGATCATGCGAGTCGCCCCCGACGGCACGGTGAGCAGGGTAGCCGGTGGGCTCAGCACGCCCGTCGGCGTGGCCGAGGACGCACGGGGCACGATCTTCGTGGCCAACTACACGGGCGGGACCCTGTCACGCATCGGCCGCGACGGCCGGGTGACCACGCACTCCGATGACTTTGACGGGCTCGGAGTCGGTCTGGTCGTCGGCCGGGACAATCGCCTGTACGCCACGGATCGGGCAGCGGGCGCCATCAAGCGGGTGGATCAGGACGGAAGAGCCGTCGCGGTCATGTCGGGCCTCGGCTCACCCGTCGCGCTCGGTGTGAACGCCGCCGGCACCATCTACACGGCGACCTGGGATGACGGCGCCCTCTACCAGGTGCCCGCTTGACCGGCGGCTCAGGCATCTGCCGGGTCCTTCAGAGGGCGCCCAGGGCTTGACGCTTGGCGAGCCTCAAGCTCGATGCCTTCGACACGCCTGGCCGGCTCCCAGCGCGGAGGGGCAAGGTGGCTGCGCGTCAAGCCGCAGGAAGGGCGGCGGTGATGCGGCTCGCGAGACCTTCGCGCATGGCGATCGTCGCGGTCCGGTTCATCGCGCGGACCGTCGATGGGGCCCTGGCAGGACACATCCCAACGTTGCCGGGACCGCCATCCCGACGCGTCGAAGAGGTCGACTTTTGCGTTCGGTTGATGTTTTCTGGTCAGCCCTGCGCCTGTCTCCCGCATGGCATAAAACGCCATTTATATGGCGTCATCGGTCCTGGACGCCATATTTCGGCAAAGATTAACTTGACCGGTAAAAATCACCGTACGCCAGGAGAGGGGTGCGCCGCATGAAGAAGACGATTGTTCACAATGACCCTCTGGACAGGGCCAAGCAGAGTCCGGCCAGCAGGGCATGGAAGACATCCGGATGGGAAGTCATCGTGCCCCACACGAAGTAGGAACACCCCGGCAACCACTCCGACGATCGGGGTGGTTGCTCCTTTTCCTGCGGCGGCTCGGGGCAGGCGGCCCTCGGCAGGCCACTGCCTCCACCGGCGCCGCCCTGATGCTCATGGAAAGCACACGATCACTGAGGACTCTCGTGCGTATCTTCCTCGTCAACATGCCATGGGCGATGATCGACGCGCCATCCCTGGCGCTTGGCATCCTGCGCAACGCCGCCGTGGCTGCCGTCCCTGACGCCGAGGTGACCGTGGTGCACGCCAATCTCGACTACGTCGACTGGGTCGTGGGCCGGCATCGGTTCACCACGCATGACTACCACTACTACTGCATCGACAGTTACTTCTCCGGAGTCGGCGACTGGGTCTTTTCCTCCGCGCTCTACCACGACCCGCAATGGCGGACAGGCGAGCCGAGCGAGGAGACATGGCTCACTGACGAGCGTCACAGGCTCAGCCTCGACCTGCACGCCTCGGCCCCGGAGTTCGTCGAGGAACTCGCCGCCAGAATCGTGGCGGCCGAGCCGGACGTGGTGGGCTTTACTTCTACGTTCCAGCAGAACACGGCGGCGCTGGCCACAGCGCAGGCGGTCAAGCGGGCCTCGCCGCAGGTGCGTGTCGCCTTCGGTGGGGCCAACTGCGACGGCGCCCAGGGTGCGGCCCTGCACCGCAACTTCCCCTTCGTGGACTACGTGATTCGCGGTGAGGGAGACGTGGCGTTCCCCGCGCTGCTGAAGGTGCTGGCAGGCCCGGAGCTCGCCGAGCCCACCGCCGCAGCCGCAGATCCCGCGGCGCTCGCCGATATCCCGGGCCTGTGCTGGCGAGGGCCGGACGGCGACCACCACGCGAACCCCATGACCGGCCGAGCACTGCCGCCGAGCGAGATCGTGACCCCGGACTACGACGGATTCTTCGAGCGGCTGGAGTCGTCGGCGGCCCAAGACTGGGTGGAGCCGAAGCTGGTCGTCGAAAGCGCCCGCGGATGCTGGTGGGGCCAGAAGCACCACTGCACCTTCTGCGGGCTCAACGGGTCGTTCATGGAATTCCGCAGCAAGAACCCCGCGGCGTTTTACGACGAGATCATCCGGCTGGTCCGCCGCCACAAGGTGCTCGACATGTACGTGGTGGACAACATCCTCGACATGGGCTATCTCACCACGCTCATACCCAGGCTGGCGGAGTCCAGCTACGATCTGCGGCTGCACTACGAGATCAAGTCCAACCTCAGGCGCGACCAGCTGAGAGCGTTGGCCGGTGCCGGCGTGGTCAGCGTTCAGCCAGGCATAGAGAACCTGAGCAGCCGGGTCCTGAAGATCATGGACAAGGGTGTCTCCGGGTGCCAGAACGTACGGCTGCTGCGCGACGCCTACGGCACCGGCCTGACACTGACCTGGAACTACCTCTACGGCTTTCCCGGCGAGCGGCCTGAGGACTACCTCCCGCTGATCGCGCAGTTCCCGGCCCTGCACCATCTTCCCCCGCCCGACGTGGTGACCAGGCTCGTGATCGAGCGGTTCAGCCCGTACTTCGACCGGCCCGAGCTTGGCTTCGCGCCGCTGGAGCCCGCCTCCCAGTACCACCGGATCTACGACCTCCCGAATGAGGAGTTGATGGACCTGGCGTACATGTTCGCCGCACCGCGCCACGGGATCGACGAGTCGGTCGCCGACGTGCTGCGGGAGGCGGTGGGGGAGTGGCAGCGGGCGTATGCCGAGAGCCGGTTCGGCTACCTCGACCTGGGCGACTCGATCGTGCTGGTCAGTCGGCGCGCGCGATTCGACTGGACCGTACATTCGCTGCGCGACCCGGCAGAGGTGGCCGCCTTCCGGCTGCTCGACCAGCCGCGTACGGTCCCCGGACTGGTGCGTGAACTCGCGGGCTCGGTGACGGAGCCCGAAGCCGACGCGTTGCTCGACCGATGGTGCCGGCTGGGCATCGCCTTCGCCGACGCCGGTCACTATGTCCATGTCGCCGCAGTGGCCGACAACCAGGAGCTGCTCCGCATCGGTCAGCGCCTTGACGGATCGAGCCCAGACCTCTTCGACCATCTCCCACCGACGGCAACCTCCCCGGTGCCCGCGACATGACGGCGCCGGGTTCGCTGACGCTGACCTTGTGGCACCACCACGACCAGGAGCTGCTCCGGCTTCCGGCCGTCGCCATGGGCAGCCGTCGGGTCGGCGCAGGCGACCCGACAGCGGAACTGGCCGCCACGCTCTACCACCAGGGAGTACGGCGAGTCGCCCTCGATCGCCCGGTCGATCTGACCGACCGACAGGGTGCCGCCACCGTGGTCGGGTGGTTGCTGCTGTTGACCGAGCTCACGAGCTGGGCACTGGTCGTCGACTGGGACGTACGGCTGGGCCCGGCTCTGGAGAACTGGCGGCTGCTCAGCCACCTTTACCCGCCCCGGGCGGTGCTGGACTCGGCGGGCGGCGATGTCGGGGACGACTGGCGCGAGGAGTTCTACCTCGGTAAATGTATGTGGCGGCAGGGACCAGGGTTCGTGGAGGTACGGGACCGGCGGCCAGGTTCGCTGGCCCGCTACGTCATCGACGACGTCGACTACCTGCGGGCAGTCGACAGGCTCTCGTCGAGCTGCCGCGCCGGCCAGGTGCCGGCTGCGGTACTCGACGACCTGGTCAGCGAAGGGCTGGTGGGTCAGGTGGGAGACATTGCCTGGTGGATGCCGTACCGGGTACGCCGCTGGCCGTGGGGCGGTATGGTGATCTGACCGCATCGAACCAACCACCACGCGACGCCGACTCCCGGCGGAGTAAGACCCGGCGCGGCGGTTGCGCCCACGGGAGTCGTGTACGGGTTTGACTCCGTTCATCACCTTGATGCCCGCGAGGGAAGGTCGATGTGACAGACCAAAGCCCTGGTCGATCAGGGGTTCAAGAACACGGTCTCCGACCATGGAGCCGGGCTCGGGATCGACACCGGCGCCTGGCCCGCGACCATGACTACCTGCCGGCCTGCTCTCGACAGATCCTGGACGCCTGACTAGAGCGGCCCGGCATCCAGACACCGCGCCGTCTGAGACCCGACCGCCGCGCCAGACGGCCACAGAGGGCGGCTCAAGGCTGCTGAGGGCGCTGCACGCCGGGTTGAACGGCTGGATCCCGCACAGCACCGGGATCCAGCCCTCAGGCCCATCACACCGGACCTACTTGCCCGCCAGCCTCGCGCGCACCGTGGCCGCGACCCGGCCGCCCTCGGCCCGACCGGCGACCTTCGGGTTGACGGCCTTCATGACCTGCCCCATCGCCTGCGGCCCCGACGCGCCCGTCTCGGCGATGGCGGCATCGACCAGCGCCGCCAGCTCGTCGTCCGACAACTGGGCGGGCAGGTATTCCTCCAGCACCGCCTGCTCGTCGAGCTCCGCCTGCGCCTGCTCGGCCCGCCCCGCGTTGCCGAACGCCTCCGCCGCCTCGCGCCGCTTCTTGGCCTCCTTGGTCAGCACCTTGATGATCTCGTCATCGGTCAGCTCCCTGGCCTCCTTGCCGGAGACCTCCTCGACGTTGACCGCCGCCAGGGCCATGCGAATCGTCCGGAGGCGTACGTCGTCCCGGCTCTTCAGCGAAGCCGTCAGATCGGCCTTCAGCTTGTCTTTCAATGCGCTCATGCGCACCATCTTGCCGCCTGCGTGAACGCCCCGCGCCGGATGTCGGGCATCATGAATGGGTGAGGAAAGCCGTCGCAGTGCCACTGTCCATGCTCGGTCTCGGCCTGGCCGGACTGGGTTACGCCTCCGTGGTGGAGCGCAACTGGTTCCGCCTGCGCCGTTTCGACGTACCCGTGCTGGAGCGCGGCCACCGTCCCGTGCGCATCCTCCACCTGTCCGACCTGCACCTGACGCCCGGGCGCTCGATGCTCATCAAATGGGTGCGCTCCCTGGGCGACCTGGAGCCCGACCTGGTCGTCAACACCGGCGACTCGATCGCGCACCCGAAGGCCGTCCCGGCCCTCCTGCACGCCCTCGAGCCCTTGCTGTCCCGCCCCGGCCTGTTCGTCTACGGCTCCAACGACCTCTACGCCCCCCAGCCGAAAAACCCGGCCCGCTACCTGTGGCGCACCTCCAGGAACGAACGCCGCCAGCAGGTCCCCAACCTGCCGTGGGAAGAGCTGGGCGCGGGCATGGCGTCCGAGGGCTGGCTCGACATGAACAACACCACGGCCCGCATCAAGGTGGCCGACCTCGACGTGGCCGTGGCGGGCATCCACGACTCCCACATCTCCCGAGACCGCTACGACCTCGTGGCCGGCCCCGCTCCCGCGGACGCCGACCTGCGGCTCGGCGTCATGCACTCCCCCGAGCCGCGCAACATGACCCGCTTCGCCGACGACGGCTACCAACTCCTGCTGGCCGGCCACACCCATGGGGGCCAGCTCTGCATCCCGTTCTACGGCGCCCTGGTCACCAACTGCGGCATCGACCGCGCCAGGGTGAAAGGGCTGAGCCGCCACGATTCGGCCTGGCTGCACGTGTCCGCCGGCCTCGGCACCTCGCCGTACGCACCGGCCCGGTTCGCCTGCTTCCCCGAAGCGACGCTCCTGACACTGGTCCCCCGACGCTAAAGGCGGTCACAACCACCTTGGGAGTCCGCTAGACTTTTCCAAGCACGTGCACGACGGCGTGCGACCGGGGTGTAGCGCAGCTTGGCAGCGCGCTTCGTTCGGGACGAAGAGGTCGTGGGTTCAAATCCCGCCACCCCGACAGTGTGATGTCTCAGGACATCGGAAACCCTCGAACCTACGGGTTCGGGGGTTTCGTCGTGTTGGGGTTTGCCTGGGGTTGGTAGTCACGGGTGGGGT
>NZ_JBVJHP010000003.1:0-469344 GCF_055586745.1 Nonomuraea sp. NPDC049378
CCCCCCCCCCCCCCCCCCCCCCCCCCCCCCCCCCCCCCCCCCCCCCCCCCCCCCCCCCCCCCCCCCCCCCCCCCCCCCCCCCCCCCCCCCCCACCACGCGTCAGAAGTCGAACTGGTCGATGTTGGAGGCGTCGAAGGTGAACGGCGGCCCGAGGATGACCTCACCGTTCTCGCCGATCGTGCGCTCCCCCAGCTTGCCCGCCTTGAACGTCTCGCCCTCGGCCCCGGTGATCTGCCCCGACACCAGCGCCGCCGCCGCGTACGACGCGAGATAGCCCAGGTCCTTCGGGTTCCACAGGGCGAACTTCTCCACGGTCTTGTCCTTGACGAACTGCCGCATCTGGTTGGGCGTGCCCAGGCCGGTCAGCACGACCTTGCCCTTGTACTTCGAACCCGAGATGTAGCGGGCCGCGGCCGAGACGCCGACCGTGGTGGGCGAGATGATGCCCTTCAGGTCGGGATAGGCCTGCAGCAGGCCCTGCGTCTCGGTGAAGGACTTCTGGTCGTCGTCGTCCCCGTAGGCGACCTTGACCAGCTTCATGTCCTTGTACTCCGGCTTGGCCAGCTCCTCCTTCATGAACTCGATCCAGGTGTTCTGGTTGGTCGCGTTGGCCGTGGCCGACAGGATGGCGATCTCGCCCTTGTGGTCGATCATCTCCGCGAGCAGCTGCACCTGGCTGCGGCCGACCTCTTCGGAGCTGGCCTGGTTGATGAACAGGTCGCGGCACTGCGGCGCCGCGTCCGAGTCGTACGACACGATCTTGATGCCCTTGGCGCGGGCCTGCTGGAGCGGGCCGCAGACGGCGTTGGCGTCGTTGGCGGCGATGAGGATCGCGTCGTGGCCCTGCTGGGTCAGCGTGTTGATGTAGGAGATCTGGGACGACGCCGACGCGTCGGACGGGCCGACCTCCTTGGCCTCGCCCTTGAACTCCTTGGCCGCCTCGATCCCGGCCTCGTCGACGATGACTTCGTACGGGTTGTTGATCTGTTTCGGCAGGAACGCCAGCTTGATGCCCTCCTTGAGCGGCGCGTCGGGGTTCGCCGAGGCGGCGGCCGAGGAGGCGGGGGCCTCCTGGGGAGCGGCGGTGACGGACGATCTCGTGGTGCCGCCGCAGGCCGCCACGCCGAGGACGAGCAGCG
This sequence comes from Nonomuraea sp. NPDC049378, assembly GCF_055586745.1. Classification (NCBI taxonomy): domain Bacteria; kingdom Bacillati; phylum Actinomycetota; class Actinomycetes; order Streptosporangiales; family Streptosporangiaceae; genus Nonomuraea; species Nonomuraea sp. NPDC049378. Next base: position 1,141 of record NZ_JBVJHP010000003.1, read on the forward strand.
TGGCGACGGCGGTGAGGCGCATCGGGGTCATGGTGTTCCTTTCAGGGCCGGCCTGATGAGGGAGACGAGGCGCGGGGTGAGCACCGACACGATGAGGAGGAGCCCGGTGACGATCGACTGGATCTCCGTCGACACGTCGCCGAGCATCAGCAGGTTGCGGAGCAACCCGATGAGCAGCACTCCGGCGATGACCCCGCCCAGCGTGCCCTTGCCGCCGTCGAAGTCGACCCCGCCGAGCAGGACGGCCGCGATGACGGCGAGCTCGATGCCCAGGCCGTTGTCGGCGCGGGCGGAGCCGTACCTGAGGGTGAAGACGACCCCGGCGAACGCCGCGACCGTGCCGGAGACGACGAAGAGGAGGAGCTTGATGCGCTTGACGCGGATGCCGGAGAAGAACGCGACCTGCTCCTGCGCCCCGATGGCGTAAAGCGAGCGGCCGAAGCCGGTGGAGTGCAGCACCACTCCGACGATGACGGCGAGCAGGATGAACAGCGCGATCGGGTACGGGATCGGCGTGCCGGGCACGTCGTCCACGGCCAGCGCGACGTAGCCGGGCGGGAACTGGGCGATGGCCTTGTCTCCGAGCACCACGTACGCCAGGCCACGGTAGAGGGCGAGCGTGCCGATCGTGACGGCCAGCGAGGGAAGGCCGAGCCGGGTCACGAGCAACCCGTTGACCAGCCCGCAGGCGGCGCCGACGAGCACCACGAGCGGGATGATCGTCTCGATCGCCATGCCGCCTTCCCACATGGCGCCGACGAGCGCGCTCGACAGGCCGAGCACGGAGGCGACCGACAGGTCCACCTCGGCGGCCACCACCAGCATGGTCATGGCCAGCGCGATGAGCGCGATCTCGCCCAGGTCGCTCAGCGCGAACGACAGGTTGCCGGTGGTCGCGAAGCCGGGGGTGGTGAAGGAACCCGCCGCGAACACGGCGACCAGCAGCGACGCCACCAGGACGTCCCACCGCAGGACCCTGCCCATGACGGAACGGCCGCCCGCTTGGTCAGCCATGACGGCTCCTGTTCCTGAGCAGGCGGGCCACCCTCATGGCCAGCACCCGGTCGACGCTGATGGCGAGCAGGAGCAGCGCGCCGGTGATGGCCTGCTGCCAGAAGGGGTTGACACGGAGCACCACCAGGGCGCTGCCGATCGTGGTGAGCAGCAGCGCGCCGAGTGCCGCCCCGTAGACGCTGCCGACCCCGCCGGTGATCGCGACGCCGCCCACCACGACCGCGCTGATCACGATGAGCTCCCAGCCGTTGGCGGAGTCGCCGATGACCGTCCCGAACCTGGCCAGCCAGAGCACGCCCGCCAGCCCGGCCAGGCAGCCGCTGACGAGGTAGGCGGTCAGGACACGGCGGCGCACCGGCACGCCGGCCAGCCTGGCCGCCTCGGGGCTGGAGCCGATGGCGTAGAACTCCCGGCCGCTCGGGTAGGAGCGCAGGTAGTAGCCGATCAGCAACATGACCACGAGCGTGATGAGCGGCAGGTACGGAACACCCAGCACCGACCCGTTGCCGAGCGACAGCAGCGCGGGCGGCAGGTCGACGGCGTTGATCTGGCGGCCGTGCGCGATGTAGTGGTCGACCCCCTGGATCACGTAGAGCGTGCCGAGCGTCACGACCAGGGCCGGGACCCGGCAGAAGCTGACGAGGAGCCCGTTGAGCAGGCCGCAGGCCGCGCCGACGGCGATCCCGAACACGACGCCGGGCACCAGGCCCCAGCCGCTCGCGAGCACGTCGGCGGTGACGAACGCGACCAGCCCCACCACGGAGCCGACGGACAGGTCGAGGTTGCGGGTGATGACCACGACCGACTGCCCGACGGCCAGCAGGGCGAGGATCGCGGTGTTGAGCAGGATGTCCTCGATGCCCTGCCCGGACAGGAAGTTGGGGTTGACCGCGCCGGTCACGCCGATGAGCAGGGCCAGGGCGATGACCAGGCTCAGCTCGCGGGCCCTGAACACCAGGTCGACCAGGCTCCTGGCGCTGCGCCCTCCGGGGGACTGCTCGGAGGGCGCGGCCACCGTGGTGGTGGGTCCGGTCACGCGGCCCTCCCGGTCGCGGCGCTCATCACGCTCTCCTCGGTCGCCTCGGCCCTGGGGATCTCGGCGGCCAGCCGGCCCTCATGCATGACCAGCACCCGGTCGGCCATGCCGAGCACCTCCGGCAGCTCGGAGGAGATCATGAGGACGGCGATGCCCTGGCCGGCCAGCTCCGACAGCAGCCGGTGCACCTCCGCCTTGGTGCCGACGTCGATGCCGCGCGTCGGCTCGTCCACGATCAGCACGGACGGCTCGGTGGCCAGCCACTTGGCCAGCACCACCTTCTGCTGGTTGCCGCCGGACAGCACGCCCACCCCGTCGGCCAGCCGGGCGAACTTCAGCTGCAGCCGCAGCGCCCAGTCCCCGGCCCGGTCGCGCTCGGCCCCGCGGGAGATCGTCGGGCCGCGGCGCAGCTCGCGCAGGCCGGTCAGCCCGATGTTGCGCTCGATCGACAGGTCCATGACGAGCCCCTGCTGGCGGCGGTCCTCGGGCACCAGGGCCAGCCCCGCGTTCATGGCGGCCGTGGGGCTGCCCGCGGGCAGGGTGACGCCGTCCACCGTGACGGACCCGGCGTCCCAGCGGTCGATGCCGAAGACGGCCCTGGCCACCTCGCTGCGGCCGGCGCCGACCAGCCCCGCCAGGGCGACGATCTCGCCCCTGCGCACCTCGAAGGACACGTCGGTGAACACGCCCTCGCGGGTCAGCCGCTCGACCCTCAGCGCGACCTCGCCGACGGCCGCCTCCTCCTTGGGGAACAGCGTGGCGACCTCGCGGCCCACCATGCGGCGGATGAGGTCGTCGTGCGTGAGGCCCTCGACGGGCTCGCTGGCGATCCAGGCGCCGTCCCGCAGGGTCGTGACCCGCTGGCACAGGGTGAAGATCTCGTCCAGCCGGTGGGAGATGAACAGCAGGGCGCAACCCTGCTCGCGCAGCGCCTGCGCGACCGAGAACAGCCGGGTCACCTCGTGGCCGGAGAGCGCGGCCGTCGGCTCGTCCATGACCAGCACGCGGGCGTCCCTGGAGATCGCCTTGGCGATCTCGACGAGCTGCTGGTCGGCGATGGACAGCCCGCGCGAGGGCTGCTCGGGGTCGAGGGCCACGCCGAGCCGCCCGAACAACTCCCTGGTACGCGCGTGCATGGCCCCGCGGTCGATCCTGCCGAGGCCGCGCCGGGGCTGGCGGCCCATGAAGATGTTCTCGGCCACGGACAGGTCGGGGAAGAGGGTCGGCTCCTGGTAGATGACGGCCACGCCCGCCTGCTGGGCGTCGGCCGGTCCGGCGAACTCGACCGGCTCGCCCCCGAGCAGCACCTGGCCGCTGTCGGGGCGGTGCACCCCCGCGAGCGTCTTGACCAGGGTGGACTTGCCGGCGCCGTTCTCCCCCGCCAGCCCGTGCGTCTCGCCGGCGAACAACTCGATGGAGACGTCACGCAGCGCGCGCACGGCGCCGAACGACTTGCTGACGTTCGCCAGGGCCAGCGTGGGGGGAACGGCCATCCATCCTCCCGACAACAAACGTTTTAACGGGTGGCTGTCCGGAATCTAGGCGCTGTGTCCAGCAAGCGTCAATGCCTTGCTCCAAGGTATGACGGCATTGTGATTGCTACGTTTTAATCACGTCGGGGACCTGGCGGAACACGGCCCGCCGCCGGCTTCGACCGGGCGGCGGCGCGAGCAGACCGGCCTCACGGCGATACCGGCCGGGCGACATGCCGTGCTCCCGCTTGAAGGCGTTGGCGAAGGCGTACTCCGAACCGTAGCCGACCTGGGCGGCGATCTCCCCCAGCACCGCGTCCGACTCCCGCATGAGCCGGGCGGCCATGGCCAGGCGCCACCAGGTCAGGTAGGTGAGCGGCGGCTGCCCCACCAGCGCCGTGAACCGCCTGGCGAAGGCCGACCTCGACAGGCCCGCCCGTTCGCCCATCTCCTGGACGGTCCACGGATGTGCCGGATCCCGGTGCACGGCGTCGAGCACGGCGCTGATCCCCGGATCGGCCAGGGCCGCCGCCCAGCCGCCGACCTGGCAGCGCCCCGGCTCCGCGGCGAAGCAGGCCCGCAGGATGTAGAGCAGGAGCATGTCCAGGAGCGACGTCACGATCGTGTCGGCGCCCCCGCCCGGCCGCCGGACCTCCGTGCTCAGCAGGCCGATCGCGGCGCTCAGCTCGGCGTCCAGGCCGAGCGCCCCCGGCAGGTGCACCAGGTCGGGCACGTCGGCCAGGATGGGATGGGCGCGGCTCGTGTCGAACCGGTAACCACCGCACAGCAGCACCGTCGCCGCGCCCGTGCCGCCGAACGAGTCCGCGGCGAACAGGCCGAGCTCATCCTGCAGCGGGTCGCACGCCGGCTCGGCCAGCGGGGTGGACGCCGAGTCGGCCATGGCGTAGCCGTGCCCGCGCGGGAAGAAGAGCACGTCACCCGCCGACAGCGCGACCGACTCGCCGTCCGGTGGGATCAGCCGGCCGGTCCCCTCCAGGACGACCTGGAACCCGGCCGAGCCGGGGACCGCCGGGAACCGCTGGCCCCAGGGTGCGTGCCACGCGACGCGGGCCGCCCGGGGGCGCCCTGTGCGCATGAGCGCGATCACGTCACTGAGCACGTCCATAACCCAGGAGTTTAAGACGATGACGTATGAAATACGCGCTAATGGCGCATTGGATGTCTCGATGGGCGCTCCTACGGTTGCTTTGCGACGAAAGGAGCGCTCTATGGGTGCGGTTCTGGTCACCGGGGCGACCGGCACGGTCGGCAGCCAGGTGGCGAAGCAGTTGCGGGCGGCAGGCGCCGAGGTCACGCCCCTGACGAGGACCCCTGCGGGGGGCCGTACGGGTGATCTCAAAAACCCCGGATCGTTGCCTCTCGACGGGGTGGAGTCGGTGTTCCTGGTGTGGCCGTTCGCGACGGCCGAGGGTGCGCGGGCGGTGGTCGACGTGCTCGCCGCGCGTGCCCGCCGCGTGGTCTACCTCTCCTCCGCCGCGGTCCGCGAGCACGAACGCGAGGTCGAGCGGCTGATCGAGGAGTCCGGGCTGGAGTGGACGTTCCTGCGCCCGCACGCCTTCGCGGCCAACGCGCTGCGGTGGGCCAGGCGGCTCAGGGCCGGAGTCGTGCGCGCGCCGTACGGCCGGGCCGCCATGGCTCCGGTGCACGAGCGGGACATCGCGGCGGTCGCCGTACGGACGCTGCTGGAGGACGGCCACCACGGCGCCGCCTACGTGCTGACCGGCCCTGAGCCGATCACCCAGGCCGGCCAGGTGGGCGTGCTCGCCGAGATCGCCGGATTCCCGGCGCGCTGGGAGGAGGTCCCGCCGCACCATGCCCGCGCGGAACTCCTGGCCGAGGGGTGGCCCCCGCTCGCGGTGGACGAGGCCCTCCAGGCTCAGGCCGCCCTGGTGACCGCCCCGCTCCCGGTCACGCGGACGGTCGAGGAGGTCACGCGGAGCGCCGCCCGCACGTTCCGCGAGTGGGCCGCGGAGCACGCTACGGCCTTCCGCACCGCCCCCGTACCGGCCGGCACCATGCGCGCCGCCCGGATCCACGAGTTCGGCGGCCCGTCTGTGATCCGGCACGACCGGATCCCGGTGCCGCGGCCCGGCCCGGGAGAGGTGCTGATCGAGGTGGCGGCCACGTCCTTCAACCCGGCCGAGATCGGCCTGCGCTCCGGCCTGCTGACCGAGATCTTCGGGACGAGCCTGCCGCGCACCCTCGGCTGGGACGTCTCCGGAACCGTGCTGGAAACCGGCGCGGACGTCACCGGCCTGGCCCCGGGCGACCGCGTGTTCGGCCAGGTGGACGGCGCCGCGGCCGAGTACGTGACCGCGCCCGCGAACATGCTGGCCAGAGCCCCGGAGAGCATCCCGCTCGCCCACGCGGCCACCATCCCGGTGGCCGGGCTCACCGCCTGGCAGGCGGTCCACGAGCACGCCCGCATCACCAGGGGACAGCGCGTGCTGGTCAACGGCGCGGGTGGCGGCGTCGGCATGTTCGCTGTCCAGCTCGCCCGGCTGGCGGGCGCGGTCGTGACGGCCACGGCGAGCCCGCGCAGCGCGGCGGCGGTCAAGGGGTACGGCGCCGACGAAGTGATCGACTACACCGCCACGCCGCTGCCCGACGGCATGGACGTGCTGCTGAACCTGGCCGCCGTCCCTCCGCGGGACGCCGCCGCGCTGGCCGGGCTCGGCCGAACGGTGGTCACGATCGCCACCCCGATCGAGGGCGGCACACACTTCGTGACCCGCAACGACCCCGGCCAGCTCGTTCAGCTGGCAGCCCTGGTGGACCGGGGAGATCTGGTCGCCGGCCCGTCCGAGTGCCACCCGCTGGCGGCGCTGGCGGAGATCCACCGCAGGGCGGAGTCGGGGCGGACCCGCGGGAAGATCGTCATCACGCCGGTCTGAAGTGCCGCAGGACCTCCGGGTTGGCCATGGCGTCGGGATTGGCCGCCTGCTCGACGGGCGCGCCCAGCAGGATCTTGCGTACGGGCACCTCGAGCTTCTTGCCCGACAGCGTGCGCGGGATGCCCGGCACGGCGTGGATCTCGTTGGGCACGTGGCGGGGCGACAACTCCTTGCGGAGGGCGTCGCAGAGGGCCCGCTGGAGCGGCTCGGTGAGCTCGGCCCCTTCGGCGAGCGTGACGTACAGCAGCAGCCGCCCCTCCTGGCCGAGCTGCCCGGTGTCGATCACGAGGCTGTCGGCGACCTCCTCGAACCGCTCGACGACCCGGTAGAACTCGCTGGTGCCCATGCGGACGCCGCCGCGGTTGAGCGTCGAGTCGGAGCGGCCGTAGATCACGCAGCTGCCGTCCTCGTTGATCTTGATCCAGTCGCCGTGCCGCCACACGCCGGGGTAGACGTCGAAGTAACTGCCGAAATAGCGCTCACCCGACGGGTCGTTCCAGAACTTCACCGGCATCGACGGCATCGGCCGGGTCACCACCAGCTCGCCCACCTCGCCGACGACCGGCTTGCCCGCGGGGTCGTACGACTCCACCTTCGCCCCCAGCGACCGGCACGGGATGATGCCGGCCCTGACCGGGTGGAGCACGGTGGCCCCGACGAAGCCCGTGCACACGTCGGTGCCGCCGGAGAACGACCCGAGCGGGATGCCGGGCAGCTCGGCGGCCAGCCACGTGAACCCCTCGGGCGGCAGCGGCGACCCGGTCGAGCCGACGCCGCGCAGCTTCTCCAGCCCTTCCGGATGGAGGCCCGCCTTCTGCGAGGCCATGATGTAGGGCGCCCCGACCCCGAAGTAGGTCACGTGCTCGGAGTCGGCGATCCGCCACAGCGCCGCCGCCGACGGATAGGTGGCCGAGCCGTCGTACAGCACCGGCGTGGCCCTCACCAGCAGGGCTCCGATGAGGTAGTTCCACATCATCCAGCCCGTGGTGGTGTACCAGAAGAACACCTCGCCCTCACCCATGTCCTGGTGGAAGGTGAGCGACTTGAGGTGCTCCAGCACGACGCCGCCGTGCCCGTGCACGATCGGCTTGGGCAGCCCGGTCGTGCCGCTGGAGTAGAGGATCCACAGCGGGTGGTCGAAGGGCACCCGCTCGAACTCCAGCGGGCCCTGCTCGGCGCGCAGCCCCTCCCAGCCGATCACCTCGCCGTGCGGCGGCTCCGCGGCGTGCGGGGAGGCAGGCTCGGCCTGCTGCGGCGCGTGGCCCTCCCCGGCCGCCGCCAGGTAGGGGATCCACACGGTCGCGCGCAGCGACGGCAGCGCGGCGGCGATCTCGTTGACGGCCGCGGAACGGTCGTAGCTCTTGCCGTTGTAGTGGTAGCCGTCGACCGCGATGAGGACCTTGGGCTCGATCTGGGTGAACCGGTCGACCACGCTCGGCACGCCGAAGTCGGGCGAGCCCGCCGACCAGATCGCGCCCAGCGAGGCGGTGGCCAGGAAGGCGATGAGGGCCTGCGGGATGTTGGGCACGTAGGCGGCCACCCGGTCGCCGCGCCCGACGCCGAGGCGGCGCAGCCCGGCCCGCACGCGGGCGACCTCTTCGCGCAGCTCGGCGTGGCTCATCTCCTGGCGGGCGCCGTCCTCCGAGACGAACACCAGGGCGGCGCCCTCAGTGCCGTCAGTGCTGCGCGGGCGCAGCGCGTTCTCGGCGTAGTTGAGGGTGCTGCCGCCGAACCACGTGACGCCGGGCATCGCGCCGGACAACACCGGCCCGTCGCCACGCTCGCCGATCACGTCGAAGTAGTCCCAGATCGACGTCCAGAACTGTTCGGGGTTGTCGACGGACCACCGCCACGCGTCCTCGTAGTCGGTGGGCCGCCCCAGCCACTCCAGGTAGCGGGTCAGCCTGGCCGATGCGACGACCTCTTCGCTCGGCTCCCAGACAAGCTCGCCCTCAGCAACCATGTGTCCCATCCTGTCGCTTGATCAACGGAAAGTCATACCCGGACTTCCCCACAAGTTGCTACTTCCTCAGGTGGTCCACCGCCATACGCGCGGCCGTGCCGATCACCGCGTCGGCGCGCGGCTGGTTCAGCGCGGTGCTGAAGGAGCGGGTGAACACGGCCACCGCGTAGCGCCTGCCGTCGGGATATTCGACGACGCCCGATTCGGTGCGCAATGTCGGGGCCGTGCCGGTCTTGCCGCTGACGGCCACGTCGTCGTACGGGAAGCCGGAGGCCAGCCGGTGCGGCCAGACCTGCTTGTTGAGCGCCGCGCGCATCCAGGCGCACGACTCGGCCGAGGCCGCCTCGTCCCGCCAGATCAGCCCGAACAGCTCCGCCATCTCGCGCGGGGTGCTCCGGTTGGTCCGCTCGGGGTCGAGCGCGCTCAGGCGGGCGATGTCGTCGGGGTCGACGAACGGCCACGGGTGGCCTGCGTCGTCACGCATGCTGTCGTTGAACTCCTGGCAGCTCTGCAGGACACGCGTGCCGCGCAGCCCCAGCGCCGCCAGCATCGTGTTGACCGCCTCGCGCCCGACCTCGGCCAGCAGCACGTCGGCGGAGCCGTTGTCGCTCACCGCGATCATCAGGTACGCCATGTCGCGCAGCGAGAGCGTCACCTCGTCCAGCATCGCCGAGATGCCCGTCGGCCCCGACGACCGGCCGGTCGCCGGCACGGTCATCCGGCCGGCGGGGTCGAGCAGCCCGGCGTCGGCCTGCCGGCAGAACTCCACCAGCAGCGGCACCTTGAACATCGACGCCGTGGGCAGCGGCACGTCGGCCCCGTGACCGATCTCCCGGCCCGAGTCGACGTCGACGGCGTGCAGCCAGCCGTTCACGCCGGCCGCCCTGAACAGGGCGTCGAAGTCGGGCGTGCTCACGTGCCCTCCTTCACCGGCCGCGCCAGCGGGTCGCGTCCGCGCCTCATGCCAGCATCCCCGGCCTGCGGCTGATCCGCCGTGCGGGTACGGCGCCCTCGTCCGTCATCCCCGCTCTCTCCTTCAATGTCCGTACGGCCACGGCGGAGAAGTCGCCGATCAGGTCGTTGCCGGACGCCGTCGCCATGCGCCAGGCCGTGGAGACCCGGGACATGATCGGCGAGCCTAGCAGCGGCCGCCAGGCCAGCCCCGAGAGCTCCGCCTTCGGCCCGAACGCCACCGCCGCCCCGGCCAGGACCAGCCCGAGCCCGGCGCCCTGGTGCACCTGCGCGGGGACGAAGCCGTGGCGCCGGCATTCCGACAGCACCTCGGCGTGCAGCCCCGGCTCGCCCTCCTTGGGTGGCATCACCAGCTCGCGTCCCGCCAGGTCGGCCAGGTGCACCTCGCCGACGGCGGTCAGCGGGTCGCCCTCGGCCAGCAGCACGCCCTGCGCCTGCACGAGGATCCGGCCGTACTCCAGGCCGGGCGCGGAGACCGGATGGCGGACCAGGCCGACGTCGATCGTGCCCTCCGCCAGCGCCGTCACCTGGTCGGCGGTCCAGATCTCGGCGGGCGCGAGGCGTACTTCCGGCTTGATCTCGCGGAAACCGGCGACGAGCGCGGCGATCGCGGCGGCGGCCAGGTCGGGCGGGACGCCGACCTTCAGCACCGTGCCCTGGCCCTGCCTGGCCAGCTCGTGCAGCCGGTCCACCCTGGTCACGATCTCGCGGGCCTCGCCCAGCAGCAGCCGGCCGGCCTCGGTGAGCCTGACCTGGCGGGCCGAGCGGTCGAACAGCCGCACGCCGAGCTCCTCCTCCAGGCGCTTGATGCGCTGGCTGAGCGGCGGCTGCGCCATGCCGAGCCGGATCGCGGCGTTGCCGAAGTGGAGTTCCTCCGCGACCACGGTGAAGTAGCGAAGGTGCCGGACGAGGTCCATGAACAGCAACTATATCCAGATATATATCCATTGAGCGGTCATATCAGTATTGGACACCACCACTCCCGCTCTGGTGTCCTCTCCGTCATGGCACCACAAACGGGGACAAACTATGCCTACCTCCGGCCTGAACAACCGCCGCGGCGCCGGAGCCGGCGATGGCCGTGGATCGTGGCGGGACTGCTCGTCCCGGTCGTCGCGGCCGGCGGCGTCATCTGGGCGCTGCGTACGGAGGGCTCGCCGGAACGGACGGCCGACGAATATCTCGCGGCCTGGTCAGGCCAGGACTACGCGGCCATGCGGGAGCGGGTCGTCGACCCGCCCGCCGACTTCGAGCGCCGGCACCGGCGCTTTCTCACCGACCTCAAGGCGACAAGGGCCGGCTTCCACCGTCCCGAGCCGACAGGCGTCTTCGCCCGCTCGGCCGCCGACGGCGACGGCGTCGTCGGCTTCGTCGCCCAGGTGACCGGGAAACACGACTGGCGCTACAGCGGGGCGCTCAAGCTCGTCGAGAGCGGCCGTACCTGGAAAGTGGCCTGGACCCCCGCCGCCCTGCACCCCCTGCTGAAGCAGGACCGCTCGCTGCGGGCGGTCACGGAGCAGGGCGACGGGCCTCCGGTCGTGGCCGCGGACGGCACCGCCATCAGCACCCCGGACGCGCCCGGCTCCGTGCAGCAGCTCGTCGAAGGGATCAAGCAGACCTTTCCCGACCGCTTCCAGGCAGCGGAACGCACCAGAATCGACCTGTACGAAGGGGACAAGGTCCTCCAGACGGTCGTGAAACCCGCCGGGAAGCGGCCGCTGAGGACCACGATCGACCTGAAGGTGCACCGGGCGGGGGCCCGGGCGCTCGAAGGCGTGTCCAAGCCCCGCTCGCTGGTGGCGCTGCGGGCCTCGACCGGAGAGATCCTCGCGGCGATCAACGCGCCCGGCGGGTTCAACCGGGCCCTGCTCGGCAAGTATCCCCCGGGCTCGACCTTCAAGGTCGTGACGGCCTCCGCCCTGGTCGCCGACGGGACCGAGCCGAGCGAGAAGGTCGCCTGCCCCGCCGAGCGGAACATCGGCGGCTTCCCGTTCCACAACGCGGGCTACGAGGACTTCGGCACGCTGCCGTTCCGTGACGCGTTCGCGCATTCGTGCAACACCACGTTCGGCGAGCTCGCCGTGGCCGAACTGAACGGCGGCCGGCTGGGCGAGGTCGCCGGGAGCTTCGGCTTCGGAGTCCCGATCACGCCCGGCGTGCCCGCCGTACGGGCGGAGTTCCCCGACCCGAAGGACGACACCGACCTCGCCTCCGCCGCCATCGGGCAGGGCAGGGTGCTGGCGAGCCCGCTGAACATGGCGTCCGTCGCCGCGGCCATCGCCTCCGGCGCGTACATCCCGCCCAGGCTCGTCAAGGACGAGCACATCCCCGACGCGCAACCGTCCCGGCCGCGCCCGCTGGAGCGAGAGGTGGTGGCGGCGCTGCGCAAGCTCATGCCCGCCGTCGTCACCGACGGCACCGCCCACGCCGTACGGTTCCCGGCCGGCACGGCGGGCAAGACCGGCACCGCGGAGTACGGCTCCGGCAAGGAACCGCCCGCGCACTCCTGGTTCATCGGCTACCAGGGTGACCTGGCGTTCGCGGTGGTCGTCGAGGGCGGCGGCGCGGGCAGCGCGGTGGCGGCTCCTATCGCGGCCCGCTTCCTCGACGCCCTGCCCTGACCCCCGAGGTACGGCCGGCCGGGAGGGAGGTCAGCCGGCCTTGCGGTCGAGAGGGGACGTGAGGCCGGCGACCGCGGCCACCACCTCCGAGGCGTTGGACAGGTCGGGCAGCACGATGTCGGCGCCCGCGTCGCTGAGCTCGGCCGCCGTCGACCGCCCGGAGGCGATCCCGATCATGGCCGCGCCGCCGATCTTGGCGGCCTGCACGTCACGAGTGGAGTCGCCGATCACCACGGTGTTGGCCGCGGTGAACGGCACTCCGAGACGCTGCTTGGCCCGCGACTGCGCGACCTGCAGCAGCGTCGCCTTGGGATAGACCTCCTCGCCGTAGCCGCCGAGCTCGAAGTCGATGTACTTGTCCAGCTTGAACGCCTTGAGCTTGTGCGCGGCATTGCTCTTGATCGTGCCGGTCAGCACCGTCTGGACCACGCCGTCGAGCTTGGACACCGACTTGAGCGCGTCTTTCGCCCCGGGCATCATCCGGCCTTGCTCGGCCAGCCGCCCGCGCCGGTCGGCGAACGCCATGGCCAGCGCCGCCAGGAACCTGGGCAGGTGGGCGTCCTCGGCCTGGACGCCGTTGACGGCCAGCGTCTCGAAGACGATCTCGGAGTCGGGGCGGCCCAGCGGGGGAACGAGCTTGACCAGCGGTCGCCCGGTCACGAGGCGGAACGCCTCGGCGTAGGCGTCCCTGGTCACGATGGCGACGTCGACCAGGGTCAGGTCGACGTTCCAGAGCACAAGGCGGTTGATGGCGGCCTCCTGAGGGGGGTGATCCCTGCCAAGGGTACGGCCGCCACCGGGCTCAGGGCCCGCGCCCGGGCGATTTTCGTATGCCCCGAGCATGCCTGAGCATGGCCCGAGCGCTGTCTAGGCGTGGTCAAGGGCGTCGGCCAGGGTGTCGACCACCGGCAGGCCGGTGCTTTCGAGCTCGGCCCTGGTCGTCATGCCGCCGGTGTAGAGGACCGCCCTGGCTCCCACGTGCTTGGCGGCGAGCCCGTCGTCCACGCTGTCGCCGATCACCAGGATGTCGCTGGGGTCGATGCCGAGCGTCGCGATGTGCGCGGTCATGTGGGCCGCCTTCTCGCCGCCGGTCAGCCCGAGCAGCCCGTCGATCCTGGTGAAGTGCCGGGTGATGCCGAACGAGTCGACCTTGGGCACCAGATGGGCGTGCGGCGCCATCGAGCAGAGCGACTGCGTGCCCGTCCAGCTGGAGAGCACGACCTCGGCGCCGGCGGCCAGCCGGCAGCTGTCGCACAACCGGTAGTAGTGCTCGTGGAACCCATCGTTGAGCAACTGCCACTCGCCCTCGGTCAGCGGGCGGCCGAGCAGGCGCTCATAGGCGAGCCAGACCGGGCGCGTGTAGACGGCGCGGAATCCGTCGGCGGTCATCGCAGGCAGGTCGTACGGCTTGAAGACTTCGTTGGTGGCTTCGACCACGGCGTCGAGATCGTGGAAGAGGGTGCCGTTCCAATCCCAAACAATGTGCTTTGTCATGTCATGACCAGCATAGTGGGCCGGCGTGACATTCCACGGAACGTGCGAAGGCCGCGGCCGGCCGGCCGCGGCCTTCGCCGGCGTGCCTCAGCCGCAGGCCTTGGCGGTCATGCCGGAGCCGTTCTGGCCGCCCCGGCCGCCGTTCCACCGCACGGTGGCGGTGCCCCAGGCGCACATGTTGTTCGCCCAGATCATGTCGCCCCAGTGGCGGCCCCCGTTGCCGGCCTTGTAGGAGAAGGTGTCGTAGCGTCCGTCCCTGGCGTAGACCTTGGTGACTCCTCCGCTCCCTGAAAAAAGCGGCTTCTCGCCCCGCTTACGCGGGAGACGACGGCCAAGCCCTGACCGATGCCCGAAAGCACAAGCACCATCCTATCCGCAGGAGGCGACGGTGTCCGAGGTTCTGCCACTGAACGCCCGGGCCTTGGCGGCCCTCCCGCTCCCGATTCCCCCATCGCCTGAAGGCGACGGTCCCCTCAGGAGGCTCTGATGGTGCCGATGGTGCCGTTGGCACGGCTCTTGATCTTCGCGGTCTTCACCGCGCGGCCGTTACTCACCGAGAAGTTCGGGGATCTCCTGGGTCGCGTACCACATGAGCTCGTGGGCCTCCGCGCCGTCCACGGTGAACTTCGCGTCGTCGTCGCCCGCGTCGGAGGCCGGCAGCGCGGCGATCGCGGCCTCGATGTCGGCCACCGCGTCGTGGTCGTCGACGTGCACGGCGGCCACCTTGGCCAGCGGGACCGGCCCGGCGAGGCGCACCCTGCCCCGCTCCTCGAGACCGACGCCGGCGGACACCTCGCGGTCCGGCACCTCGGCCGCCACCACGACGCGCCTGGGCGCGGCCTTCCCGCCGGCGCCGGCCAGCATGCGCAGCGAGGCGCGGGCCGCCTCGGTGAGCGCGACGTATTCGAGCTCCTCGGTGTCGCCCGAGGCGTACCACTCGGTCAGCGCGGGGGTCACCGCGTAGCCGGTCAACGGGGCCGGACCCACCTCTCCCGCCTCGACCGCCGCGGCCAGGGCAGGGAGAGTGCACGGCAGATAGACGCGCATGACGTACCTTTCCACGCTTTCGCCAGGGCCCGGCCATCGGGAAACCCGAGCCACCAGACCGACACATTACTGGTGACTCCTCCGCTTCCTGAGGGAGCGGCTTCTCGCCAAGCCGCTTGCGCAGCCTGGCGAAGGGCAAGCCCTGCCCTCAAGATGTTGATCGCCGTGTTGACGTCGGCGTGCGCGGCATGCCCGCACGCCGTGCAGGCGAAGTCGGCTCGGGTGACGCGGTTCTCCTTCGCGCTGTGCCCGCCACGATTCCCGGCAGGCTGTCAGGCCCGGCGCAGCGTGAGGCGGAGGAGGGACTCGAGCTCCGTGATGGTCGACTCCGCGTCGCGGTGATGGATGCCGGCGATGCCGAGGGCGCGGGCGGCCAGGATGTTGGCCTCGATGTCGTCGATGAACACGCACTCCTCGCCGGGGAGCCCGATCTGGCCGAGGGCGTGGTGGAAGATGCGCGGCTCTGGCTTGCGCATGCCGACCTCGCCTGAGATCACGACCGCGTCGAAGAGGTCGTCCCAGCCGTCGCGGGCATACGTGTTCGCCCAGGAGTTGGAGAGCAAACACGTTTTAAGGCCATTTTTCCGCACGTCGCGGAGCACGTCGTACATTGCCTCGACCGGCTCGAACCCCGCGAACATCCGATCCAGCAGCCCCTCCGGCACCGGCGGCACCCCGTCGAGCGTGAGCAGCCGGGCCGCGAGATCGCGCTCGAAGGCGGGACCGTCGAGCTCGCCGCGTTCGAGCGCGTGGACCGTGCTCTCCCCCGCGCCGTCGCCGTAGGCGTGATCGACCATCTCGCGCATCACGACGTAGTAATGGTCGGCGTCGATCCGGTCCTCGCGAATCCACCTGCCGATGGAGTCGGACAGGCTCGTCGTGAGCACCCCGCCCCAGTCGATCAGCACACCCGTGACCACGACCACCTCCAGGCTCGAACGTCGTTCCAGAATAGGGCGTCCCGCGGCCCGCGCTCACGCCCGGCCGCGCGGCACCACCAGCCCCGTCTCGTACGCGGCGACGACCGCCTGGGTCCTGTCACGCAGGCCGAGCTTGTTCAGCACGCGGCTGACGTGCGTCTTGACCGTCTCCTCCGTCACCAGCAGCCGCCCCGCGATCTCCGGATTGGACAACCCCTCCGCGACCAGTCTCAGCACCTGCGTCTCGCGCGGGGTGAGCCTGGCCAGCTCCGCCACGGGAGCCTCGCCCCTCGGGCCCTGCCGGGCGAACTCGCTGATCAGCCGCCGGGTGACCGCCGGAGCCAGCAGCGCCTCGCCCGCGGCGATGACGCGTACGGCGTCGAAGAGCCGCTCGGCGGTGACGTCCTTGAGCAGGAAGCCGCTGGCCCCCGCGCGCAGCGCGTCGTAGACGTACTCGTCGAGGTCGAACGTCGTCAGGATGAGCACCCGTGGCCCGCCGGGCCCCACGAGCAGCCGGGTGGCCTCGATGCCGCCCATGCCGGGCATGCGCACGTCCATGAGCACCACGTCGGGCGACCGCTCGTGGCACACCCGCACCGCCTCGGCGCCGTCGGCGGCGGTGCCGGCGACCTCGAAGTCCGGCTGGGTGTCGAGCAGCTCGGCGAACCCGGTGCGCACCACCAGATGATCGTCGGCGATGACGACACGGACCTTGGAGCCACTCATCCGCTCGGTCGTTCCTTTCCCGGGAGGCGTTCGTCACTGCGTGGGAGGCGGGCCTCGACGAGGAAACCCCCGCCCGGCGCGGGCCCCGTGTGCAGGTCGGCGCCGACGGCCGCGGCGCGCTCGCGCATGCCCGCCAGGCCGTGACCACCCTGCCCGTCACCCTGCTCATCACCCTGCTCATCACCCTGCTCATCACCGGGCTCATCACCGGGCTCATCACCGGGCTCAATACCG
Source organism: Nonomuraea sp. NPDC049378 (assembly GCF_055586745.1). Classification (NCBI taxonomy): domain Bacteria; kingdom Bacillati; phylum Actinomycetota; class Actinomycetes; order Streptosporangiales; family Streptosporangiaceae; genus Nonomuraea; species Nonomuraea sp. NPDC049378. The sequence continues at coordinate 17,555 of NZ_JBVJHP010000003.1, forward strand.
CGCGGTCCCGGCCCGTTGTCGCGGACGCGCAGCCGCACGACCTCGTCACCGTAGTCGAGCTCCACGTCCACGGCCGCGCCCGGGGCATGCCGCCGCACGTTCGTGAGAGCCTCCTGGATGATCCGGTACGCGGCCAGTTCCACCCCCGGGTCGAGCTCTGCCGGAGTGCCGCGCAGGACGAGCCTGGTGACCGTGCCCGACGCCTCGCGCGACGCGTCGAGCAGCTCGTTGAGCTCGTGCAGGCGCAGGCCCGGTTGAGGCCGCCAGGCCGGCTCCGCCTCCGCGTCCTCGCGCAGCACGCCGAGCAACCGCCGCATCTCGGTCAGCGCCGCCCTGGCGGTGTCGCCGATCGCCAGCAGCCTCTCCGCACCGGCATCGGGCATCCCGGGGACGGCGAGCCGGGCCGTTTCCGCCTGCACGGCGACCATGGAAATGTGGTGGGCGACCACGTCGTGCAGCTCGCGGGCGATACGGGCGCGCTCGCCCCTGGCCGCGTGCTCCAGCAGGCTCTCCGACATGACCTGCCGGGCCGCCGTGTCGGCCATCGCCCGGCGGCGGGCCCGCCGCGCGATCCCGGCCAGCGCGGCCGCCGGAGCCGTGCACGCCGCCAGCAGGGCGAGCATCCACGCCTGGCCGTCCGTACGACCCGCCACCGCCAGCGCCACCGCCAGCAGCGGGAACGGCGCCACGGCCAGCACGGCGGGGACCGGCGACCCGTGGCGGCCGGACCGGTGGGCGGCGATCAGCTGCGTGACCGCGCCCGCCACGGTGAACGTGTCGAAGGCCGCGATCGACATCACCGCCGCCGCGCAGGCGACCAGGGCCCCCGCGAGCGGCTGCGCCCACAACAGCGGCAGCGGGAGCGTGGTGGCCAGCGCGAGCAGCGGCAGCACGATGACCTGGGCCGGATCCGGCACCCCCGGACCCGCCGGGTCCGTGGCCGGAGGGGCGCCGGCAGGGGTGCCCGCAGGCCCGTCCGGGGTGCCCGCGGGCACGCTCACCGTGTCGCCCATCACCGGCTGCGTCGACGAGAACGCCAGCGACTCGGCCACGGCGAGCAGTGCCGTCAGCACGCCGGTCGCCAGGGGCGCATACGGTGCCAGCGCCGTGCACGCGGCCGGGATCCGGCGCACCCACGCCACCCGCCCGCCGCCCGCTCGCTTCACGCAAGCCATTGTCACCGTCGAGCGGCCCGCCGCCATCCCTCGTACGAGGGACGGGCCGTAGCGGGCGTCAGGGAGGTCGGAGATGGCTCCGTCGCGTGACGACCGGCACGGGGCCCGCTGCCTAGTCTGCCTGGCGTGGAAGCAACCATCGAAGTCTCCGGGCTGCGCAAGCGGTTCGGCGCGACCCAGGCTCTGGACGGGATGTCGTTCACCGTACGGCCGGGCCAGGTCACCGGTTTCGTCGGCCCCAACGGTGCGGGCAAGTCCACCACCATGCGGGTGGTGCTCGGCCTGGACACCGCCGACGAGGGCAGGGCACTGGTCGGCGGGCGGCCGTACCGGAGCCTGCGCACCCCCTTGCTGCACGTCGGCGCGCTGCTCGACGCCGGTGCGCTGCAACCGAGCCGCACCGCGCGCGACCACCTGTTGTGGCTGGCCCGCTCCCAAGGGCTGGGCGCCGGCCGGGCCGACGCGCTGCTGGCGCGGGTCGGGCTGGCCGCCGCGGCGAGACGCCGCGCGGGCGGGTTCTCGCTGGGCATGCGCCAGCGGCTGGGGATCGCCGCGGCGCTGCTGGGCGATCCGCCGATGCTCATGCTGGACGAGCCGTTCAACGGCCTCGACCCCGAGGGCATCGTGTGGATCCGCGGGCTGCTGCGGTCGCTGGCCGCCGAAGGGCGGGCCGTGCTGGTGTCCAGCCACCTGATGAGCGAGCTGCAGGACACCGCCGGCCACCTCGTGGTGGCCGGCCGGGGCCGGGTGGTCGCGGACACCAGCGTGGCCGACCTGATCGCGGCCGCGTCCGGCGGCCAGGTCACGGTCCGCACGACGGCACGGGAGCCCGCGATGTCGGCGCTGGCCGGAGCGGGCGCCACGGTGACCGTCACCGGACGTGACACGCTCACCGTCGCGGGGCTGGCCGCCGAGCACGTCGTACGGCTGCTCGGCGACCAGTCCGTGCCGTTCTCCGAGGTGAGCGCCCACCGGGCGACGCTGGAGGAGGCGTACCTCGACCTGACCAGGGACGCGGTCGACCACCGGGGGGCCGCGCGATGACCGCCGTCACCCCCTACCGCTCGGACCTGCGAGCCGGGCGGGACGGGTTCTGGCAGCTCGTACGCGCCGAGTGGACCAAGTTCCGCACCGTTCGCGGGTGGGGGGCCGGCGTGGCGACCGGGGCGCTGCTCGTCGTGGGCCTCGGGTTGTCGTTCGCCGCGGGCAGCCACGCCTCCTGCAGCAAGGGGCCGGTGGAGGTGCCCTGTCCCGTCCCTCCGCTGGGCCCTGGCGGCCAGGCTGTGGAGGACCGGTTCTTCTTCGTCCACCAGCCGCTGGACGGCGACGGCGCCATCACCGCGCGCGTCACCTCCATGACCGGCCAGATCCGCAAGCCCGACGCCACCCCTGGCGTCAGGAACGTGGTCGAAGGTGTCGTGCCCTGGGCCAAGGCCGGCCTCATGATCAAGGAGAGCACGGAGCAGGGCGCCTCCTACGCGGCCGTGATGGTCACCGGCGGCCACGGCGTGCGCATGCAGCACGACTTCACCGAGGACGTCGCCGGCCGCCCCGGCGGCGTCTCGCCGCGATCCCCGCGCTGGCTGCGGCTCACCCGGTTGGGTGACACGATCACCGGCGAGGAGTCACCCGACGGCAGGCGGTGGACCCGGGTCGGCACCGCCCGCCTGGAGGGGTTGCCGGCGCAGGTCCGCATCGGGCTGTTCGCCGCCTCCCCCGGTGACCTGACGATCTCGCCGAACGCCGCCGGCGGGTCCATCGCGGCGTCCCGCTTCGCGGAGGCCACCGCCGTCGCCGACCGGGTCAGCGTGCGCGGCGCCGGCACCGGCGGCACGTGGAAGAGCGACGACATCGGAGTCACGATGGACCTCGACGGCGTGACGCCCCATCACCCGGGCAGGCTGGAGCGCTCCGGCGGCACGTTCGCCGTCACCGGAGTCGGGGACGTCGCGCCCCTCACGGGCGGGAGCACCGTCGAGCGCACGCTGACCGGCGCGATGGCGGGGCTGATCGCGGTGATCGTCGTGGGGGTGCTGTTCGTGACCGCCGAGTACCGGCGGCGGCTGATCCACACCACGATGCTGGCCAGCCCGCGACGGGGCCGGGTGCTGGCGGCCAAGGCCGTGGTGGTCGGCTCGGTGACGTTCCTCGCCGGGCTGGCCGCCGCCGGCGTCACGCTGCCGGCCGGGCGGCGCATCCTGAGCGGCAACGGCGTCTTCACCCAGCCGGTCCCCCTGCTCACCGAGCTGCGCGTGATCGCTGGCGTCGCCGCGCTGCTGGCCGTGGCCGCCGTCCTCGGCCTGGCGCTCGGCGCGCTGTTCCGGCGCAGCGCGACGGCGGTCATCGTGGCCGTCGCGGCCACCCTCGTCCCGTACGTGCTCGCGATCCTGTCCTTCCTGCCGGAGAGCGTGTCGGAGTGGCTGCTGCGGATCACGCCCGCGGCCGGGTTCGCGATCCAGCAGAGCGTGCCCGAATATCCGCAGGTGATCGCCCACTACGCGCCGGTGGCCGGCTACTACCCGCTGGCGCCGTGGGCCGGCTTCGCCGTCCTGTGCGGCTACACCGCCGCCGCCCTCGCCGTGGCCGCGTACCGGCTGCGCGGGAGCGACGTATGAGACACGCCGTGTACGCGGAGTGGACGAAGCTGCGCACCGCGCCGGGGCCCGGGTGGCTGCTGGCCGGGACGGCGGTGCTGACGGTGGCGCTGAGCGCTGTGGCGGCCTCCTCCGTGACGTGCGCGTCGGCGGGCTGCGGCCACGACGCCGCCAGGATCGGCCTGCAGGGCGTCCAGCTCGGCCAGGCGACGGTGGCGCTGCTGGCCGTGCTGATGGTGTGCGGCGAGTACGGCACGGGCATGATCCGCACCAGCCTCGTCGCGATGCCGCGCCGCACCACCGTCCTGGCCGCCAAGGCCACCGTGCTCACCGGCCTGACGCTGGCCGCGGGGACCGCCGGCGTGCTGGGGTCGGTGCTGGCCGGGCGGCTGCTGCTCCCCGGCAGCGGGTTCACCCCGGCCCACGGCTACCCGCCGCTGTCGCCGGCCGACGGCCCGACGCTGCGCGCCGCCGCCGGGTCCGTGCTCTATCTGGCGCTGATCGCCCTGCTCAGCCTGGGCCTCGCCACCGCCGTACGAGACTCCGCCGCGGCCACGGGCAGCGTGCTGGGACTGCTCTACCTGTTCCCGCTCGCCGTACGGATGGTCGCCGACGAGGGGACGCAGCGGTTGCTCTGGCAGCTGTCGCCGGCCAGCGCCGGGCTCGCGGTCCAGGCCACCACCGACGCCGCCGGCCTGCCGCTCGGCCCGTGGGCGGGGCTGGGCGTGCTCGCCGCGTGGGCGGCGGCCGCGCTGCTGGCCGGCGGGCTGCTGCTGGGCCGGCGCGACGCCTGACCGCGGTTTCGGGACCGAACGGAACCACCCATAAATGCCCGTATTTTCGATCGCTAGGGTGATTTTCCAGCGTTAGGACGCTACCCGGAAAGGACCGCCGTGCGGACGACGATCCTGATCACCTCCAGCAGCCCGAATCCCTCCCCCGGCCAGTGGCAGGCCCCCGGACCCGAACTCTTCGAGTTCGCGCCGATCCTCCCCGGCGGGCCGCACTGGTTCACCAAGCCGGTGCTGATCGCCCTGCTCAGCTCGGCCATCGTCATCGCCCTGTGCTGGGCCGCGTTCGCCCGGCCGAGAGTCGTGCCACGCGGGCGCCAGAACCTCGGCGAGTACGTCTACATGTTCGTACGGGAGCAGATCGCCAAGCCCAACCTCGGCCAGGACTCCGACCGGTGGATGGGCCTGCTCCTCACGATCTTCCTGACCGTGCTCGTCTGGAACCTGATGGGCATCGTCCCGTTCGTTCAGTTCCCCGTCTCCGCGCACATCGCCTTCCCCCTGGTGCTGGCGCTCACCGTCTACGGGATCAAGCTCTACCTCGGCGTCAGGCACCACGGCCTGCGCGGCTACCTGAGGGGCATCGTGCACCTGGAGGGCCTGCCCGGCTGGGCGTACGGGCTCTACACCCCGATGATCCTGGCAGAGGTGTTCATCACGTCGCTGTTCACGCATTTCGTGCGGTTGTTCGCGAACATGTTCGCCGGCCACATCATCGTCGCCTTCTTCAGCTCGGTGGGCTTCTGGTTCCTGTTCGAGCGGCTCACGCCGCTGGGCGCGGGCATCGGCGTCGTCGGCGTGCTGGTGACGATCGTGATGACCGCGTTCGAGATGTTCATCCAGTTTCTGCAGGCATTCCTGTTCGCCATCCTGGCCGCGATGTTCATCGCCAGCGGGCTACGCGGCTCGCACTAGCTCCAGCGACGGGGTCATCGGGCGCTCACCGATCGAGGGCCGGGCGTCAGCCGCCGGAGACCCGGGCGGCCAGCTTGCGGTGCTCGGCGGAGCGCAGCACGCGGGCCGCCTCCTCGGCGGAGGCGACGGGGGCCTCGGCCAGCAGGCCCTTCGACTGCTTGAGCGTGAGCAGCCTGGTGACCGACTGGTCGAGCCGCTGCTCGGAGATGCGGCCCGACTTCACCGCCGCCAGCACCGCCCGGTGGGCCTCGGGCAGGTCGTTGGGCATGAGCAGCAGGTCGGCGCCGGCCAGCACGGCACGGACCGCCACCTCGCCGTCGTCGTACTTCGTGCGCGCCCCGCCCATGTTGAGCGCGTCGGTGGAGATCACGCCCTTGAAGCCCAGCTTCTCCCGCAGCAGGCCGGTGAGGATGGGCTTGGACAGCGTCGCCGGGTCCCCCGACGGGTCGAGCTTGGGGAAGACGATGTGGGCGCTCATCACGGCGTCCACGCCCGCGGCGATCGCGGCCTTGAACGGCGGCGCGTCGATCCGCTCCCATTCGGCCCTGGTGTGCTTGATCACGGGCAGCCCGCTGTGGCTGTCGACGGTCGTGTCGCCGTGGCCGGGGAAGTGTTTGGCCGTGGCGGCGACCTTCGCGTCGTCGAAGCCCTTGACCGCCGCCGAGACCATCTTGGCCACCTTCTTCGGGTCGTCACCGAAGGCCCGCCTGCCGATCACGGGGTTTCCCGGGTTGACGTTGACGTCGGCGACGGGCGCGAAGTCGAGGTTGACGCCGAGCGCCCGCAACTCCCGGCCGGTGGCCGCGGCCACGGCCCGCGACAGCGACGGGTCCTTCTTCGCGCCGATCTCGCCCGCGCCGGGGAAGTCGGTCATGAGCGCAGACATCCGCGACACCGGGCCGTTCTCCTGGTCGGTGGCCACCAGGAGGGGAACGCCCTTGGCCGCGCGCTGCATGCCGTTGGTGAGATCGACGACCTGGCGGGAGCTCCTGACGTTCTGCGGGAAGAGGATCACGCCCCCGAGGTGGTATTTCCTGATCACCTTGGCCGGGGTCTGGGCGCCGTAGCGGGCGTGGTTCTCCCCCGACACCGAGGAGGCGGAGGTGCCGTAGAGAACGGGCATGAACAGCTGGCCCACCTTCTCCGCGACGCTCATCCCGGCCAGCGCGCTCTTGACGGGATCGGGCTTGTCCGGCGTCTGGGGCGGGCGCTGGGGGGTGGACCGCGTGGGCGGCGCCGCCTTACTCCCCGGCGGTGTCGTGCCCGCCGAACCGCCGCCACCGGCGCACGCGGCGAGCGCGATCGTCAGGATGCCTGCCGTTGCGATGCGTCGAGGGGAGTGAGGCATGCCTCCTAAGGTATCCGTGCGACGACCCGGCCTGGCCGCACGCCCGCGGCCCGTCCTCCCGTCAGAGCCCCAGCCTGGCGAGTTCGGGAAGGTGCACGCGAGCCGCCGCACGCGCGGCACCCGCCGTCGTCTGCTCCCGCGCCGCCTCGGCCGCGAACGTGCACTGCTGCAGGGTGTGCGCGGCCAGCCCGGCGCGTACGGCGGGCAGCGCCCCGGCCCTCATCGACAACGTCGTCGCCCCCAGGCCGACGAGCACGCACGCCAGCGCCGGGTCGGCGGCCGACTCCCCGCAGATCCCGCACGGCTTGCCCACGTCGTGGGCGGCGTGCGCGGCCATGGCGACCAGGTCGAGCAGCGCGGGCTGCCACGGGTCCTGGAGCGCGCTCACGGCGCCGAGCTGGCGGTCGGCGGCGTAGGCGTACTGGGACAGGTCGTTGGTCCCGACCGAGACGAAGCCCACGGGGGCGAGCAGATCCTTGGCCCGCAGCGCGGCGGACGGGATCTCGATCATCACGCCCACCCCGCGCAGCCCCTTGGCCCGGCACCGCTGCGCGAACCAGTGGCTCTCCTCGGCCGTGGCCACCATGGGCGCCATCACCATGAGGTCGTCGGTCGCGACCTCGGCCAGCGCGCCGAGCTGTGCCTCCAGCACCTCGGGGAACTTGCGGAACGCGCGCAGGCCCCGCTCGCCCAGCGCCGGGTTCGGCTCTGTGGTGGAGGGCAGGAACGCCAGCGGTTTGTCCGCGCCGCTGTCGAGCGTCCTGACGACGACCTTGCCGCCGGGGAACGCCTCCAGCGCCGCCTGGTAGGCGCGCCGCTGCTCCGCGGCGGACGGCGCCTCGGCGCGGTCGAGGAAGAGGAACTCGGTCCGGTAGAGGCCGATGCCCTCGGCCCCCGCCTCCCGGGCGGCGGCCAGGTCGGCCGGGCTGCCGATGTTCGCGAAAAGCGGAACGAGGTGGCCGTCGGCTGTCCGGCCGGGGCCCTCCGCCTCGGACACCGCGGCCTGCCTGGCCGTCGCGGCGCCGACGGCCTCGGCCACGTCGGACTCGGCCGGCTCCAGGCGCACCTCGCCCGAGCCGCCGTCGGCCATCACCCGCACGCCCTGCCGGATGGTGGTCGCGCCCGGGCAGGCCACGACGGCGGGCACGCCCATCGCCCTGGCGATGATCGCGGTGTGGCTGGTGGGGCCGCCCTCCTCGGTGACGAAAGCGGCGACGTCGCCCCTGGACAGCAGCGCGGTGTCGGCGGGCGCGAGGTCCCGGGCGACCAGCACGTACGGCTCCGCCGGCGCGGCGGGCAGCCCTGGCATCGCGTGCCCGTAGAGGAGCGCGACGACGCGGTCCCTGATGTCGTTGAGGTCGGCGGCCCGCTCGCCCAGGTATCCGCCGGAGCCGGCAAGCACGTCCCGATATTTCGTGAAAGCTTCGTAGACCGCTCTCGGCGCGGCCAGCCCGCGGTCGATCAGGGAGCGCACCTTCACGACCAGGCCGGGGTCCTCGGCCATCAGCGCCTGAGCTTTGAGGATCTCCTCCGCCTCGCCGCCCGCCTGGTTGCCGCGGGCCTCCAGCTCGCCCGCGACCCGGGTGAGCGCGGCCATCGCGCGCTCCTTCTCCTGCTCCGCCTCACCGGTGTAGGTGGCGCCCTCGGGGGGTTCGGGCACGGAGGCGGTCAGTACGTACGCGGGGCCGTGCCCGATGCCCGGGCTGACCCCCACCCCCCGCAGATTCATGGCTTACCGGCGATCTCTGCCAGTTCGTCGAGCACCTCTTCCGAGCCCTCGCCCTCCGCGGAGATCACGACGGTCTCGCCCTGGCGGACGTCGAGCCCCATGATCGCGAGAATGCTCTTGCCGTTGACGGGGTCGCCGCCGTGGGCCTTCGCCACCGCGATGTCCATCGGAGCCTGTTTGGCCCGCTGCACGAACGTCGCCGCGGGACGGGCGTGCAGCCCCACCTCCGCCGCTACGGTGACCTTGCGCTCACCCATCTGCTTCTTCCTCCTTCTGCGCTGGTCCGGACCAGCCGGACCCGGGTTCGTACGGCGCCTGCCGATCGGGGTCGGATCAGCGGCATGCCTATTGTGACGCCTTGGCAGCGGGTCTATTCCCATATGAACAGCTCGTCTCCTGCCTGCACCCTGCCCCGTGCGACCCCGGTCACCGCATCGGAGAGCGCGTCCAACGCGACCACCGGGCAGACCGGCGAGCGTCCGCCCGCCTCGACGGCCGACGGGTCCCACGCCACCACCGCCTGGCCGGCGCGCACCCTGTCGCCCTCGGTCGCCAGCAGCCGGAACCCCTCGCCCTTGAGCTGGACCGTGTCGATGCCCAAGTGCACCAGCACGCCTCTGCCGTCGTCCCCCACGATGACGTACGCATGCGGATGCAGTTTCATGATTTTTCCCGCTATGGGAGCAACGGCCTTGCCCGGCCCTCTGAGCGGATCGATCGCCGTTCCCGGCCCCACCATGCCCGCGGAGAACACCGGATCGGGCACCGCGGCCAACCCCACGGCCGCCCCCTCGACCGGGGCGAGAACAGTCGTCATGACCTCGCCCTCAGCCGATGATGTCCTCGATGTCGCTGGCGATCGTGTCCGCCTCCGGCCCGACGACGACCTGGACCACGTTGCCCGCGGCCATCACGCCGTGCGCGCCCGCCGCCCTGAGCGCCGCCTGGTCGACCATGGACGCGTCGCGCACCTCCGTACGCAACCGGGTGATGCAGGGCTCTATCTCGATGATGTTGCCGGCACCGCCGAGCGCCGCGATGATCGCGTTGACGTCAGCCGCCATCCGGTCCTCCCTTGCGCTAACACTCCGACCAGGCTAGACGACGCTTTGTGATCAGTCCGTCTGAGTGACCTTGTTGAGGCCGCGCGGCGCGTCGGGGTCGACGCCGAGCCTGCGGGCGAGCGCCTCGGTGAGCAGCTGCCCCGGCACGATCAGGCCCATGGGCGCGACCCACTCGGGCAGGTCGGGACCGTTGAGCGCGGCCGTGCCCGCCCGCGCGAGCGCCTCGCCGCCCCCGATCGTGTACGCCGCCGCCCCCGCGGCCACCACCCGCTCGGCCAGGGCGACCGTACCGGGCAGGGTGGGGCTGTTCTCGGAGGCGACCAGCAGCGCGGGGGTGTCGGCGTCGACCACGGCGATGGGCCCGTGCAGCAGGTCGGCGTACGACAGCCCCATGGCGTGCAGGTAGCAGGCCTCCTTGAGCTTCAGCGCGGTCTCCAGAGCCGTGGAGAACGCCAGCCCGCGACCCGACACCACGACGCCCGGCTTGTCCAGCAGCCCTTCGACGAGAGCGTCGAGGTCGCCAGGTGCCGCGATGAGCTTCTCCACGGCCTCGGGCACCCGCCGCAGCTCCGCCACGTCCACGTCGGCGCCGAGACCCAGCGCGAGCACGGCCAGCGCGGCGAGCTGGGTGGTGTAGGTCTTGGTCGCCGGCACGGCCTCCTCCTCGCCGGCCACCGTGCAGAGGGCCACGTCGGCGGCCTGGGCCAGCGGGCTGTCCGCGCCGCCGTTGGTGACGCCGACCGTCCTCGCCCCGCAGTCCTTCGCCCACGCCAGCGTCTCGACGATCTCCTCCGTACGCCCTGACTGCGAGATGGCCACGGCCAGCACGCCGTCAAGGTCGAGCCGGCGCTTGTACGTCGTCGCGATCGACGGCGCGGCCAGCGCCGACAGGCGGCCCGCGTGCGACTCGACGAGGTAGCGCCCGTACACCGCCGCGTTGTCAGAGGTGCCGCGCGCGATGAACAGCAGTTGCTTCGCGTGCTCGCCCACCGCGCGCACTTCGTCGACCCTCGGGAGCAGGGCGTCCAGCGTGGCCTGCAGCGCGGCCGGCTGCTGGGCGATCTCGCGGCGCATCTTCGTCGTCATCTCGGGCTCATCCCTCAAATCCGTGGGGCTTAGACTTGACCGTCTTTTACGACATGTGGTCTAGTCCGGACTAGACCAGTACGAACCATAACTCATTGCCCTGGTCGGTTCGAGAGGAGGATCCGTGGCGCACATCGATCCGGACAGCCCGGTGCCCAAATACTTCCAGCTTCGCGAGATCCTGCTGGACCTCATCGACAGCGACGAGCTCAGCATCGGCGCCGCCATCCCCTCCGAGCGCGAGCTCTGCCAGCGTTTCGGCCTGTCCAGAATGACCGTACGGCAGGCGGTCGACCACCTCGTCTCCGAGGGGCGCCTGCACCGCGTCCCCGGCAAGGGCACGTTCGTGGCCCGGCCCAAGATCGAGCTGGCGCTGCAGCTGACCTCGTTCACCGACGACATGAGGGCCCGCGGCATGATCCCCGGCTCGCGCGACCTCGACAGGAGGATCGTGCGCGCCAGCGCCCACCTGGCCAAGGAGCTGGGCATCCAGCCGGGCGAGGAGGTGCACTTCATCGAGCGCCTGCGCACGGCCGACGGGGAGCCGCTGTCCATCGAGCGGGCGCACATCCCGGTCAAGCTCGCCCCCGGTCTAGCCGACCACGACTTGTCCGACAAATCACTGTATGAGCTGCTGGAGAGCCGCTACGGTCTCGTCATGGACGCCGGCGAGCTCACCATCGACGGCGGCATCGCCGACCCGAGCGACGCCGACCTGCTGAAACTGCCGCGCGGCGGGGCCGTGCTGCTGCTCCAGCGCAGGTCGTTCGCCGGTGGCGTCTGCGCGGAGCTGGGCGTGTCCACCTACCGCGCCGACCGCTACCAGCTGCGCACCATACTCGAGCCCTGAGGGTCGGCCCCCACCCCCGGAGGAACGCCCGGTGAACGAGACCACCGCCGCCCGGCCCTCGCCGGGCGCCCGCGTGATGACCGTGCTCCAGCGGCTGGGCCGCTCCCTGATGCTGCCCATCGCCGCCCTGCCCGCGGCGGCCCTGCTGCTCCGCGTCGGCCAGCCCGACATGCTCGGCTCGAACGGCGCCGAACCCGGCGGCCTCGCGGACGTGGCGGGATTCGCCTGGGTGGGCCAGGTGGCCGAGGTCCTGGCCGCGGCCGGCGGCGCGCTGCTGGAGAACCTGCCCCTGCTGTTCGCCGTGGGCGTGGCCATCGGCTTCGCCCGCAAGTCCGACGGCAGCACCGCGCTCTCCGCCATGGTCGGCTACCTGGTCTTCGACCGGGTGACGAAGGTGATGTTCTTCGGCTCCGACATCCGCGACACCGTCGCGATCAAGGAGGTCCAGGACCAGGGCGTCGTCGAGATCATCAACTACGGCATGCAGAACCCCACCCAGGTCCTCGGCGGCATCGTCATGGGCCTGGTCGCGGCCCTGCTCTGGCAGCGGTTCCACCGCATCAAGCTGCCGTCGTGGCTGGCGTTCTTCGGCGGGCGCAGGTTCGTACCGATCATCATCGCCATCGTGGCGCTGCTCATCGGCGTGCTCTTCGGCTGGCTCTGGCCGGTGCTCGGCGAGTGGATCCGGCACGCGGGCGAGGCCCTCACCGCGATCGGCCCCATCGGCACCGGTATCTACGGGCTGATCAACCGCCTGCTCATCCCCCTCGGCCTGCACCACTTCGCCAACTCCGTCGTCTGGCACGTGGTGCCGCAGTGCGACGTCGGCGGCCAGCTGCTGGGCGGCGACTGGAACTGCTATTTCGGCGGCGCGGCGCACGCGGGCCAGTTCATGGCCGGCTTCTTCCCCATCATGATGTTCGCCCTGCCCGCCGCCGCCCTGGCCATGTGGCGCGCCGCGCCGCCGCACCGGCGGGCCAGCGTGGGCGGCATCATGTTGTCGGCGGCGCTGGCGTCGTTCGTCACCGGAATCACGGAGCCGATCGAGTTCGCCTTCATCTTCGTGGCGCCGCTGCTCCTGGTGGTGCACGCGATCCTGACCGGCCTGGCCATGGCGCTGACCACGCTGATCGGCGGGCAGCTGGGCTTCGGCTTCTCCGCCGGCCTGCTCGACCTGCTGCTGAACGCCAGCAAGTCCAACACCGAGAACTTACCCGGCATCCTCGCCCTGGGCGCCGTCTACGGCGTGCTCTACTACGTCGTCTTCACGTTCCTGATCCGCAGGCTCAACATCCTGACACCCGGCCGGGAACCCGAACCGGACGTCGACTCCGGCGAGACCGGCGCCGGTTCCCCGCGATCCGCCCCGGGGTAGTAATCCCCGCGACCCCCGTGAGCGATGTGGGGGGACCACCGTCATGAGCCCTGGCTGGTCGTCGGTGTTCGGCGGGCTGCAGCGCGTGGGACGCTCGCTCATGATGCCCATCGCGGTGCTCCCCGCCGCGGGCCTGCTCCTCCGCTTCGGCCAGGACGACCTCCTGGGCGCCGGCGGCCTGGGCGGCGTCCTGCCCTGGCTCCTCCCGGTGGCCGGCGTGCTCGCCGCGGCGGGCGGCGCCCTCTTCGACAACCTGCCGCTGCTGTTCGCCGTGGGTGTGGCCATCGGCTTCGCCCGCAAGTCCGACGGCAGCACCGCGCTCGCCGCCGTCGTCGGCTACCTCGTCTTCGACCGGGTGACCAAGACCCTCTTCTTCGACGCCGGCCAGGGCGCCGTCCACGACAAGGTGACGGTGCTGCTGCGCGACGGCACCCCCGCACTCGACCTCGGAGCGCAGAACCCGACCGGGGTCCTCGGCGGCATCCTCATCGGCATCACCGCCGCCCTGCTCTGGCAGCGGTTCCACCGGCTCAAACCGCCCTCGTGGCTGGCCTTCTTCGGCGGGCGCCGCTCCGTACCCATCATCACCGCGGTCGTCGCCCTCCTCCTCGGCGTCGCCTTCGGCCTGCTGTGGCGGCCGATCGGCGACTGGCTGGCGCAGGCGGGCGACTGGCTGTCCGCCCACGGCACCGTCGGCACCGGCATCTACGGCGTGGCCAACCGCCTGCTCATCCCCCTCGGCCTGCACCACGTGCTCAACACCATCGTCTGGTTCACCCTGCCGGAGTGCCGCGCGGGCGTGAACGGCGCGACCAGGGACGCGGCCGGGGACCTCAACTGCTATTTCGCCGGCGAGCAGGGCGCCGGCATCTTCATGACCGGGTTCTTCCCCGTCATGATGTTCGGCCTCCTGGGCGCCGCCCTGGCCATGTGGCGGGCCGCCGACCCCGCCCGCCGCCAGGCCGTCGGCGGCATCATGCTCTCCGCCGGCCTGACGGCCTTCGTCACCGGCATCACGGAGCCCCTGGAGTTCGCCTTCATCTTCGTGGCGCCGATCCTGTTCGGCGTGCACGCGCTCCTGACCGGCCTGTCGATGGCGCTGATGGCCGAGCTGGGGGCGCGCCTCGGGTTCACGTTCTCCGGCGGCGCCATCGACCTGCTGCTGAACGCCGGCAAGTCCAACACGCACGAGCTGGGGTTGATCGTCGGGTTCGGGCTGGTGTACCTGGTGCTCTACTACGTGCTGTTCACCGTACTGATCCGCTCCCTGAACCTCCCCACGCCCGGCCGCGAACCGGCCTGAGTTCAGGACGGCCGATGCGTACGCCGCTCCGCGCCCGAAACGGCGCACAGCCCCCGACGAGGGGGATCCAGCTCCGGAGGACCTTCTTCGCACAGCGGGACAAGAAGCGACCCCAGCCTCGGGAAGCTGGTGACCGCTGTATTCCTGGGCCGGGCCGAAAACTCCTTATGACGTTTGTTTCTCCGCCCGAGCACCTGGAGGATGCGTGTCCGCACTGCCCCACGTCGGCATCGCCCCCGCCCCCGAGCCGCCCTACGACGACGGGCGGCGCGGGGCGGGCGGCGCGGCGTCCCGGACCCACGGAGCCCTGGCCCTGGACGCGCGTCCCCTGGTGTGGGGAGCACCTGGGGCGGCCCCGGACGAGCGCAGGCTACGCCATCTGGGGCAGGCCCTGGCGGAGGTGCTCACCGGCCGCCGCCCGCCCGAGACGCTGGCCGGCCGGCTCACCGAGCGGGCCTACCGGGACCTCGTCAGGGCCGGGCGGATGATCGCGGCCAGCCGCCCCCCGTTCGCCGGGAGGCCGCACGTGACCGAACCCAGGGAAGGCGCCCTGGAGATGTGCGTGGTCGTGCACTGCGGCGAGCGCGACCACGTGCTCGCCGCCCGCCTGGAACGGCGCGGCCACCAATGGCTCTGCACCGACTTCGAGACCGCCTGACGAGGTCGCGCGCAACCGGCCGTCCGAAGAGGGTGCGGGTCCGTACAGCGCAGAAGACCCCCACCCCGGAGAGGTGAGGGTCTTCGCAGGAACCGTCAGGCGGCGTTCTTCGGGTCGCCGTGGCAGCGCTTGTACTTCTTGCCCGACCCGCACGGGCAGGGCGCGTTGCGCTCCACGTTGCCGTAGGCGGCCCGCTCGGCAGAGGTCGTGCGCACCCGGGTGTGCTCGACCTCTCCCTGCTCGCCCGGCGCCGAGTATTCGAGCTCGGCCGGCCGCTCGGGACCCCGCAGCCCGCGCGCGATGATCGAACGGGTCTCCGCCAGGGCGTCGTCCTCTTCGGCGACGATCGGATTCTCCTGCACCTCGACCTCGAGGTTGAACAGGAAGCCGACGGAGTCCTCCTTGATGCCCTCGAGCATCGCGGAGAACATCTCGTAGCCCTCGCGCTGGTATTCGATCTGCGGGTCCTTCTGCGCGTAGGCCCGCATGCCGATGCCTTCGCGCAGGTAGTCCATCTCGTAGAGGTGCTCGCGCCACTTGCGGTCGAGCACCGAGAGGATCACGCGGCGCTCGAGGTCACGCGTGGTCTCGGGACCGAACTCCTCCTCGCGCCTGGTGTACGCGGCCAGCGCGTCGGCCTTCATCCGCTCGCTGATCAGCTCGGCGGTCACCTCCTCGCGGGAGCCGGCCTCCTCGACGATGTCCTCGATCGTGACCTGGACCGGGTAGAGCTCGCCGAACGCCTTCCACAACTTCTCGAGGTCCCACTCCTCCGCGAAACCCTCGGTCGTGGCGCCCTGGACGTAGCCGTCGATCACGTCGCTGATGAAGCCGCGCACCTGCTCGTGCAGGTCGGCGCCCTCCAGCACGCGGAGGCGCTCGGCGTAGATGACCTTGCGCTGGCGGTTCATCACCTCGTCGTACTTCAGAACTTCCTTGCGGATCTCGAAGTTCTGCTGCTCGACCTGGTGCTGGGCGGAGGCGATCGCCTTGGAGACGATGTTGGACTCGATCGGCTGGTCGTCGGGGATCTGCAGCCTGGTCATGATCATCTCGACCCTGGCCGAGTTGAACAGGCGCATGAGGTCGTCGCCGAGCGACAGGTAGAACCGCGACTCGCCGGGGTCGCCCTGGCGGCCGGAGCGTCCGCGCAGCTGGTTGTCGATGCGCCGCGACTCGTGCCGCTCGGTGCCCAGGACGTAGAGGCCGCCGAGCTTGGTGACCTCGTCGTGCTCGGCCTTGACCGCCGCCTTGGCCTTCTCCAGCGCCTCGGGGTAGGCCTTCTCGTACTCCTCCGGCGTCTCGACCGGGTCGAGCCCGCGCTGGCGCAGCTCGAGGTCGGCGCGGAACTCGGGATTGCCGCCGAGCTGGATGTCGGTGCCTCGACCTGCCATGTTGGTGGCGACGGTGACGGCGCCCTTGCGGCCCGCCTCGGCGATGATCGAGGCCTCACGCGCGTGGTTCTTCGCGTTGAGCACCTCGTGCTGCACGCCGCGCCGCTTGAGCGCCTTGGACAACCGCTCGGACTTCTCCACCGAGGTCGTGCCGACGAGGACCGGCTGCCCGGCTTCGTAGCGCTCCTTGATGTCGTCGACCACCGCGTTGAACTTGGCGTCCTCGGTCTTGTAGACCACGTCGGCCTGGTCCTTACGGATCATCGGCCGGTTGGTCGGGATCGGGACCACGTTGAGCTTGTAGGTCTTGTT
Source organism: Nonomuraea sp. NPDC049378 (assembly GCF_055586745.1). Classification (NCBI taxonomy): domain Bacteria; kingdom Bacillati; phylum Actinomycetota; class Actinomycetes; order Streptosporangiales; family Streptosporangiaceae; genus Nonomuraea; species Nonomuraea sp. NPDC049378. Next base: position 34,149 of record NZ_JBVJHP010000003.1, read on the forward strand.
GAACTCGTTGGCCTCGGTGACGGCCGTGCCGGTCATGCCGGCCAGCTTCTCGTAGAGGCGGAAGTAGTTCTGCAGGGTGACCGTGGCGAGCGTCTGGTTCTCGTCCTTGATCTTGACGCTCTCTTTGGCCTCGATGGCCTGGTGCATGCCCTCGTTGTAGCGGCGGCCGTGCAGGATGCGGCCGGTGAACTCGTCGACGATCAGCACCTCGCCGTCGGCGACGATGTAGTCCTTGTCCTTCTTGAACAGCTCTTTGGCCTTGAGCGCGTTGTTCAGGAAGCCGACGAGGTGCGTGTGCTCCGGCTTGTAGAGGTTGTCGATGCCGAGCCAGTCCTCGACCTTCTCGACGCCGGACTCCAGAATGCCGACCGTGCGCTTCTTCTCGTCGACGACGTAGTCGCCGGTGCTCTCCTCGCCGGGGTTCTTCGCCTCGACACCCCTGCGCAGGCGGGGCACGATCTTGGCGAACTCGTTGTACCACTTGCCCGACTGCTCGCCAGGGCCGGAGATGATCAGCGGCGTGCGGGCCTCGTCGATCAGGATCGAGTCGACCTCGTCGACGACCGCGAAGAAGTGGCCGCGCTGCACGCACTCGTCGAGCGACCAGGCCATGTTGTCGCGGAGGTAGTCGAAGCCGAACTCGTTGTTGGTGCCGTAGGTGATGTCGGCTTCGTACTGTCTGCGGCGCTCGTCGGGCTGCTGGCCCGACACGATGCAGCCGACCTCGAGGCCGAGGAAACGGTGGATGCGCCCCATGTTCTCGGCGTCACGCTTGGCGAGGTAGTCGTTGACCGTGACGACGTGCACGCCCTTACCGGCCAGCGCGTTGAGATAGCTCGGCAGGGTGCAGGTCAGGGTCTTGCCCTCACCGGTCTTCATCTCCGAGATGTTGCCCAGGTGAAGGTTGGCGCCACCCATGATCTGCACGTCGAAGGGTCGCTGGCCGAGCACCCGGCGGGCCGTCTCACGGACCGTCGCGAACGCTTCGGGGAGCAGGTCGTCGAGGCTCTCGCCTTCGGCGTGGCGCTTGCGGAACTCGTCCGTCATCGCCCGCAACTCCGCGTCGGACATGCCTGTGAAATGGTCCTCAATGGAGTTGACCTGGTCTGCGTACCGCTTCAGCTTGCGTAGGATCTTGCCTTCGCCGGCACGTAGGATCTTGTCGAGAATGGCTGCCACTTTATGTAAAGCTCCTCGCAGGTCTACCCCGGCGGCGCCGCCAGGAGGAGAGGCCGAGACAAACTTCCCCGTTGCCATGGTAGGTGGTTCCGCAAGCAGACACAGCCACCGTGCCGACGAGGGCGCAAGACTGGTCTGGGAGAATGGGCTCAAGGCAGAGGATATGCCGGTTGAGAGCCGGCTCGCACCAATAGCGCGATAACCGGCAAAGGAAGGATTTGTCATGGTTGAGGGGAAGAAGTCGGAGCAAACCGAGAATCTTGGCAGCCACGGCGGGCGCGCATCATCGTGGCTGGCGGTGACCGTGATGCTGGTGGGCACGGTGGTGGCCGGCTTCGGGCTGACCGCCGGTAACTGGACGCTCGTCTGGATCGGTGCCGGTGTGTTCGTCGTGGGCGGCATCCTCGCTCTCGTCTTCGACATCTTCACCGACGTCGTGATCGACGCTCCGCGCGTGGGCATGCGAGCCGAAGACCACCGCTGACGTACGCTTCGCACGGCGGGCGCCCATCCAGTGGGCCGCCCGCCGTTTTTTCGTTCCAGCGATCCCCCGGGCGTGTCCCGCCCCGCGCCCCCTACGTCGCTACCCATCCCGCTCTCCCCCGGCGCACCCCGAACGGTCTGCGGGTGCCCGTCCTGCACGTCCGTGAGCCAGGGCCTGGAGGCCCTGTTCCCCTCACCCCGGCGGCCGGGCGGGCGGTTCTGTCGGTGGCCGCCGCTAGATTGCTCGCATGCACCGCCGTACGGACATGCCGACATGACCCCCCTACCGGATCTGACCGCCGACGAGGCACGACGCATCATCCTGCGCGCCCAGGGCCTCATCGGGGCCGACGCGCGCAAGGGTGGGGTGCACGCCATGCTGCGCAGGCTGGGCGCCGTGCAGCTCGACACGATCTCGGTCCTCGCCCGCTCCCACGAGCTGGTCGCCTACGCCCGCCTGGGCGCGGTCGGCAGGTCCAAGATCGAGCGCGCATACTGGCACAACCCCGCCCAGAGCTTCGAATACTGGTGCCACGCGGCCTGCATCCTGCCCATCGAGCACTGGCCGCTCTATTCGTTCCGCCGCCGCGCCTACCGCGAGCGGCGCTTCCGCTGGCACGAGGTCCCCGACGACGTCGACAAGCTGCTGGAGAAGGTGCGCGAGTCGGGGCCGTTGACGACGTCCGACGTGGGCGGCGCCAAGAACGGCGGCCCGTGGTGGGACTGGTCCGACTCCAAGATCGGCCTGGAGTGGCTGCTCGACATCGGCGAGCTGGTCTGCACCCGCCGCGTCGGCTGGCGGCGCGTCTATGACCTGGCCGAGCGCGCCGTCCCCGCCGACCTGCTGGGCGACGACCTGCCCGACGAGGAGTGCATCACGCGCCTGGCCGCCATCGCGGGCCGTGCGCTGGGCGTGGCCAACCGCACCGACCTGATCGACTTCCTCCGGCTCAAGGGGCGTCACGCGGCGACACTCGACGAGGTGCTGCTGAGCGGGGCCGCGGGGCTGGTGCCCGTCGCCGTCACCGGCTGGCCGGGCAAGAAGGGCCTCGCCAACGCCTGGGCCGATCCGGCCGCCCTGGCATCCGAGCCGCGCGGCCGCCACCGCACGACGCTGCTGTCGCCGTTCGACTCGCTCATCTGGCACCGCGGCCGCACCGAGCGCGTCTTCGGCTTCCGCTACACGCTGGAGCTCTACGTGCCCAAGCACAAGCGCGTCCACGGCTATTTCACGATGCCGGTGCTGGCCGGCGGCCGGCTGATCGGCCGCGTCGACCCGGCGCGCGAGGGCACCACGCTGGTGGCCAGGCAGCTCAGCCTGGAGCCCGGCCTCTCCTCCGCCCGGTGGGCCGACGCCCTGCGCGAGGCCCTGTGGTCGGCGGCCGACTGGGTCGGCTGCGACTCCGTCCGCGTCGACCGCGCCGACCCTCCTGAACTCGCACCGATCCTGAGCACGGCCAGGAGGGGTTGAGCACCGTTTCGAGAGGCGCCCTGTCCGAGATCTTCGACGGGGCGCCCAGGGCGGGGGTCCAGCCGGAGCCCATCACCGTGCTCGTGGAGCTTCCTAGGTGATCTCCAGCATGCGTTCGCGCACCGCGTAGACCACGGCTTCCATCCGCGAGTGCAGTTGCAGCTTGTCGAGGATGTTGCGCACGTGGTTCTTCACGGTGTTCTCGGAGATGAACAGCTGCTTGGCGATCTCGCGGTTGTTCATGCCCTTGGCCACCAGCCGCAGCACCTCCATCTCCCGGTCGGTCAGCCGGGGCACGGGAAGCTGGGGCGGGCGCTCGGCCTCCTTGCGGCTCATGTTGGCGAACTCGGTGATGAGCTTGGCCGCCATCGCCGGGTTGATTAACGACTGGCCCTCGTGCACGCCGCGCACCGCGGCGGGGACGTCGTTGATCTGGACGTCCTTCAGCAGATAGCCGGTGGCGCCCGCCTTGATGGCCTCGAAGAGGTCTTCCTCCTCGTCGCTCACCGTCAGCATGATGATGCGGGTGCTCGGGACGGAGGCCTTGATGCCCTTCGCCGCCTCGATGCCGTCCTGCCGCGGCATGCGCACGTCCATGAGGGCGACGTCGGGCATGAGGCGGTCGGCCAGTTCGACCGCCTCCTGCCCGTCGCTCGCCTCACCGACCACCTCGATGTCGGGCTCAGCGGCCAGCGCCAGCGCCAGGCTGCGCCTGATCAGCTCGTGATCGTCCACGATCAGCACGCGGATCGGCTCGCTCTCGGACGCGCGGACCTCGCCGGACTCGGTCACGAGGCCTCCTTGCGCAGCCTCGCGACTGTGTGTTCGTCGCTTCGCTCGCTCATCTGAACCTGACTGAGCTCGCTCACGTCTCCTCCTCGTCGGGGGGCCAGAGCCGTTGAACCGCCATGATGGCACGGGTGCCGCGGTTCTCGGGTGGTCGAGAAGATCTTTCAGCGCGCTGTCAGGGCTCTACGAGCCGCAGCACACCATAGTTGTAACCGCGTCTGTTGTAGACGACACACGGCTGGCCGCTCTCCTTGTCACGGAACAGGTAGAAATCGTGTCCGACCAGCTCCATCTCGAGGAGGGCCTGGTCGATGGTCATGGGCTCCGCCTTGTGGAACTTCTCCCGGACGATGAGCGGGCCGTCGCCGTCCATCTCGATCGGGACGATGTCGTCGTAGAGCCGGTCGCTCTTCTCCTGCTCGTCCTCGTCCGGCTCCTGGGCCTGCTCGGGGACGGATGGCCGGGTGACCGGGGGAAGCCCGGCGGCGTCAGGAAGCGTCGCGGTGATCTCCGCCACAGAGGGCGGGCAGTGGTTGCCGTGATGGACCTTGCGCCGGTCGGCCAGGCGCCTGAGGCGGCCTTCCAGCTTGTCGAGGGCGAGATCGAGGGCTGCGAACCGGTCGTCGGCCGACGCCTCGGCGCGGATGGCCGGTCCTTTCGAGTGAATGGTGAGCTCGACGCGCTCGCGTCGGTCGGCGAGGCGCGGGTTGCGTTCCTTCGACACCTCCACGTCGACTCGGATGATGTGGTTGTCCAGACGTTCGATCCTGGCCAGCTTGGTCGTCACGTGGTCTCGGAACCGTTCACTCACTCCTGTGTGCCGGCCCTTGACGATGATGTCCATGCAACAGCCCCCCTTCGTCTAACGACTGAGCAAGAGCGCCCGACGATGCGCGTGCCGGGCGGGGTCTTCTGTCTGCCTTTCTGCCACCGTTACCCTCTTCCGACTCGCCGTCACCGGGAACTCAGTGGGCACCCGCCCGGCCGACCTGGTCTTCGACCCCACATCCGCCTGCTGAGGGTCTCGCAGCTCAGTCGCCACTACTGCCCTTCTCTTCTGGCGAGGGACATCTGGCCCCTCGGGAAGGCAGGACTTACCCCTAAGCCGCACCGTGATCGGTCGACAAAGAGTCGCCTTACGTGGACCGTTTTGCCTGCGGCTGGCATCGGCTAGCAGAGCCGGGAACACCGGCCCTGCGCAACCACGGACCCGAACGGGTGCCATGTCAGAACGCTATCCGTATCCAGGGAGAATGTCAGCCGGAGGGATGATCAAACGATCACTTTCCGTGATTTTCCACGGTATGGAAAGCGCATTCCCGGGCTCGGCACACCCGGTCGGCACCCCTTACGGGCGCGAACGTCCTGACTGCTGAGCTGCCCCGGCATGTCACTCGGGCAAGGCACATGTCACCTTCAGGCTAGAGCGGCGAATTGGATCTTTCTTTACTCACCGTCACCGTAACGACTTACAAGATCTTCGGCGTGTCGCGGCGACGGTGACCGCCAGCGGCGTCTTCACGCCGGCCGACCGCAGCGCCCGCGCGGCCTCGGCGAGCGTGGCGCCGGTGGTCACGATGTCGTCCAGGAGCAGCGCAACGGGCGCTGGAGGGCCTCCGGCGGGCGAGGCGACCTGGAGTGACCCCGCGAGGTTGGCGGCCCTCTCGGCCGAGCTCAGGCCCGCCTGGTCGGCCAAGCCCCGGGCCTGGACCAGCCCCGTCCACGCCCGCGCCGGCAGCCCCAGCGCCCGCAGGTCGCGCGCGACCAGCACGGCCAGCCGCCCCACCGGATCGTGCCCCCTGCCGCGCAGGCTCCGCCGCGCGCTGGGCACGGGAACCACCGCGAACCGGCCACGCGCCCACGATGCCCGCGTCCGCCCGATCGCCGTCACGGCGGTGAACGTCGCCGCCTGCGCCAGCACCCCGGCCAGCGCCACCGCGCCGCGCTCCTTGTAGGCCACCACCGACTTCCTGACCACGCCGGTGTAGGGCGCCGCCGACCAGCAGTCGGGCAGGCCGGGCGGGGACGGGTCGGGCCTGCGCGGGGCGGGTGACGCGGTCAGCTCGGCGACGCAGCCGTCGCACAAGCGCGCCCCCTTGGCGCCGCAGCCAGCGCACGTGCCGGGGAGAACCAGATCGAGAACGGCAGTCACCACACGGCCCAGCGTGCCGCCCGGCACCGACAGTTCCCGGCGACCGCGCAGCGGCGAACCCGGCGGACCGGTAAGGCGGAGCGTCAGGTCAGCCCAGGGGGAAGAGAGGGCTGCCGGCGTTGGACTCGACCTTCGGGACCCAGGTCTGGCGGTCCTGGTTCAGCTCGACGATCTTCGTCTCCTTGTCGGTCCGCACTTCTCCCAGCACCCGGTCGTCCAGCGCCGCGAGCGAGGCGAGCCGGTCCTTCAACGGCACTCCCACCGTCTCCCCGTCGCCCACGTTGATCTCGTTCAGTATCTGCCCGGCCTTGCTCTCCACCAGGACCAGCAGGTGCTCGTCATCGCTCCAGGTGACGTCGACGATCTCGTCTCCCACCTCGGTCGTGGTCAGGCTGCGGAAGTTGCCGAGCACGAGCCCGTCGGGAGTGGAGGTGAGCGCGCCGATCTGCACGGTGTTCTCGCCCGTGGTGACGGACACCCGCACGCCGTCCCTGGCGATCCTCAGGCGGGCGACGTCAAGGCCGGCGAGCTTGGGCGCCGAGACCCGCTCTGGCCCCCGCCCGCTCCCCGGGTCGTACCGGAGCAGCACGCCGTTCTTGTTGTCGTACGTCCACAGGGTCCCGTCCCGGTGGAACGTCGGCGGCGTGAGCTCCGTGCCCTGGATGACCTCCTGCCAGCGCCCGTCCTGCGCGAGCTTGGCCATGGAGATGCCGGTGGAGGTCTTGGCGGCGATGAGGGCCGTCTCCTCCTTCGACAGGGCGAAGTCGGTGTAGCCCGCGCGCTGCTCGCCCGCGGCGCCCGGCACGGCGCCGGCGGGGCCTTCCTTCCCCATGAAGTGCACGGCGCCGTTGTCGACGAAGTAGGCGGTGTCGCCCCCGTCGTCCAGCCAGGGGTCGGCGGGATCCGGCCGGTCGACGGCGTACGTCTCGCCGTCGACCTGGATCTCGATGATGCGCCCCTTGGCGACGTCGTTGTCGGCGAAGCTGTGCCTGATCTGCGCCCTGAGTGCGGCCTCCGCGCTCAGGTCGAGCGGATCGAGCGGGCCGGAGAGGTTGACCAGCACGCGCTCCTCGTTCCACCTGATGGACTCGATCGTCGTGTCCTCGGGGAAGCTCGTGGTCACCGCGTCGCGAAGGGCCGTGGTGGGCTCTTTGAGCAGGCGTTCGAGAATGGTCCGCGCGAAGCTCTCCGTCGGCTTCATCCGCAGGCGCACGCGGTCGACGACGAGCCGGTCCGGCATGTCGGCGTTCAGGTAGTAGAGGTTCGCGGGGCGGTACGCGCGCACCACGTCGGAGTTGGTGAGCAGGAGCCCGGCGGGCAGCTTGTTGACGAGGTAGCCGCCCTGCTGGGTCTTGACCAGCTCGAACGTCCCGCCGTCCCAGGTGCCGGCCGTGGGGGCATAGGCGTCGTCGGTCCCGATGCTGGCCACCCACTGGGCCTTGAGCGTCACCTGCAGCACGGTTTCCGTGCCGTCGCGCGGCGTGGGATAGGTGATCTCGAACGCGTCCTCGATCACCTTCACCGGGCCGGCGGCGCTCCACTTGCCCCGTGCCTCGGGGGTCAGGTACTGGGGCAGGATCGACGGGTCGTCGGCGTAGGCGGCCATGGCGGCCTGCAGGCCCTTGATGGTGTCCTCGGGCCCCCAGTTCGGCTGGGGCGGCATGGCGATCATGCGCTGGAACGGCTTGTTCAGCGGGTCGCCGCCGGTGCCGTCGTCACCCACCATGTAGGGGCCGGTCACGGGGATCACGGTGCACCCGGTGCCCGCGACGACCATGGCGAGAGCGATCGCGACCGCGGCGCCGAGCCGCCTAATCGTCGTCATGACCGCCCCCGTCCGCCGAGGCGGGCAGCAGTACGGGAGTCATGGCGCCGCGCCACGTACGCCGCATCTCGATCTCCGGCGGCACCAGCGACAGCGGCGAGCCCTTCAGGTCGGCCCCTGCCGCCCGGGGCAGCGTCAGCCTGAACTGCGACCCCTCGCCCGGCTGCCCCCACGCCTGGAGCCAGCCGCCGTGCAGCGCGGCGTCCTCGCGGGAGATCGCCAGCCCGAGCCCCGTGCCGCCGATGGTGCGCGCACGCGAGGGGTCCGCCCGCCAGAACCGGTCGAACACCAGCGTGTCCTCGCCGTTCTTCAGGCCGATCCCGTGGTCGCGCACGGCGATGGCGACGGCGTCCCTGTCGGCGCCCACGGTGACCACGACGTCCCTGCCCTCGCCGTGCTCGATCGCGTTGAACAGCAGGTTGCGCAGGATGCGCTCGACCCTGCGGTTGTCGATCTCGGCCATGCACGGCTCGTTGGGCAGCCGCAGCTCGAAGCGGGTCGAGTGGCGCTCGGCCAGCGCCTCGGAGTCGCCGATGGCCCGCAGCACGACGTCGCGCACGTCCACCGGCTCGAGGTCGAGCGTGGCGGCGCCGGCGTCGTAGCGGCTGATCTCCAGCAGGTCGGCCAGCATCGCCTCGAACCGCTCCAGCTGCGCCTGCATGAGCTCGGCGGAGCGGGAGGCCATCGGGTCGAAGTCCTCGCGGGCGTCGTAGAGCAGGTCGGCGGCCATGCGCACGGTGGTCAGCGGGGTGCGCAGCTCGTGGGAGACGTCGGAGACGAACTGCCGCTGGACCTGGGAGAGCTCCTCCAGCTGGTGGATCTTCAGCGCCAGGTTGGCGGCCATCTCGTTGAACGAGTTCGCCAGCCGGGCCAGGTCGTCCTCGCCGCGCACTTTGAGGCGTTCGTCCAGCTTGCCGGCGGCGAGGCGCTCGGCGGCCTGGCGCGCGAGCCGTACGGGGGAGACGACCTGGCGGGCGACCAGGTACGCGATCGCGGCGAGCAGCAGCACGAGGCCGAGTCCCACCACGGTGATGGCGAGCCTGACGTTGGTGAGCAGCTCCTCTTCCTCGTCGAACGGGAAGAAGTGGTAGACCTCGTAGTTCTGGCCGCTGGTGGGCACGTGCACCACGCCGCCGACCACGAAGGTGAGCCGGGGCTGGCTCTCGCCGGGAAACTTGATCTGGTGGACGTTGCCGACGGGTTTGCCGTATTCGTGGTTGCGCATGTAGCGCTGCAGGTGCGCCCTGACGTTGGCGGGCACGCTGGAGCGCACGACGCTGCCGGACGCCCGCGACTGGCCCGGGGTGGCCGGGTTGAGGATCAGCACATCGTAGCGCTTCTTGGAGCCGTCCTCGCCCGAGCCCGTGACGGTGTCCATGACCTCGTCCAGCGGGTTGACCGCGCCGCTCTTGACGGTGTCGGCGGTCTTGGTCTGCTCGTCCGTGTCGGGGGCCAGGGCGTCGGCGATCTGCAGGCGGTCGGCGAACGCGTCGCTGACGGAGGACCGCTGGCTGCTGTCGACCACCGACTTGCTGATCTGCCCGAACAGGAACGTGCCGAGCACCACCACCACGATCACGGAGATCACCAGCGTGCTGGTGACGACCTGGAGCTGCAGCGAGCGCCGCCACACGCTGCGCGTCCTGCCCGCCGCACGACGAACCCGCCGGCGCGCTCCGCCGAGGATCTGGCGGAGCGTACGCCTGCGTGTTCTCGTCTTCGTGGTCGGGGGCATGGCAGGGCTGGGCGGAGGTCAGGCGGGTCCGGCTTTGTAGCCCACGCCGCGGACGGTCACGACGATCTCGGGGTGCTCCGGGTCCTTCTCGATCTTGGCCCTGAGCCGCTGGACGTGCACGTTGACCAGGCGCGTGTCGGCCGCGTGCCGGTAGCCCCACACCTGCTCGAGCAGGACCTCGCGGGTGAACACCTGGCGCGGCTTGCGGGCCAGCGCGACGAGCAGGTCGAACTCGAGCGGCGTGAGGTTGATGGTCTCCTCGCCGCGCTTGACCGAGTGTCCCGCCACGTCGATGGTGATGTCGCCGATCTGCAGGATCTCGGGGGTCGGCTCGTCGGTGCGGCGCAGGCGCGCCCGCACCCTGGCGACGAGTTCCTTCGGCTTGAACGGCTTGACGATGTAGTCGTCGGCGCCGGACTCCAGCCCGAGGACGACGTCGATGGTGTCGCTCTTGGCCGTGAGCATGACGATCGGAACTCCCGACTCCGCCCTGATCCTGCGCGCGACGTCGATGCCGTCGGCCCCCGGCAGCATCAGGTCGAGCAGCACCAGGTCGGGGCGTGTATCGCGGAAAGCGTCAAGGGCCTTGTCGCCGTCGGAGACAAATGACGGCTCGAAACCCTCCCCCCGCAACACGATCCCCAACATCTCGGCGAGAGCGGCGTCGTCATCGACGACCAGCACGCGACCTTTCATGGCCCCTCATTCGTTCTACGCATTCTGGGACATACCCGCACGATCGCTGAAGGTTACCCTTGGCGAGCTCATGAGTGTGACTCGGAGCCCCGCAAAAGGCGAATTTCCGGTCCGCCCCCGCGATCGCCATCTCAGTCTGCGGTAACAGAGCAACTTTCTGCCATCCCTGGACGCGAACATGGGCCGGATTCGCCGAAGAATGCGGCCAAGCCAGGGCGTCGGATCAGCCCGGCTCCACTGGGCGACACCAATGTCCCGCCCAGCATGCCAGGATTGGGGATATGTCAGACGGTCACGGTCCCACGCCCGAGACGCCATCAGGCTGGTCGGCCGAACAGCCCCCGCCCTACAGCGCCCCGCCGGCGTCCCCGTGGACCGCGCCGGGCTCGCACCAACAATCCCCTCACGGAGCTCCCTACGGGCCACAACCACCGCAGCAGCCGCCCCACGGGCCGCAGCCACCTTATCCGCAACATCCGTATCCTCAACCCGGATACGGCGCCATGCCGCCGCCCGCGCTGCGGCCGGGCATCATCCCGCTGCGCCCGCTGCAACTCGGCGACCTGCTCGACGGCACGATCAAGCTCATCAGGTCCAACCCGAAAGCCGTGCTCGGCCTGTCGGCCATCGCCGCCCTGCTCGCGTCCGTGCCCCTGGCGGTGGGGCAGGCGTTCCTCCTCAACTCCGTGGGCAGCGCGCTCGCCGACCCCGACAGCCTGGTCGCCACGCAGGGCGAGCTCACCGGCCTGTACGGCTTCGCCGCCCAGTACGGCGGCACCCTGCTCTCCTACGCCATCCAGTTCGTCGTGGTCACCCTGCTGACCGGCGTGCTGACCCGCATCCTCGGCCGGGCCGTCTTCGGCGGCAAGCTCACCGCCGGCGAGGCCTGGCAGCTGGTCAAGGGCCGGGTGCCGGCGTTGTTCGGCGTGGTGGGGCTGATGGCCGCGATCATGCTGGTGCCCGCCCTCGTCTTCGTGCTGCTCATCGTGGCCTTCTCGCTCAACGCCGGCGCCGGCGACCTCGGCTGGCTGGCCCTGCTGAGCATCCTGTTCATCGTCGTGTACATCGGCTACTACCTGTTCATGAGGACCCGCTTCGCCTTCGCCTCGCCCGCCGTGGTCCTCGAGGGCCGCAGCCCGCTCGACGCCATGCGCCGCTCATGGCACCTGGTGACCGGCGACTTCTGGCGGGTGTTCGGCATCCTGCTGCTCACCTCGCTGCTCGTCGGGCTCGTGGCGGGCATCCTGTCGGTGCCGTTCACGATCGCGGGCACGCTCTTCGGCATGCTCGGCGCGGGCTCGGCGGCCACGGCGGTCGTGTCCGCCGTGCTGATCGCCATCGGCGGCACGCTGAGCGCCATGTTCGTCTATCCGTTCGAAGCCGGGGTCTCCGGCCTGCTCTACGCCGACCGCCGCATGCGGAGCGAGGCGTTCGACCTCGTCCTGCAGACCGCGGCCATCGAGCAGCAGCGCCAGGGCTGGGTGCACGCCTCCGCCGACGAGCTCTGGCACCCGTCCAACTCCGCCAGGTCGTGAGCCCGATCGACAGGGAGGAGGCCGCGCGGCAGGCCGCACGCGAGCTGCTCGACCCCGCCTACGAGACGGAGTCGCTGCCCGACCGGATCTACCGATGGGTCATGCAGTTCCTGGGCGACCTGATCGACGCGGCCACGGGCGGCGGCCCGGCCGGCGGGGTCATCGCGTCCGTGGTGATCGTGCTGATCATCCTGGGGGTGATCGTGCTGATCTCGTGGCAGCTGCGCAGGTCCGCGCGTAAGAACGCGACGGCGACGGGCGCGCTGTTCGGCGAGCGGGCGATGAGCGCGGCCGAGCACCGGCAGGCGGCGGAAGGGCTGGCCGGCGAAGGGCAGTGGACTCCCGCCGTCCAGGAGCGACTCCGTGCCATCGCCCGCGACCTGGAAGAGCGCGCGCTCGTCGACGGCATGCCCGGGCGCACGGCCGACGAGCTGGCCGCAGAGGCCGCCGTCTCCCTGCCGGGCTTCGCGGACGAGCTGGCCGCGGCGGCCCGCTCGTTCGACGACGTCACGTACGGCGGGGTGCCCGGCACCCGCGACGCCTACACGCGGATGGCCGGCCTCGACGACCGCCTCGGCCAGGCCCGCCCGGTCCCCATCGTGTCCCCCGCTGCGGCGGCGCCCGGCGCGAGCCCGTGGCCGGGGAGCGGAGGAGCCCCATGAACGTGACCACTGCCCCTCCCCCCACCCGATCCCGGCCGACCTCCCCTACCCCCCGCTCCACCTGGCGCGCCGGCCGGCTCATCGTGCTCCTCGGCCTGGTCGTCGTGCTCGCGGCGGTGGCGAGCGTGCTGCTCGGCTCCGGCGGGGCCCCCGCACGGCCCCTCGACCCCGACGACACCTCGCTGGCCGGCTCCAAGGCCCTGGCCGAGCTGCTGCGCGAGAAGGGCGTCACCGTCGACCGGGTCGACTCCGCCCAGGCCGCCGTCGACAAGGCCGCCACGGGCGACCGCCTGCTGCTCATCACCGACCGGACGTACGTCGACGAGCGCCGCCTCGCCGGTCTCCCCGGCGACCGGCTGATCGTCGGCGACGTCATCAACCTGTCCGCCCTGGCCCCCGGCGTGCGCGCGCTGCCCCAACGCCCGCGTCCCCGATCGCGCGAGCCCGAGTGCCCGCTGCCGGCGGCCCGGGCCGCCGGCAGTGCCTACATGGGCGGCGTCGCCTTCCGCGGCCCGCCCGGCTCGACCGCCTGCTACCCGGCGGGCGACGGGCACACGCTGGTCAGCTACGCCAGCGGCGGGGGCGTCACCACCGTCGTCGGCGACGGCGGCTTCATGACGAACCAGCGGCTGGCCGAGGACGGCAACGCGGCGCTCGCGCTCAACCTCCTCAGCACCGGCAAGCCCGTGACCTGGCTCGTCCCCCCGGACAACCCGCCGCCCAGGGAGCTGGCCGGCGAGCAGGGCCAGTCGATGTACGACCTGATGCCCGGCAACGTCCGCTGGGTCGTCTTCATGGCGATCATCGCCGTGGCGCTCACGGCGTTCTGGCGGGGCAGGCGGCTCGGGCCGGTGGTGGTGGAGAAGCTGCCCGTCGTCGTCAGGGCCGCCGAGACGGTCGAGGGGCGTGGCAGGCTCTACCGGGCCAGGCACGCCAGGGAACGCGCGGCCGCCGCGCTGCGCGCGGGCACGATCGACCGGCTCACGGCCAGGCTGGGGCTGGGCCACGGCGCAGGGCCGCATGAGGTCGTCGCGGCGCTCGCCGCCCGCACGGTGGAGGACCCGCACCAGCTCGGCGCGGCACTGTACGGGCCGCCGCCGGCGGACGACGCCGGGCTCGTCGAACTGGCCGGATACTTGGACTTGATCGAAAGGCAGTTGAGTGAACTTTGACGAGACCTACCGCGTGACGGGTTCGGGCGACTCGGCGAGAGAGGCGCTGGCGGCGTTGCGCACCGAGGTGTCCAAGGCCGTGGTCGGTCAGGACGCGGTGGTGACGGGGATGGTCATCGCGCTGCTGTGCAAGGGCCACGTGCTCCTCGAAGGCGTGCCGGGCGTGGCCAAGACGCTGCTGGTGCGCACGATCTCGGCGGCCCTGTCGCTCGACTTCAAGCGGGTGCAGTTCACGCCCGACCTGATGCCGGGCGACGTGACGGGGTCGCTGATCTACGACGCGAAGACCGCGCGGTTCGAGTTCCGCGAGGGCCCGGTGTTCACCAACCTGCTGCTCGCCGACGAGATCAACCGCACCCCGCCGAAGACACAGGCCGCCCTGCTCGAAGCGATGGAGGAGCGGCAGGTCAGCGTCGAGGGCGCGGCCCGGGCGCTGCCCGACCCCTTCGTGGTGTGCGCCACCCAGAACCCCGTCGAGTACGAAGGCACCTACCAGCTTCCCGAGGCGCAGCTCGACCGGTTCCTCGTCAAGCTGACCGTGCCGCTGCCGCCGCGCGAGCAGGAGATCTCGGTGCTCGACCGGCACGCCCGCGGCTTCGACCCCCGCGACCTGTCGGAGGTCAAGGCCGTCGCCACGGCCGCCGACCTGGCCGCGGGCCGGGAGGCGGCGGCCGGCGTGCACGTGGCGCCTGAGGTGCTCGGCTACATCGTCGACGTCGCCCGCGCCACCAGGAGCTCGCCGGCGCTGCAGCTCGGCGTCTCGCCGCGCGGCGCCACCGCCCTGCTCGCGGCCTCCCGGGCGTGGGCGTGGTTGTCCGGGCGCCAGTACGTCACGCCCGACGACGTGAAGGCGCTGGCCAGGCCCGCGCTGCGGCACCGCGTCCAGCTCCGGCCCGAGGCCGAGCTGGAAGGGGCGACCGCGGACGGCCTGCTCGACGGCATCCTCGCCTCCGTCCCCGTCCCCCGCTGACAGGAAAGCCGGGCTAGTGAGGAGGGTGAGCGATCTATGGCGCTGAGCGAACCCGACGCAGCGAGCGGAGTGGAGGGCCGACGCAGGAGGCACTCCGCGCAGCGAGTGAGGAGGGTGAGCGATCTATGGCGCTGACCGGACGTGCCGGGCTTCTCGCGGCGATCGGGATCCTGGTGGTGATGTTCGCGCCCCTGCCGGGGCCCGCGCTGGCCGGGGTGTGCCTGCTGCTGGCCGCCGCGATCATCGTGGACCTGGTGTTCGCCGGCGCGGTGCGCCCGCTCAGGTTCCATCGCTCCGGCGAGACCCTGATGCGCCTGGGCCAGCGGGCCACGGTGGAGCTGGTGGTGGAGAATCCGGGTCCCCGGCGCGTACGCGGCGTGCTCAGGGACGCCTGGCAGCCCTCGGCGGGAGCCTCGCCCCGCGTCGCCCCGCTGGACGTGCCGGCCGGCGAGCGTCGCAAGATCGTCGTGACCCTCGATCCGACCAGGCGCGGCGACCGGACGTCCGTGGCCGTCACGGTGCGCTCGGTCGGCCCGCTCGGCCTGGCCGCCCGCCAGGGCGACCACCAGGCTCCGTGGTCGGTGCGGGTGCTGCCGCCGTTCCTGTCGCGCAAGCATCTGCCCTCCAGGCTGGCCAGGCTGCGCGAGCTGGACGGGCAACATCCGGCGCTGGTGCGCGGGCAGGGCACCGAGTTCGACTCGCTGCGCGAATACGTGGTGGGCGACGACGTACGCTCCATCGACTGGCGGGCCACCGCGCGCCGCCACGACGTCGTGGTGCGCACCTGGCGTCCCGAGCGTGACCGCCGCGTGCTGATCGTGCTCGATACCGGCCGCACCTCGGCGGGCAGGGTGGGGGACGCGCCGATCCCCCTGGCCGGCGCGGGGGGAGGCGGCGGCGGGCTGCTGATGCGGCCCGATCCGCGGCCGGCGCCCGGCTGGCCGCGGCTCGACTGGTCGATGGACGCCGCGCTCCTGCTGGCCGCGCTGGCCGCCAGGGCCGGCGACCAGGTGGACTTCCTGGCCTACGACCGCGCGGTACGCGCGTGGGTGAGCGGCGAGTCTCGTACCGAATTGCTGTCGTCGCTGGTCAACGCGATGGCGCCGATCGAGGCGGAGCTGATCGAGGCCGACTCGCAGGGCATGGTGGCCGCCATCCTGTCCAGGGCCAAGCGGCGTTGCCTGGTCGTGTTGCTGACCGACCTGAACTCCGCGGCGCTGGACGAAGGGCTGATGCCGGTGCTGCCGCAGTTGTCCGCGCGGCACCTGGTGCTGGTGGCCGGGGTTTCCGATCCCCGGGTGGCGGCCATGGCCGGCCGTCGCGACTCGACCGAGGAGGTCTACGACGCGGCCGCCGCCGAGCACGCGCGGCTCGGGCGCAGGCGCATCACCGCCAGGCTGCGCCGGCATGGGGTCGAGGTGGTCGACGCGGCGCCGGACGACATCGCGCCCGCGCTCGCGGACGCGTACCTGGTGTTGAAGGCCGCGGGACGCCTCTGACGCCGGAGGGCGCCGCGAGGGCGGGGCCCAGAAGGACGCCGCGGAGGACGCCGCGGAGGACGCCGCGGAGGCCGCCCCGGAGGCCGGCTGCGGCAGGGCGCCCCTGACGGCCTGTGGTCAGGCTGACGGGGCGACGTCGGGGGCGCGTTCGAGGTCGCCGGTCTCGTTCCGCGCCAGCGCCCGGCGGCCGAAGACGATCACGTACGTCAGGAAGACCGCCTCGGCGAGCACCCCGATGCCCACCCGCGCCCACGTCGGCAGTCCCGACGGGGTCACGAACGCCTCGATCAGCCCCGACACGAACAGCACCACGACCAGCCCGAGCGCCACGCTCATCACCGCCCTGCCCTGTTCGGCCAGCGCCTCGACCCGCTTGCGGGGGCCGGGGTCGACGACCGTCCAGCCCAGGCGCATGCCGACGGCCGCCGCGAGGAACACCGCGGTCAGCTCCAGGAGCCCGTGCGGCATGATGAGGCCGAAGAAGATATCCAGCTTGTCCCTGGAGGCCATGAGGCCGCCGGAGACGGCCACGTTCTCGGCGTTCGCGTAGAGCGCGTACGGGATCGGCAGCCCCAGCAACACCGAGTAGGCGATCATCAACGCCGAGACCCACGCGTTGTTCACCCACACGCGGCTGGCGAAGGACGCGGCGGGATTCTCCGAGTAGTAGTCGGCGAAGTCCTCCTCGACCAGCTGGGTGATCTCCTCAGGGCTGGCGATGGCGGCCTGGACCTCGGGGTTGTTCGCGACCCACGCGCCCATCACGAAGGCGACCACCAGGAACGCGGCCGAGCTCGCCAGCCACCACCACCGGGCCCGGTAGGCCACCACGGGGAACGTCACCGTGAAGAACCTCGTCAGCTCCCGCCAGGCGGGCGTGTGCGCGCCGGTCACCGCGGATCTGGCCCTGGCCACCAGCGCGGACAGCCGCCCGGCGAGCATCGGGTCGTTCGACGAGGAACGCACGATGGACAGATGCGTCGAAACCCGCTGATACAGGTCGACCAGCTCGTCCACCTCGACGCCCGTCAGCGACGAACGATTCTTCACCAGGTAGTCGAGCCGGTCCCACACGGGGCGGTGCGCCGCGACGAAAGCATCGATGTCCACCCGAACATTCTGGCCGCTCAATCAGTGCGACATAGCCGTTAGGCTCCACTTATGTCGGAGGTAGTGACCGGCGACGCCGTCGTCGTCGAAGTGCGGGTGGCCCAGATGCCCTCGCGGGCGCTGGCGGTCGTCATTGACATGGCGGTGCAGTTCACGGCGATGTTCGGCGCCTACGCGCTCTTAGGAGCGTTCGCCGGCGTCACGGATCTGGCCATGTTCAGCGCGGTCATGATCGTGCTGCTGGTGCTGGTGATGATCGGCTACCCCGTGATCTTCGAGTCCGTCACCAGGGGCCGCAGCCTCGGCAAGCTGGCGCTCGGGCTCCGGGTGGTCAGCGACGACGGCAGCCCCGAGCGCTTCCGGCAGGCGCTGTTCCGCGGGCTGGCCGGGGTGGTGGAGTTCTGGCTGCTCGCCGGCGCGCCGGCGCTGATCGCCTCGCTGGTCTCGCAGCGGGGCAAGCGGCTGGGCGACGTGTTCGCGGGCACCATCGTGATCTCCGACCGGGCGCCGCGCGACGCGGGGCAGGCCATCATGATGCCGCCGCCGCTGGCGAGCTGGGCGGCCACGCTGGAGCTCTCCCAGCTGCCCGACGAGGTGGCGCAGGCGGCCAGGCAGTACCTGCTGCGCTGGGTTGACCTGTCGCCGCAGGTCCAGCACGAGATGGGCGTGCGCATCGCGACCCAGGTGGCGTCCTTCGTCTCTCCCGCCGCCCCTGCCGGGACGCCGCCGTACGCCTACCTGAGCGCCGTCCTGGCCGAGCGCCGCCGCCGTGAGCAGGCCCGGTTCGCGCAGCGGGCGGGAAACGGCGGCGCGCCCCAGGGCCCGTACGCGCCGCCCTCGCCGGTCCCGTACCCGCAGCCCGGCCCTCCTCCGGCGGGCTCATATCCGCAGCCCGGCCCTCCTCCGCCGGGCTCGTACGGCCCCTACGCCCAGCCGGGGCCTCCCCACCCGGCGCCCGGCCCGTACTCGCAGCCTGGCCCACCGGCTCCGCCGCCCGCACCCGCGCCGGAGCCGCCACAGGCGACCCCGGGCGGGTTCGCGCCACCCCAGTGACCGGGACGGCCCCGAACGACCGAACCCGCCTCACGGGGTGAGGCCATCAACCCGCCGAGCGGAGCGAGGCCCCCAACACGTGAGGGAGCGCCGTCGTCTGGAGGAGCGGCGGGAGCGCAGCGACCAGAGCGGGGGAAGACGGCGGCATCAGGCGACCGAACCCGCCGAGCGGAGCGAGGCCCCCAACACGTGAGGGAGCGCCGTCGTCTGGAGGAGCGGCGGGAGCGCAGCGACCAGAGCGGGGGAAGGCGGCGGCATCGGGCGACCGAACCCGCCGAGCGGAGCGAGGCCATCAACTCAGTGCCTTCCGTTGCGGTACGACTCCTGCGTCTGCGCGTTGAACCGGTCGGTACGCACGTGCCTGGCGCTGTCCGTGAGCCGGTCGTCGATCTTGACGACGTCGAAGCCCTCGTGGAAGTCGGCCGCGTAGATGTAGCCGTTGTAGTAGTAGGCGGACCAGATGCCGCCGCCACCGCCGCCCGAGCGGGGGCCGCGCTCGAAGTAGCCGATCTCCCTCGGGCTGGTGGAGTCGGTGAAGTCCCAGACCGACAGCCCGCCCATGTACCACGCCTGGACCATGATGTCGCGGCCCTTGACGGGGATCAGCGAGCCGTTGTGGGCGACGCAGTTCTCGCTGTCGTCCTGGTGGCGGGAGATCTTGAAGTAGCTCTTGAAGACGAGCTGCCCGCGCGCGATGTCGTAGATCGCGTCGGCGCCGCGGTTCGGGCCGGTGGCCTCGTTGCAGGTGGCCGCGCCCCCGCCGCCGAGCTCGTCGGTGAAGACGACCTTCTCGGCGTTGTTGCTGAAGGTCGCCGAGTGCCAGAAGGCGAAGTTGGGGTCGGTGGTCCTGGCGGTGACCTTCGGGTCGAGCCGGTCGGAGATGTCGAACAGCACGCCGTCGCCCATGCACGCGCCCGCCGCGATGTCCTTCTCGGCGTACGCGGTGATGTCGTGGCAGCCGGTGGTGGGGATGAGCAGGCCGGGCTGGTCCTCGTTGCCGCCGTCGGGGAAGACGACCGGGGTGGCCGCGACGTGGGCGGCCTCCGGGTGGCGCAGCGGCACCTTGATGATCGAGATCTTGTCGTGCGGCGGCTGGCAGTCGGGGAAGTTCGCCGCCGGCAGGTACGAGGAGACGTAGACGTAGACGTTCTTGTTCCGGTCGCGGCCCTTGCCCGGCACCAGGGTCAGGGTGTGGGAGCCGCAGGCCGTCTCGACCGCCTTGACGTACCTCGGCCTGGTCTTGTGGGAGATGTCGAAGATGCGAACGCCTTCCCAGGCGTCCTTCTCGGAGGCGGGCCGGTCCGTGCTGGCGCAGGAGTCGTCGCTGCGGGAGCTGTCGACGGCGGCGAACAGCAGGTTGCCGTAGACGCTGACGTCCATCTGCCCGCCGGGGCAGACGACGGAGCTCACGACCCTGGCCTTCTTGGGGTTCCTGATGTCGTAGATGGAGAAGCCGCCGTAGTTGCCGACGTAGGCGTAGCCGCCCTGGAAGGCGATGTCGGTGTTGATGGACGAGGCGATGGCGTCCGGCTTGGGGACGTTCCTGACGTGGGTCACGTTGGGGCTGGTGACGACGGCGTCAGGTGGCGGGATGTCACTGGCGGTCGCGGGTAACGCGGTGAGGAGCAGGGCGACGGCTGCCCCGGCCATCGCGAGGACACGGCGCGGGCTGGACATGCGGGATGCCTCCTTCGTACGGGGACCGGCGGCTGGTCAGTGGTGACCGTGGCCACGCTCGGGGTAGGACGTCTGGGTCTGCGCGTTGAGCTCGCGCATCTTGACGCCGTTCGCCCGGTTCGTACGCCAGTCGTTGATCTTCAGCACATCGAGGCCCAGGTTGAAGTCGGAGCCGTAGATGTGGCCGTTGTAGTAGTAGGCCGACCAGAATCCGCCGCTGAGCGCCGGTGCGGTGTTGTCGGGGCCGCGCTCGAAGTAGGCGATCTCCTGGGGGTGCGCCGAGTCGGTGAAGTCGACCACCGAGATGCCGCCCTGGTACCACGCCTGCACCATGATGTCGCGGCCCTTGACCGGGATCAGCGAGCCGTTGTGGGCGACGCAGTTCTCGCTGTCGTCCTGGTGGCGGGAGATCTTGAAGTAGCTCCTGAAGACCAGCTGTCCCCGCTTGATGTCGAAGTAGGCGTTGGCGCCCCGGTTGGGTCCGATGGCCTCGTTGCAGGTGGCCGCGCCGCCGCCGCCGAGCTCGTCGGTGAAGATCACCTTGGTGCCCTCGTTGTTGAACGTGGCCGAGTGCCAGAAGGCGAAGTTCTCCTCGTCGCGCGCGGTCGCGGTGACCTTGGGCCGCTCGGGGTCACGGATGTCGAGCAGGATGCCCTCACCCATGCAGGCGCCCGCCGCGATGCCCTTCTCCGGGTAGGCGGTGATGTCGTGGCAGCCCGTGGTGGCGGACCTGCCGTCGGGATAGGGCAGCTGCTTGCCCGGGTAGCCGCCGTCGGGGAACAAGTTGGGCGTCGCGATGACGGTGGCGGCGGACGGGTTCCGCAGCGGCACCTTGATGATCGAGATGAGGTCGTGCGGCGTCCGGCAGTCGGGGAACGCGTCGCTCGGGCCGTAGGAGGAGACGTAGATGTAGACGTTGCGCCCCCGCCGGTCGGGGACCAGGGTGTGCGTGTGCGAGCCGCAGTTCGTCTCGACCGCCTTGATGTACTTCGGGTGTGACTTGTCGGAGACGTCGAAGATGCGTACGCCCTCCCACGACTCCTTGACCGAGGCGGGCTGCGAGGTGCTGTTGCACGAGTCGTCGTTACGCGAGGAGTCGACCGAGCCGAACAGCAGGTCGCCGTGGACGCTCACGTCCATCTGGCCGCCGGGGCATACCACGGAGCTGACGAGCGAGGTCCGCTTGGGGTTGCGGATGTCGTAGATCGAGAAGCCGTAGTAGTTCCCGACGTACGCGTAGTTGCCGTGGAATGCCATGTCCGTGTGGATGTCGGCCAGGGCCTCGGGTTTGGGCACGTTCGTGACGTGCTTGATGTTCGGGCTCATGACGATCTCGCCAGGAGCCGGGACGTCCGCAGCCTGGACCGGCAGGGTGACGCCGGCCAGCGCGGCCAGGGCCGCGACCAGGATGAGGACCCTGCGGCGGGTGAACACTCGGGGACCTCCGATAAAGGGGGCATAAACCTCCGTTATGGTCGCTCTCTTCACCGCCGTTGACCAGCGTCCAATCTGTCAATTTTTGTTCCGGTTCGACCTCTTTCATAACCCGGGTTCATGACTTAGAGTGCGCATTCTCCACCACGTTTGTCAGGGAGGCTGGGTGCGAGCCGCGCTCATTGTCGTCACGGCCACGGTCGTCACCCTCACCGGCTGCAGCTCCAGCACGTCACCTCAGGCGCCACGGGCCGGCTCGACCGCCCCCGTGATCGCGCCCGGCCGGCCGGGCGAGCAGGACCGGACGCTCTCGCCGGCCGAGGCCGCCACCGCGGTGCCCTCCCCCACCCCCAACGCCGCCGACGTGACCTACGTCCAGGACATGATCGTCCATCACCGGCAGGCCCTGGACATGGCGTTGCTGGCCCCGAACAGGGCGGAGTCGGCCAAGGTGAAGAGCCTGGCCGGCCGGATCAAGGCCGCCCAGGCACCCGAGATCCAGTACATGACCACGTGGTTGCGGGAGCAGGAGCAGAAGGTGCCCGACCACCACGCGGCGCACGACGGCATGCCGGGCATGGCGACGCCGGAGCAGCTGGAGGAGCTGCGGGCGGCGACGGGCAGCAACTTCGACCGGATGTTCCTGCAGCTCATGATCAACCACCACCAGGGCGCGATCACGATGTCGGAGAAGGTGCTGACCAGCGGCTCCCACATCAGGATCGAGGAGCTGGCCGGCGACGTGAGCGTCACCCAGATGGCCGAGATCCGCCGCATGCGCGAGATGCAGTCGGCGCTGTAGCCGCGCGACCTCAGAAGCCGCGCCTCCCAAGAGCGCGCAACCTCAGGAGCCGCCTGCCTCAGGAGGCGCGTGCCGGAGACGCCGCGACGCTCAGGAGCCGACGCGCCAGGAGTGCAGGTAGTCCTCCTGCTCGGCGGTGAGCTCGTCGATGCCGATGCCGGTGGCGGCCAGCTTGAGCCTGGCCACCTCGTGGTCGATCTCCGGCGGCACGTCGTAGACGCCCGGCTCCAGACGTGCCCGCTCGCCGGCCAACCAGGCCACGGCCAGGGCCTGCGCCGAGAACGACATGTCCATGACCGCGGCCGGGTGCCCCTCGGCGGCCGTCAGGTTGACCAGCCGGCCCTCCGCGAGCAGCAGCAGCCGGCGCCCGTCGGGCATGACGTACTCGTCGGTGTTGGGCCGCACGCCACGGATCACCTCGACGGCCAGCTCGTCCAGCGCCCGCACGTCGATCTCCACGTCGAAGTGCCCCGCGTTGGCCAGGATCGCGCCGTCCTTCATGGCGGCCAGGTGCTCGGCCCTGATCACGTCGCGGTTGCCGGTCACGGTGATGAACAGGTCGCCGAGCAGCGCCGCCTGCGCCATCGGCCGCACCTCGTAGCCCTGCAGCGTCGCGTCGAGCGCCTTGACGGCGTCGATCTCGGTGACGATCACCCGCGCGCCGAAGCCCTTGGCCCGCTCGGCCACCCCGCGCCCGCAGAACCCGAACCCGGCCACGACCACCGTGCGCCCCGCGAGCATGATGTTGGTGGCCCGCATGATCCCGTCGAGCGTCGACTGCCCGGTGCCGTAGCGGTTGTCGAACATGCGCTTGGTGCGGGTGTCGTTCACGGCCACGACCGGGAACTTCAGCGCGTGCTCCGCGGTCATCTGGCGCAGCCTGATGATCCCCGTGGTGGTCTCCTCGCAGCCGCCGCCGACGCCGTCGAGCAGGTCGGTACGCTCGGTGTGCAGGATGTTCACCAGGTCGCACCCGTCGTCGAGCACGAGATCGGGCCCGAGATCGAGCGCCTGGTGGATGTGCCGGTAGTAGGTCGGCCGGTCGACGCCGGCCCTCGCGTGCACCGCGATCCCGTACGCGCGCAACGCCTCGGCCACGTCGTCCCGCGTCGACAGCGGGTTGGAGGCGGCGAGCGCGATCTCGGCGCCCCCGGCCTTCAGCGCCCCCATGAGCACGGCCGTCTCCGCGGTGACGTGCAGGCAGGCCGCGATCTTCAGCCCGGCGAGCGGCCGTTCGAGGCCGAAGCGCTCGCCGATCGCCGTCAACACCGGCATCGAACGCGCGGCCCACGAGATCTGCCGCTCACCGCTTTCCCAGACGTCCATGGCTCACCTGTAACCGAAGAAGACGGCCAAGAACGCGCTCGTAACGGCGAGATTCCCGTGAGCCTTCACGACCGGCCATGACGGACGGAAGCGGCGTCGGCGCGTGCGGGTGACTTGGCCTGCCGTAAAAGATGGGGTTGGTGCGCTCCGCAGGAGCGCGCACCGCTCCGAGGGGAGGGCCCTCTCGGAGCGGTGGTGAAGCGGAGAAGCCCCCGACGACAGCGGAGGAGCCCCCGAAGGATCAGTAGCGATAGTGGTCGGACTTGTACGGGCCCTCGACGTGGACGCCGATGTAGGCCGCCTGCTCCTTGGTGAGCTCGGTGAGCTTGACGCCGAGGGCGTCGAGGTGCAGGCGGGCGACCTTCTCGTCGAGGTGCTTGGGCAGCGTGTAGACGCCGATCGGGTAGTCGGCCGTCTTGGTGAACAGCTCGATCTGGGCGATCACCTGGTTGGTGAACGAGTTGGACATGACGAAGCTCGGGTGGCCGGTCGCGCAGCCGAGGTTCATCAGGCGGCCCTCGGCGAGCACGAGGATCGTGTGGCCGTCGGCGAAGACCCACTCGTCGACCTGGGGCTTGATGGTGTTGCGCTGGATGCCGGGCAGCTTGGCGAGGCCGGCCATGTCGATCTCGTTGTCGAAGTGGCCGATGTTGGAGACGATCGCCTGGTGCTTCATCCGCGCCATGTGGTCGGCGGTGATGATGTTGAAGTTGCCCGTGGCGGTGACGAAGATGTCGGCGATGCCGACGACCTCGTCCAGCGTGGTCACCTGGTAGCCGTCCATGGCCGCCTGGAGCGCGCAGATCGGGTCGATCTCGGTGACGATCACGCGGGCGCCCTGGCCGCGCAGCGCGTCGGCGCAGCCCTTGCCGACGTCGCCGTAGCCGCAGACCACGGCCACTTTGCCGCCGATGAGCACGTCGGTGGCGCGGTTGAGGCCGTCGATGACGGAGTGGCGGCAGCCGTACTTGTTGTCGAACTTCGACTTGGTGACCGAGTCGTTGACGTTGATGGCCGGGAAGAGGAGCTGGCCGTTCTTGTGCATCTCGTAGAGGCGGTGCACGCCGGTGGTGGTCTCCTCGGTGACGCCCTTGATGCTCTCGGCGATCCTGGTCCACTTCTTGTCGGCGCCGACCGTGCGGTTGAGCAGGTCGATGATGACGTGCCACTCTTCGGGGTCGTCGGCGGTGGCGGCGGGCACGGCGCCGGCCTTCTCGTATTCGGCGCCCTTGTGCACCAGCAGCGTGGCGTCGCCGCCGTCGTCGAGGATCATGTTGGGGGCGCCGCCGTCAGGCCAGGTCAGCGCCTGCTCGGTGCACCACCAGTATTCCTCCAGGGTCTCGCCCTTCCAGGCGAAGACCGGCACGCCCTTCGGGTCGTCGACGGTGCCGTCGGGCCCGACGACCACGGCGGCGGCGGCGTGGTCCTGCGTGGAGAAGATGTTGCAGCTGACCCAGCGGACCTCGGCTCCGAGCGCCACCAGCGTCTCGATGAGGACGGCGGTCTGGATCGTCATGTGCAGGGAGCCCATGATCTTCGCGCCCGCCAAAGGTCGCGTGTCCGAGTAGTCGCGGCGCACGGCCATGAGGCCGGGCATCTCGTGCTCGGCGAGCCGGATCTCCTTACGACCGAAGTCGGCAAGTGAAAGGTCTGCGACCTTGAAGTCCATCGGGTTTCCCCTCGCGTCACTGATGGTTGTCGCCGACGAGTCTAGGCACCGTTCGCACGACGACGCACGCCGGGAGGGGTGAAACTGACGTAAGAATGTAAGGATGCGCATCACGGAAGCCGCCAAGCGGCTCGGCATGTCCCCGCGGATGCTCCGCTACCGGGAGGCACTCGGCCTGCTGCCCCCCGTGCGGGAGCAGGGGGCGCACCGGCGGTTCGGCCCCGAGGAGCTGGCCGCCGTGGCACAGGGCGTCGAGCTGGAGAAACGGTTCGACGTGTCGCCGGCCGAGCTGGCGTTCGCGCTGCGGGTGCTGAGCGAGCCGGCGGTGGCGGCGGCCGTGCGCGACCTCGGGGTGCGGATCGGGCGCATCCCGGTGCCCCGCAGGGCCCTCGACTTCGAGAAGGAGAAGGCCCTGCGGCTGCTGCGTACGTCCGGCGGCGCTCAGGAGGCGGGCGTGCGGGACCGGTCGAGGTCGGGCTCGAGGTAGATGACCCTGGCGATCGGCACGGCCGCGCGGATGCGCTGCTCGGCCTCGTCGATGCCGCGCGCCACCTCGCCGGCCGTCTCGTCGTGCGAGACCGCGATCTTGGCGCCCACGAGCAGTTCCTCCGGGCCGAGGTGCAGCGTGCGCATGTGGATGATCCGGTCGACCTCGGGCGCGCTCTCCAGCGCGCGGCGGATCTGGACCTCCACCTCCGGCGAGGCGCCCTCGCCGACCAGCAGCGACTTGGTCTCCACGGCCAGCACGACCGAGATGACTGCGAGCAGGGTGCCGATCATCAATGTTCCGATGGCGTCCCAGACGGGGTTGCCCGTCACCACGGCCATCGTCACGCCGAACAGCGCGAAGATCAGGCCGAGCAGCGCGCCGAGGTCCTCCAGCAGGATGACCGGCAGCTCCGGCGACTTGGACCTGCGGATGAACGCGACCCACCCCTGACGGCCGCGCACCAGGTTGGCCTCCTTGATGGCCGTGCGGAACGAGAAGATCTCAGCGATGATCGCGAATATCAGCACGCCGAACGCCCAGGCGGGAGACGTGAGTGCCTCTGCGTGGGTCAGTTTGTGGTAGCCCTCGTACAGCGAGAAGAGCGCGCCGATCGCGAACAGCACCACGGCCACCACGAACGCGTAGAAATAGCGCTCGCGGCCGTAGCCGAACGGGTGTTCCTTGGTGCTGGCGCGGGCCGCACGCTTGCCGCCGACCAGGAGAAGCACCTGGTTGCCCGAGTCGGCGACCGAGTGGATGCCCTCGGCCAGCATCGACGACGACCCGGTGAAGAACGCCGCCACGAACTTGGCTACGGCAATGGACAAGTTTGCGACCAACGCCGCAATGATCGCTTTTGTTCCGCCGCTCGCGCTCACCGGTCTTCTCCACTCATAAGGTCAATCACAAAGGCCTGGAAGGGGATCCTATTGCGAAATCCTGGCCTTCAGCTCACTGATCGCCGAGACCGAGCTCGGATCGACGGCGTATCCCAGCGCCAGATAGGTGCTCGCGTAATCGCCGAGCAGGATCATCGAGGCCATCCGCTCCAGCGGGTGCACGCCCTCCGCCGCCACCTCGGTCACCGGCACGTCGCGCTCACGCGCCAGGCGCAGCGACGCCTCGCGCTGGCGCGTCAGCTGGGGATGCTCCTCGACGTCGCGCAGCACGACCAGCCTGAGCGTGTGCGCGGGAGCGTCGGCGAAGATGTCGCGCTCGGCCATCGGCCCGTCGAAGGTCGCGATCTGGCCATGGCCCGCCTCGGGCAGCTCTCCGAAGATGGCGGGATATTTCGCATTGGTGTTGAGCTGGCAGGCCAGCCGGTACGCCGCCACCGACGCCGCGGCCGACGAACCCCAGATCAACGGAAGGCTCTCGGCCAGGTCGAGCGCGAGCGACTTGCCCGGATTGACGAACGACTCGCTGGCCGGCCGGCACCGGTGCGCCATCTCCTCCAGCGCCGTGGCCACCCGTTCGAACAGGTCCGCGTCGGCCGGAACCAGCCGCAGCGCGGCGGCCGCCACGATCAGCGGCACGGCCAGCAGCCAGACGTTGACCCTGGACTGCCCGCTCGCCGGCACCGGCACGTAGAGCGCCGACGCCTGGGTGGCGATCGCCTCCAGCGGCGAGCCGGGCGCGCCCACGCCCAGCAGCGTGCACCCGCGCCGCACGGCCTGGGTGGCGACGGCCAGCGTCTCCTCGGTGTCGCCCGAGCCGGAGACGGCGATGACCAGGTCGGTGGCGCCGACCCAGCCGGGAAGCTGGTAGGAGCGCAGGGTGATGATCGGCAGCGGCGCGCCGTTGCCGACGGCCGCCGCCATGATGTCACCCGCGATGCCGGAGCCGCCCATGCCCGCGACCACGATGGCGCGCGGGCGCCCCATCTCGGCCAGGCGGTCGACACGGGACTCGACGGCGGTGCGGTAGCCGGTGCGTACGTGGGCCGCCGCGGCGGCGACCGCCGGCAACATGCCCCCGGGATCACCGTCGCTGAGATGCCCCTGGTCGTCGAGCCGCCCCGGCTCCCAGGTCACGGCTTCCTGGCCTCGTCGACCAGCAGAACGGGGATGTCATCCCGGACCGGGTAGATGAGGCCGCAACCGGTGCAGGCCAGCTCTTCGGCCTCGGCCTCGGCACGCAGGGGCGCCTTGCACGCCGGGCAGGCCAGGATCTCCAGCAACCAGTCGTCGATCTTCACTCTGACACCTTTCCCACAATGGCGAGGACCTCGTCCCTGATCGCCGTCATCTCGGTCTCGTCGGCCGCCTCGGCGTTCAGCCGGAGCAGCGGCTCGGTGTTGGAGGGCCGCAGGTTGAACCACCAGCCGGATCCCGTCACGGTCAGCCCGTCGAGCTCGTCGAACTCGCCCCGGCCCGCGAACGCCTCCCGCACCCGCCGCAGCGCCTCGTCCTGGTCGTCGACCGCGCTGTTGACCTCGCCGGAGGCGTGATAGCGCGCGTAGGCCGCCACCAGCTCGGACAGCGCCCGCTCCTGCTCGCCGAGCGCGGCCAGCACGTGCATCGCGGCCAGCATGCCCGAGTCGGCGAACCAGAAGTCGCGGAAGTAGTAGTGGGCCGAGTGCTCGCCGCCGAACACCGCGCCCGTGCGGGCCATCTCGGCCTTGATGAACGAATGCCCCACCCGCGTCCGCACCGGAACCCCGCCGTGTTCGCGGACGATCTCGGGCACGCCGTGCGACGTGATCAGATTGTGGATGATCGTCGCGCCCGGAGCCTTGGCCAGCTCGCGCACCGCGACCAGCGCGGTCACGGCCGACGGCGAGACGGACTCTCCCCGCTCGTCGATCACCCAGCACCGGTCGGCGTCGCCGTCGAAGGCCAGCCCGAGGTCCGCGCTGCTCTCGACGACCGCCCGCTGCAGGTCGACGAGGTTCTGTGGCTCCAGCGGGTTGGCCTCGTGGTTGGGGAAGTCGCCGTCCAGCTCGAAGTAGAGCGGGACCAGCTCGATCGGCAGCCCCTCGAACACGGCGGGAACGGTGTGCCCGCCCATGCCGTTGCCCGCGTCGACGACCACCTTGAGCGGCCTGACGCCCGCCAGGTCGACCAGCGTGCGCAGGTGATGGGCGTAGCCGGGAAGCAGGTCCTTCTCGATCAGCGACCCCGTCGGCGTGTCCGTCACGCCGACCAGCTCCGCCGCGCGGTCGCGGATCTCCGTCAACCCCGTGTCGCCGCCGATCGGCACCGCGCCGGACCGGCACATCTTCATGCCGTTGTAGCGGGCGGGATTGTGGCTGGCGGTGAACATGACGCCCGGCAGCCCGAGGCTGCCGCTGGCGTAGTAGAGCAGGTCGGTGGAGCCGAGCCCGGCGTGCACCACGTCGGCCCGGCGCGAGCGCGCGCCGCGGATGAAGGCCGCGGCCAGCGGCACGGACGACTCGCGCATGTCATGGGCGACCACGACCGACCCGGCGCCCGTCACCTCGACGAATGCCGCCCCCACGGCCTCGGCGGTCTGCTCGTCGAACTCGTCGGGAAACACCCCGCGAACGTCGTACGCTTTAAAGATCTTGGCGAAATCGCCCACTCCGCAGCTCCGCCCTTGGTCGTTTCCTCCGTTGAAACGAGCCTACCGGTCGCGGTGCTGCTGGGCCGACCGCAGAACGCGCAGGTGCCCGCGCCTGCCGACCTCGACTCCCTGGCCGACCGGCTCGCCCCCGCCGGACGGCGTGGGCCGCGCCGCCTCCCTGACCGCGTTGGCCAGCGCCTCCAGATCGTCGGAACTGGGCGAGGCGCCGTCCGTCGGCAGCCGCACCACCTCCCAGCCGCGGGGGGCGGTCAGCCGCTCGGCGTGTTCGGCGCACAGGTCATAACAATGTGGCTCCGCGTACGTCGCCAGAGGGCCGAGAACAGCGGTCGAGTCGGCGTATACGTACGTGAGCGTGAAGACGGCAGGCTGGCTGCAGGCGGTGCGGGAACAGCGGCGGACGGGGCTCACGGAGGGACCGTATCTGGTAAGAGTGCGAGGCGCCACTATCTGAGCACTCTTAACGAGCGTGTCGCCACAATTCGGACACCTGTCGCAGCCTTTCCACCGATTTCCCCGCCAGGGACCCGGTCTTCGAGCCCGAATATTTCCCGCGTTCCCGGGCAGAACAGTCCGACGTGAAGAGGTGACGCCGCTCCCCGGAAGCGCCCGTACGCCCCCGTACACTTGATCCCGTGACTCACAGGCGCGGTCCCAGGCGGCGCGATCGCCACGGTCGCGGTCTCCGCGGCCCGCTCGCCCCCTCCCACGTCCCCATGGCCAAGTCCCGCAGCGAGCGCTTCGACGACCTCGTGCTCGACGCGGTCGACCGCCTCAGGCCCCGGTGGGAGCGCCAGCTGTCGGCGGTGGAGTTCGCGGTGGAGGAGGTGCCGCCGCTGAGCGAGCTGGGCGACGGCCCGCAGCTGAGCTCCGACCCGATCCCGTTCGGCCGCGCCGACGCGGCCGCCGGCCCCAACCCCGCCTCGATCGTGGTCTACCGGCGTCCGCTGGAGGCACGGGCCCGCGACCGCGACACGCTGGGGGCCATGGTGCACGACACGGTCGTGGAGCAGGTGGCCACCCTGCTCGGCCTGGCCCCCGAGACCGTCGACCCGGGCTACGACGACCGCGGCTGAGGCGCGGGCTCCGGGCCGAAGGGCTCACGAGGCCCCGGGCACCACCACGCGGGAGGTGTCGGTGAGGGGCGGAAGGAGCGTCCACATGCGGGCGGGAGACAGCGGCTGGGCCGTGAGCAGCACCCCGCTCTTCAGGCGTTCCTCCACCACGCGTCCCCCGTAGACCTCCCCCGACACGGGCGTGACCACCACGGCGAAGTTCCCCTCCGCCTTGAGCTTGACGTTCTTCGTCCGCCCCGCCGGCACCTCCACGTCGAACGCCTTGCCCTCGGGCACGGTCCGCACCCGCACCTTGCCGGGCCCGCCGAGCGCCGTGAGGACCAGGCGGGAGCCCGCGCGGTTGCCGGCCACCGCGCTGCCCAGGTCCAGTGAGGACGTGCCCGCGGTGAAGGCGACGTCGGAGCGGCCGCCGGTGCCCGTGGCGACGAGCCCGGCCACGACCGGCGCGGTCGAGGTGAGCACGAGGGCGCCCGAGGAACCGCCGAGCCCGGTGGTGACGTCGAGGGCGACCACGCCGCCGGCCGGCACGTCGAGGGTTTCGCGGCCCTTCATCGCGTACTCCGCGTCCTCGCTCACCGCCTTGAGCCGCACCACGGCATCGGTCTCGCCGGGGGCGGCGACGAGGAGCTCCCTGCGCCCGCCGCCGCCGGGGATGCCGGGGACGACCACGCGCGTCGCGGGAGGCGCGGCGGCGGGGAGCCAGTCGACGCCGCCGCTGTCGAGGGTGGTCCTGGCGGCGACGGCGACGCGGCCGAAGACGGTGGTGACGCTCACGGCCATGATGTCGGCCGAGGGGGCGAGCGTCTTGAGGTCGATCTCCTTGTGCTCGCCGGGCGCGATCTCCAGCCCGATCCCCTTGTCGCCGGAGACGAGCCCTTCCGCGGCATGGACCTGGACGTCGGTGAGCGCGGGCGCCTTGTCGGCGTTGGCGAGACGGAGGCGCACGTCGGCGTCGGCGGGCCCGGGGCCGACCAGCCAGGTCTCCTGGCCTGGCTCGGTGCAGCGCACTCCGGCCAGTCCCCGCCCGCCGCCCTTGGTGACGCGGGTGAGGTAGCCGGCCTCCAGCGCGCCGGGGCCCTTCGTCACGTACGGCTCGGCGTCCATCTTCTCCCGGTTGAGCGTGTCGGGCAGGTAGACGTTGACGTGCTCGCCCTTCGTGCCGGGGCAGACGGCGGTGACCGACTCGACGGCCACCTTCCGCGGGCCCTCGGGCGGGGGCGGCAGGGGTGCGGGCCTGGTGACGTACGCGACGCCGTACATGGCGGCGAGGGCGACGACGACCAGTGCAAGCAGGCCGAACCTGTTCTCCACGAAGGCCTTCATCACGCACCCGCCAGCGCCACGGACGGCGACTCGACGCCTTCGGGCGGGCGCCGCCCCGGCGCGGCCATGACCACCGCCACCAGCACCAGCGCCGCTTGTGCCCACAACCACGGCGTGTGCAGGGCGCTGTCCGGCCGGGCGGGCACGCGGGTGACCGGCTCGGTCAGGCGCCACAGCCCGCCCGCGTCCGACAGGCTCATGCGCTGCAGCGACGGCTGGGAGTCGAGCCTTCTGGCCAGTTCAGGGGAGACGGGGGGCGCCACCGCGACCATGGCGATGCCGTGCCGGGCGAGCGTGGCCGCGTCGCCGCCGCGCCCGCCGGCCAGTCCCTCGGCGGCCGCCCGCACCTGGGTGCGGCCGCCGGACGCGACGGGCAGTTCCGCCTCGCCGATCAGCGGGGTGCGGGCGTGCAGCACCGTGAACGCGTTGCCCTCGATGACGAGGGTGCGTTCGCCGTTCCTTGAGTAGGTCGTGGCCAGCGCGGGCAGCACGTCGGGCGCGTCGCCCACGAGCGGCCCGCGGACGCCGCCCGCCACCCAGAAGCCCGCGGCCAGCAGCGGCGTGCTGAACGCGACCGCCGCCACCGCCGTCGCGCCCAGCTTGCGCAGCCCGCCTCCGGCGCGCAGTTCGGCCAGCCGGTGGGCGGTCAGTCCCACGAGGACCAGCAGCCCGGTGCCCGCGAACGCCAGCGGGACCCCCGGCCAGGCCCGCGCTCCTTCGACGGTGACGCGGCTGACCAGGATGGCGGCCAGCATCCCGTACAGGGCGACGCCCCAGCCGATCGCGACGATCATGCGCTGGCGGCGCATGAGGAGTGCGGCGAGCGCGGCCGTGATCAGGCCGGCCGTCACCCAGAACGGCGGCAGCCCCGGTCCGCCCGGGCTGAGCGCGAGCAGCGACTCGGGAGCGAGCACGGGGTCGGTCAGGGCGGGATCGTGCAGCCCGGCCTCCAGGAGGATCTTGCCCGGGTCGGCCGCCAGGGTCGCCAGCCAGGGGAACAACAGCGCCACCGGCACCGCGAGTGCGATGACCATCGAGGTCACGACGCCGCGCCGCACACCGCCGAAGGCGACCGCCGCGAGCACGCCGAGAACCGCGAAGAGCGGGTAGACCAGCGGGACGAATGCCGTGCCCACGGCGAGCAGCAGCCCGAGTCCCCAGGCGGCGCGGCGGGCCCGGCGGCGCTCGCCGGACAGCAGCACCGTGCCGAACGACGTGTAGAGGGGCAGGAGCACGAACACCACGGCCGTGCCCAGCCGCCCGGCCGCGATCGCGCCGGTCGCGACGGGCAGCAGCGCGTACGTTCCCGCAGCCCAGGCCCGTGCGGGCACCGCCGGGATGATGTGCCGGGTGGCCAGGTACGCCGAGGCGCCGGCCAGCGGCACGGAGCCGAGCAGCAGCACCGAGACGGCCAGCCACGTCTTGCCGAGCGCGAGCGTGGACAGGACGGCGAGCACGGCGACGTACGGGGGCGCCCAGGCGTCCGAGCCGAGCCCGACGTCGTGGAAGCCCTCGGTGTAGAACGCCCACAGGTCGCTCGCGCCGCCCGTGACGGGGACCAGCGCGCCGCCTCCGAGCCGCTCCCCGCCGAGCAGGGAACGCTCGGCGACCAGCGAGACGGCGGTCAGCGCGAGCAGGAGGACGACGCCGGGGCGGCTGAGGAACCGTTTGACCGCGCCGGTGTCGGGGGGTGGGAACTCGTCCTCCTCCTCGGCGGACGAGTGGTGGTGGCGGCCGGCGGAGTCGACGGGGGCCTCGCCGGCGAGAAAGCTCTGGATCATGTCGGTGAGCCGCCGCCAGGCCGCTCCCCGAGGGGTCATCAACCGCTTTGTGCGGTTATATCCCTTCTTGCGGCCGTTACGGCGGGCACGGCGCGCCCTGAGCAGCCGGAACGGGTGCACCAGGACCGAACCCATGGCCACCATCTCGTCCAGCGCGTTCGCGGGCTGCTTGCTGACGATGAACAGCAGCGTGCGGAAGGCCGAGCCGACCACGTTCCGCAGCAGCGCCCAGAGCATCGCGCCGAACGGCAGGTTGGCCATCACCACGAAGATGGCGTTACGCCTGTCCAGCCTGCGCGGATGGTCCCCGCTGACCGTGATGCGCCGTCGCCTGCGGGCCGCCGCCTCGGCGTGCCAGGCCACGGCGGAGGTGACGTTCAGCACCCGGTGCCCGGCGTTGCGCACCCGCCAGCACAGATCGAGATCGTCGCGGAACAGCGGGAGGAACGGGTCGAGCCCGCCCACCTGCTCCCACACGTCGCGGCGGATCAGCATCCCGGCCGTGGACACCGCCATCACGTCGTGCGTCCCGTCGTGCTGCCCCTGGTCGAACTCCCGTGGTTCGAGCCCGGTGTCCCTGCGCCCGGTGCGGCCCACCCTCACGCCCACTTCGAGCAGCAGCCTGCGGTCGAGCCAGTCGCGCAGCTTCGGTCCGAGCACGGCCGCCTTGGGATGCTGCTCCGCGGCGGCGAGCAGCGCCTCGAGCGCCCGCCGGTCGGGGGCGCAGTCGTCGTGGAGCAGCCAGATCCACTCATCGGGACCGGCGGAGGGCAGCCTCTCCAGCGCCGCCGCCACGGACTCGCCGAAACCGGTGGAGCGGGGCAGGGAGATCAGGTTGCCGCGGCCGAGCGTCCGGGCGAGCAGATCGACGGAGCCGTCCCTGCTGCCGTTGTCGACGCCCGCCACGCGGTCGGGTCTGCGGCTCTGGCCGGCCAGAGCCCGCAGCGTCTCCCCAAGCCAGCGCCCGCCGTCGTGAGCGACGACGATCGCGGTGACGCAGGGACGTGCCATGGGCGGGTGACTCCTGGGAGTTGATCAGGCGCGCCCACCTTACCGGCGAACCCCTTCAAGAGATGCGAAAAAGGGCCACACGGCAGCCGCGTGACCCTCTCGCCCATATCTCTCAAACGGCCTGGCGTTTGATCCGTCTGCGCTCCCGCTCGGACAGCCCACCCCAGATGCCGAACCGCTCATCGTGCTCGAGTGCGTATTCCAGGCACTCTGCACGGACCTCGCACGATCGGCAGACCTTCTTGGCCTCTCGGGTGGAGCCGCCCTTCTCCGGGAAGAACGCCTCCGGATCAGTCTGCGCGCACAAGGCGCGCTCCTGCCATCCGAGTTCTTCAGCGTCAAGCTGATCCTGTGCGATGACCGGATCGGTCACTGCACACCTCCCTGCCGCCCGCCCGCAATGGAGCCCCCCATGGACGCCTTCCTTATTACCCACCCACTGGAAGGCGTAACAACATGGTTGTAATTACACGCGCGTGCCGCACGTGGCGTCAAGCGGCATGCAGGTA
Organism: Nonomuraea sp. NPDC049378; assembly: GCF_055586745.1. NCBI lineage: Bacteria > Bacillati > Actinomycetota > Actinomycetes > Streptosporangiales > Streptosporangiaceae > Nonomuraea > Nonomuraea sp. NPDC049378. Next base: position 69,121 of record NZ_JBVJHP010000003.1, read on the forward strand.
TCCGGGGAAAGACCAGACCTCGCCCCGGTGTGCTTGGCATGTGATGTTCGCACCCGGCCGACACCCATGTGCGCGCGGCGTCAACCAGGCTTGTTCAACGCTGTCAGCGGTCCGAACCGTACCAGGGCGGGATAGACGGCCGCCCGTGGCCCACCTTCTCTCTAGCCGTTCATTGCCGGTCCGTTACCTGCGTGGCTCATTGGGGGTGTATATGGCTGTCGGGTCGATCGGGTCGTCCCCAGGACGGCGCTGGTCGCCGCCGAAGGCGTCCGGCCCCGACGACGGGTCGAGCCGCATCGTCGCGTCCCCGGCCGGGACCTGGTGAGAGGGCTGGTACTGACCCTGCTGCGGCTCGTACCCGCCGCCCTGCTGTTGATGGGGCTGCTGATAAGGCTGCTGGGGGTGGCCGAACGGGTCGTCGTACTGCTGGGGCGGCTGGCCCGTGTAATCGGGCACGCGCACCTCGGGCTGGGTCCCCGGCAAGGAGTGCTGGTAGGTCTCCGCCTGCTGGTAGGCGTCCATGAGCTGCTGGGAACGGGGGTCGGCGGGCGGCTCCTGGTACGCCTGGGGGGTGGCGTACTCCTGGCCGGAGAATCCCGTGAACGGCTGGCCGCCCTGCTGCTGGTCCGGCTGCTGCGGGTCGAACGCGCTCTGGCCGAAGTACGGCTGCTGGCCGTCCACCCCGGCGGGCGGGACGTTCGGGCTCGTGTCACCCGGGGGGTAGGCCTGCTCGGCGGGGGCGAAGGCGCTGGGTGCGGCGTCCGGCGGCGCGTAGGGATTCCGCTGGTCCGGGGAGGGAGCGTAGGGGTTCTGCTGGTCAGCGGGTGGGGCGTAGGGGTTCTGCTGGTCGGCCGGAGGGGCGTACGGGTTCTGGCTGGGCTGGTTGTGGATGTTGGGCTGGCTGTCCGCGGGGACGTACGGAGCCGGCTGGTACTCGGCGGGCGGAGCGGCGTACTCCTGGCCCGCGGGGGCCGTGTCGGCGGGTGCGTAGGCCGACTGGCCGAAGCTCTGCGGCGCGAAGGCCTGGTCCGGCTGCTGCTGGTCCGAAGGGGCGGCGGGCAGCGCGCCTCTGATCTGCGGCTGGGGCGCGGCCTGCTGGGGGTCATGGCCGTACTGCTGGTTGTCGGCCGGGGGCGCGTAGCCGGACTGCTCGGGCTGTCCGCCGTGGCCGGGCTGCTGGCCGTAGTCGGGCTGCTGGCCGGACGGGGGCTGCTGGCCGTATCCCGGCTGCTGGCCCGACGGGGGTTGCGGGGCGTAACCGGGCTGGCCGGACGGGGGCTGCTGGCCGAAACCGGGCTGCTGGCCCGACGGGGGTTGCGGACCGTAACCGGGCTGGCCGGACGGGGGCTGCTGGCCGAAACCGGGCTCCTGCTGGCCGTACGCGCCGGAGGGCTGCTCCTGGCCGTAACCGGGCTGCTGGCCGAACGCGGCCGGCTGCTCCTGCTGCCCGAAACCGGGCTGACCGGGCTGACCCGGGCCGGGCTGTCCGGGCTGGCCGTAGCCGGGGGCGGGCTGCTGCTGGCCGTAGTAGGGGGGCTGCTGGCCGAACTGGGGCTGGTAGACCTGCGCGGCCGGCCGGTCGGGGACGACCTGCGGCAGCAGGTAGACGAGCGCGATGGCGGTCAGCGCGAGCGCGGGCGCGCCCAGCAGCACGAGCTCGATCGCGGACCGGGCGCCGTCTCCGGTGAACACGCCGAGGACGAGCGAGAGCATGCCGCCCACCGCGGCCATCGCCAGCCCGGCCACCGCGGCGTACGCGACGGGCTTGGCCTTGGGCGACGGCTCGCCGACCTTGGTGAGGAGCAGCACGGACCCCACGAGCAACGCCACCACGTACGGGCTCGTGATGTCGAGGGTGTTCCAGGAAGCACGTTCCATGATGGTCGTGTCGGGGTCACCGACCAGGACGCGACCGAACCTCACCAGGACGTACATCAGTCCTAGGACGACCATGGCCCACGCGGCCGGCTCCCTCAGCCGGGCGACGTCAAATCTACTCACAACTACCCCCATCGGACCCTTTAGCCCGAAGGGAGTTTGCCACATCACTGACGAGGCTCGCGGGAGTCCCAGAAACCTCTTCCATCCCAATTCTACAAATATCCCCATGTACAGGGGTTTCGGCACGGCCAAAACCGGTCCCGGGGCGGGCCTGCCAGAGCCCGGTGGAAGACTGGGCCGCATGCACATCGTGTCCCTCGCCGGCGGCATCGGCGGCGCCCGTTTCCTGCGCGGCCTGCGCGCCACCGAGCCAGACGCCTCGATCACCGTCATCGGCAACACGGGTGACGACATCACCCTGTTCGGCCTGCGGGTCTGCCCCGACCTCGACACCGTGATGTACACCCTGGGCGGCGGCATCGACGAGGAACAGGGCTGGGGCCGGGCCAAGGAGACCCACGTCGTCAAGGAGGAGCTGGCCGCCTACGGCGTCGAGCCGCAGTGGTTCGGGCTGGGCGACCGCGACTTCGCCACCCACATCGTGCGCTCGCAGATGCTGGAGGCGGGCTATCCGCTCTCGCAGATCACGCAGGCGCTGTGCGCGCGCTGGCAACCCGGCGTGCGGCTGCTGCCGATGACCGACGACCGCTGCGAGACCCACGTCGTGATCGAGGACGACCGCGGCAAGCGCGCCGTGCACTTCCAGGAGTGGTGGGTACGCCTGCGCGCCTCGGTGCCCGCCCAGTCGTTCGCGCTGGTGGGGGCCGACACCGCGAAGCCCGCGCCCGGCGTGCTCGAGGCCGTCGAGCAGGCCGACGTGGTCATCCTGCCGCCGTCCAACCCGGTGGTGAGCATCGGCACGATCCTGCAGGTCCCGGGCATCCGCGAGGCCCTGCTGCCCAAGACCGTGGTCGGCGTCTCGCCGATCATCGGCGGCGCGCCCGTCAGGGGCATGGCCGACGCCTGCCTGACGGCCATCGGGGTGGAGACGACCGCGCAGGCCGTCCTGGAGCTGTACGGCTCCGATCTCGTCGACGGCTGGCTGGTGGCGGAGGAGGATCACGCGGTCGCCCTCGACGGCGTCAGGGTGGTCGCCAGGCCGATCCTCATGCATGACTCCGACGCCGCCGCCGGCATCGCCCGCACCGCACTCGACCTCGCCCTGGAGCTCGCCCGATGACCGCCTCCCAGCACCCGTCGCCCCACCCGTCGCCCGGGACCGCCTCCCACCGGTCGCGGGCTCCCGAGCCCGCGGGCCCCGCGCGGCGGATCGAGGTGATCGCGGTCACGGGCATCGGCGAGGTGCGGCCGGGCGACGACGTGGCGACCCTGCTCAAGGACGCGGGGCTGCGTGACGGCGACGTCGTGGTCGTCACTTCGAAGATCGTGAGCAAGGCGGAGGGCAGGGTACGGCAGGCGCCCGACCGCGCCCAGGCGATCGAGGACGAGACCGAGCGCGTGGTGGCCCGGCGCGGCGACACCGTGATCTCGCAGACCCGCCACGGCTTCGTCATGGCCGCCGCCGGCGTCGACGCCTCCAACACCGAGCCCGGCACCGTGCTGCTCCTGCCCGCCGATCCCGACGCGTCGGCCAGGCGCATCAGGGCCGGCCTGAGCGTGCGCGCCGGAGTGATCGTCTCCGACACGTTCGGCCGGCCGTGGCGCAACGGCCTCACCGACGTGGCCATCGGGGCGGCGGGCGTGCGGCCGCTCGACGACTTCCGGGGCACGTCCGACGGCTACGGCAACGAGCTGGGCGCGACGGTCACGGCGCTGGCCGACGAGATCGCGGGCGCGGCCGAGCTGGTCAAGGGCAAGCTCGGCGGGGTTCCCGTGGCGATCGTGCGCGGGCTGTCCCACCTGGTCACCGACGACGACGGGCCGGGCGTCAGGCCTCTCGTGCGGGCGGCCGACGAAGACCTGTTCCGCTACGGGTCGCGTGACGTGGTGTTCGCCCGCAGGACGATCAGGGAGTTCGCCGACCGGCCCGTCGACTCCGCGGCCGTGCGCAGGGCGGTGGCGGCGGGCATCGGGGGGGGGGGGGGGGGGCACACCCCCCCCCCCCCCCCCCTTCTTTTCTCCTGCCCCCCCAACCCCACCACACCCGCCCCCCTTCCCCGCCTGGGGTGTGGTCTGCAGATCTGCCTCCCACGACAACCACGCGGCGCCCCCCCGCTACCCCCTCCCCCCCCCCCCTCCCCCCCCCCCCCACACCCCCCCCCCCCCCCCCCCCCCCCCCCACCACACGACCCCGTGGCGGTTCGTGCTGGTCGAGTCGCCCGAGACCAGGACGAAACTGCTCGACGCGATGCGCGAGGCGTGGATTCGCGATCTGCGCGGCGACGGGTTCACCGAGCAGTCGATCGCCAAGCGGATCAAGCGTGGTGACGTGCTTCGCAACGCGCCCTGTCTGGTGGTGCCGTGCCTGGTGATGGAGGGCTCCCACACCTACCGCGACGAGCGGCGCAACGCCTCCGAGCGGGAGATGTTCGTCGTGGCGACGGGCGCCGGGGTGGAGAACTTCCTGATCCAGCTCGCCGTCGAGGGGCTCGGGTCGGCGTGGGTGTCGTCCACGATGTTCTGCCGGCCGGTCGTGCGCGAGGTGCTCGGCCTGCCCGGGTCGTGGGATCCGATGGGCTGCGTGGCCGTCGGGCACGCGGCCGCGCCGCCGCGCGAGCGGGCGCCGCGCGATCCTGACGACTTCATCGTCACGCGTTGACCGGGTGACGGAACTCCAGTCATCCGGGCATTTACCGTTAGGAAAGTTTCCTTTACATTCGGCTCATCCCCCCATGTGAAGGAGCCGCCGAATGAGAAGAACGCTGACCTTACTCGCCGTGGTGGTGGTCGCGTTCGCCACCACGGTGTTCAACACCGCACCCGCGTTCGCCCACGGCTACGTGAACTCGCCGCCGAGCCGCCAGGCCAACTGCGCCCAGGGCAAGGTGCCCGACTGCGGCAACATCATCTACGAGCCGCAGAGCGTGGAGGGACCGAAGGGCCTGCGCAGCTGCCACGCCAACCTCCCGCAGTTCGCCCAGCTCAGCGACGAGAGCAAGCCGTGGCCCGTCGCCTCGGTGGGCGGCACCACGACCTTCACCTGGACGTTCACCGTCCAGCACGCCACGCGCGACTTCGAGTACTACATCGGCGGCACGCGGGTGGCCGTCTTCGACGGCGGCGGCAGGCAGCCGCCTCCCACGGTCTCGCACACGGTCGACCTCTCCGGGTTCTCCGGGCGGCAGAAGATCCTGGCGATCTGGAACATCGCCGACACGGCCAACGCCTTCTACTCGTGCATCGACGTACGCATCGGGGGCGGGAGCAACCCGGACCCGACCGTCACGCCGACGCCCACCCCGACCCCGACCCCGACCAGCACCCCGACGACTCCCTCGGGCACCTGGAAGGCCGGCACGGCGTACACGACCGGCAGCACGGTCACCTACAACGGCGCCACCTACCGGTGCGTCCAGGCGCACACCGCCATCGCCGGGTGGGAACCGCCCAACGTTCCCGCCCTCTGGCAGCGCGCCTAGCACCGCTGAAGGGGGCGTCCCGCGCCCCCTTCACGCGGCCCTCACGTCGTCGGCTTGCAGGTGGGGTGGCAGAGCCGGCGGGCCAGCGCGGCGAGGAAGACGTCGATGATCTCCTCCGGCTCCTTCGCCGCGTGCAGCGAGCCGTTCGTGGCGGCCGCGATCTGCGACAGGCTCGACCGGTCCACGTCCTTGCCGAACGCGATGATGATGATCTGGACGGGCCGGTCCGGGTTCCACCCGTCCCGCAAGGCCTGGACAAGCCCCGCGAGGTCGGTGCCCTGGCCGTCGTCGCGGCCACCGGTGATCACCAGGAGGGCGTTGTTCATGTCGTCGCGGTAGTCGCCGGTGACCTTGCGGAAGCCGCTGAGTATCGAGTCGTAGAGCGAGCTGTCCGTCTTCGGGTGGGCGGTCATCGTGCTGGTCAGCTCGTCCAGCCGGCTGCGCCGGATCACCTGGCCCGACTCGGGTTCGTTGATCGGCCCGAGCGTGACCCGCTCCCGGTAGCCCTTGATGCCGCCGAGCCGGTCGGCGAACTCCCAGAAACCCATGCGCGTGGAGTCGGGGAACAACCGCAGCCCGATCTTGGCCGCGTCCAGCGCCACCCTGATCCTGGTCCTGCCGTTCAGCTTCTCCGCCATGTGCTTGGAGGCGTCGGTCAGCACCAGGATGTTCGTCGGCGGTGCCAGCCTGCTCCAGGCGGCCAGCGCCGCGTCGATGTCCTGCGGCGACACCGACGGCCTCGTCTTCGGGGCCGCCGAGGGGACCTGCGGCCCGGGAGAGATCGGCCCCTGCCGCCCGTCTCCCGACCTGAACCCGGCCCGCCGTACGATCTCCTGGGCCTGCGGCCCCTCCAGCCAGCCAGCGAAGGCCGCGGACGCCTCCGCCACCGCCGGGTCGGTGGCGGTGACCACGTACGGGTAGTCGAGGTTGATCGTGCCCTCGCGCGGGTGCAGCGCCACCACCGGGTCGTCCGACGGGCGCAGGTTGTGCTGCCGCACCGACTGCTCGGGGACGATCACGACCGGTCGTTTCCAGAACGCGCGGTCGTCGACCGCGTCCAGCATGCTGCGGTAGTCGGGCGCCGAACCGGCCTGCGCCCACCGTACGAACGCGGTCAGCGCCTTGTCGGCCTCCGGGCCCGTGCCGACGACGTCCCTGGCGGCGGCCACCGTGGCGATGCCCGCCCCGGCGAGGGACGGGTCGGGCACGCGGACGATGTCGGGCTCGTCCTCGGTGGGCGTCAGCCGCCCGCGCACGGTCGAGGGGAAGACCATCCGCCAGTTCATCTCGGTCTTGCCGACGGAGAACCGCTCGGCCAGCGACTGGCGGGTCGCGAACACGAGGGGCGACGTGGCCACCACGCTCTCGCCCGCGGGCAGCGCGCTCGCCCCTTGCTGGCGGGCCAGCCTGATCCACGCGGAGGAGTCGGCGATCCAGCCGTCGGGCCGCTCGCGCAGCACGCCCGCCCGGTCGCCGATCAGCGTGCGCAGGACGGTGGCGGGCGGGTGCTCGGTCACCTGGACCAGCACGCACCTGCCGCCGACCGCCGTCTTGGTCTCGTTGAACCGCCCCGCGGCCTCCATCGCCGCGGGCGCCACGTCGACGGCCGCCGCCACGCTCACGAGAACAGGCTCTCGTGCGCTGCACAGCACGCCCCCGCCGCCGAGCACCGCGACGGCGCCCGCCGCGACGATCGCCACGGCCGCGAGCGTCGCCAGCATGCCCCGCCGGAACGCCTTCCTGCGCCGCCGCTCAGGGGGTAGCGCGGCACGGTGCCGACCCAACCGCACGGTGAACCTCTCTCCGGGGAGTGACGATTCTTCCAGCGCCTCCCGTGGCGGGCGCCTTGTTAGAACATGTTATAACTAGGCGATCGGGAGGGCCCTCCTGACGCTCTGGCACACCCCGTCACTCGCCTGCGAGGCCCGCAGCCGCTCCGCCGCCGGAGTCGCGTACTCGGTGGTGCGCTGCCTGGCCGGGCGGCCCGTGGCCTCGACCATCTCCCGCAGCTCGCTGATGGTCTTGTAGGAGCCGTTCTCCGAGCCGGCCATCCGGCTGATGGTCTCCTCCATGAGCGTGCCGCCGAGGTCGTTCACGCCGCCCTGGAGCACCTGGCGGCACAGGTCGTCGCGGAGCTTGACCCAGGAGCACTGGATGTTCCTGATCGCGCCGTGCAGGAGGATCCTGGCCAGGGCGTGCACGGCTCTGTTCTCCTGCGCCGTGGGGCCCGGCCTGGCCAGGCCGGCCAGGTAGATGGGGGCGCTGGTGTGCACGAACGGCAGCAGCACGAACTCCGAGAACCCGCCGGTCCTCTCCTGGAGCCGCCGGATCAGCTTGATGTGCCTGACCCAGTGCAGGTGGTTGTCGACGTGCCCGTACATCATGGTGGACGTCGTGGGGATGCCCACGTCGTGCGCCGTGGTGATCACGTCGACCCATTCGGCGGCCGGCAGCTTGCCCTTGGTCAGCACCCACCGCACGTCGTCGTCGAGGATCTCGGCCGCCGTCCCGGGCAACGAGTCGACGCCCGCCTCCTTGGCGGCCTCCAGCCAGGCGCGGACGGACATGTTCGTCCGGCTCGCGCCGTTGATGACCTCCATCGGGGAGAACGCGTGCACGTGCATGCCCGGCGTCCTGGCCTTCACCGCCCTCGCGATGTCGAAGTACGCCGTGCCGGGCAGGTCGGGGTGGATGCCTCCCTGCATGCACACCTCGGTCGCCCCCGCCTCCCACGCCTCCTGCGCCCGGTCGGCCACCTGGTCGAGGCTCAGCGTGTACGCGTCGGCGTCGGTCCTGCGCTGGGCGAACGCGCAGAAGCGGCAGCCGGTGTAACAGACGTTCGTGAAGTTGATGTTCCTGTTGACGACGTAGGTCACGTCATCCCCCGCCGCCTCCCTGCGCAGCCCGTCGGCGATCGCCGCCAGCTCGTCCAGCGCCTCGCCCTCCGCCCCGAGCAGCGCGACCGCCTCGGCGTCCGTCAGGCCCGCGGGATCCGCCTCGGCCCGCCTGAGCGCCGCCCGCACCTCGCCGGGCGTCGCGCCCCCGCCGCCGGCCGGCGTGGCGGGATCCGGGGCGAGGCGGTCGCGGAGTGCGGTCCAGTCGCCGTAGACCTGGTCGAAGTCGTCGCGCCGGTCGCTGGTCCGCCCGGTCGTGTCGACCTCGACGTGCAGGTCGACCCGGCCCGACGCGGCGAACCCCCCGTCGGGCTCCTGCCAGGGCGACCCGCGCAGGACGGCGTCCTGCCTGGCCAGGCCCGTGGCGGGGTCCGCCAGGGCGGCCACGTGCCCGAGCAGCCGCGGGTCGAGCCACGGCTCTCCCGCCAGCACGTACTCGGGATACATCGTCAGCCGCTCCCGCAGCTGGAAGCCCTCCTCGGCGGTACGGGCCGCGAGGTCCTCGATCTGCGGCCAGGGCCGCTCCGGGTTCACGTGGTCGGGCGTGAGCGGCGACACCCCGCCCCAGTCGTCGATGCCCGCCCGGATCATGAGCGCGTACTCGGCGTCCACCAGGTTCGGCGGCGCCTGGAGGCGGACGCGGGGGCCGAGGACGAGGCGGGCGACGGCGATGGTGGCCGCCAGCTCCTGCAGGTCGGCGTCGGGCAGCCCGCGCATGGCGGTGTCCGGCTTGGCGCGGAAGTTCTGGACGATGACCTCCTGGATGCCGCCGTACTCGCGGGCCACCCGCCGGATCGCGAAGATCGACTCAGCCCGGTCCTCCACCGTCTCGCCGATGCCGATGAGGATCCCGGTCGTGAAGGGCACGCCGCTGCGGCCGGCGTCCTCCAGCACCCGCAGCCGCACGGCCGGGTCCTTGTCCGGCGATCCGTGGTGGGGCTGCCCCTTCTCCTCGAACAACCGCCGCGACGTCGTCTCCAGCATCATCCCCATGGACGGCGCGACGGGCTTGAGCCGCTGCAGGTCGCGCCAGCTCAGCACCCCCGGGTTGAGATGCGGCAACAACCCGGTCTCCTCCAGCACCCTGATCGCCATGGCCCGCACGTAGGAGAGCGTGTCGTCGTAGCCGTGCGCGTCGAGCCACTCGCGGGCCTGGCGCCAGCGGTCCTCCGGCCGGTCGCCCAGCGTGAACAGCGCCTCCTTGCACCCCATCGCCGCCCCCTGCCGGGCGATCTCCAGCACCTCGTCGGGGCTCAGGAACGGCGACTCCAGCCTGTGCGGCGCGGTCGCGAACGTGCAGTAGCCACACCGGTCCCGGCAGAGCCGGGTCAGCGGGATGAACACCTTCCTGCTGTAGGTGATGACGCCCTCGCGGCCGGCGGCCGCCAGCCCGGCGTCGCGTACGCGGGAGGCGTGGTCGAGCGAGGCGTCAAGCTGCTCGCCCCGGGCGTGCAGCAGGACGGTCGCCTCGGCGACGTCGATGGCCTTGCCGTCGCGGGCACGGGCGAGAGCACGGCGGAGCGCGGAATCGCTGACGGGACTCATAAGGGCACAGTACGTGGAGCTGGGTTCGCCGCTCGCACCCAGGGCGGCTCAGAACGCCCGGTAGTCGCGCGCGGGCATCCGCGGCCCGCGGGCGGGCGGGCGCAGCCCGGTGAGCCAGACCAGCACCGCGGCGCGGTGCCGATGCCCTTCGTACGGCTCAAGCAGCCGCAACATCCCCTGGTCGTCGGTCTTCTCCCCCGTCAGCGCGTAGCCCACGAGCTTGGCCAGGTGGAAGTCGCCCACGCTCACCGCGTCGGGGTCGCCGAACGCGCGCTGGCGCACCTCGGCCGACGTCCACACCCCGATCCCCGGCAGCGCCCGCAGCAGCCGGTCGAGCTCTTCCGTGGTGGCGGCGGCCTCCAGCTTGGCGGCGTGCCAGGCGGCGTTCGCGATGGTCCTGGCGCGCACGGCCTCGGCGCCCGCGCGGTGCCAGTGCCAGCTCGGGATCTGCCGCCACACCGCGGTCTCGGGAACGACCCGCATGCCTTCGGGAGCGGGCCCCGGCGCGGGCTCGCCGTAGCGGGTGAGCAGCCAGCGCCAGGCCCGCCACGCCTCCTGCCCGACGACCTTCTGCTCCAGCACGGCGGGGACGAGCGCCTCCATGACGCGGCCGGTCCTGCCGATCCGCAACCCCGGATTTCTGCGTACGGCCTCCGCCAGGACCTCGTGCCTGACGCTGAAGCCCGAAACATCGTCGTCGGCCCCCAGCAGCGCCGGCAGCGTCTCCAGCGCCCACTCCGCGCCCGGCCCCCACGCCCGCCCGTGCACGGACCCGCCCTCGACGCTCACCCGCAGCGTGCAGGGCCCGTCGGGCGTCCTGGACGTGCGCCACACGGCGCCGTCACCGCCGCGGCGCCAGGTGGGGTCGCCGCCACCCCGCCGGTGCGGCTGCAGCGCCAGCCCCACGTCAAGCGGCCCGCGGGGCCCCCACCTGCGCTCCTTCACCCTTACAGTGTGCCGCGATCGTGCGGCGTCTCAGACGTCGCTGGAATAGCGCACCGCGCGTTCGGGCAGCGCGATGTCGGGCCAGACCCGCGCGCCGTGCTGCAGTTCGTTGCCCGGTCCGACGACGGCCCGGTCGCCGATCACCGCGTCGTGCACCGCCGCGCCCGCGCAGACCCGCGCCCCCGTGCCCACCACGGAGTCGGTCACGACGGCGCCGGGCTCGATGACGCAGTCGTCGAGCAGCACCGACCCGGCGACGGAGGCTCCGGCGCCCACCACGACCCGCGCGCCCACGGCCGTGCCGCCCTGCACCTTGGCCTCGGCCGAGACCCGCGCCCCGTCGAGCGCCAGGTATTCGCCTGTGGGACCGGGCAGCGCGGGCGAGGCGAGCCGGCCCAGCACCAGGTCGCGCGACCCGCGGACGAACGCGGCGGGCGTGCCGACGTCGAGCCAGTAGCTGCGGTCGGCGTAGCCGAGCACGAGCTCCCCCGACTCGATCAGCCCGGGGAACGTCTCCCGCTCCACCGACACGACCTCGTCGCGCGGGATCGAGTCGATCATCGACCGGGTGAAGACGTAGCAGCCGGCGTTGATGCGGTTGGTCACGGGGTTGGGGGTCTTCTCCAGGAACGCGGTCACCCGCCCGGAGTCGTCGGTCGGCACGCATCCGAATCGGGTGGGGTCGTCCACTTCTGTCAAATGGAGCGTTACAGCGGCCCGCCGTGCGAGGTGTGTGCGCACCTGATCGCCGATGTCGTGCCCGGACAGGATGTCGCCGTTGAGGATGAGCACGGGGTCGGAGGGGTCCGAGGTGAGCGCCTCCGCGGCGTTGCGGATCGCGCCGCCCGTGCCGAGGGGCGTCTCCTCCGTCATGTATTCGAGTGAGAGCCCGAACGCCGCCCCGTCGCCGAACGCGGGCTCGAACATCGCCGCCTTGTAGGACGTCGCGAACACGATCCGGCGCACGCCGAACGATCGTGCTCGCGCGAGCTGGTGGGCCAGGAACGGCACGCCGGCGGTCGGGAGCAGCGGCTTCGGCGTGCCCAGTGTCAGCGGGCGCAGGCGCGTGCCCTGCCCCCCGACCAGGAGGATCGCCTCGAGGTCTGGCAATGAGCTCGTCATCATTCCGCGAGGTTACCGAACTATTCGATCGCGCGTTGATAGGAGCTGAGATGCGCCTCGGCCGAGGCGTCCCAGGTGAATTCGCGGGCGCGGGCCAGCCCCGCATCCCGCAGCTGCCGCCTGCGCTCGGGCGCGGCGAGCAGCTGTCCGAGCGCCGTTCCGATGCTGCCGGCGTCGGGCTCGGTGTAGGCGACCGCGTCGCCACCCACCTCGGGCAGCGACGAGCGCTGGGTGGTCAGCACGGGCGCGCCGCAGGCCATGGCCTCCAGCACCGGAAGCCCGAAGCCCTCTCCCCGCGAGGGGAAGGCCACCACGAGCGCCCCGCCCAGGAACCCCGGCAGATCGGACGCGCCCAGGTAGCCGGGCCGTACGACCTTCACGGTGGCCTCGACCTCGCGGCAGGCGGCGTCCACCTCGTCGTCGTGCACGCCGCCGCCGAGCACCAGCGCGGGGGCCCGCTCCAGCGCCGCGACGGCGGCGGCGAAGCCGCGGATCAGGTTGGGAACGTTCTTGCGGGGGTCGAGCGCGCCCAGGAACGCCACGTAGGGCTGGCCGTGCAGCCCGCAACGCATGGCCGCCCGGCGGATCTCCTCCTCCGACGGCGGGTGGAACTGCGCCAGGTCGACGCCGTGGTAGGCGACGTCGATGCGGGTGGGGTCGGCGGCGAGCACGCGCACCAGCTCGTCCCTGGTCGCCTTCGAGGGCACGATGATCCGCCGGGCGCGTCGCACGGCCGTACGGGTGGCGGAGCGGAAGAACGACGCCCGCGGCCGGTGCCGGTCAGGCTCGGTGAACCAGGTGGCGTCGTGCACCGTCACGACCGTCGGCAGCCCTGAGGCGAGCGGGATGGAGTAGTAGGGGGCGTGGATCACGTCCGCGCCCGCCTGGCGGGCCAGCAGCGGCAGGCCCGTCTGCTCCCAGGCGAGCCTGGCCGCCCTGTTGGTGATCGCGACGGGCCCGGCGATGACCTGCGCCGAGGGCGCGAGGCGCCGGTATCGCTCGGCCTCGGACCGCTGGCAGACCACCGCCACGTCCGCGCCGGCCCGGTGGAGCCCGGCAACCAGCCCGTCCACGTATCTGATCAACGCGCCGCGGTCCGCGGGGACCGCCGCCGCGTCAACGAGCACTCGAGGCATACGAAGATCTTCTCCCCTCAAGATCCACGCGGGACCCGGCAGGTCCCCCTCTGGACTTCAGCCTATGGCCAGCGTCCCCTCAATCGTGGCCCAAATCACACCTTGTCGCGACGTGCAGCGATTCCCGCCAGCCCGGCGCAGATCAGGTCCCCCAGGATGATGACGACACGGGAGGTGAGCGCCACCGCGATCGCGGGACCGGCGGCCAGATGAGGGGCCAGCACCCCGACCATGGCGGCCTCCCGCACCCCCGCGCCGGCCGGCACGACGAAGGTCATGATGCCCAGGCACCAGGACAGCGCGAACGCGCCGATGGCGAAGAGCAGCCCGCTCTCGGGTGCGATGAAGAAGAAGTGCACGCCGTACGCGGTCCAGCCGGCCAGCGCCCAGCCGAGCGCGGCGAGCATGCCGCGGCGGGTGAGCGGGCGTTCGAGCGGCTCCCGCTTGAGCCGGCGCAGGGCGTAGCCGATCACGCCGTTGACGACCTTGGGTTCGAGCAGCACCAGCACCAGGGGCAGGAACAGCAGCAGCCAGCCGTAACGGTCCCAGCCGAGCGTGACCAGCGTGACGAGCAGGCCGGTGGCCAGCTGGATCGGCATCATCAGGAAGAACGCCGCCGCGCTGCGCGAGCGCGGCACGCCGAGGTCGCGGCCCATCTCCATCTGCGCCAGCACGGGCCAGATGGTGCCGGGGATGTATTTGCCGAGCTGGCCGACGAAGAAGACCTTGGCTGCCGCTCTGAGAGGCAGCGGGGAGCCGAGGTCGGACAGCAGGGTACGCCAGATGAGCATGGCCCCGAGCAGCGCGGCGACCACCGCGACCAGCGATCCGGCCAGCGCGGGCCACGTCAGGCCGGCGAATCCGGCCACCACGTCGTCCCACTGCCCGGCCACGGCCCATCCGCCGAACCCGAGCGCGATCAGCAGGAACCCGTACCTGATCGCGGCCCGGGCCACGGACCGCCCCGGGCGGGCCGCCTCCTCGCCCGCGCCGGCCGAGCCGTCGCTCACGCCGGTCACGCCCGGTCCCGGGCCACCCGCGCCCGATCCGCCCGTGCTCACAGCGGGCGGACCGGCTCGGGCGGCTGCGGCAGCGCGGCGCCCGCGGGCCGCCGCGGGCTCTTGGTCGCCACCCACAGGTAGGTCGGCACGACCGGCAGCAGCAGCCGCAGCACCCCGCGCGGCACCCTGGACAGCACCGCCTTCACCACCCTGCCCAGCGCCCCCGGGAACAGCTCGGACCCGGCGAACCGGGTGGGCGTGGCCAGCACGGGGAACGTGTAGTCCCACACGTGGAAGGCGCGCAACATCCTGCGCAGCCCGCGCCGGGTGCGGAAACGTTCGTAGTAGTGGTCGGCCCGGCCGAACGCCCGCACGTAGCGGTCGGCGGCCGCCGGCGGAAGATAGGACAGGAACGGCAGCTTGTAGTGGGGCTCCATGACGCCGAGCCGGTTGCCGAGCCCGAGGTAGAGCACCCCCTCGTCCGACAACACCCGGTGCATCTCGGCCACCACGGCGTCGGGGTCGACCACGTGCTCGTAGATGTGGTTGAACACCAGCACGTCGACCGACCCGTCGGGGAACGGGAGCGCCGTGCCGTCGCCGCACACGAACGCCACCCGCTCGCCGAACCGGTCGGCCGCCCTGCGCAGGCCCGGCACGTCGATGTCGATGCCCATGGTGTGCTTGGCCCCGGCCTGCGCGAGCTCGTCGGCGATGAACCCGGCCGAGCAGCCCACGTCGCCCACGGTCAGCCCGCCCAGCGGGCCGTGGAAGTGCTCCAGCACCGCGATGATCTTCGCGGCCTTCCGCCTCCGCTTCTCCTCGTCGAGCATGGCGGACTGGAACTCGCTGTATTCGAGCTGCGCGACCCGTTGCTTCACCACGGTGGCCACAGTACCGACCGCGACGCCAATCCGATGTCAAGCCGCTTTGGTACGGTGGCCGACCTGGCTCAAAACCGACGAACGGGGGCGAAGTGACGTTCTTCGACAAGATCAGGGGCGAGTTCATCGACATCGTCGAATGGCTCGACGACAGCCGCGACACCCTGGTCTGGCGATTCCCCCGTCACGAGAACGAGATCAAGATGGGCGCCCAGCTCGTCGTCCGCGAGTCGCAGGTCGCCGTCTTCGTCAACGAGGGCCAGATCGCCGACGCGTTCGCGCCGGGGACGTACACGCTGGAGACCCGCAACCTGCCCATCCTGTCCACGCTCAAGGGCTGGAAGTACGGTTTCCACTCCCCGTTCAAGGCCGAGGTCTACTTCGCCAGCACCCGCCGGTTCGCGGACTTCAAGTGGGGCACGCAGAACCCGATCATGGTGCGGGACGCGGAGTTCGGGCCGGTGCGGCTGCGGGCGTTCGGCGCGTACGCGGCCAGAGTGATCGACGCCCGCGCCCTCCTGCGCGAGCTGGCGGGGACGGACCCGCAGTTCCGCACGGAGGAGGTGGAGGGCTACCTGCGGCAGATGGTCGTGGGCCGGCTCGCCCACGCGCTGGCCACCGCCGGCGTGCCGCTGCTCGACCTGGCCGCCAGGCAGCACGAGATGGGGCAGCGGCTGGCGGAGGCGCTGACCGCCGACCTCGCGGGCGTGGGCATCGCCATCCCGACCTTCACCATCGAGAACATCTCGCTGCCGCCCGAGGTGGAGCGGGCGATGGACAAACGCTCGCAGATGGGGATCGTGGGCGACCTCGGGCAGTACGCGAGGCTCCAGGCGGCCGAAGCGCTGGAGAACGCGGGCGGGGCGGGCGAGGGCATGGGGCTGGGCATGGGCATCGCCGCAGGCCGGCAGATGGCCGCGGCGCTCGCCCCCCAGAGCCGTCCGGACACCCGGCAGGGGCCGCCCCCGCTGCCCGGCGCCGGCCCCTGGTACCTCGGAGTGGACGGCGAGCAGCGCGGACCGTTCGACGCGGCCGGCCTGGCCGCCGCCGGGCTCACCCCCGGCGCGCTGGTGTGGCGGGCCGGGATGCCGCAGTGGACCCCGGCCCGCGACGTGCCGGACCTCGCGCCCCTGCTCCGCGACACGCCGCCCCCGCTGCCACCCTCCTGACCCCGACACCCGCCTGGCTCCGCCGCCCGAGCCCGCCGCCCGACCCCCGTTCCTGGCCCGGGGGCCCCGGGCCCGAGAGGACCTCCCGTGAGCTCCCCCACCCAGACCCCCGCCCAGCCGTGCGCGGGCTGCGGCGCGAGCGTGGCCTTCGCGCCGGGCACGACCATCCTGCGCTGCCCTTACTGCGGGCTCGACCAGCAGATCGCCCCGCCCGCGCGGCAGGTACGCGAGCACTCCTTCGACGCGTTCCTCGCCAAGCCCCGCGTCCACACCCTGGCCAGGCACCAGTTCACCTGCCCCGGCTGCGGCGCCCGCACGGAGAGCGACGCCCTGTCCAGGGCCTGCCAGTTCTGCGGCACCGCCCTCGTGGCCGACACGGCGAACGACGCCCAGATCGCCCCCGAGGCCGTGCTGCCGTTCGCCCTCGACCGGGGCGGCGCCAGGAACTCGCTGCGCGGCTGGGTGCGGACCCGCTGGTTCGCCCCCAACCGCCTCAGGAAGGTCAGCGAGGCGGAGACCATGAAGAGCACGTACCTGCCGCACTGGACGTTCGACGCGGCCACGGTCTCCGACTACACCGGCCAGCGCGGCAAGCACTACTGGGTCACCCAGTCGTACACGTCCAACGGCCGGCGAAAGACCCGGCGGGTCCGCAGGACCCGCTGGTATCCGGCCGCCGGACGGGTCGCGCGCGGCTTCGACGACGTCCTGGTCCCCGCCACGAGACGGCTTCCCCAGGACCGGCTCGACGCGCTGCAGCCCTGGCCCCTGGAGCGGGCGGTCGCGTTCCAGCCCGGCTACGTGGCAGGGCACCACAGCCTCCGGTACGACACCGAGCCGCAGGCCGGCCTGGAGCTGGCCAAGGGCGTCATGCATGAGGTCATCGTGGGCGACTGCCGCCGGCACATCGGCGGTGACGCGCAGCGCGTGCACTCCGTGAACACCGCCTACGCGAACGTCACGTTCAAGCTGGTGCTGCTGCCGGTGTGGGTGGGCAACTACCTGTTCGGCGGCAGGACGTACCAGGTGATGATCAACGGGGTGAGCGGGGAGGTCCAGGGCGACCGGCCGTACAGCGCGGTCAAGATCACGCTGGCGGTGCTCGCCGCGCTGGTCGTGCTCGCGGCGATGGTCTGGCTCGTCTGGGGAAGGAACGCGTAGCCTGGCCGAATGCTCCGCCGCCTGCTGCGCGTCGTCCTCGCCCTGGTCGCGCTCGGTTTCCTGGGCTACGGCCTGACCGCGAACTGGGAGGAGACCACGGCCGCCGTGGCCGCCATGTCGCCGTGGGCGGTGCTGGGGGCGTTCGCCGCGGTGCTGCTCGGCCAGTTCTTCATGCTCGTGGCCTGGCGCGAGATCCTGGCGGGGCTCGGCACGCGGGTGCCGCTGCGGGTGGCCGGGCGGATCATGTTCGTGGGCCAGCTCGGGAAATACATCCCGGGCGCGGTGTGGGCGTACGCCGCGATGATGGACCTCGGCCGTGACCACGGCAGCCCGCCGCGGCGCACGTTCGCGACGATCTCGCTGGGCCTGGTGATCAACATCGGCGTCGCGATCTCGATCGCCGCCGCCACGCTGGGCTCGCAGGAGGTGGTGCGGCAGGCCTGGTATCTCGTGCTGCTCGTACCAGTGATCATCGTCTGCCTGCACCCCAAGGTGCTCACCTGGGGTCTCAACCTCGCGCTGCGCGTCGCCCGCAAGGAACCGCTGGAGAGCGTGCTGCCCGGCCGCACGGTCGTCGTCGCCGTGGCGTGGACGGCGCTCGGCTGGCTCGTGTACGGCGTGCACATCTGGCTGCTGGCCGGCGTCACCGACCTGTACATCGTGGCCACCGGCGCCTACGCGTTCGCGTGGGCGACCGGCATTCTCACCGTCGTCGTGCCCGCGGGCGTCGGCATCAGGGAGGGCGCGCTGGTGCTGGTGCTCGGGCCGATCGTCGGCACCCCCGCCGCGCTCGCGGTCGCGATCGTGTCGCGGCTGGCGTTCACCCTGTCCGACGCGACGGCCGCGGGGGTGTCGTGGCTGCTGGGCCGTCAGGCGCCGAGCAACACCCCCGTGTACGCGGACCAGAACGGCTCGGGATCGACCGCCTTGACCCCCGACCGCAACCTCTCGGGCTCGCCGGAGACGTAGAACCGCTCGATCGTCTCGCGGAGCGCGCCGGCGTCGCCCGGCTCGACCAGGAGCCCGTCGACGCCGTCGGTGACGTGGTCGGCCAGCGCCCCGACGCGGGTGGCGATCACGGGCACGCCGTGCTCGTGGCCGAGCCAGACGTTCTGGCTGGCGGTCGCGGTGCGGTAGGGCAGCACGAGCGCGTCGGCGGCGGCGAACAACGAAGGCACGTCCTCGGCCGCCACGTAGCCGGGGCGCAGCTCGACGCGGTCGCCGAGGCCCAGCTCGGCGATCAGCGCCCTGGTCTCGTCGAGCCCGCCCCAGAACTCGCCCGCCACCGTCAGCGCGACGCCGTCGGGCAGCGCCCGCAGCAGCAGGTCGAGCCCCTTGTACGGCCGGACGATGCCGAAGAAGAGCAGCCGGCGGTGCACGGCGGTGGATCTCGCGGCGGTGGTCGAGGGCAGGTGCGGCGGCAGCCCGGCCACGCTCACGGGCGTGCCGGTCAGCCCTCTGGCCAGCGCGGCCTGCTGCTCGGAGTGGGTCAGCACGGCGTCGACCCGCTTGAGCAGCGCCCTCATCAGCGGCTGGTCGTAGGGTTTGCGCTCGTGCGGCAGCACGTTGTGGCACAGGGCGACGGCCTTGGCCCTGCGCCCCAGGCCGAGCAGGATCCCCAGGTAGGCCGGGACCTGCACCGGGCTGAGCACCGCCAGCACGACCAGGTCCGCCGAGCGCAGCCGCCGCCCCGCGGCGACCCATCCGTCGGGCCGGCGCCAGTCGAGCCTGCGCGCGGTCTTCGGATAGGGGCTGCCCTCGGGCGCGGAGATCGTCTGCCGGCCGGGATAGAGGAACGACGGATATTGGGCCCACCACGACTCGATCACCACGTCGTGCCCCAGCGCCGCGAGCCGGTGTGCCAGCTCGGTGGTGTGCTGGGCCCCGCCCCCTTTGTACGGGTAGGTCGGGCCGACGATCGCGATGCGCACCGGTCAGTTCCCGCGCGAGCGCACGATCAGGTCCGCGAGCAGCGCCACGGACCCGATCAGCAACCCGGACAGGAAGATCATGACGGTGTTGGCCGGGAAGTAGAACGGCTGCTCGATCATGTCCCAGATGCCCTTCACGAGCCCGATGCCCACCAGCCACAGCGCGGGCGGCATCAGCACCTTGAGCGGGTTGAAGTACATGATCATCCGCAGCACCTGCAGGATGTAGCGGTAGGCGTCGGAGACGAAGCTGAACTTCGACTTGCCGGCCCGCTTGGCGTAGCCGATCGGCAGGTAGTAGACGTCGTGCTGGTTGGACAGGAACGACAGCGTGATCGTCGTGACGCAGGAGAATCCGGGAGGCAGCAGCCGGAGATAGGGCTTGGCCACCGGCCTGCGGAAGGCCCGCAGCCCGGAGTTGAGGTCGGGGATCTTCTGCCCGGCCAGCTTCTCGGCCACCTTGCGGATCACCCACTTGGCGGGCACCCGCAGCAGCTTGTGCGAGCCCTCCTCGCTGGTGCGCGCGCCGACCACCATGTCGATCGTGGGATCCTTCTCCAGGATCTGCACCAGCTCGGGGATGCGCTCGTTGGGGTAGGTCATGTCGGCGTCGGTCCACACGACGATCTCGCCCTTGGCCTCCTGCGAGCCGATGCGCCGCACGGTGCCGGCGCCGCCGTTGCGGTGGAAGGCGCGGATGCGCAGGTGGGGATAGCCGGGCGCGGCCTCCTTCAGCCTGGCCAGCGTCTCGTCACTGGAGCAGTCGTCGACGGCCACGAGCTCGTAGGTGTAGCCGCTCGAGTCCATCGCCCTGGTGATGCGCTCGACCTCGTCGATGACGTGATCCTGCTCGTTGTAGCAGGGAAGGACGATCGTGACGTATGGCGCTTCATCCACGGCAGGTCCACTCTTGGAGGCGTCAAGCGTGCTCACGAGGATCGAGGTTACTCTGCCCGGAGGAGCACAGAGTCTACCCTACAAGATCAACTCATTCCGACACGGCCATCCAGACGTTCATCCGCAGGGTCCAGGTGCCGTTCGGGGCCTCGATCAGCGAGCGCTCGTCCTGGCGCGCCACCAGCCCCATGATCTGTGTCGCCCGCCCGTACGGCGAGACCTGGCCCTCGTCGGCGGCCAGCACGACCGGCACGCGCCCCGTGCCCCGCACCCGTTCGATCAGGCGGCGGACCTGGTCCTCCGGCGCGACGTCGGTGAGCACGCGCCTGACCGCGGCCGCGGGCCGCCCGCACGTGCCCCGCACCGCCTGCATGAACCTGTCGCCGGTGACCCGCTCCACGAACAACACCGACGCGTTCCGCGGGATCTTGCCGCACATCGCCTCGACCGCCGCCGCCTCGCCCCGCTCGATCGGCGTGAACGCCGTGCCGATCGAGGTCACGGCCGGGGGCACGAGCACCAGCACCACCGCCAGCGCCGTGCCCCAGCGCCGGAAGCGCGTGCCGCGCCGGCCCGCCTGGTCGCGCAGCCAGGCCAGCGCGTACGCGGCCAGCAGGACGAGCCCGGGGATGACGACGGGGACCAGGCGGCGGGCGGCCCACGGATGGTCGGGGGTGATCTCGGGCCGCAGCAGCGTGGTGACGGTCGTCCAGCCGACGACCGCCAGCGGCAGCAGCCACTCCAAGGGCGTGCCGTCGCGCAGCAGCCGGCGGACGAGCAGGGCCGCGGCGACCGTGGCCAGCACGACCGCGGGCAGGCCGACGTACCAGACCGCCCAGTGCAGCGAGTATTCGAAGTAGAGCCGGGTGCCGTCGGGGGCCATGCCGTTGGCCCGCTGGATCGCCTCGATCATCGTGAACGTGCGCTGGTCGCTCTCGTGCGCGGGCACCCGGGTGACCGTCTGCACCCACGGCCGCGCGTAGAGGCCGGCCATGAGGAGCACGGTCAGCCCGGCGCCCGCCACCGGCAGCCAGCCCGGCGGCCGCCACCGCGCCAGGAGCGGCGCGGCGGCCGTGCCGGCCGCGGTGAGCACGAGCACGCCCGCGCAGATGAGCAGCAGCGGCCGGATCGAGCCCGCCAGATAGCCCAGGTACGGCCGGGCCAGCGCGTATCCGGCGAGCATCCCCAGCCCGCCGCCCGCGACCAGACCGGCCAGCAGCCCCGGGCCCAGAGCACCCCTGTTCCTTGCCGAACGCCGCATCGCGATCAGCAGCCCCGCGAACGCCAGCACCGGCAGCACGTCGCGCAGCCCGTCGATCCTGACCAGCACGGCCAGCCCGAACACCAGCCCCGCCAGCACCCCGCGCCACCACCCCGGCCTGGCGAGCGCGTCGCAGGTCAGCGACAGGCCGCCGAACAGCAGGATCAACGACGGGATCTCGCTGAACGTGGTGCGGGAGGTGTAGAGGATCGGCAGGCTCACCGCGAGCGCCACCGCCGCGACCACCGCCCACCGCGCGCCGGCCAGCCGCGCCACCAGCCCGGCCAGCGTGAGCACGGCCAGCGCGCCCAGCACGGCGGGCATGGCGAACGGCGCCCCGAACCAGTTGCCCACCGCGAACAGCAGCGGCGCCCCCGGCATGAACTGCGGCACCACCCCGCCGGGCACGTCGAAGAAGCCGACGCCGGCGAAGATCAACCAGGGGTCGGACCCGCCGAACGCCTCGGCCTGCCGGGGGATGGGCAGCGAGCCGTGGTCCGCGATCCAGGCCGCGTAGAGCGCGTAGGTCGCCGGATCGCGCCTGACGGCGATCTGCTCGCTGTGCAGCAGCGTGTTGAACACGCCCGAGGCCACGGCCACCGCCATGACCCCCGCGACCTGCCAGGGCGTGGCCTCGACCAGCTTGCCGAGCCGCCGCGTGCCCGCCCGGCACAGCAGCGCGGCGGCGGGCAGCCCGAGCAGCGCGGCGGGCAGCGGCGCGAAGTGGCCGAGCAGCAGCAGCGGCAGCCCGGCCAGCAGCCATCCCGCCACGGCGAGCGCGGGCAGCACCGTGAGCGCGGCGAGCAACCGGCCTGGTCGATCGTGTCCCATCGGTGAGCGAGCGTATCCAACCGCGGGCACCGGGCACGCCGGTGACAGGGGTGTGGCGCGCCACCGGTGGCACGGGTTCCGCGCGATCGCCGGTACCGTACGGTGGCAGACCGCCCGGGGGTGGCGGCCGGGTGTCGGCCGGGTGTCGGCCGGGTGTCGGCCGGGTGTCGGATCGCGCACCTCTGCGGCGTGCCGGAGATTCGGGAGGACGTACGGGTGATGTCGGAGGCTCGTGCGGAGGCGCCCGCGCCGGCCCGCCGGGGCAGGCGGCGTCTCCCGCGCGACACCCGCCGCCGGGTCCAGCGGTTGACACGGCGGCACGGATGGTTCCTGGCCGTGCTCGGCCTCGGCACGGCCCTGCGCGTCCTGGCGATGGCGGGTTACCGGCCCGCCCTGTGGTTCCCCGACACCTACACCTACATCGTCACCGTCTTCCACCCGCGCCCCGACCTGGTGCGGCCGGCGGGCTACTCGATGTTCATCAAGCTGCTCGAGCCGCTGCACTCCTTCGCCGCCGTCGCCGCCGTGCAACACCTGCTCGGGCTGGCCACCGGCGTGCTCGTGTACCTGGCTGCGGCGCGCCGCGCCGCCCACCGGGCGCCCCGGTGGGCGGCGACGTTGGCCACCGTCCCCGTGCTGCTGGACGCGTACCAGATCGAGCTCGAGCACCTGCTGGTCGCCGACACGCTCTTCATGTTCCTGGTCGTGGCGGCCGTCTCGCTCAGCATGACGCGGCGGCCCGCCACGGTCGCCGCCATCGGCCTGCTGCTGGCCGCCGCCGTGCTCACCAGGACGGTCGGCCAGCCGCTGATCGTCGTGCTGGCCGGCTGGTTCGTGTTGCGCGGGCGCATCCGTCCTGCCGGGGTGCTGCTCGCCGCCGCCCTGGTGCCGCTCGTCGCGTACGGCGCCTGGTTCTACGCCACCTACCAGCGGGTCGGCCTGGTGGGCGCGAACGGCGCCTTCCTCTACGCCCGCACGATGTCGTTCGCCGACTGCGACAGGATGGACCCGCCGCCCGATCTGAAGGTCCTGTGCGACCCGCGCCCGCCGGAGCGGCGACCGCCCTCCCAGGAGTACATCTGGGCCAAGGACGCCCCCCTCGTCCTGCAGCCGGGGATCACCTTCACCCAGGAGAACGACGAGCTCGCGGCCAGGTTCGCGGCGCTGGCGATCACCGCCCAGCCGCTCGACTACGCCGCCTCCGTGCTGGGCGAGCTGGGCCGCACGTTCGTCTGGGGCCGCCCGGTCTATCCTGACGCCGAGATTTACGGCTACTACGAGTTCCCGGTCAGCGAGCCAGGCCCGCCTGGCCGTTATCCCGCACAGGTCGGCGCCGAATATGCCAAGCTCTACGAGCAGGGTGCGATCGGCACGAAGATCGTCGAGCCTTACGCCGGATGGCTGAGGGCCTACCAGAGCGCAGCGCGGCTGCCCGGCCCGGTGCTTCTGGGGGTGCTGCTGGTGCCGCCGGTGGCGGCCGTCGCCGGGTTCCGGCGCAGGCGGCGGGGCCGGCCTCGCGCGGGAGCTCCGGCCTGGCTGGTGCCGTGGTCGGCGGCCGTCGTGCTGCTGGTCACACCGGCCGCGGCCGCCGAGTTCGACTATCGCTACGTTCTGCCGGCCGTGCCTCTGGCCTGCCTGGCGGCGGCCCTCAGTCTCAAGCCTGATTCGCTGCGACGAGAACCCGGAGGGTGAAAAGAGTTTGGCGATGATATTCCACCCAATGTCCGGCTCTGAGTATGCTTTGCCGCGAAAACGTCACACCCGGGTCACGACCGTCGCCTACGATCATGGCCACGGGCACGCCGCACGTGTCCTACTCTCGTTGCCCGGAGCGACCAAGCCGGCGCGTCAGGCGCAAGAAGTGAGGCTGGGGGGCGTATGAGCGACTACAGGGGCGCGCCAGTAGCCGATTTTCCGCACGAGCGTCGAGGCGCTCACTCCCCGCCGGGCAGCAGGATGGCCCGCAGAGCGGCGGGCTCCGCGCCGCCTCCTCCCCCGCCTCCTGACGACGACCGGCCACCCCGCGGCCACCGCGGTGGCGGCGGCGGTCAGGGCGGCAGGATGCGCGTGCTGGCCTGGGTCAGCATCGGCGTCACCTCGCTCATGGTCGCGGGCGCGCTGACCGGCTACGTCGTCTACCGCGACGCCTTCGGCAACATCAAGCAGAAGAGCATCAACGACGACATCATCAACCCGCGTCCCGTCGACACCGGCGCGCTCAACGTGCTGCTCGTGGGCTCCGACACCCGTGCGGGCGACGGCAACGCGAAATACGGCGCCGAGACGGCCAGGCAGGCCGACGGCGGCGGCAAGCGCACCGACACGATCATCCTGCTGCACATCTCCCCCGACCGCGACCAGGCCCGGCTGATCAGCTTCCCGCGCGACTCGATGGTGCAGATCCCGAAGTGCAAGAACGAGACCACCAAGCAGGAGATGCCGCCGCGCCGTGACATGATCAACTCGGCGTACAACTCGGGCGGCGTCGCGTGCACGATCTCCACGCTCGAGACCCTCACCGGCATCCGCGTCAACCACTTCGTCGAGGTCGACTTCAGCGGCTTCAAGAACATCGTCGACGCCCTGGGCGGCATCGAGATCTGCCTGAAGTCCGGCGTCAACGACAAATCTTCCAAGCTGGTGCTGCCGCCCGGCAAGAGCCTGCTCAACGGCGAGAAGGCCCTGGGCTACGTACGCCTGCGCAAATACGGCGACGGCAGCGACCTCCAGCGCATCAAACGGCAGCAGATCTTCCTGAGCAAGGTCATCGCCAAGGCCACCAGCAGCGAGCTCATGACCGACGTCGGCAAGCTCAGAAACTTCATCGCGGCCGCCGCCGGCTCGGTCACCATGGACCCCGCGCTCGCCAACGACACCGAGAAGCTCATCTCCATCGCCATGAGCACGAAGCAGCTGACGGCGAAGGGGGTCGAGCTCACCACGGTCCCGGTGTTGCCCGACCCGGAGAACCCCGAGGCCCGCGTGATCTGGAGGCAGCCCGACGCCGAGAAGCTGTTCACCGCGATCAAGACGGACACCGAGGTCACCGAGCCGTCGCCGTCCGCCAGCGCCAGCTCCAGCTCCAGCTCCAGCTCCAAGCCCAAGGTCACGCCCAAGCCGGAGCAGGTGCGGGTCCAGGTGCTCAACGGCACCAAAACCCAGGGCAAGGCCGGCGAGGTCGCCGCCCAGCTGGCCGAGCAGGGCTTCAAGGTGGTCGAGGTGGGCAACTACGAGGCCCCGGGCGGCGCCAGCCTGGCCAAGAGCGAGGTCCACTACGCCAAGTCGATCGAGACGGCGCCCGACTACGCCGGCGTGCTGGCCAAGGCCGTCGTGCCCAAGCCCTCGCCGGCGTCGGGCAAGGTCAAGGCGACCGGAGCGCAGCCGTACACGTCGACGACGACCAGCACCGGCGGGGCCAAGCTCAAGGGCACGCCGGTGATCCAGTTCGTCATCGGCGAGGACTTCGACTCGGTCAAGGTCAGCAAGCTGCCCGACAGCGTCGAGCAGAGCTCGATCAACGCGTCCGAGCAGAAGAACGTGTGCACCTGACGCTCCAAGTTGCCTGTGTAATCGGGTCATATCTCCCGCGTGAGGGACAGCACCCTTGAGAGCGGGATAGTGTGTTGCGGGTCGGCGACGCAGCGCGACACGGGGCCGCAAGGCCGTCCGCGTCGTGCTGCCGTCGTGTTCCCCGGCCCCGAGCGAAGCTGAGCGACTCCCCCAGTGTCTGACACCAGATGGTCCCCACCCGTCACGACCCCGCGGAGCCCCGACGGCGAGGACGGGCCCGCCGACACGGGAGCCCGATGGCCGCTGCCGGAGGAGACCTTCTGGAGCGAGGCCACCGACCCGCACGGCGTGCCCCCCGGCGAGCGCACCGCGCCGCAGCCGGCGGTGCGGGCCGATCGTCCCGTGGTCACGGCGCCCGCCGCGCAGCCCCAGGCGCAACCGCAGCCCAAGCAGCAGGCCGAGCAGCCGCCCAAGCGCAAGCGCGATCCGTTTCTCGACAACGTCAAGTTCATCCTGATCGCGCTCGTGCCGTTGGGCCACTCGCTGGTTCCGACCCTGTCGGCTGACTCCTCCAGGTCGCTGTACATCTTCATCTACACGTTCCACATGCCGCTGTTCGTGCTGATCAGCGGCTACCTGTCCAGAAATTTCTGGAACTCCAACGCGAAGACCAACAAGCTGGTCGACACGTTCCTCGTCCCCTACGTGATCGTCGAGGTCGGCTACGCCGCGCTCCGCTTCACGCTGGGCCAGAAGTGGAGCCTGACGATCATCGACCCGGCGTGGCTCAACTGGTATCTCCTGGCGCTGCTGTTCTGGCGCCTGTCCACGCCGGTGTGGAAGCGCATGAAATACCCCGTCCCCGTGTCGATCGCGATCTACCTGTTCGCCGGGTTCTCGCAGATCTCGGGCGACTTCAGCATGGACCGCTTCTTCGGCCTCCTGCCGTTCTTCGTCATCGGCCTCGTGATGCAGCCGGAGCACTTCGAACTGCTCAACCGGCGCTGGATCAAGATCGTCTCGGCGGTCACGGTGCTCGGCGCGGCGGCGGTGGCCATCTACATCGCGCCCAAGGCCCCGCTCGGCCCCTTCTACTACAAGAACAGCTACCAGGACCTCGACCTGTCCTGGTACATGGGGCTCGGCCTGCGCGTCGGCCTGCTGGTGTGCGCGCTGGCCCTGTGCTTCGCCGTGCTGGCGCTGGTGCCCAGGAAGGAGACCTGGTACACCGACCTCGGCACCCGCACGCTCTACTGCTACCTGCTGCACGGCATCCCCGTCCTCATCGCCAAGGACCAGGGCTGGCTGGACTTCCCGTGGCTGTACGGGCCGCTCGGCGTGCTGGCGATCACCTTCAGCTCCTTCGCCCTGGCGATCGTGTTGTGCCTGCCGGAGACCCGCACGGTCTTCAAGTGGGTGCTTGAGCCCCGCCTGACCTGGCTCTACCGGCGGCCATCCCGAAGTTAAGCAGCCGTTCGGCCCGCATTAACGCCTTTGACCTGGTTAGCGCCGAGCATCGACACATGCGCGCATGTGTCGCCACGACCGTCCATCATCCCGAGGACGCCCGGATCATGCACCGGCAGATCCGGGCGCTGCTCGACGCGGGCCACGAGGTGACCTACGTCGCGCCGTTCACCTACTTCAACGTGACGCCGGCCATGGGGCTCGCGGCTGTCGACGTGGCGTACCACGCGTCGTCGGGCCGGGCCCGCGCGGCGCTCAGGCGCGGCGTGCAGGACGCGGACCTCCTGCTCGTCCACGAGCACCGGCTGCTGCGCACGCTGCCCCACCGGCGCCCCCCTGTCGTCTGGGACGTACGCGAGCAGGTGGCCCCGGCGCTGCTCGCCCGGGCGGGACGCCGGCACCGGGTGATCACCCCCGCGGTGGTCCCCGAGGCGACCCAGGTGCCGGCCGGACCACCTCCACCCGGCGACACCAGGGTCGTGCACATCGGCCGCCTGTCGGCCGAGCGCGGCGTGACGGAGCTGATCGGGCTGGCCGAACGCCTCGTCCCGCACGGGATCAGGCTCGACCTGATCGGCTCGGCGGCCCGCGACGTGCGGCCGCTGCTGCGCGACGCCCAGCGCGTCGGCCTGCTCGACTGGTACGGCTACGTGCCCAACCGGCACGCCCTGCGCATGGCCGGGGGCGCGCTGGCGGGCCTGTCGCTGGCCGCCGGCACGGTGCCGGCGCCGCCCACCAAGATCATGGACTACATGGGGCGAGGGCTGCCCGTGATCACCACCCCGCAGGGCGCCGCGCTGGTCGAGCGGGCCGGCTGCGGCCTCGTGGTGCCCCTCGACGTGGACGCCGTCCTCAACGCCGTCCTGGACCTCAAGGAGGACCCGGCACGCCGGCTCAAGCTGGGCGCGCTGGGCCACGCCGAGGCGCGCCTGCGCCACCACTGGCCGGACCACGCGCAGGACTTCGTGCGCCGCGCCGAGTCGTGGGCCGGCCTGACCGCGCACGCGCCCGCCCCCGTGCCGGTGGGACACTCACATCACACCTAGTGCCGCGACCCGAAACGATCAGCGCGTTGGCGCGTAGGGCGCTCCGCGGGCGTGACCATGGAAAGCCGGGCGGCACGGCCGAACGTGCCGGGCGGCGGGAGACCAACCGGCGGCTGCCCGACCGCCCGGATAATTGACTCGCATCGTCAGTGCGAATGCCGATGTAATCCTGCCATGCGCATCGCCTCAGAAACCGTCGCTGACGGCATCCGCGAACAGCTCTTCACCATCGGAGACATCCCCGGGGTGCTCTGGACGCCCGCCGAGGGCTCCGGTCCCCGTCCGCTGGTCTTGATCGGGCACGGCGGCGGCCAGCACAAGAAGGGATGGGAGGTCGTCTCCCGGGCCTTCCCCTACGTCACCTCCTGCGGCTTCGCGGTCGCCGCGATCGACGCTCCAGGCACCGGCGACAGGCCGGAGCACCCGGAGATCCGGCGGCTCGTCGCGCTCATCCAGGAACGAGAGGCCGCGGGCGAGCCCTTCCGGTCCGGCCCGGAGTGGCCCGCCCTCAACGAGACCGTGGCGGCGCAGCTCGTACCCGACTGGCAGACCACCCTGGACGCGCTCCGGAAACTGGACTCCGTCGGCGACGGCCAGCCCGTCGGGTACTACGGCCTGTCCCAGGGCGGTGAGATGGGCATCCGCCTCGTCGCGGCCGAACCCCGGATCACAGCTGCCGTCCTCGGCCTCGTCGGAAGCGAGTGGCTCATCGACACCGCGGCGCGGATCACGATCCCGGTCGAGTTCGCGCTGCAGTGGGACGATGAAGGCAACCCGCGGGACTCCGTCATGAAGCTGTTCGACGCGCTCGGCTCCGCCGAGAAGACCCTGCACGCCAACCCCGGCGGCCACTTCCGAGTCCCGTCCTTCGAGATCGACAGCTCGATCCGCTTCTTCGCCCGGCACCTGGGCAGCCCCGGCCCCGCGAGCAGTTCCTGACACCACCGGCGCCACGCCGACGCGCGGTCGGTCGCCAGTGCCACGCGCGCTTCCGCCGCCGCCCGCCGTCACGCCTACCGGGCGATCGTTTCCGGTCACAGCACCGGACGGCACCCGAACGGGAATGGTCACACGGCCTGCCGGTTGATGTACTGGAGACATGGCAACGCATCTGATCCACGGCCGGACGGTCGGCATGCCGGTGCGGGTGCGGGACGCGGAGATCTGCGGCGCCTTCTACCCGGTGCGCGCCGACGCCGCCAGGGCGGTCATCGCCTACTCCGGGCTCGACGTCGCCGAGGTCCTGCCGGGCAAGGCTCTCTGCGTGCTGCTGTTCGTCGACTACCGAGACGGCGACCTCGACGCCTACCACGAGTTCGGCATGGCGTTCCTGGTGCGCCCGCCGGGCGCGTCGGGGCCCATGAGAGCGGCCGACCTGTCGAAGGCCGGGATGTTCGTGCACTGGCTGCCGGTCGACCAGCACTTCACGCTGGAAGCCGGGCGCACGCTGTGGGGGTTCCCGAAGGAGCTGGCCGACATCGAGTTGCGGCTCGGCTCGCCGTACAAACGGTGTGTGCTGCGCAAGGACGGCAGGCTCGTGCTCGACATGCTGGTCAAGCCGGGCGTGCCGGTGCCGGGCGCCACCGTCGTGGCGCCGCTGGACGCGTACACGCACCGGGAGGGCGTGACGCGGCGCGTGCCCTGGTCGGTGCGGGCGCGCGGCGCCAGGGTCCGCCCCGCCGGGGCGCTGATCCGCCTGGGCAACCATCCCGTCGCCAAGGAGCTGAGCGAGCTGGGCCTGCCGAAGCGGGCGTTGTTCAGCATGAACGTCTCGCGTGCCGAGATGGTCTTCGGCGCGGCCCAGCAGGCCTGAGCTCAGACGATCGGCGGGCGGCCCAGCTTGACCATGCGCCAGGCCGTACGCCAGGCCATGGGACGGCGCTCGCCGGCGGAGGTGCGCAGGCCTTCGAAGAAGCCGGCGAACCAGGCTTTGAGCGCGCCGCCCGAGCCGCGCTCGCGCACGATGGTGAGGACGACCCAGTTGGTGAGGTAGAGGAACGCCAGCGGCCACGGCAGGTTGCGCCGGGCCAGCCAGACCCGGTTGCGGGCGTTGAGCCGGTAGAACTCGGTGTGCCGTGTCGGCGGCACCTGCGGGTGGTACATCACGGTCTCGGCGTCATATTCGATGCGGTAGCCCTCGCCGAGCAGCCGCCATGCCAGGTCGGTCTCCTCGTGCGCGTAGAAGAACCGCTCGGGCAGGCCGCCCACCTGCAGGAAGGCCGAGCGCCTGATGGCCGAGGCGCCGCCGAGGAACGTCGTGACGGGCGACGAGCGCTGCGGATCGCCCGCGCGCAGGCGGGGGACGTGACGCCGCTGCCCGATGCCGCCGTCGGGGTCCATCACCCGGAAGGAGATCACCGCGAGGTCGGGCTCGGTGGCGAAACGGTCGCGTACGTGGGCGACCACTTTCTGGCTGGCATACCAGCCGTCGTCGTCGAGGAACAGCACGACGTCGCCCGAGCACTCCTCCACGCCGCGGTTTCGCCCTGCGGGAATGCCGGTGTTCTGGTCGAGCCGGATCGCTTTCACGATCGCGGACGACCCCTCGGGTGGCGTCGCCGACACCTCGGGCACGTCGGCGCCATTGCCTACGATCACCACCTCGACGTCGCCGTCGACCTGGTTGAGCGCGGACTCGACCGCCCGGTTCAGCTCCGCGACCCGGTTGCCCATGGTGAGGATGACGCACGAGATCTTCAACGAATCATCGTCCTGACGCGTTGAGAGCACGGGCGGAGCATTCTTTCATGATCACCGAGTCTGCTGGTCTGCATCGTTTGGGATATGGGTGGAGCTAAGCGTATCGGAACCGTCAGTGAACCCCCACCGAACGGCGGACGTCCGATCAATACGACGGACGAGGGGCCCTTCCGGTTCCGACATGAGATCACGCAAGTCGCCTCGATGCCAGGATGCTGACCAAATGCAGGACAACCTGTAGGCAGGCGGCGACGAAACAGGCGACGAGCAACACCCTGGTGGGAGTGAGATCGCCGATCGCCAGATCGATCACCGCGGTCGCCAGCGCGAGCAGCGACAGCTCCACCGGCTGCACGATGCGGTGGAACTTCGTCGCCGACAGCACCCGCCTGCCCAGCCCCAGCAGCCCGGAGCGGAACTGGCCCACGGACGCCTCGGTCGCGGCCGTCAGCCCGCCCTTGGCCCGCGCCACGTCCACGAGGTCGGTCTCGGCCTTGATGAGGATCGCGCCCAGCGCGGCGCCGACCCCCAGCACGGTGTACCAGTCGGGCAGGACGGCCGAGGCCCGCCAGCCCAGCCCGGCCAGCAGCGCCGCCTCGGTGAAGTAGGCGCCGACGCGGTCGAGATAGACGCCGACCAGCGAGGTCTTCCCCGTCCAGCGGGCCAGCTCGCCGTCGGAGCAGTCGAGCAGGAGGTAGACCTGGATGAGCAGCGCGGCGAACAGGGCCGCCCAGAGCCCTGGCAGGGCCAGCACGACGCCGGCCACGATGCCGGCCAGCGTCATCACCCACGTGAGCTGGTTGGGCGTGACCGACGTCTTGGCCATCAGCCACGTGACGTAGATGGACATCCTGCGCATGTAGAGGACGCCCGCCCAGTGCTCGCCGTTCTTGCGCTGGAGGTGGCCCTCGGGCTGGGCGACCCGCCGCAGCTCAGCGACCGAAGGCCCGGACATAGTCCTCCACCCGATCGTGGATCTCGGAGTCCTGCATGCGCAGGTGCTCCAGGATCGTGTAGCGGCCGGGACGGGTGGCCGGCGCCAGCGCGACGGCCTCGGCGAACTGCTGGCTGGACAGCCCGATGTCGGCGGGGACGATCGGCAGCTCGTGCCGGCGCAGGCAGTCGGTCACCTGCGCCACGCGAGCGTCGTCCTGCCTGAGGAAGAAGCAGAAGGCGGCACCGATGCCGGCGAGCTCGCCGTGGTTGGAGGTGCCGGGGAAGAGCTGATCCACGGCATGAAGGATCTCATGGTCGCCACCGCTCGCGGGCCGGGACGAGCCCGCGATCACCATCGACATGCCCGACAGGATCAGCGATTCGGCCAGCACGGTGAGGAACGCGTCGGACTCGATGGAGTCGGCCCGCCCGATCAGCGCCTCCGCGGCCGTGCGGGCCATGGAGCAGGCCAGCCCGTCGATCGGCTCGCCGCGCTCGACGTTGCCCAGCTGCCAGTCCTCGATCGCCGACAGGTTGCTCACCACGTCGCCCACGCCCGCCCGGACGAGCTGCTTCGGCGCGTTGTGCACGAAGTCGAGGTCGACGAGGATCGCCAGCGGCATCGGCACCCCGAACGTGCCCTTGCCGCCGTCGTAGACCAGGGAGGCGGTGGGCGAGCAGATGCCGTCGTGGGCGAGGTTGGTGGCCACGGCCACCATCGGGATGCCGGCGAGCGACGCGGCGTATTTCGTCGCGTCGATCGTCTTGCCGCCCCCGACGCCGACCACGACTTCGTAGGCGCCCTTGCGCAGGTCGGCGCCGAGCGAGACGGCCGCCTCGACCGTGCCGGCGGCCACCCTGAAGATCTCGGCCTCACCCAGCGTGGGCGCTATCAGGCTTTCGATGTGGTCGCCCTGGCCCGGCCCGACGGCCACGGCGACCCTGCCGGAGGTGGCCACGCGGCTGTCGGCCAGCAGCGCGCCGAGCTCCGCCACCGCGCCGCGCCTGACCTGCATGGTCAGCGGCGTCGGCAGCATTCTCGCTAGAAGCGGCATCGCGCCCCCTCAGTAGCGCACGGCTATGGTGCGGGCCTTCGCCAGGTCGTCGTGGTTGTCCACCTCGACCCAGTCGACCTCCCCGATGGGCGCGGCGTGGATCAGCTCGCCGCGCCCGACCATCTCCTGGTAACCGTCCTCGTAGTAGAGCTGCGGGTCGCGCTCGAACGTCGCCTTGAGCGCGTCGGCCAGCCGCTCGGCCGCGCCCGGCCGGATGAGGGTGGCGCCGATGTACTCGCCGTAGGCCTCGGCCGGATCCATGAGCTTGGTGATGCGGCGCAGCGCGCCCTCCGGCGAGAGGGTGACCTTCATCTCCTCGTCAGCGAGCTTTTTCACGTTGTCGACGGCCAGCAGGATGTCGCTCGTCCCGGGCGCCGACAGCAGCGTCTTCTCGACCGAGACCGGGTGCACGGTGTCGCCGTTGACCAGCAGCGCGCCCTGGGCGAAGTAGTCGCGCGCGCACCACAGGGAGTAGGCGTTGTTCCACTCCTCGGCCTTGTCGTTGTGCACGAGGGTGAGCTTGACGCCGTGCCTGTCCTCCAGCTCCTCCTTGCGGTCGTGGACGGCCTGCGCCGCGTAACCGACGACGACCACGACCTCCCGCAGGTCCACCTCGGCAAGGTTGCGCAGCGAGATGTCCATGATCGTGGTCTCGCCGTCGACCGGCACGAGCGCCTTGGGCAGCGTGTCGGTGTACGGCCGCAGGCGTCGTCCGGCCCCGGCGGCCAGAACCATTCCCAGCAACGTGCACTCCTCAGTCGTAACGTGCGGCGGGGCACTGGACGCGACCCGCGTTTGGGGGCGGGTCGTTGGACGCGCCACCGTAGGCCCAAAGGTTAGTTCCCTTTCGGCCTACGGTGGGCAATCTGGCATCAGTCTTGTGTTCCCGTTTCCGCCGCTTCCGCCCCCGCCTGGGGTGCGGCCAGCCAGCAGGTGAGGCTCTCCCAGCCGAACAACGCCCACAGGTAGAGCGCGAACAGCACGTAGCCGCCGGTCAGCCAGCCCGTGAGGGCGACCAGCGAGACCACCATCATCCGCCCGTCCCAGCCGAGGCCGAACGTGGACAGCCAGGCCGGCGCGTAGACGCGCTGGCGCAGCCGGTGGACCAGGTCGTAGTGGTGGAAGGCCAGCGCGCCGAGCAGCAACGTGATCACCACGGGGTGCACCCCGTGGGCGAACCCGCACGCCGCGATGAAGGTGTATTCGATGACCCGCAGGATCGGCGGCACGAGCCAGTCGAGCCGGCCGTCGTGCGCGTGGCTGCTGCCCGGCCCGGCCAGCAGCAGCGTCACGGCGGGCGCGAACACGGCGAGCCCGTCGGACCCGGCCACGCCGAGCACCAGCAGCACCCCGGTGACGAACGTGCCCGCGATCACCGGGGGCAGCGGCGGGAGCTGCCCGGCCACGAGCAGGCCCATGGCCCGCGCGAGCGGGCCGTCGTCGCGGTAGGCCACGACCGTGCTGCTGGGGACGGGTGCCATGTGAACCGATGTCACCGTGCCGACCTCGCGATCCGTCCGCAGAGCTGGTAGAGGGCCGCCACGCCGCCCCAGCACAGCAGCGACAGGAACGTGACCTTGGCGTTCCAGCCGGCGGCGGTGATGGCGATCAGGGCGGTGCGCTCGCCGATGGGCAGCACGATGATCTTCTTGAGCCAGCGCGCCGCGGTGTCGCGTTCGAGCCGCTGGGCGAGGCCGAGCACGCCCCTGGCGCGGCGGGCGTCCTCCGACTCCAGCAGGGAGCGGGCGGGCCGGCCCCAGGCGGCGCCGACGCGGGCGGCGTCGGCCACGGCCCCCGCGTACGTGTAGTCGACGGCGTGCCGGACGATCTGCAGGATCATCGCGGCCACCGCGAGGTACCAGATGCGGGGTCCGGCGTACCCTGCGGCCAGGCCGATGTAGACGACGTATTCCTTGAGCCGGTCGGCCATGCCGTCGGCCCACGCGCCGAGCGGGGAGAACGTGCGGGTGTAGCGGGCGAGCTGCCCGTCGAGGCAGTCGAGCGCGAACGACAGGTAGAGCAGCACCGCCCCGGCCAGCCGCGCGGCCGGGGTGCCGGCGGAGAACCAGACGGCCGACAGCAGCGCCAGGCCGACGGAGACGCCGGTGACGGTGTTGGGCGTCAGCCTGAGCGTGGCGGCCGGCCTGATCAGGTGGCGGGTCCAGGTGGAGACGAAGTAGGTGGCGAAGAAGCCGTCGTCGTGCTTGACGGCGGTCTCGACCTTGACCTTGGCCTCGTCGACCTCGGCCAGCTTGGCCAGGGCGGTGTCCGCGGAGATCTGGCCGGTCACCCGGTCGGCGTGCAGCGGCCCGAGCGTCGCCGCGCGTACGGCCACACCCGATCGGACCAGCCCGACGAGCAGCAGGTCGACGGCCTCGACCGGGGTGACGGGGCCGAGGCGGCCGGTGTCGGCCAGCTCGGCCAGCTCTTCGGCGATGTCGGCCAGCACGCCGAGGTCGGCCTCGGCCGCCTGGAGCACTCCCCTGAACGTGGCGTTCGCCTCGGGGACCAGGTGGAACGAGCTGCCCGCGGCGACGACCTTGCCGCCTTCGACGCGTACGGGCGGCCGGAGCGGGGCCGCGGCCGTCTCCCGGCAGACCAGCGCGCCGGTGTCGTGGGCCGGGTGTTCGAGCAGCAGCGCCAGCGCCTCGGTGTGGATCACGAGGTCGCCGGGCAGCACGGCGACGGCGCCGGTGGCGGTGCGGGCGATCTTGGCCACTCCTCGCAGGTCGGCGCCGAGGCCGCCGCTGGGGGTCACCACCTGCACCTCGCGCACCGGCAGCGTGGCGAGCTGGTCGCTGAGCCGGTCGAGCAGTGTGCCGTCGGCGCACGAGAGCCCGCATGCCGGCGTCGTGGCGAGGACCACGGCCGCGGCATGAGGGCTGGTCGTGCCACCTCGCGTCATTGAGTCGGGCAAGGCACAGGTCTCCTCCCGGTCGGGTCGGGAGTGCGTGGGCACGCGAGTGCGTAGGCACAGCGTAGCGAGAGGTCAACGCGATATCACGGACCAGGACCGTTAGGCTCGCGGTATGACGTCACGGCTGCGGTCGGTTGGGGTGCTCCTCGCGGGCGGCGTGGGGCAGCGGTTCGGGCATGACACGCCCAAACAGCTCGTCGAGGTGGCCGGGCGGACGATCATCGAGCACTCGCTGGCGGCGTTCGAGCGCGCCCCCGAGATCGACGAGATCGTGGTGCTGATGACGCCGGGGCACGCCGACCGGGTGCGCGAGATCGTCGCGCGGGGCGGCTACGGCAAGGTCAGCCAGGTCGTCGACGGCGGCGCGAGCCGCACCGAGAGCACGTGGCGGGCGCTGCGGGCGCTGGGCACGCAGGAGTGCAACGTGCTGCTGCACGACGCCGTGCGCCCGCTGGTGGAGCCGCGCATCATCGCCGAGTGCGTCAGGGCGCTGCGCGAGCATCCCGCCGTCAATGTGGCGATCCCGAGCTCCGACACGGTCCTGGTGGCCGAGCCGGCGCCCGGCGGCGAGGTGATCGGCGAGGTGCTGGACCGGGCGCGGCTGCGGCGCAGCCAGACGCCTCAGTGCTTCCGGCTCTCGCTGATCCGCGAGGCCTACGAGCGGGCGATGGCCGATCCCGGTTTCGGCGAGCGGCCCGCCACCGACGACTGCGGCGTGGTGCTGCGCTACCTGCCCGACGTTCCGATCCACCTGGTGCCGGGCAGCGAGCACAACATCAAGGTCACCCATCCGGCCGACCTGCACATCGCCGAGCGGCTCTTCCAGCTCGCCGCCAGGGTGCCGGCGGGCGATCCCGGAGGGCTGGACGGGCGGAGCGTGGTGGTCTTCGGCTCCGCGGAGATCGCGGAGCTGGCCGCCGCCCGCGGCGCCCGGGTGCACGCCTTCTCCGAGGCTGACGGGGTGCGCGTCGACGACGCCGGTGCGGTGGCCAAGGCTCTCGACGGCGTGGGAGAGGTCGACCACGTGGTGAACGCGGCGGTCGCCGGCCACGCGGGCGGGCTCGCCGAGGCCACCGTCGAGAGCGTCGCCGACGCGGTCAGCGTCAACCATCTGGGCGCGCTCACCGTGGCCCGAGCCGCCCGCCCGCATCTGCGCGGCAGCCTGCTGCTGCACAGCCCGCCCGGTTCCGGGGCGCTGCACGCGGCCTCACGGGCCGCGGTGGCCGGGCTCACCCGGGCACTGGCCCACGAATGGGCCACTGACGGCATCCGGGTCAACTGCGTCAATACCGGCACTTCTCCGCACCTGATCGCGCAGACCTCGCTGGACATCCTCATCTCCGACCTATCAGGGCAAGTCATAGAGGCAGGCGTGGACGGCGCTTGACCTGAAGCTTGTTACCGTGCGATCACATGAGGAGACTCATCGTGATCGCGGCACTGCTCGGCTGCTACCCCGTCCTGCTGGCGTCGGCCCTGTGGCCGGCGCCGGTCTTGTTCGGGGCCGTCGCCGCGGCCTCCTACCTAGTGGAGCGGGTGGCTCCGCGGGCCGGCAGGCCGCTGCCCGACCTGCTGTGCAAGGTGCACCTCGGGCTCACGCTGCGCTTCGCGGCCAGGGAGACCATGGCGCTGCTGCTGGTGGCGCGGACGGCCGGGCCCGACTCGCCCTGGTTCCTGGGGATGGCGGCCGGCGTGTTCGCGATCCACGTCGTACGGGCCGGGCACGCCGGGCTGGCCCTGCGGCTCAGGCAGATGCTCAGCCGGATGCCGGTGACGACCCGCAACCTCGACGTCTCCGCGCTGCGCATCCCCAAGCTGCCGCCCCGCTTCCTGCGCGACGACCGCAGCGTGCGCTTCCTCTATCTCGACGCGCTGCCGGTGCTCGGGGCGGCGTTCGACGCCAGGACGGCGGCCCTGGGCGCGGGCCTGGCCGTCGCGCTCGGCGCCGCCGGCACGCTCGCGCTCATCCCGTACGTACGGCGCGCCGCCCCGCTCACCGACAGGGCGAAGGTCATGGAGGTCGTGGGCAGGCAGGTCGAGAAGTACCGCCCCGAGGTCATCCTGTACTTCTCCGGCGCCCCCGCGGCCGCCTACCAGGCCAGGATGTGGCTGCCCGTGCTCGAACGCATCGACAGGCGCGCCATCGTCGTGCTCCGCGAGCGCGGCATGGCCGCCCATCTGGAGCCAACCACCCTGCCGATGTTGTGCTTCCCGTCGTCGGCCGACCTGATGAGCTTCCGCGCCCTGACCGCCGCCAAACTGTGCCTGTACGTCTCCAACGCCGGCCGCAACGTCCACATGCTGCGCATCCCGACCCTGCGCAGCGCGTTCCTGAACCACGGCGACAGCGACAAGGAGGCGTCGTTCAACCCGTTCTCCCGGGTCTACGACGAGGTGTGGGTGGCCGGGCCGGCGGGCCGCGACCGTTACCGGCGTGCCAGGGTCGGGGTCAGGGACGAGAACATCCACGAGGTCGGCAGGCCGCAACTCGAGGGCATCTCGACGGAGGGGCCGGGGCTGCCGTACCGGACCGTGCTCTATGCCCCCACCTGGGAGGGCTGGAGCGACGACCTGCTGCACACGTCGCTGATCAGCATGGGCCCGCGCCTCGTGCGGGCCCTGCTCGACCACCGTCCGCGCCTGCGCGTGATCTACAAGCCGCACCCGCTGACCGGTCACCGCGACAAGAGCGCCCTCCGGGCGCACAGAAAAATCGTCGCCATGATCGAGGAGAGCGAGCTGGCCACGTCGAAGGCCAGGCACCCGTCGGCGGCGGCCGGCGAGGCGCCGGCGATCAGGCATCTGATCGTCACCGGCTCCGAGCCGCATCTCTATGACTGCTTCAACGAGTGCGACATGCTCGTCACCGACATCTCCAGCGTCGTGGCCGACTTCCTGGCCAGCGAGAAGCCGTACGCGGTGACGAACGTGGCGGGCCTGCCGGAGCAGGCCTTCCACGAGCGTTACCCGAGCACCGAGGCGGGCGAGCTGCTCGGGCAGGACCTGGCCGGGCTGGCGGACTTCCTCAACGGGAAGGACACGCTGGCCCGGGCCAGGGTCAAGCTCAGGAGCTATCTGCTCGGGCCGGAATATCCCGACGCGCTGGCCCGCTTCAACGCCGCCATCGAGCGGGTGCTCGCGGGCTGAGTGGCGTCACCGCGGCGGCCTGGCCAGCTTCTTCGGGCTGGTGAGGAAGCCCCAGCCCCAGGAGCAGTGCATGGTGGCGTACACGATCGGCAGGCGCAGCTTCGCGGCGGCCGGCAGACCGCTGCCCGTCAGCGCCGAGCCGGCCACGATGGCCAGCGCGTAGCCCCCGGGGACGACCAGCGCGAGCGGGAGGACCGGCGAGGCGACCAGCGCGAGGAGCATGGCCAGCACCGCGGCGGGCGGCGCGAGGTAGCGCAGGTTGATCGTGCCCTCGTGGGTGCGCGCGACCACGCGCCGCCAGCGGCCGTAGTGGAAATACTGCCGGGCCAGCGCCTTGACGTTGGGCCGCGGCCGGTAGGAGACCCGCATGCGCGGCTGGAACCACACCAGGCCGCCGCTCTGGCGGATGCGGTGGTTCATCTCCCAGTCCTGGGCGCGCTGGAAGTGCTCGTCGTAGCCGCCCACCCGGTCGAGCGCCGAGCGCCGGAACACGCCGAGGTAGACGGTGTCGGCCGGGCCCGCCGTGCCGCCCACGTGGAAGGCGGCGGCGCCCACGCCGATCTTGGAGGTCATGGCGCAGGCCACGGCCTGCTCGAACGGCGTGACGCCCTCGGCCGCCATCACGCCGCCGACGTTGTCGGCGCCGGTCTCCGCCAGCGTCTCGACCGCCACGCGCAGGTAGTCGGAGGGCAGCATGGCGTGCCCGTCGACTCTGGCGATGATGCCGTTGCGTGACGCGGCGATGGCGGCGTTGAGCGCGTTGGGAGTGCGGCCCGTGGGGTTGGGCACGACGGTCACCCGTGGATCGGCCGCCGCGATGGCCTCGGCGACCTCCTGGGTGCGGTCTTGGGAGGGACCCACGGCGAGGACGACCTCGATCTCACCGGGGTAGCTCTGGGCGAGGACCTGGTCGACGGCCTCGCGGAGATGCCGCTCCTCGTTGAGGACCGGCATGACGACGGAGATGGAGGGCCAGGCACGCGTCTCCGCGGGAGCGTGCGGCGAGTCGGGGAACTGCTTCATGGCGGGGCTCACGCTACTGTACGAGCAGGGGAGGAGGGCAATCGAAAGCCCGATCCTCCGGCGTGAACAGAGGGGGACGTGCATGCGCGAGCCGGGCGAGGAGGACGCCGGTGTGCTCGTGGGCGGAGACGCCTATGGCGGTGTCAAGCTCGCACCCGGCCGCACCCGCAGGCCGCTGAAAAGCGCCAGGGCCCGCCGTCGCAACGTGCTGATCGCGGGTTTCCTGTCCACGTGCGTGCTGGTCACGACCGGCGTGGTGTGGGCGACCCCGCGCCAGATCGGCACGGTCGACGCGGGCGTGACCGCGTCCTCCTCCCGCGGCGCCGAGAACATCCTGCTGGTGGGGGTCGACAAGCGCGACGACCTGACCCGCCAGCAGCAGAACCGGCTCAAGCTGGGCCGCGAGTCCGGGCAGCGCACCGACACCATGATGGTCATCCACCTGTCCGAGGACCACCGCACGGTCACGGTGGTGAGCCTGCCGCGCGACACCTGGGCGACGGTCCCCGGCAAGGGCGACCACAAGATCAACTCGGCCTACCAGTTCGGCGGGCCCAAGCTCGCCAGGCAGACCGTCGAGTCCGTCACCGGGCTGCAGATCAACCGCTACATCGAGGTCAACATCCTCGGCTTCATCGACGTCGTCGACTCCCTCGGCGGGGTCACCGTCTGCACGCCGGTGCCGATCAAGGACCAGCGGATCGCGCTCGACCTGCCCGCCGGCACCCACAAGCTCGACGGCGTCCAGGCGCTCGGCTACGCCCGCACCCGCGCCACCGCCCGTTCCGACCTCGACCGCATCG
Source organism: Nonomuraea sp. NPDC049378 (assembly GCF_055586745.1). NCBI lineage: Bacteria > Bacillati > Actinomycetota > Actinomycetes > Streptosporangiales > Streptosporangiaceae > Nonomuraea > Nonomuraea sp. NPDC049378. The sequence goes on from NZ_JBVJHP010000003.1 coordinate 109,982, forward strand.
ACCGGCAGCAGCAGGTCATCTCCGCATTGCTCAACCGGGCGCTGAGCGCGGGCACGCTGGCCAACCCCGGCACGCTGGCCTCGTTCGTCAACTCGACGCTGAGCACGGTCAAGGTCGACCCCGACGACGGGCTGATCGGCCTGGCCACCCAGCTCAGGGACGTCTCGCTGGAGGACGTGAAGTTCGCGGAGGTGCCGCTGGCCGACGTCGACTACAAGACGCCCACAGGAGAGTCCGCGGTGTTGTGGGACAAGGCGGCGGCCCGCGACATGTTCTCCAGGATCGACGCCGACCGCGACCTGGCCGCGCCCACCCCGTCGGCCACTCCCTCGGCCAAGCCGTCGCCCATCCCGCCGGAGAGCGTCTCGCTCAGGATCAAGAACGGCACGCTGATCAACGGTCTCGGCGCCCGCACCAAGGAGGCGCTGGTCGCGTACGGGTTCAAGGTGCCCGGGCAGCCGGGCAACACCAGGCAGCACGACTACGAGAAGACCGTCGTGCGCCACGGCAAGGGCCAGGAGGAGGCCGCGCGGGTGGTGGCCGACGCCATCCCCGGGTCCGAGCTGCGCGAGGTGGACATCAACGGCATCGAGCTGATTCTCGGCAGCGACCAGCCGAAGGTCCGGCAGAAGGGGTCGAAATCCATGCCGACCGCGAAGCCGAGCGTTACACCCTCCACCAAAACGGCAATGCAGAACATATGTAAGAAATAGACATATCTTTCTGCAGGTCGGGACAGGTGAGGCCCATGGTGGTCAGACAGTGGCGGGAGGACCGCTGCACGGTCGTCCACATCGCAGGCGACCTTGACGTGGCAGGGGCTCCGAGGCTGCAGGCCGAGCTGGAGCAGGCGATGGCCGCCGCCGAGCCGCTCCAACTCGTCATCGACCTGACCGGGGCCCCCTTCTGCGACTCCGTCGGCCTGGGCGTGCTGGTTTCCACGTACAACCAGGTCCACCAGCGGCACGGCCGCCTGATCCTCGTGGTCGGCCCCGGCATGATCCGCCACCTGCTGACGATCACCAACCTGGACCACCATTTCGAGACCACCGAATCGCTCGGCGAGGCGCGCACGGCCCTCGACGACGCCGCCTGACCCGCGGGCGGTCTTGATCCGCGGCAGGCGTGCGAGAAGATGTCATCGTGGGCACGCCCAGCGGGAGCCCCCCTTCGCGCGCATGGAGGCCTTCACGTTGTTCGACCAGTTCCCCGAGCCTGCCCGCTCCCAGCTGGTGTCCGCCTTCGAGGAGGGCAGGACGCGGCCCGAGTGGTGCTTCACGGAAGGGCAGGCCCGCCTCGCCTACTGGGCGCCCTTTCCCGGCTCCGGACCAGTGATCACCTGGCAGTTCGACCCCGGGCCCGACCCCGTCGCCGCCGCCGGCCTGGTGCGCCGCAGCCTGGCGGAGATGGGGCTGAGCAAGATGATCCACGACATCCCCCTCAGACCCGGGCTCTCCCCTGTCGTCGACCGCGCCGTCGAGCACGAGGCCCTGACCCTGGCCGGCTTCACCATGGAGGTCGAGCGGCTCATGCTCGAATGGGCGGCGGGCACCGACCTGCCCGACGACCCCGGCCGGCTGACCTACCGCCCCGCGCGCCGCATGGACCCGTCATACGTGCTCGACATCCTCATCCGCGTGTCCGAGGGCTCGCTCGACCACGACACCCAGGTCGAGGTGGCCACCGTGGGAGCCGAGCGCGAGGCCCGGTGGATGTACGACGACCTGATCAACCGCAAGGCCAAGCCCGACTGGTTCGTCATCGGCTGTCTGGGCGACGCCCCCGTCGGGCTGGTGGTTCCCGACGACCACTCCATCGCCTACATCGGGGTGCTGCCCGAGCACCGCGGCCACGGCTACGTCAACGACCTGCTGGCCAGGGGCACCCGCACGCTCGCCGAGGCCGGCGTGCCGCGCATCGTCGCGGCCACCGACGCCGCCAACGTCCCGTCGGCCGGCGCGTTCCTGCGCGCCGGATACGCGGAGGTCGGCCGGCTCTTTCGCTACTACTGGAGAGCATCATGAGACTTGGCGTCATGTTCGACCGGGACCTGCCGCCCGAGCAGCTGATCCCGTTCGCCGGAGAGCTCGACGGCACCGCCGTCGACGACCTGTGGGTGGTGGAGGACCTCGGCTGGACGGGCGGCGTCTCGGCGGCGGCCACCGCACTCGCCGTCACGTCCCGGCTGCGCGTCGGCATCGGCATCACCCCCGCTCCCCTGCGCAATCCGATGCTGCTGGCGATGGAGCTGGCCAATCTGGCCCGCATGCATCCCGGCCGGCTGGCCGCCGGCATCGGTCACGGCGTGCCCGCCTGGATGCGCCAGGCCGGCGCCGCCGTTGCCTCGCCGCTGTCCCTCCTGGAGGAGACGATCACGTCCGTACGCGCGCTGCTGCGCGGCGAGACGGTCACCCTGCACGGCCGGTCCGTGCACCTCGACGGCGTGTCGCTGGTGCACCCGCCGGCCGAGCCGCCGCCCGTGCTCGCCGGGGTGAAGGGACCGCGCTCTCTGGCGTTGTCGGGACGGGTCGCGCAGGGCACGATCGTGCCCGAAGGCATCGGTCCCGCGCAGCTGCCCGGCGTGCGGTCGCAGATCGGCGGCGGCGCGGATCACGAGCTCGTGGTCTTCACCTACCTGCACACGGGGGCCGGCGCCGCCGAGGCGGTGGAGGAGACGGTGGCCGGGCAGGCGGAGTTCCTGGGGGTCTCGCCCGCGGACGTGGTGATGGCGACCGGGACACCCGACGAGGCGGCGGCGCAGGTCAAGAGCATGTGGGCGGCGGGCGCCGACACGGTCGCGGTGCGCCCGCTGGGGGCGGACCCGCTGCGCCACGTCAACGCGCTGCTGTCGGCTCTCTGACGCGATCCTTCAGCCGGCCGTTCGACGCGGCCGGGGAGCGCCTTCGGCCGAATGGCCGATGGGCTACAGGAGGCGGTCGGTCCTCCGGCCGATGGCGGGCGAGCGGCGTTCGGCCACCATCGTCCGCATGAGGCACATCACAGTAGCGGCGGCCTGCGCGGCGGCCATGGCCCTGGCCGCGACGGGCTGCGGCGTGGAGCTCGACGCCGCGGAGGTGCGCGCCACGGAGTCGTTCGTCTTCACGGGCCCCGAGTTGGGAATCCGGTCGTCGCTGGGCGGCGTGCGCGTGCTCCAAGGAGCCGGAGGGCGGGTCGAGGTGGAGCGGTGGGTGCGCGGCAAGGCCGCTGACGAGGGCAACGCCACCTGGTCGCTGCGCGACGGCACGCTCCGCCTGAGCGCCGACTGCAACATGATCGTGGGCGACTGCGGCGCCCGCTACCACGTCCGCGTCCCGCCCGGCGTACGGCTGTCGGTCGAAGCGGCCGACGGCGTCATCCTCAAGGGCCTCGCCCAGGACGTGGACGTGGTGAGCCGCGACCGCATCCAGGTGTCGGGCGCCTCCGGACGGTTGCGGCTGCGCAGCGAGGGCTCGATCACGGCTGAGGGCCTGACGTCGGACGCGGTCAGGTGCCGGACGGTCGACGGGCAGATCGACGTGGCGTTCGACCGCCCGCCCGCCGACCTCGACCTGCTCTCACGCGAGGGCAGGGTGACCGCGAACGTGCCTTCCGGCTCGTACGCGGTCACGGTCACGAGCAAGGAGGGCCGCGAACGCACCACGGTCACGCGCGACGCCGGGAGTTCCCGCACCATCGTCGCCCGCAGCGGGTCGGGGGACGTCCGCGTCCTCGCCAGGTGAGCGTGCCCTACTCCCAGATGGCGGTGTACCTGCCGTTCTCGGCGTTCACCTGGACGGGGTGCAGCCCTCGCTTCTTGAGGGCGTTGAACCGCTTCTGGTAGCCGGCCGCGGACATGTCGATGTAGTGGGCCCAGGACTTGCGCCCGTCCTTGCGCCACACGGCCGCGTACGTGCCGTCGGGCGCCACCGCCACCTTGACCGGCCGGTAGCCCTGACTCTTCTTCGCGTAGAACTCCTCCTTGTGGCGCTCGCGCGACATGCCGTAGGTGTACTTCCAGGTTCCGCCGGGGTTGGGGGTCCACACGCCCACGTAGCGGATGTCGCCGGGGGTGCCGTAGGCGTCGACGGAGGAGAGCGCCAGCCCCTGCGCCGCGGCCTCCTTGTTGTAGGCGCCGAACTGTGCGGGCGTGAGGCCGTGCTTGGTGAGGAACTTTGTGCTCTTGCGCTCCCAGATGGCGGTGAAGAGGGGTGCGTCGGCCGGCCCGGTCGCCGAGACGGAGACGGGCTGCGCGCCTTCCCGCATGCCCGCGTCGAACTGGTGCTGGAACTCGCGGGACGACATGCCCTGCCAGATGCCCCATCCCGACGAACTGCCCTTGATCCACACGGCCGCGTAGCGCTCTCCGTCGGAGATGTTCACCGTGATCGGCCGGTAGCCGCGGCTCTTGAGCGTCTTCACGTGCATCACGCTCTGCGCCGGGGTCGCGTTGTGGTACGCCTGCCACGCCGGCGCCGCCTGGGCTCCGGCCGCGGGGGCTACGGCCACGGCCGGAGCGGCGAGCCCGGCAACCACGGATGCGACGACTGCGATCTTCCTCTTGGTCTGCATGACCCTCCCCGGACAGGATTTTTTTACCAGGTTTTTAAGACAAGGTAAGACCATAACAGGGGATACATGCTGACCGCTGGCGAGTGGTGTGAGCCGCGACAAGCGTGGACGCCGGGTTAAGCGCCGGTTCGTCCTCGGTCAAGAGAGCCGCAGGGTCAACCGACCTTCGCGAAGGGCGTCGGCACCTGGCCCGTCCAGCGGTGGAGCTCGGCGTGCCCGGTGTGCTTGGTCTCGCCGTCCTCCGTGATCGTGCCGGCTCTGGAGGCATAGTAGCGGCCCCGGCCGAGCGAGATCAGGCCGTACTCGCCGGTGAACTCCCACCCACGCACGCCCGACTCCTCGTGCTCCAGCCCGCCCGGCGCCAGGGTGAGCAGGTTGCCCTGCTCGGGCTCCGGCTGGCCGACGATCTCGCCCTTCCTGGGCTGCTCGTCGCCCTTCACCATGAAGAAGGGGTAGTTGGGGAACTGCGGCTTCTTCCCCTTGTACACGGCCATCATCCAGTTGCCCGTGTGGTCGTCGTACTCCAGGTTCTGCACGCCGTAGGTGGTGTTGCCGGTGTAGACGAAGTATTTCCCGTCCACCTGCTCGGGGCCGCTGGTGTGCGGGTCGCTCTCGGTGAGCGGCTTCTCGTACTTCTTCCACCGGCTGATGTCGTACTGGAGGAGGACCTGGTGGTCGTTGTCCTCCCTGCCGACGTGGGAGTAGACGCCGTACGCGACGGTCAGCCGCTCCTTGCCGTGCTTCTTGCCGAACTCCGGCCCGAACGACACGCCGTCGATGCCGCTGCAGCCGTACCTGTGGTCGGGGGTGTCAGCGATGTTGCCGTCGAACTTGCCGTCGCCGTTCATGTCGGCGACGTAGTCGTCGACGACCTCCTTGAGGTACACGGTCCTGACCACGTCGGTGGTCTGCGCGTCCATGTTCATGCTGGTGATGCGGTCGGCGTCGAAGATGGCGATGTAGAACGACTCCTGCTCCTTGTACTCCAGGGAGCCGTACACCCGCCCGTCCCTGGCGTTGAAGTCGAGGTCGCCGAGATGCCCCGTGAAGCCCGTCACCGAGCCGACCGGGTTGCCCTTGAGGTCGGTCTTGACGAGCAGGTTGGTGAAGGAGAAGTACATGTACCCCTTGCGCTGGTCGATGGCGATGCCCTGGACGTGGCCGGCGGTCCAGGCGCCACCGTAGATCTCCTTCGGGAGGTCCCGGGGGCGGTCGGCGGGGGTGGCGGAGACCGCGGTGGAGAGCAGGCCGAGAGTGGCGGTGGCGGCGAGGGTGAAGGTCAGGACCTTGCGCATGTTGCAGTACCCGTTTCCGATTAAGGATCAGCCCGAAACCAGAAGGTATACCGACATGGTGCCAATATCTGACATTTACCCCAACACGCCGTGAAGCCCGGACAAACCGTTAACCGTCGAGGCGGGAGGCGACCAGCTCGACCTCAAAGCCGTCGCGGTCCTCCAGGTAGGCGGCGTAGTGCTCGTCACCGCCGGCATGGGGGTGGCGGTCGGGGAACAGCAGCGTCCAGCCGTACGCCGGCGCCTCCCCCACCAGCTCGTCCAGCCGGGCCCGCCCGTCCACGTGGAAGGCCAGATGGTTCAGGCCGGGACGGCAGCGGTCGTGCCGGTCGGCGATGAGCGCCGGCGACTGCTCCAGCACCACGTACGTCAGCCCCGACCGCCAGCTACGGCCGTCGCTCCACTCCTGGTAGGGGCTGTAGCCGAGGGCCCGCAGCAGCCACTGCCAGCTCTCGGTGGCGCGCCCCAGGTCGGGCACCCACAGCTCGACGTGATGCAGCATCCGGGCAGTAGATCAGAGTTTCTCGACGAAGTACATGTTCCAGCCCGGCTGCAGGGTCTTGGCCAGTGTCGAGGCGTTGACGGTGTGGGAGCCGCCGGTCGGCACAGGGCGCCGATGCTCACGGTGAGGCCGACGGCGGTCCCTGTCCTGCGGTTCGTCACTTGACGGCTCCAGGTGTTCGTACGGACGACGAGCAGGGACCGTAGTGCGCCGCCGGAAGATGATCAGGGACCACCGTGAAATATGGGCCGAAACCGTGGGATATAGGTCAGCTCTTCGAGATGGAGTACATGTTGCCGCCCGACTGCAGGACCTTGGCCAGGGTGGACGCCTTGATGGTGTGGGAGCCGCCGGTGGGCTTCCAGGGGTCGTAGACGGTGATGGTGTTCGCCAGCTTGTCGTAGCCGTACGCGATGATCGCGTGGCCGACCTTCGAGCCCTTGACCTTGCCCTTGTTCCAGGGCAGCTGCTCCATCCACACCGCGAGCACCGGCGCCTTGTGCAGCTCGCCCACCTGGGTGGAGACCCGGTCCATGAGCACCAGCGCGTTGCCGTCGGCGTCGGTCGTGCTCGTGACCTTGTACCCCTTCGACTTGAGGTAGGTGTTGATCACCGGAATGGCGTACTTGCCCTTGGTGCCGCCGGAGGCGGTGGTCTTCATCTTCTTGGCCAGGGTCTTCTGGCTGACCTTGACGCCGAAGGTCGACAGGCTCATCGACGACGAGGCGGGCACGCAGTAGTAGTTGGTCTGCTGGTACTGCCCTTTGAGGCTGACCTTGTACTTCAGCGGGCTGAGCAGGCCCTTGGTGCTGGCGGTCGGGGTGGGGGTGGAGGTGGGAGCCGGGGCGGGCGTGGGGGTCGAGGGAGAGGCGTGAGCCGGAGTCAGAGAGGTGAAGCACAGAGCGCCGATGGTCACGGTGAGGCCGACGGCGGTCCCTGTCCTGCGGTTCATCACTTGATCGCTCCATGTGTGCACACAAACGACTGACAGTGGTCAAGGACCGTAGTTGAGTTGTTAAAAGAGTGCAAACGGTTACGGAAGGTTACGATGAGCCTGAAGAGCCGATGTGTCCCCTGATGTCCGGCAGGTCGTCTGTTAGCGTCATTCGTGCAGCGAGAGGGTGGTGCACATGTCGGCGGGCGGCGTGGCGATCCAGTTCGTACGCGCGGCCGTCGCCTCCGCGGAGACGCCCGATCTCGACATCGGGCGCGCCCTGCCCGCGCTGACGCGGCCCGGCGCCACCCACGTCAGCTGCGCCCAGACGGTCGAGGCGATGCGGACCCTGTGGCGGCACAGCGACGACGAGCTGCTCAGGCTCGGGCCGCGGCCGATCCCGCCCGGCACCTTCCGGATGATCTCGCTGGGGCTGATCCACGCGCCCGACCTGCGGGCCGCGCTCGAGCGCCTGACCGAGTTCGCGTCGATCACCACGGGCTACACCCGCAGCCGTCTCGTCGTCGACGGCGCCACCTGCCGGATCGAGATCGCCGCCGAGCCCGGCACCCGCATCCCGCCGCTCGCCGCCGAGATCATGCTCGCCCTCGTGCACCGCTTCCCGGCCTGGCTCGCCGGGAAGCACATCGTGCCGTCCCGGCTGGAGCTGCCCTTCCCCGAGCCCGGGTACAGCGACGCATACGTGCCGGTCTTCGGCCGGATGCCGGTCTTCGACGCTCCGGCGGTGTCGATCAGCTTCGACGCCCGGCACCTCACGGCCCCCGTCGTGCGCGGGGAAGCCGACCTGCTGCGCTACCTCCGCCGCTGGCCGGCCGACCTGATCCTGCACCGCGACTACGGCACGACGACCGCCGCCCGCGTACGCAACGTCCTCGAACGCGGCGACACCACCGAATGGACGCGCGCCGACGACGTGGCCGCCAGGCTGTCGATCAGCCCTCAGCACATGCGCCGGCTCCTACGGCAGGAGGGCACGTCGTTCCAGCGAATCCGGGAGGAGGTGCTGCGGGACCTGGCCGTCGCGAGCCTGGAGCGCGGCAGGGAGTCGATCGAGGAGATCTCCTCGCGGCTCGGCTTCTCCGAGCCCAGCGCGTTCCGACGGGCCTTCACGCGCTGGGTCGGCAGCCCGCCGGGCGCCTACCGCGCCCGGCACACCGTCTGACCCGGGGCTGTCGGGTGCGGCGGCGGACCGCCAGGCCGATCGCGACGGCCGTCCCGGCCAGGCACACCCAGGCGAAGGCGTCGGCGATCACCCGGTAGACGGTGGTGGTGCCGCGCACGGGCACGTCGGAGAAGACCACGTGCCGGTCGCCGCCCGCGTAGTCGTGCGCGGCCAGCACCCTGCCCTGCGGGTCGAACGCCCCCGACACTCCGAACTCGGCCTGCCGGACCATCGCGTACCCGTTCTCGATCGAGCGCAGGCTCGCCTTCTGGCTGTGCACCGGCCCGATCTCCGCCCAGTCGCGTGCGGGCACGAGCACGATGTCGGCGTCCACGCGCATCAGCTCGGGAAAGTCGGCGTCGAAGCAGATCACCGTGGCCAGCCGCCCGTACGGCGTCCGCGCGACCGGCACCACGCCGTCGCCCGGCGGGTAGAACTCCAGGCCGGGAATGGGATGGGCCTTGTTGTAGACCCAGACCCGCGTGCCTGCCGGGTCGTACAGGTAGGTGCGGTTCGCCGCGTAGGGCGCCTGCGGCAGGACGACGGACACGGCGGCCTGCAGGTAGATCCCGCTCTCCCGCGCCACGGCCGCCACCTGGCCGAGGAACGCCCGCTCGTCGGCGGCCAGGACGCCGGCGGCCTGCTCGGACCACATCACGATTTTCGCGCCCGCCTGCCCCGCCTCCCGCGTCCTGGCCAGCAGGTTGGCGTTGACCTTGCCGAAGGCCGTCCGTACGGTCGCCTGATCCTGTCCCGCCACCTGCTGCGGGGTGAGGTCCGCGCTGAGCGTGGCGCGCAGTTCGCGGGTGACCGAGGTGTCCGGGCTGATGCCGGCGACCCGCACGGTGCCGCCGTCCGGCGGGAGGAACGCGAGCCTCGCCCCGCCGGCGAGAAAGGCGATCAGGAGCACGACGACGTACGCGGCCGCGCCACGGACGGCGTTCGCCCGCAGGCGGTGCTCCCAGAGGTGGTTCGCCGTCGTCGCGAACCAGCCGATGAGGAACCCCACGCCGTACGGGCCGGTCACCGACACGACCTGCAGCAGCGCCAGGTCGTCGTGCTGGGTGGCGGCCGGCACGCCGAACGCGGTGCCGAACGGGCTGAGCAGCGTCATCAGGAACTCGCAGGCCGCCAGCGCCGCCGGGAACAGCAGCAGGGACGTGACCGTACCCGCCCTCGGGGAGACGAGCCGGTCCACGACGTACGGCACGACCGTCAGGGTGCCCAGCCCGATGATGCCCACCACCACGATCACGGTCATCGGCACGGCGGTCTCGACCAGCCAGAACACGCCGGCCAGCGCCGAGGCCGCCCACACTGCCGCGAGCCCGCCGAGTGCCGGGCCGGTCCGTACGAACCTCAGCAGGAAGACCGGGGACAACCACGCCGCCACGGCGATGTCGAAACGGCCGTGAACCGCGAAGAGCCACAGCAGCGTCCCCGCTCCCAGCCAGGCCCACCGCCACCGACGTCCGCCAGGGACCGGCGGCGCGGCCTCGCTCCGCCGCTCGATCTGCTCTGCCCGCATGTGATCCTTCCCCGCCGTCGAAGCCTCCGCCCGGAGGGTTCGACCAGTGCCTTGCGCGACGGCCGATCCGGTCGCGGACCGACGCTAACCGCGGCACCCTCCTGAGGGCTGTGACCCGGCCTCTCTTCATTCATGACCGAACCGCTCCTCGCCCGGCCAGGAATGCCTCGCTAAAAGGGGAGTCCGAGAAGATACTGAGCGGGTGGAGCGCGAGCGGCCGAGCCAGAAGTTCCTCTGGATCGTCTTGGCCCCAGTAGCGGTGGCGATCATCATCGCACTCGTCAACGGCCCTACCGGCAACCTCTACGACTGGTTCGGGAACGAGCAGCCGTCTCCCTCTACCGGAGCAGGATCACCCAGCGCTCCGCCGGCGGAAACCGCCCAGCCGAGCAGCCCTCCGTCCGAGACGCCCATAGGCGACGATCCGCCGCCCATTTACCGGCAGAAAGGCATCAACCTTTCGAAGGGCTACACGATCTCCTTCTCCGACAGGCCCATTCGCCCGAACCAGGAGAACGGGACGATGGGCATGAGGCATGACGGTTACGTGTCGGTGCGCGGTGGACGGCAGGTGGTCCTCCTGAAACCCGGGCAACCACGTGAATACCGCACCTGCCGCGACGACACCCGTTACTACCAGCACGTCGCCATCCCCGGCATTCCCGGCTCGAAGCTGCCGGAGGGTGCGGCGCTCTGCGTCACCGACACGGACAGCGGGCTGATCACGCTCGTCAAGGTGACCGGCTGGAGCGACTCGGACGAGGACGCCCACTACATGACCCTCGACGTCACCGTCTGGCAGGGGCCGGTCTACGACTGAGACTCACCGCCGGGGTCGCGGCCAGGCGCCTTCGTCAAGGCGCTGCCAACGCACCAGCGTGCCGTCCGACGTGCGCGAATGTGATTTCCGGCGCCGGAATTAATGGGTCCTGAAGAACAAGTAAATCGTCATTAAAGCGATGACTTCTAGCGTGCCAGCCATATCGGTTGAGCACCGGGCGACCGAACCACCACAACGCTGTCGGCAAGCATCGTACGCAACGGAGAGGGACGGGCTTCATGGACCTGCATCCATGGGATCGTCGCGGCCGGACGATCGACTTCATCAGAAGTATACGCGCTTCCCAGGATGAGATCTGGGAACGGCTGTCGACCCCAGCCGGCATCAAATCCTGGCTACGGATGTCAGAGGTCGAGCTCGAACTGAAAGAAGGCGGTGCGTTCCGCTTCGCGTTGCACACCCAAGGGCGGGCTGACGTGGCGGCGAGCCACGAGATCGTGGGCCGGGTCAAAGAGGCCGTCCCCGGGTGGCTGCTGGCCCTTGAGTATCCCCTGCCCGCGAGCGGCGTCTGGACGGACCTGAGCTTCCAGCTCCGGCCCTCCTATCCGGTTTTCCACCAGGACTATCCGGTCGAGTGCGATCTCTGGTTGACCCATTCCGGTTTTCCGCACGAGGGACTGGGCCTTTTCGAGTTCGACGGTCACCACCGGCACTGGCGCCAGCGTGTGCTCGATCTCGCGGTGGACGTCGAGGGGCGCCCGCCCTTGCCGAGGCCCTCCTGCCTGTCGGGCCTGCAGTTCGTCGGCGGCGCCACCGGCATCGGCCTGCTGGTTTCGCAGGCGATCAAGGGTTCACCGGCGGATGTCGCCGGCATTCGCGAGGGCGACGTCCTGGTCAGTGTCAACGGGATCCGGATGAACGCCCTGGACGATTTCCATGACTGGATCGACGAATGCGAACCGGGCGACGTCGGCGAGGTCCGGCTCCAGGACCGTACGGTGCGACTGGCCACCGAAGACTACGAAACCGCGCGCCGGCGATTCCTGCTGCGGGCGGATGAGGATTGGGTTCCGGCCCGACGGTGACGGCGGACGGGGCTCGATGGAAAGAGCGAGACCCATCGCTCGACATAGCGAATTCCGAGAGGAGGTGCACCATGAACAAGTCGACCGAGGCGAAGACGATTCAGCCTAAGCCGGTCATCTTCACCAAGAAGTCGGTGGGGGCCGCGAAGAACCTCGCCATCGCGGGTTGCATGACCAGTTACTGATTCCCGGGCACCCGGCGCCTGCGTTCCCGGCGGCGCCGGGTGCTCATCCGAACGCACCGAAGGACACTTTCCGATGACCGATGTCGGCGGCGCCTACGCCCTCCGACGCTGGCTGCCGCTGATAGCGCCTGCGCCGGGCCGGGACGCGCCTGTTCATCTCCAGCATGCGATCCACCTGGCCTCGGGCGATCTCGGTGAACACCGGTTGCCCTGGTCCTCGATCATGTATCCGGCGAACGTACGCTACAACGCCTGCCGGTCGTTCGGCCTCGACCCGGATTTCGGCGCCTGCGCCGCCGAGTTCGACGCGGCGCCCTTGCGGACACTGCAGTCCGACCTCGACCGTCTCGACGAGCTTCCTCCGTCCCGGATCGCGGCCGTGATCGCCACCCTCAACTGCCTTTCCGAGCAGCGCCTGCTGCCGGACATCATCGAGCGGCTGCCGGACGGCCACACCGACCGCGACGGCGGCACGATGTGGTACCAGGCCACGCGCGGCCTGCGGCAACTCGGCGGATACGACGAGTTCGTCGAGGACCGGCTCGTCCGGGTCGGCCTGGAGTCCACCCCCGACGTCGGCCTCAACTCGCTCATCCAGCTGACCTCCACCTACCTGCGGGTCGCCCGGGATGCCGACCGTGCCCGCTGGTCGCTGGAAGGCGCGGAGAAGGCGCTGGCGAGCCTGGGCTCGGACACGCCGTTCCTCAACGCGCTGCTGGAGTCCCGGTTCCACCGCGTCAGGGCGCTGCTGCAGATCCGGGTGGGTGAGCCGGGGCCGGCCCTTTCGACCATGGCGGACTGCGTGCGGGCCGCGGACGTCGCGACCACGCTGTCGGCGGAAATGTCGTCTTATTCGGGCTTGCTGGCGGCTGAGAACTACAAGATCGTCTGTGAGTCGCAGATGAAGCTCGCGGGAATCCTGCGGGATGCGGACGATCTGTACCACTGGGCCACCGAACTGATCAGAGTCGATCCCCTCGATGTCATGACGTGGCGTCACGTGGGCGAGTCGTTGATCTTGATCGGTGCGACCGCGGCCGCGGGACGGGTGACGCTGCTGTTCGCCGCGATGGGCGGGCACGGCATCGAGCGGCTGACCGGGCGACTGCGCGAGACGACGGCTGCGGTCGTCAGCACGCCTCCCTCCTTTGACGAGACGCTCGACCGGGCGGCGCTCGCCCTGTTGCCATGACGGAGACCGACACGCCGACCCACGTCGCCGGCCCTCGGGTGGTCCGGATCGGCACCTGCGTGGCGATGCTGGCGGCCATCACGGTGGGCGGGCGGATCACGGACGCGGCCGTCCTGATGGCGGCGGCGGTGCCCGGATCGGCGATCAGCCTGAGCATTACAGGCCTCGCCGCCGGGATCCCGTTCCTGCTCGCCGGCGGGATCGGGCGGCTGCTCCTGCTGGCGCGGCTCAGCCCGCGCGCGGCCATCTTGCTGGGCTCCGCGCTCGGCGCGCTGGCGGGCGTGGCACTGGCCACCGGGCTCGCCGACGCCGGCGCTCGCCCGTTCCTCGTGTACGCCCCACTCGTCGTGGTGACCATCGCGAACATCATCGTCAACGCGACGTGGATGAGCAGCCTGCCGGAGATCCTCCCTGACCTCACGCGCCGGCGCAGGACGATCGGAATCACCGCGACCGTGACGTCCGCCGGCGCCGCGGCCGGTCCGGCCATCGCCGGCCTGTCCTTCGGCTTTCTCGATCTGAGCGGCCTGTGCCTGCTGTACGCGTCGACCAGCGCGGCCGGGGGCATCGCCATGGCCGTCGCGATCGGCGCGCTCTCGCCCGCGGACCAGCCGGAGACGACCGGCGCCGACCGGCCTGACAGGTTCGGCGGTGTCCGCGACATCGTGCGCTCGCGACGGGCCCGCGGTCCGGTTCTCGTTCAGGTCTCGACCAATCTCATCGTCTTCGGCGTGATCTACAGCCTGCCGGTCCGAGCCGTCCAGGAGGCTTGGCCGCCCTCCTGGGTCGCGATCGGCATGGCCGCCCTGATGTCCGGAACCATCGCTGGTTCGCTTCTCGCCACCGTGGCGCCGAGCCACCGCCTCTATGCCACGGCACTTCGCCTGGAACCCCTCTTCCGGGCGATCATGTTGCTGCTGTTCGCGTTCGCCGCCGACGGATATCCGGCCTGGCTGTGCCTTTTCCTCTTCTCGCTCCCGCAGGGCTTCGGCCGGGTCGCCCGCCAATCGATGATGACCGAGGAGTTCGGCGCGGCGAACCGGTTGCAGGTGATGGCGACCTACCGCGGCATGCTGGGGGCATCGATGGTCATCGCCCCCTTCGTCATGGAACGCGGTGTCGACCTCATCGGCACCTTCGGCTACACCCTGAGCTGTGCAGTGGCTCTGACGACGCTGTTCGTCCTGCAGGTCGTCGACACCCCGAAGGGAGAACGGCCATGACCGTCGGCATGAACGTGACCTGCCCGGAGAGCTGGAAGATCGCCCATGGCGCCGGCCTCACGCTGCGACCGGCCGTCGGATTCTACGAACTCCTGCTGGACAACTTCCTCCATCTCGAACCACGCGACGTCCGGGCCGAGATCGGCGACATACCGATCAGCATCCACATCATGAACTCAGGCTGGGCCAACCGCGATCCGCGCGGGCTCGCCGATCTCGCCGCCCGCGTCCGGGACTGGTGCGCGAGCTTCGAGGTGCTCTACGTCTCCGATCACCTTCTGGTCACCGCCGACGAGCACGGGCGCAGGCTGCCGATCGTGCGCGAGATCGACTACGCCGACCCGTCCGTCGCCGGCCGCGCGGCCCGCTGGCAGGACCTGCTCGGCACGACCCTGCTGCTGGAGAACTTCGCCTCGGAGTCTCCGCGCGGGGACGGGCAGGTGCCGTACTTCCGGGAGCTCTGCGAGCAGCACGGCATCCGGATCCTCTTCGACGCGAGCAACGCGTTGATCGCCGAGCAGAACGGCGGTGACCGTTGGGACCTTTGGGGCGAGCCCGATGTGCGCGCGTTCGTGGCGGCCGGACATGTCAGCGGATTCAGGCCCTCCGACCTCGACCCGGCCATGCTGGTCGACACCCACGACTGCCCGCTGGACGAACGCTCACGCTCGCATGTGCGAATGATGAGGCAGCAGGGCTGGTTGCCGCCCACGATGGTGGTCGAGCGGGAGAGCGTGCTCGATGCCGCATCCTGGCTGGCGGACGTGCGCTGGGTCGGTGAGCTCTATGCCTGAGCCCCGATCCGTTACCGATCCCCTGTTCCGTACGTTCTGGGGCGGCGTTCCCGGCACCGGCACGCCGTCCGACCGGCGACGCGCCCGGGTGATCGCGGCACTGACGCACCGGAGCCTGCGCCGTGACGTCGAACTCGCGATGCCGAACCTGCCCCGGGTCCGTGGCGCGGGGTGGGAACGGGACTTCGGCAGGTTCCTGGACGCGGCGCTGGCCGAGGGGATGGACCTCGGCTGGCGACTGCCGCTGGAGCTCTGCGGCTACCTGCGCCTGGAAGATCCGGCGGTGTGGGCGGAGGCGGCCTCCTGCGCGACGCTGCGGTGGTTCACGATGGGCGATCCGTACCAGCGCTGGATGATGCTCTCCTGCCGCGACGCCGGGGCCGAACTGTGCATGGGGCTCCGGCGCGGCGGGCTCGCCGACGACAACGACATCTACACCGCACCGTACGAACACGTCTGGCCGGCTCGGTTCGCGATGGCCACGGGCACCTCGGCCACCCCGGAGGTCCCCCACTCGCCCGACGGCTGGCGGACCTTCGGCTACGGCCTGACGGCCCGGCTCCCCCTGTCACTGAACACCGCGCGACCCGAAGGAGGTGCCCCACGATGAAGGTGTGTCTGGTGTCCATGCCATGGGCACAACTGGACCTGCCCTCTCTGGCGCTCGGCGTCCTCACGTCCGTCTGCGAGAGGACCGCCTGCGTCGAGCGAGTGGACGTCGAATACGCGAACCTCGCCTGGTACGAGTTCCTCGCCGAACGGCTGGAGTACGCCCCGGACCGGTACGAGGTCCATTCGCTGCACTCCTACTTCTCGGGCGCGGGTGACTGGATCTTCTCCTCGGCGCTCAACGGCGTGGACTGGAACACGCCGGATTTCGCGGCCTATGCCGAGAGCTGGGGTCTCGACGTCGACGAATGCGTCACGCTGCATCGCCTGGCGCCGGAGTTCATCGACCTGCTCGCCGAGCGGATCGCGCGTACCTGCCCGGACGTGGTCGGAGTCTCGAGCGTCTTCCAGCAGAACATCGCGAGCCTGGCTCTCGCCAGGGCACTCAAGCGGCTTAAGCCGGATCTGATCACCGTGTTCGGCGGGGCGAACTGCGACGGCGTCATGGGCGAGGCGGTGGCCAGGAACTTCGACTTCGTGGACTATGTCGTCCGGGGCGAGGGTGAGGAAGCCCTTCCGCGGCTCCTGGAGGGCCTGCACCGCTCGGATCCGTCCGCGGTGAGCGCCGTTCCCGGCCTGGTCGGCCGGCACGGCGGCGAGCTGTTCGCCAATCCGATGCGATCGGGGTTCGTGCCGCCGGGGCGGATACCGAGGCCGGACTTCGACGCCTTCTTCGAGCGCTTCGCCGGCAGCCGGGTCGCCGAACACCACTCGCCGAAACTCGTGCTCGAGGCCAGCCGGGGCTGCTGGTGGGGCGAGCGGCACCACTGCACCTTCTGCGGCCTCAACGGCTCGATGATGACCTTCCGCAGCAAGTCTCCCGAATCCTTCGTCGACGAACTGGTGGAGCTGGCGGAGCGACACCAGTGCCTGAATGTCTACGCCGTGGACAACATCCTCGACCAGGCCTACATCGGCACCGCGATGACCGATCTGGCCGCTCGCGATCTGGACCTGCACGTGATGTTCGAGGTCAAGGCGAACCTCCGGCGCGATGACCTGCGGACGCTCAAGGACGCCGGCGTGGTCTGCGTGCAACCCGGCATCGAGAACCTCTCCTCCCGCGTGTTGCGCCTGATGGACAAGGGCGTGTCGGGCGCGCAGTGCGTACGCTTCCTGCGCGACGCGGACGAGCTGGGGATGACGGTGCTGTGGAACTATCTCTACGGCTTCCCCGGGGAGCAGGATCGCGACTACACCGACGTGCTGGAGTCGGCCGAGTCCCTGGTTCACCTGCCCCCTCCCGGATATGTCGGGCGGATCCTGCTGGAACGCTTCAGCCCTTACTTCAACGATCCGGCGTTGGGACTGCCGAATCGCGGGCCGCACTCCCGCTATCGCATCTCCTATGACCTGCCGCTCGCAGAGCTCGACGATCTCGCGTACGTCTTCCGATCGCAGGCGCAGGGCATCGCCGCGCAACCGGATGTCGCCGGGCGCGTATCCGGCTTCGCCGAGTACTGGCGGAAGGTGTTCCCCGAATCCTCCCTCGTGCACTATTCGAGGATCGACGGCTCCTACCTGATCGCCAACAGCAGACCGAACTTCGCGTGGAGCACGCACATCCTGACGGATCCTGTGGAGAAGGCGCTGTACGCGGCGCTGGACGCGCCACGCCGCCGCCGGGAGATCGCCAGGCGCGTCGGAGCGTCCGAGACCGAGGTCGAGAGCCTGCTCTCCGACTGGACCGAACGAGGGCTCTGCTTCACCGACGACAGCGGTCTGATCGTCCGGCTCTCGACCGCGGGCGTCGATCCGGCCAACAGCCGAGTCGAGGTGCCCTCATGATCAGTGCGACCTACGCGGTGCGGCCGGAGCAGCTGACGGCGGACGGCCAGGACCTGGGGCTGCCACCTCCGAACACCGTCCCGCAGGACGTCCCCGACGTGGCGGCTCTGTGGAAGGCGGGCTACCGCGCGGTGTTCGTCGACGGCCGCGATGGCGCCGCAGCGGCCGATCTCTGCCGCCTTCTGGCATCGCTCCGCGACCTCGAGTCCGCGGGGTTCCGGATCCGCTGGGCCGCGCCGGCGACGCTGCTCGACCGGGTCCCCGACTGGACGCTGCTGACCCACCTGCCGGCCCCCGAGTCGGGCCTGGACGCCGGCACCCAGGCCGAGTGGCGCGCCATGTATCGCTTCGGCCGGCTGCGCTGGTTCAAGGGACCGGGCTTCATCAAGATCCACGACCAGCGGTGCGACGCCGGCGTGGTGCTGACCCTCACCGATCACGTGCATCTCGACTTCGTCGAGCGGGCATCGGGCAGCGGCGTGTTCCGTCCCGACGTGGCGTGGTACGCCGGCGAGGAGATCGAGGTGTTCCACGACGCGGGCCTCATGCTGCGCCTCGACGACGATCACGTCTGGCTGGCCGGACGCGTCCGGCGATGGTCCAACCCCTCGCAGCTGATGGCGCCTTGACATGACCGCCGACCTCGCGCCCGCGGACGCCGACTTCCGCCGTACGATGGGCTGCTTCGCCACCGGCGTCGCCGTCGTGACCGTCGGCGGCCCGGAACCCCACGGCATGACCGCCAACTCGATCACCTCCGTGTCCCTGCACCCCCCGACGATCCTCGTATGCGTCGGTCGCAACGCGTCGATGCACGCCCGGCTCATGACGGCCGGCTGCTTCGGGGTCTCCGTGCTCGCGGGAGACCAGGAGCGGTACGCGCGCGCCTTCGCGGACCGCGCACGGCCGCGCGGCCGTGCGCAGTTCGCCGGTGTGCCGCACCGAGCGGGCCCGAGCACCGGCGCACCGGTGCTCGACGGGACGGCCGCCTGGGTGGAGTGCGAGCTCATCGGCACCCACGCCGTCGGAGACCACTCCATCTTCATCGGCTCGGTCCTCGACCTGGGCTTCTCGCGCCGGCCGCCGCTGGTCTTCTGGTCCGGAGGATACGTACGGCTGCCGGTGGCCGTGGACGCGGGCGGGGACACGTCCCTCCGACCGCCTACGTGAGCCGGCTTAGGTCAGGAACCGTACGTGGTGACCTTCCACAGATAGCCGTCCGGGTCGCTGAAGTAGCCGAAATATCCGCCCCACTCGGCGGGAGCCGCCTCCCTGACCACGCTCCCGCCCGCCGCCACCGCGTTGCGCATCATCTCGTCCACCACCTTTCTGGAGTCGGGGTTGATGTGGAAGGAGGCGCCGCGGAATCCGGATCCCTCCGGAGAGACACCGGCGTCCTGTGCCGCCGCCTCCCATTCGTAGAGAGCCAGCTGCGGGGATCCCTCGCCCAGGCTGAGCAGAACGAATCCTCGGGTGTCCTTGTCGATCTCGCAGCCCAGGCCTTCGGCGTAGAACTTCTTGGCGCGGGCCAGGTCCTTGACCCCGAGCATGATGGCACTCACCTGTGGTGACACGGTTCTCTCCTGATGGTTTCGAAGGGTTGGTCAGAGGCGTTCTCGGCGACCACTCCGCGTAGGGCTGGTCCGTTCCCCCCACCTGCTCGGCCAGGCCTTCGCGGCCGTGGAAGCCGACTCGCGAGCCTCCGTCCGATTCCATGAACACGACGACCCCGTAGTCGTCCTGGATGCTCCAGCCGAGCCCCTCCGTGTAGAGCCGCTTGGCTGCGTCCAGGTCCCGGACGCCGAGGAGGATCGAGCTGACGTGCGCTTTCATACCCCGTCCCCCTTGTGAGCGAAGTGCATGTGCCGCCTGGAACGGCAGGCGGCACATGCCGGCCGGGCCCGGATGTCACATCGGCGTGGGTTCGCCGGTCAATCGGTATGACAGGCCGCGACGGAGGAATGTGACCGATGGTTGACCATGACTGGCTGAGCGAGCGGTTCGCCGAGCATCAGGACCGCCTGCGGGCGGTGGCGTACCGGATGCTCGGCTCACCCGGCGAGGCCGAGGACGCGGTGCAGGAGGCGTGGCTGCGGGTCAGTCGCGCGGACACCGGTCAAGTGGAGAATCCGGCCGGATGGCTGACCACGGTCGTCGCGCGGGTCTGCCTGACCATGCTCGAGGCCCGCCGGTCCCGGCGTGAGGAGCCCGCCGGCGCGCTGCCGCCCGAGCCGGCCGCGGGCATCCACCCGAGCGGCCAGGCCGGCCCCGAGGACGAGGCGCTGCTGGCCGATTCGGTCGGTATCGCGCTGATGGTGGTGCTGGACACGCTGACTCCCGCCGAGCGGCTCGCGTTCGTCCTGCACGACATCTTCGCGGTGCCGTTCGGCGAGATCGGCGCCATCGTCGACCGCTCCCCGGCGGCCGCCCGGCAACTCGCCAGCCGGGCCCGGCGCCGGGTGCGGGGAGCGACCGGGGCGTCCGACGCCACGCGATCCCAGCAGCGGGAGATCGTCGACGCCTTCCTGGCCGCCTCCCGGAACGGAGACTTCGGCGCCCTGCTCGACCTGCTCGATCCGGACGTCGTGGTCGGCGAGATGCGCGGCGGCCACGCGGTGGCGGCCTTCTTCTCCGGACGCGCCCAGGCCGCCCGCCCGGCACTGGTCGACGGCGTTCCGTCGGCCGTCTGGTCGCACCACGGCCGGCCGAAGGCCGTCTTCACGTTCACCATCGCCGACGGCAAGATCACCAGCATCGCCATCGACACCGACCCGGACCAGCTCCACGACCTCGACATCGTCTTTCTCCGAGCCGGCGACAAGGGCCGCGACGAGCCGTAACCGTAACCCCCGATCGATCCGGCCGGATCCGCCACGGTCATCCGGTCGTATCCCGACGCCCGCAGAGTTTCCAGAACCGCACCCAGCAGCTCCGCTTCCCGCGCGGCCCCACCTCTGAACGCTTCACCGACATGCGCACGCCGCACGAGCCGGCCCGCGCTCACCGGGGCGCATGCGCGGCCATCTGCGGCAGAGCCGTGGAGAGGACGCCCGCCCGCGGCGCAGTCTCCAGCCCTCTAATCGGGATCGGTCATCGCCTTCCTGAAGTCGCTCGGCGTGACGCCGTACGCGTGACGAAAGGCGCGGCTGAAGTCAGCGGCGCGGACGAATCCCCACCGCGAGGCGATCTCATGGATCGGCCTGCTCGTCAGCGCGGGATCGGCGAGATCGCGGCGGATGCGGCGCAGGCGGTGGACCCGCAGCCAGCCGGCGACCGTGGCGCCCTGCGCCTGGAACAGCTGGTACAGGTAACTGAGCGAGATGTGGTGCGCGGCGGCGATCTTGCGCGGGGTGAGCTCGGGATCGCGCAGGTTCTGCTGAATGAATGTTTGGATACGCAGGGTCAGGACATTCCTGTGGGACTCCGGAGACGGCTCCGCGCGCTCCTCGATGGCGGCGGCGAAGGAGGCGGAGATCAGGTCCAACGCGACCATCCCCAGTCGTGCCCCGTCCGCCGGCCTCAAGGACTGCTTCTCCAGGGTCAGATCGCGGACGAACCCCTTCAGCAGGCTCGGCACCCCGCCCGACGCCTGCTGGACGACTCCCAGGACGTCGTCCAGTTGCCGATCCGAGAACGGCAGCAACGGCCTGGGGATCTCCACCGTGGCCATCTCGAAGGTGTCCTGGCCGTCGGCTGCCTGGAACTCGACCTCGTGCACCCGGGAAAGGTCGTGAGCGACCAGGTCGTCACAGCTCGCCGCGAAGCCCCGGTCGTGCCAGACGGCCCGTACGGCTCCGCGTAACGGCACCACGACCTGCACCACCTCCTGGCCGGCCAGGGGGATGGAGCAGGCGTCCAGTCGAAGCGCGTGCATTGACTTCCTGCCGACCCGCGCGATCCCGAGGTCGACGTGATGATCGAGAACGGACACCGACGTAGGTTCACCAAAACCGGTCATATCTGTCAACCGTTTGTGCGGCGCGGCCCTGGTCAGCCGGTATACAGCGCTGGCCCGATGTGAGAGCCGGCGCCGACCTCGGTCGACCGGGCCTCGCAACCGTTTCAGACCGGCTTGATGGCCTTGGACTTCGACACGTGCGATGTACCGGGTTTCCGTTCGTCAACGCCTACTTCAGGAGTTGGCGGGCCATCACCATGCGCTGGATCTGGTTGGTGCCCTCGTAGATCTGGGTGATCTCCGATGCCCACCCCAGCTACTTGGGGAAGCTCATCGATCAGGAGGCTGAGCAGGCATGACGGGTGTGGCTCGTTCTCGTCATCTCTCGTTAGTTTCGGTGGCCCCACGGAACAGCGACGGAACGGGCAACCGTAACCAGCGCTCTGCCTGTCGACCTGACCGTCTTGATCCCGACGTCCGCCCTCTCCGTCGATCAGCTCGGTAGCCTGCTGGAGTGAATCTTGTGCAGCGTGCCGTTGGCGCGGTCGTCGGCTCGGCTGTGGGCGACGCACTAGGTGCTCCATTCGAGTTCGGCCCGGCGGGAGCGTTCTCCTCCCGCTTCCCGGTACCAAGTGCCGGCAATGAGATGAGTGGAGGCGGCGGCTGGGACGCGGGCGAGGCCACGGACGATACGCAGATGGCCGTTCACATAGCCGAGTCGCTGATAGAGCATGACGGGCTGGACCTGCCAGATATCTTCGCCCGTTTCCAGCGGTGGGCAGCCGATGATCCCAAAGACATCGGACTACAGACCGAAGACGTACTGACCCGCGGACTGCCCTGGGACCAGGCCGCCGCCGCCCACTACCGAAGCAGCCACCGAGCTGCAGGCAACGGCGCGCTCATGCGGGCCACCCCGTCGGCGGTGTACTTCGCCCGCGACGGCCGGCAGGCCACCATGGACGCCGCTCGACACATCGCCGCCCTCACCCACGGCGACCCGGCGGCATGGGAAGGCACCGCGATCTTTCACGACCTGATACGTGTCGCCCTGGACGGTGCGGACCCCTTGGACGAGCTCTCACAAATCCTCACTGCCGTCCAACCTGACCATCGTCAGCGCTACGCCGCCGTCCTCGCGACCGACTGGCATCCCGACCAGGCCACCGAGTTCAACGGCGCCGTCTGGCCCTGTCTCGGCTCAGCCATCTGGGCGCTGCGCACCACCCGCAGCTATGAGGATGCCATCCGGGCCGCGATCGACCTGGGCGGCGACACAGACACCGTTGCCGCGGTCACCGGCGGCCTGGCCGGAGCCGTATACGGACCAGCAGCAGTTCCAGCCAACTGGACCGAGCTCTTACACGTTCCGCTACCCGGAAGCGGCGGCCGAACCCTGCGCCTGCCTCACCTGCTCGATCTTGCTCGTGACCTCGCCGAGCGTCCAAGTAAAGACTGACGGCGGAGCCCGTCTGCCAGAGCATCAAGACCTTCCGCTTTCAGGCGGAGCAATCACCCTGCTCGGGTGACGGAGGCCGTGGTCAGGTGCGTATGGGCGGCGGCGTGGGTGCGTCGGTGGGCGTGGACGTTGCTGTCAGTGCTGCTGTCACCTCAGCCATGGTCACCCGGTGGCAAGGCCCGACGGAGGAGGGCCTTGCCGGCGATCGCCCCAGCCCGTACGGCGGCCACCGAAGTTCGCGATCGTCACGGCCTCAGCCACCGTGCCGCCTTCTGATCCGTAGCCAGTTCGAGATCGTCCACGGGTATCCACTGCTGTCAGAACCGCCTGCTCAGCGGCCCTTCCGGGATGATCGTCCTCCAGGGATGTGCACCGGTGTCCAGGGGCGTTGTTAGCAGCTGCGCTAGCAAGATCCGCCAGGCTGAAGGCTCTTCCGCGGTGGTCTATCGGCATGGAACCGCCCAGGGAAGCCGATGGCCCCATAGACGTTTGTGACGCTTTCTGGCGGATTCTCCTCTGCTAGGCCCTTGTCGGTCTGCATTTCGGTCTGAAATAAACAGATAAATTGATTGTGTCATAAATCGTGTTATCTGAATGAAATGCTTTAGTGGTGTGGAACCTCTACACAGATGCGACGCTGGCTGACGATAATGCTCGCAAGTATCCTCCTTAGCTCCGAAAGGGCAGTTGGTGCTCTCCATCTCCCCGACAGGCGCCTTTGCAGAGTTCTTGCGTAACCTCGAGTTCGCTCGCCAGATGGTGAAGAGTGGCCGGTACATGGCGGGACTGGAGGTCGGCTCCTTCGATGTCGAGGACATTTACCGGGCCGTCTGGGTCCAGGCGGTGTCCGCCGTGGACCGTTGGGTGCACGAGGAGATCTACGACCGAGCCGTGTACTTCGCTCAGGTTCATGAGGCGGCCAAGCCGCGCCGATTCCGCGACTTCGAGATCCCCATGGAGGTGCACGACGCACTCAGTCTCGGTACTGAGTCCGCCGAGCAAGTCTTCCGGGAACATCTCAAGAAGAAGCTAGGGTGGCAAGCATTTCAGAGTCCCGACAAGATCAAGCCGGCGCTGGCGCTAATCAGCGATGTCGAGCTTTGGGACGCGGTAGCTGCCACCCTCACCAGCGTGAATTCGAACGGCGAGCGGCTTTCAGCTCGGGACGTGAAAGATGAACTCTCCGAGATTGTCCGTCGTCGCAATCGGATCTCTCACGAAGCCGACCGTGATCCCGACAATCCTAGAGACAAGACCCCGATCTCCGCAGATCGTGTTGAACATGTGATTGAGCGCGTCGAACTGCTGGTGCGGGCGATGCTATTGGCGATCGGTGACGTCGATCGTTCCGTACTGCCGAAGGGAGGCCGACGCAGCACCTTCGTCAAGATCGAGCAACAGGATCGCGCGCACCGCTTCGAGAGTCTGCTCTCCCAACACCAGGCCGAGGCATCCTCGGTGCTGTTGCTACTCAAAGACTGGACAGGACTCGGCGGATGGATCGCCTACGGTGCACACGAGGAGACTTCCTGTGTCCCAGTCTTCAGCGGTGCGGACACCGATCACTGGGCAATCGCGATCTATCCGGTCACAGGCATCTTCGTGACCTTCGACCGCCTCGCCCAACAGCCCCCGTTCGACGACGAAGACCTACGCACAGGGCTACTCGACCGGCTGAACCGGATCCCCGGAGTGGCATTGCCCGAAGACGGTTTGGAACGTCGGGCAGCTTTCCCGATCAGTGCGCTGCGAGGACAGGGAGTGGCCCGCCTGTGGGATGCGCTTATCTGGTTCGTGGAACAGATTCCTGGTGGCCGTAAGGACGAGCGGGAGTTCTCTAATGAGTGATGTGATCCTCGAGGACCCGATCCTCAACTCTCCCTACAACGAGCCCACGCGGCACTTTCGGTTCGGAAACGACGGAATCACCAACGAGATCATCGAACGTCGGCGCCCCAGTTCGTACTTCATGCCTGTCCCCAGGTCGCGCAAGAACGGACAGCAGATGGAGATCCCGGAGCTGTCCGCCGACCGAATCGAGCCAAACACCCAGGTCAACGAGATCCGCACTCGTGTCGAGGTGTGGCGGAGACGCGGCTATCCCAATGTCACCGCGACCACTCGCAAGCTGCTGGAGTACTGGACGAACCCAGGTCGTGACAATCCCATCCTCTTCTGTCAGCGGGAGGCTGCCGAGACTGCGATTTACATCGCTGAGGCCGCAGTCAAGGATGGTCAGACCTGGATTCGCAACTATCTCAACGACCAGAACTTTGAGCACAACGACGGACTTCCTCGGGTCGCGCTGAAGATGGCGACAGGCTCGGGCAAGACCGTGGTGATGGCGATGCTGATCGCCTGGCAGACGTTGAACTACGCGGCCGGAGAGAAACGCGGGCAGTACGCTCGCCGGTTCTTGGTGGTGACGCCGGGTATCACGATCAAAGATCGCCTTCGCGTGCTGCTTCCGGAGAGCGACGATAACTACTACAAGCAGCGTGATCTGGTTCCTGCCGATCTGTGGAACGCACTGCGGCAGGCAAGAATCGTCATCACCAATTTCCACGCTTTCCAGCCACGCGAGACCAGACAGGGCCGGGAAGCGTCGAAGATCACGAAAGAAGTGGCAGCCGGCGGTGCTGGACGCCCTAGTCCCTTCCAGGAGAGTTGGAGCCAGGTGGTCAGCCGTGTGTGCCGAGAACTTGGCGGCACGTCCGGCATCGTGGTGCTGAACGACGAGGCTCACCACTGCTATCGAGGCAAACAGCACGCTCCCGAACGCGACGCGCAGACCGAGTGGAGTCTGAAAGGCGAGGCCAAGAAGGAAGCAGAGAACCGCAACCGGCAGGCGCGGATCTGGTTCCGAGGGTTACGCGCTATTCAGAAAAAGCTTGGCGTCAAGACGGTGTATGACTTATCGGCAACCCCATTCTTCCTCGCGGGTTCGGGCTACCAAGAGGGCACCCTCTTCCCGTGGGTGGCCAGCGACTTCTCGCTTATCGACGCGATCGAAGCAGGAATCGTCAAGATTCCGCGGCTACCGGTGGACGACGACCGCCGCTCGCCAACTGTCACCTACCTTAACCTCTGGTCGGAGATCAAGGACGGACTGAGCAAACGCGGACGCAAGGCGCAGGGGGGAATGTCTCCAGACCATATGCCGATAGCCTTGGAAGGGGCTTTGCACAGTCTGTACGATTCCTATAGCAGGGCGTTCACCAGGTGGAACAGCTCCGAGGCCGCTGCCCACGGAGAGCCCCCGCCGGTCTTTATCGTCGTATGCAACAACACGACCACTTCCAAGATGGTCTACGACTGGATCTCCGGCTGGGAGAAGCAGATTAACGACACGTCGGTCTTAGTGCCCGGCAAGCTGGAGCTCTTCTCGAACGTGGAGAACAGTCAGTGGCGCGACATACCGTACTCGATTCTGGTCGACTCGGAGGTTCTGGAATCCGGTGAACCGCTGCCCGCGGAGTTCAAGAAGGCAGCGAAGCACGAGATCGAGGATTTCAAGGCCGAATACGGTGCCCGCTATCCCGGCCGTGCTGTCGATGACATCGATGATGCGACCATTTTGCGCGAGGTCATGAACACTGTCGGCAAGAAGGGCAAGCTCGGGGAGCATATCCGGTGCGTGGTCAGTGTCTCCATGCTGAGCGAGGGCTGGGACGCCAATACCGTCACTCACATTCTGGGGGTGCGCGCCTTCGGTACGCAGCTGTTGTGTGAGCAGGTGGTTGGGCGCGGGTTGCGACGTCGTTCGTACGCCACCGACGAACGTGGTCTCTTCACACCTGAATACGCCGACGTATACGGGGTCCCCTTCCAATTCATCCCCACGGTCTCTCCGACCCAAGACCTCACTCGCAAACCGTCCACCCGTGTCCACTCCGAGCGGGAACGGGAGAGCGCAAAGATCGCCTATCCGAGGCTGATCGGCTACCGCATCGAGCTCCCCGACGCGCCACTGGTCTGGTCCTTCGGACAGGAGGCCCGTTACGTGGTGGACAAGCGCCATGTGCCAACCCGCACTGAGACAGCCGGTGTGGTGGGCCAGAGCGACGAGCACACGCTGGAGGACTTGGAACGCATGCGTTTCCAGCAGGTCGCTTTCCGGCTGGCCAAGCGAGTGGTGGAGACCAAGCTCTCAGACACCGACAACCCAAAGCCCTGGTATTTTCCACAGGCGCTGCGTTGCGTGAAGGAGTGGCTGAAGGAGTGCGTCACCTATCGCGACGAGACGTTCCCGGGGCTGTTGACGCTGGCACAGAACGCCGAGGACGCGGTGGAACGCATCTGGAACGCAATCATGCGCCAGCAAGGGCTTTCCGACCGACCCGAACCGTGGGTGGTACCGATCTTCCGCCCCTTCGATCCGGTTGGTTCGACCACGGAAGTCGACTTCTTCACCACTAAGCACATCTGGGCTACTGCCGAGGACAAATGCCACGTCAACTTCGTCGTCCTCGATGGGCCAGACGGCAACACCTGGGAGCAAACCGTCGCCGAGGCCCTCGAACGCCTGCCTCAGGTCGCGGCCTACGTGAAGAACGATCACCTCGGCTTCTCCATCCCCTACTCATTCCACGGAGTCAACCGACAGTACGTGCCTGATTTCCTGGTGCGCCTGACAGACCGGGATGACGGTGTACCGCGGACCTTGATCGTTGAGATGTCAGGCGGACGCAAGAACGCCGGGGAGACTCTCGCGAAAGCCTCGGCTGCAGCCAACCTGTGGGTGCCTGCCATCAATAACCACGGTGCACATGGTCTGTGGGACTACTGCGAACTCCATGAGCCGAGCACGGTGGAGACGCAGCTCACCGCCGTACTTACAGCACTCCACGATCGCGCACCCGGACAACGCCTCCCCCGCCCGCCCGCCCGCGTATCCCCCGAGGAACGCCAAGCATCCGGCCCTGCTGCGTGACTATCGATCGTTCCGCCAGAGAGGAAGGACCTCAGGCGATGGCGCCGAACAAGAGCACCGGTCCGAAGCCCGTCGAGGCGATCGAACACGATGACAAGCGGCTCAACATCCCTCCAGCCGAGGCCGGCGAACTGGTTGACCAAGAGAAGGCGCAAACCACGTCACTCCGATGGCCACGCGACCCCTCCCTGGACCCACAGCTTGTGTGGCGGGGCAAGGACAAAACCGATGTGGACGACCTAATCGTCGATGCGCCGCCCATCTACATCCAGGAGAAGATCGACCCTAGGGTGCTGGTTGACAACCTCCGTCGTGCCCCCACTCGGCAGGATGAGACAGAGGAGCTAACAGTCTTCAATACCGAAGAGTTCGACGGACTCAGCGGCTATGACTCTGTCGAGTACTACGAGCACCCGGCCAACTGGTCTAATCGCATGATCCTGGGAGACTCGCTCCAGGTCATGGGTTCCCTGGCCGAGAAGGAGGACCTGCGCGGCAAGGTCCAGATGATCTACTTTGATCCGCCGTACGGGATCAAGTTCGGTTCCAACTGGCAGGTCTCCACACGCAGTAACAAGGTATCCGACGGCAAGCTTGAGGACACCACCCGCGAGGTCGAACAGATCAAAGCGTTCCGCGATACGTGGGAGCTGGGTATCCACTCGTACCTTTCGTACCTACGGGATCGCCTCACGGTCGCACACGACCTGTTGACAGAGTCCGGTTCAGTCTTCGTTCAGATTGGAGATGAGAACGTCCACGTCGTCCGGGCCCTGGTTGACGAAATTTTCGGTTCGGAGAACTTCGTTTCGATGATTACAGTTCAAAAATCAAGTGGGGCGGGAAGTTTTGCTGGCGGAACGAATGTACTCGCAGCCGTAAACGACTACATACTCTGGTATGCGGTAAATCTTCAACAGGTTAAATACCGCCAATTGTTTCACATGAAATCCATGGGTGGAGCTGGTTCAAGCCTCTACACACATGTGGAACTCCCAACTGGAGAACGTCGTCCACTCACGGCTCATGAGAAGGCGTCTGGAATCATTCCACCAGATTCTCGGCTGTGTGGCGTCGATAATCTCACCAGCCAAACCACTCGCGTGGGGCAAACCACAGTATTCCCCGTGATGCTGCAAGACGGCTTGCAGGTCTTTCCCCTTAAGGGAGGCTGGAAGACCAACCGCGAAGGCATGGCTCGCTTAATGCTCGCAGGGCGGGTTGTTCGGGCCGGAAGCTCGGCAAGGATACCTACGGTACATGGATGACTTCCCAGCTTTTCCGATCGTCAACATGTGGACAGATACAATGGGGCAAAATCAATTCAGAGGGGAAAAGCTGTATGTTGTTCAGACCGCGAACAGGATCATTGAACGCTGCGTTTTAATGACGACAGACCCCGGCGACTTGGTGCTCGATCCAACATGTGGATCTGGAACAACGGCATACGTGGCAGAGCAGTGGGGACGCCGCTGGATTACGATTGACACCTCGCGCGTTGCGCTCGCACTTGCACGTCAGCGAGTCATGAGCTCCCAGTACCCGTCATACTTACTTGCAGACTCTCCAGAAGGACGTAAAAAGGAGCGGGAGCTCACCGGCAAAGCGGAACAGAACAACGACTCAGCACGTCGTGATATACGCAAGGGTTTCGTCTATCAGCGAATCCCCCACATTACATTGAAGTCCATTGCAAATAACCCCGACCTGAGGGAAGGGATGTCTAGAGAAGAAATAAGCGCTGCCGTAAGCCGAAGCGCTGAGTTTGAAATTCTTTACGACCGGCCTTACGAGGATAAGAATAAGGTGCGAGTGGCAGGCCGCTTCACAGTGGAAAGCCTCTCACCTCATCGAAATATCGCTATGGGTGCGCAAAGCTCCGCCACCGAGAAAGCGGGCGACGAGTCGACGGACAACCCATCGTTTGAGCAGACAATCATCGACAACCTGCGAACTTCGGGTGTGCAGAATGGACTGAAGAACGAACGGCTGCTGTTTGCTTTTCTGGAGTCGCATGCCGGTCGGTACATCCAAGCGTTTGGTGAGCCGAAGGAAACTGAGAAGCTCGGACCTGAACGGATAGCGGTGAGTATCGGCCCTCAATACGGGACTGTGGATGCGGAGTGGGTAAAGGCTGCGGCCCGCGAGGCGTTGAAGGGCGCCGGTGCGCAGATGCTGCTTGTGTGTGCGTTCGCGTTCGATCCGCAGGCAGTGCCAGCCGCCAAAGAGTTCGAGCCGAGTAAGCCAGATGACTTCGCATCAGTTGCTGCCGAGCGCAGGCTTGGCAAGCTGCCGATCCAGTTCGTGCGCATGAACTCCGACCTGGTTATGGGCGATGTGCTGCTCAAGAAGAGTAAGAACGCCAACCTCTTCATGGTCTTCGGCGAGCCGGACATCGAGGTCGAGAAAATCGGCGGCGATCGGCTCGTCGTTGAGATCCGGGGCATGGACGTTTACAACCCCTCGACAGGCGAGGTGAAGGCCAGTGGCACGGACGACATCGCGCTATGGATGATTGACACCGATTACACCGGTGAGGCCTTCTTCGTTCGGCACTGCTACTTCACCGGTGGCCAAGATCCGTACAAGAGGCTGAGACGTTCACTCCGTGCCGAAATCGACGCCGATACCTGGGCTTCGCTGTACTCGACCCGTTCCCGCCCGTTCCCTGAGCCGGAGTCGGGCAGGATCGCAGTGAAAGTCATCAACCACTACGGGGACGAGGTCATCCAAGTCTATGAGGCTTGAACTCGTTCAGGCTGCCATGGCGGTTGGGCGCGTCGGCGGTACTGGCCGCGACCGGCCGGAGAGCCGCAGCGCGGCCAGCAACCGCCGAACGTGCGGCGGATCGCCGCAGGCGAACCGCCCTTGATAAAGTGGAGAGAAGTTGCTTTCTGATCGGACCGTAGCTGTGTCTGGTGGTTTGAGCTACTTGCCGTGAGGCTGGGCGCTGTTCCAGATGTGGTTGAAGCTGGTGATGTAGGTGGTTGCTGGCCCTAGGTCGTCAGTGCGGGTGAGGTGCATGACGGGGGCGTTGGCTGCTGGCGTGCCGTAGGCGTGAGCGTTGACGAGCAGTTCGTCGTCGGCACGGTACATGGAGTTGTAGAGGACTGTGCGATGTAGCCGAGCCTCGACGCCGTGGACGTTCACAAGCGGCTGGTACAACGTGAGCGCGTTTTTGATCCTGGCTGCCATCACCCCGGCACCGATCCCCTCGTCAGTCCCCCGTACGGCGACTTCCGGCCCGTCGGGGTCGCCCAGAAGGAGGCGAACCTTGACGCCGGCCTCGGCTCTCTTGGTGAGGGTGTTGAGGATTGCTGAGTCTTCGGCCAGAAACAGGGCGCTGTAGGCGAGGATGTCGATCTCCTCGCACGCATCGTCGAAGTGGTTGCGCCACACGGTCTGGGGGACGGCCCAGCGGTGGGGGTAGATCGCCTGTATGCCGTTGGCGAGGGCCTGGTGGCGTGGGGCGGCTTCGGGCCAGAGGTCGGCCTCGTCGACGTCGAGGAGGTCGGCGACGGCCCAGCGGTGGCGGGGGTAGGGGGTGCGGCCGTTGAGCCATCGGGTGACGGTTTTGGGGTCGACGGCGAGGGCGGCGGCGACGTCGGTGGTGTTGAGCCGGGCGGCGGCCAGTGCGTAGCGGAGGTTGTTGTTCATGACCGGTCTGTTCCTCTCGCAGAACGACCCTGCTCTGCGACGTTAGCATCAGACGTCCCTAGACGTCCCTAAGTTGTGGTGTTCCCGCCCCCGGCTGCGGGGCGAACCTCGACGCACACGAGGAACCACACGGGACGTCAGGGAGGCAGAGGGTGCAGACGAGCAAGTCCATCAGAGAGCAGCAACGGGTCTACGCGGAGCGGCTGCTGGTCGCGTTGGGCGAGCAGTTGGCCGTGCGGGGTGTCACGCATGTGTTGGTGATCACGCAGGATGGGCGGCCGGCCTTGGACGTGACTGACAGCCGGTGCCGGATGCGGCGGGTGTTCGTGCACCTGCCGTTCTGCTGGTTCTACTGGGGTGACCAGCACGACGAGCGCGTGTCGTTCCTGCAGATGGCCCCTGCGGTGGACCGGATCGAGCAGGCCGCACGCAAGGGGTGGCGTGAGGGCGAGCAGGGTGACCTGAGCGTCGACTTGAACAAGATGCTTGATGCCTACCGCGGCTGATCCGGTTGCGACGGGGCGGTGGCTGACCGGCGGGCGGGTCTATACCCAGGTCGCTGATCGGCTGCGGGAGCGGATCCGGGCGGGCGAGTTCGCGCCGGGCGGGGTGCTGCCGTCGGAGGCGGAGCTGTGCCGGGTGTTCGGGGTGGCGCGGAACACGGTACGGCGTGGCCTGGCCCTCCTGGAGGAGGAGGGCTTGCTGGTCACGGTCCCGTCCAAGGGGCGGGTGGTGGTCGGGGACGGCCCGGCCGCCTCGTACCGGTATCAGGTGATCGCTGCTCGGTTGCGTGAGCAGATCGAGTGCGGGGATCTCGCGCCCGGTGCGGCGCTGCCCAGTGAGACGGAGTTGCAGCGGCAGTTCGGGGTGTCGCGGACCACCGTGCGGCAGGCGCTGGCCGTGCTGGAGGTCGAAGGGCTGGTGGTGGTGGAGCATGGCCGGGGGCGGTTCGTCCGGTAGGGAACGCCGGTGAACAAGGACGTCCCAAGACGTCTAACCTTGCCCCCTGCTCCGCTTATGTCCCCGATGCCTATCGTGAGCCCCGTGGGACATAGCGAATGGGCATATGGCCTGGCCAAGGACCTGCTGGAGACGACGTTGCCCCGGCGATGGGCACACACTCAGGGGGTTGCCGAGCGGGCCGAATCTCTGGCCTCGGTCCTGGGGGCGGATGCTGACACGTTGCTGGCGGCTTGTCTGCTGCATGACATCGGCTACGCGCCGGACCTGGTCGACACTGGGATGCATCAGCTCGACGGCGCCCGTTACCTGCGTGACGTGGCCGGGGCGGATGAGCGGTTGTGCCGACTGGTGGCCTACCACTCGTGTGCGGACAACGAGGCTCGGCAGCGGGAGCTGTTCGACGTGCTGGTCAAGGAGTTCGAGCAGGAACGGCCGGACCTGGCGCGGGCTCTGACGTACTGCGACATGACCACCGGCCCGGACGGCCGGCACCTGGATGTGCTGGACCGGCTGGCCGAGATCCATTCCCGGTACGGGCCTGAACATGTGGTGAGCCGGTCGATCACGGACGCGACGCCGTGCATCGTGTCGTCGGTGCGGTCGGTGGAGGCCTTGCTATCCGATGTGCGGCAGGCCGACGCCGGCTAGGTAGTGCTCGATCCGCATCCGCATCGACCGGTCCATCGGCAGCGACGTGACCTCTTGGCGGGGCACCCAGTGGACTTCTCGGGACTCCTCGCTCGGGGTCGGCTGGCCGCCGGTGGCGCTGGCGGTCAGGACGATGGAGAACTCTTGGCGGGCCTCGCCGTTGCTGGTGTAGAGGATGACGTGGCGGGGGTCGCTGTAGGTACCGACCAGGCCGGTGATCTCACACGTGATCCCGGTCTCCTCCAACGTCTCGCGGACGGCCGCCTCCGGGATGGACTCTCCCAGGTCGATCGCGCCTCCGGGCACGGCCCAGTTGTCGTTGTCGGTCCGGCGGATCATCAGCAGGTCGCCAGCCGGGTTGGTGACGATGACGTTGACGGACGGGACCAGGCTGTTCGGGGCGGGTGCGTCGAGGTCGTCGTAGAAGTCGATCCGCTTGGCCACCGGTCACGCCTCCACCGGGACGGCCCCAGCCCAGATCTTCTCGAAGCTGTCGGCGTAGGTGGTGACCATCTCCCCGCCGGCCACTCTGCGCAGATGTAGGACGGGGGCGTTGCCGGCGCGGGTGCCGAACACGTGCATGTTGACCAGATAGTCGTCGTCGGCCTGGTAAATCGAGTTGTACAGGATCGTCTGGTGCAGCCGGATCTCGAAGTTGTCCAGCCCGAGCAGCGGCCGGTAGAAGACCAAGACGCTGCGGATCTGCGCGGCCATGCTGTCCCCGACGCCTTCGTCGGCTCCGCGCTGGGCGACTTGGGCGCAGTCGGGGTCGCCCAGCAGGATCCGCACCCGTACCCCCGCCCGCGCCTTCTCTCCCAGTAGGCGGACCATGGCGGCGTCGTCGGCGAGGAACAGGCCGCTGTAGACCAGGACGCCGATGTCGTCGGACGCGGCGGTGAACAGACGTCCCCACGCGTCCCGGGGCACGGCCCAGCGGTGCGGGTAGATCGCCAGGACTTCGCTCTCGGAGGCGGCGACGACCTGTTCGCGGGAGAGGGCCTGCGGCCACAGGTAGGTCTCGTCCACGCCCAGGTAGGAAGCGGTGGCGAAGCGGTGTTTACGGTACGGCTCGCGGCCTTTGGTGATCCAGCGTTCGACGGTTTTGGGGTCGACCTCGATCGCCTCGGCCAGGTCCGCGACGCTCACGCCTTTCTGCAGCAGGGCTGCGCGTAGCCGTTCGTTCGCCATTCCACCTGCTCCCAAGGACGTCCGGGGACCTGGCCATCGTAGGCCGGACGTCTTGAACATGTCCCGTCGTGTAGTGATCTCGTCCTGACGTTGCGTCGCATTCTCGTTTGCACAACGCCACAACGGCACCAACCGAAGGAGGGGATGCAGCCATGAACAACGAGATCACCATCCCGGGCGAGACGCCCTCGTGCGAGTGCGGCAACGCCCTGGGACACGGCCAGGTCCGATGCTCCAAGTGCCTGGCCCGCAGCCGGTGGGCGCGCAAGGAGCGGGCCCGCAACCGGCGTAACCGGCGTCGCAACGATAACCGGCGTCCTCCGCGCGATCCTCGCGGGCTGGCGCAGGCGGGGGTGACGTGGTCATGACCGCGATTCCGCTGATCGTCGCCGGGGTGCTCGGCGTCGCCCTGCTGGCAGGGTACGTGGCGGTGCTAGTCGGCATCCGCCGGGAGGACAGGCGCCTCAGTCTGCGTCAGGCGCCGGACGGGGCGGCGGCGTCGCTGGCCCGCAAGGTCACCGGCTGCTACGCCCGGGGCGGCGTGTCGTGGACGTAGCCAACTGCTCCTCCACCTTGGCCAGCCGGGCCGACAGGTCCTGGACAGTGGCGCGCAGCTCGGCCACCTCGCCGGCGGTGGCGCCGCCGCCGGCCGGTGGGGGTTGCTCGGTGGTGTCGCGGACGAACACGCCCTTGCCCTGCTGGCCGATCACCAGGCCCTCGGTGCGCAGGACGCCGACGGCGAGCTTCACCACCGACAGGGACGCGTCGTACTGCTCGGCGAGCCGGGTGGTGGACGGCAGCGGCGCGCCGGGCGCCAGGGACCCGCCGCGGATCTGCGCGCGCAGGTCGTCGGCGATCTGGAGGTAGCCGGGGCGTCCGGTGTTCTTGACCATCGCCCCTCTATCTCACCACGAATGTTCGACCTGGCCAACCGAGGGAACATTGACAACCGAGCCAACTAGGTTAACTATGTTGCTCACGACGAAAGAGGAGGTCACCGCCCATGCGTTCCGTCCCGATCCCCGTGGATGTCAGCAAACTCGCCATCACCTGCGTCAAAGCCCCGCGTCCGCGCGTGCTCAACCGCGACACCGGCGAGATCAAGACCGACAAGAACGGCAACACCGTCTACGAAGTCACCGTCTCGGTCGAGGACGAGTTCGGCCGCATCGAACTCGTCAAGATCGGCATCACCGGCGAACCACCCATCACCGTCGGCGACCAGGTCAACGCCGTCGGCCTGCTCGGCTACGTCTGGGAGATCGCCGGCCGATGGGGCATCGCCTACCGCGCCAACGCCCTGCTCCCGGTACGGGAGGCCACCGATGCGTGACGCGCTGGACGCGCTCGCAGTCCTCGCAGTCCTGGCCGCCCTCGCGGCCGGGCTGTGGGCCTGGCGCCGCTACCACTACCGCTCGTTCTGGCTCGCGGTCGGCTTCCCGCTCATCGCCCTGTCCGTACGAACCTCGTGGCGGAGGGTAGCGCTGGGGTGCGGGCTGACCAAGAAGCGGCAACGCTGGTGGTTCACCACCGTCCCCGGCGCGATCGCCTCCACCGGCCTGGTCAAAGTACGCCGCCGCTTCCAGCGGGTCGCTGTCGACACCAAACCGTTCATGTGGCTGCCCCTGCCGACCCGGCACGGCTGGCGCGTCACCCTGCACACCCTCGAAGGCCAGACCCCCGGCGACTACGCCGACGCCGCCGAACGCCTGGCCCACTCCTGGGGCGTGCACGCCGTACGCGTCTCCTCACCCCGGCCCGGCCGCGTCGTGCTCATGGCCACCATGCGCGACCCGCTCATCAAAGTCGACCACCTCCCGCCCTCACCTGACCTGCTCAAGGTCACCGTTGGACGGCTGGAAACCGGACAGCCGTGGGTGATCGACTTCCGCACCGTGCCGCACTGGCTCAACGCCGGAGCCACCCAGTCCGGCAAGTCCAACCTCGCCAACGCCCTCATCGTCGGCCTCGCTCCACAGCCCGTGGCGCTGGTCGGCTTCGACCTCAAAGGCGGAGTCGAGTTCACCCCATACGCGCCCCGGCTGTCAGCGCTGGCCACCTCGCGGACGGAGTCCGTCGACCTGCTGTCCGACCTGGTCGACCTGATGATCGACCGCATGGGCTTGTGTCGCCAGGCCGCCGCCCGCAACATCTGGCAACTCCCGCCCGCCATCCGCCCCGTCCCAGTCGTCGTCCTGGTCGACGAGCTCGCAGAGCTGTACCTGATGGCCGACAAGTCCGAGAAAGAAGAGATCGCCAAAACCTCCACCGCACTCCTGCGGGTCGCCCAACTCGGGCGGGCGTTCGGCATCTACCTGTTCTGCTGCGGACAGCGCATCGGTTCCGACCTCGGGCCCGGCGTCACCGCCCTGCGCGCGCAGTGCTCGGGCCGGATCTGCCACCGCGTCAACGACCCCGAAACCGCGACCATGACGCTCGGCGACCTCGACCCCGCCGCCCTGGTCTCCGCGCGGGCCATCGCCGCTGAGACACCGGGAGTGGCGATCGTCGCCGGACAGGACGGCCAGTGGTACCGGGCCCGCTCCTTCTACGTCACCGAAGCCACCGCCGAACACGCCGCCCGCACCCACGCCCACCTCACCCCGTCCTGGGACGAGATCACTGCCCACGTCACCGAGCCCGTCAACGCCTGAACCATGAAGGGAGGAACGATGCGACGCTTCGCCTGCCGACCGCTCGACACCGGCCCGGTCCTGGTCCTGGCCGTCATCGCGGGTGCCGGATCGTTCACCCATATCCGCGACACCGCCACCCAGCACGGCCAGACCGGCTGGATGTCCTGGGCCGTCGCCGTCTGCATCGACCTCACCTGCGTCATGGCCGCCCGCGAACGCCAACGCGACAAGAAGCACCACCGCACCCGGCGCGGCCCCGTCTCCTGGCCCGTCCTCGTCCTGACCGGCGGCATCGCCCTGTCCCTGGCCGCCAACCTCGCCCAAGCCACACCGACCGTCTGGGGCTGGATCACCGCCGCCACCCCGGCCGCCGCCTTCCTCATCGCCATATCCATGCTCGAACGCCGCACCACCCACGCCCAGCCCGAGCCCTCTACCGTCCCGGCCGCCTCGTCCTCGACCGTCCTGACCCCGTCCCCGGCCCCGCAACTCGTCCCGCACCACGCCCAGGACGAGGACGACGCCCAAGACGAACGGGACGGCGACCTCGCACCCGCCCTCGTCGACTACGCCCGCCGCGTCGCCGACGACCACCACACCAAACACGGCCGCCCCATCACCCGCGACGCCCTACGCGCCCACCTCGGCGTGTCCAACCAACTCGCCTCCGACCTCCTGCGCACCCTGCGCACCGCCTGAGAAGGGAGAACCCGACCGATGACCCACGACCACCGCACCGCCCTCATCAACGGCCTGCTCGACCTGGTCGCCTTCCTCGAAACCCACCCCGACCTACCCGTCCCGCCCAGCGTCACCGTCCACCACTTCCCCCGCCAGGACAGCGACGACGACCAGCGCGCCGAGATCGACCAACTCGCCGCCCTCCTCGGCACGAACACCAACCAGGAAGACGCCTCACGCGACCACTACGCCACCTCACGCATGTTCGGCCCGATCGAATACCGCGCCGTCGCCATCCTGGCCGCCGCCCGCGCCCGCTACGACGCCGAAACCAGCTACCGCGGCTGCATCCAACCCGACCCGACGCCCGCCACCTGACCAGGAGAACGACCCATGCGCATCCGCATCGACGGCACCCGAGCCGAAATCATCGACGCCCTGTTCCGCCTACGCCTGCACTTCACCATCCAGGCCGTCTCACGCGCCTACCCCGACCGCGCCCACCCCCACCACTGGCGCGTCTACCTCACCACCCGCACACGAGAAAGGAGCTAACCCGTGCCCGAAACCCTGCCGGTGATCCACTACCGCTGCTGCACCTGCGGCGGCACCGGCATCGCCCCGGACAACGCCCGCTGCGCCGACTGCGACGGCACCGGCATCGACAACCACGGCGCATAGCGCAGCGCCCCCGGCCTGGCCGCACATCCGCCAAGACGAACGCCAGGTCGGGGGCCATCCCCATCACCCGAACGAGTGAAAGGAGGTCTCCATCTTGCCTGCAACCCACACCAACGCGCACGCCATCACCGGCATGATCAAGCGCCTCAACCGGCACGACTACGACCGCTGGGCCAGCCAGGTCCGCCACACCGGCGGCTGCCGCCAGCCCATCCACCTCCGTGGCAAGGTCGACCACTACGACCAAGCCACCGGCAGACTCCTGCACCGCTACACCACCCGCAGCGAACCCGACGGCGTCCTACGCGTCCCGTGCAAGACCCGCCGCGCCACCCGCTGCCCCGCCTGTGCCGAGACCTACCGCGCCGACACCTACCACCTCATCCGCGCCGGCCTCATCGGCGGCAAAGGCGTACCCGAGA
Source organism: Nonomuraea sp. NPDC049378 (assembly GCF_055586745.1). Taxonomy (NCBI): domain Bacteria; kingdom Bacillati; phylum Actinomycetota; class Actinomycetes; order Streptosporangiales; family Streptosporangiaceae; genus Nonomuraea; species Nonomuraea sp. NPDC049378. Next base: position 148,855 of record NZ_JBVJHP010000003.1, read on the forward strand.
CCGTGACCAGCCACCCGACGCTGTTCGTCACCCTGACCGCCCCGTCCTTCGGCGCGGTCCACACCCGCCGCGAGCACGGCGGCAAGGTGCAGCCCTGCCATGCCCGCCGCAACGCCACCGCCTGCCCGCACGGCCGCATCCTGTCCTGTACCGAACGCCACAGCAAGGACGACCCGCGCCTCGGCGAACCGCTCTGCCCGGACTGCTACGACTACACCAGCAGCGTCCTGTTTAACGCACTCGCGCCGCTGCTGTGGAAACGCTTCGCCGACTCCCTACGCCGCCACCTCGCCAAACTCGGCGGCCTGCCCCTCAAGGAGCTGCGCCACCACCTGACCCTCTCCTTCGCCAAGGTCGCCGAATACCAACGGCGCGGCGTCGTCCACTTCCACGCCGTCATCCGCCTCGACGGCCCCGGCGGACCCACCGCACCACCACCGGCCTGGGCCACCACCGACACCCTGACCCAAGCCATCCACCACGCCGCCCAAGCCATCTCCGCCACCGCACCCGCCCACGAGGGCCAGCCCGAACGCGTCCTACGCTGGGGCGACCAGCTCGACATCCGCCCCATCACCCTGAACGGCGACCTCACCGAACAAGCCGTCGCCGGCTACATCGCCAAGTACGCCACCAAAGCAGCCGAATGCGTCGGCACCCTCGACCGCCGCATCAACCCCCTCGAAGACCTGATCGCTTACAACCTGCGCGACCACGCCCGCCGCCTCATCACCACCTGCCTACACCTCGGCACCCAACCCGAGCTGGCGGAACTCCGCCTCGCCGACTGGGCGCACATGCTCGGTTTCCGCGGCCACTTCTCCACCCGCTCCCGCCACTACTCCACCACCCTCGGCGACATCCGAGCAGCACGAGAACACCACGCCCGCGACACCGACATCACCACCGGCCGTCTCCCTCTCTTCGACGAAGACACCGTCCTCGTCATCAGCACATGGGAGTACGCAGGCAAGGGCCACTCTCTCGGCGACCACCTCCTCGCCACTGCCATCGCCGGAGGGTGTCTATGAACACCCTCGCCAAGCTCTGGACCGTGGAGGACGTTGCCACCTTCCTCGGTGTTCCGGTCGCGACGCTCTACCAATGGCGACACCACCGCACCGGCCCCAGAGGCCACAGAATCGGCCGACACCTGCGCTACGTGCCTGAGGACGTCATGTCCTGGGTTCAGGACCAGGAGTAGCGCATGGCCTTCGTTAAGGACCTGTGGACAAAGACGGTCCGCACCCCCGACGGCAAGCCCCGCAAGGTCAAGACCGCGCGCCATGGCAAGGGCAAGCGCTGGCTCGCCGTCTGGGTGGATCCTGACGGCAACGAGCGCTCGGCCGCGTACGACCGCAAGGCCGACGCCGAGCGCAAGATCGCCACCATGGGCGCTGACATCGCCCGAGGCGACTACATCGACCCGAACGCCGGCAAGGTGCTTTTCGCAGACTTCGCCGAACGCTGGCTTGCCTCCCGTCTCGTCGACCCGTCGACCAAGATCCGATACGAGTACATCCACCGCCTTCACGTCGCGCCGGCCTTCGCCAAACGCCAGGTGAAGAGCATCAAGCCGTCCCAGATCCAGTCCTGGATCAGTGACCTGAGCAGCCGCTTCGAGACCTCGACCGTACAGACGGCCTTTCTGGTCCTTCAGGGCATCCTCGACCTGGCTGTGGCCGACGAGGCGATCAAGCGCAGTCCCGCCAAGTCGCCGATCGTCCAGGTGCCGAAGCGCACCGCCGCAGAGATCACGGCGTGGTCGGACGAACGGGTTCACTCCCTCATCGACGCTCACCCTGCCCTTTTCCGCCTGCTCCCCATGCTCGGGGCCGCATGCGGATTGCGACAGGGCGAACTCTTCGGCCTGGCCCTCGAAGACATCGACTTCGAGGAGCGCATTCTCCGCGTGCGGCGGCAGATCAAGAAACTTGGAGCCGACCACGTCTTCGCTCTGCCGAAGAACGACCGTGAGCGCGTCGTACCGCTGCCCGACTGGGGGGCCGAGGCCATCAAGCGCCACGTCTCGACCTATCCCCCGCTGGCCTGCTCTCTGCCCTGGGAGAAGCTGGACGGCAAGCTCCGTACGCACCACCTGCTGTTCCGCTGGACGGACGATCGCTTCATCAAGGCCAGAAGCTACAGCGAAACCGTCTGGAAGCCCGCTCTCGTGGCCGCGGGCGTGATCCCGGCACCGGACAAGGACCCTCGGCAACGGAGCCGCTACGCCACCTCTCGCAAGGAAGGGCTCCACCAACTCCGGCACTACTACGCGAGCGTCATGCTGGCCGACGGTGTGTCGGTCAAGGAGCTCGCCGAGTACCTGGGCCACGCGGACCCGGGCTTCACCCTCCGCGTGTACGCCCACATGATGCCCGGCTCCCACGACCGTGCCCGCAGGGCGATCGACGACCGCCTGTTCCGTCCGCGCGGCATCTCTCACGGAACAGGCACGGAACAGTGATCGTCTAGCCCTCGACCGCAACACGACGCGCCCCGCCTCCGCAAACCGAGAGGCGGGATTTTCGCATGTGCAGGGACTACTTCAAGAGCTGCCGGGCCATCACCATGCGCTGGATCTGGTTGGTGCCCTCGTAGATCTGGGTGATCTTGGCGTCGCGCATCATGCGCTCCACCGGGAAGTCCTTCGTGTAGCCGTACCCGCCCAGCAGTTGCACCGCGTCCGTCGTGATCTCCATGGCGGCGTCCGAGGCGGCGCACTTGGCGGCGCTCGACAGGAAGGTGAGGTCTTTCTGGGGTTCGCCGTGCATGGCCCGCTCCGACTTCGCCGCCGCGTGGTACGTGAGCTGCCGGGCCGCCTCAAGTTTCATGGCCATGTCGGCGATCATGAACTGCAGGCCCTGGAAGTCGGCCACGGGCCGGCCGAACTGCTTGCGTTCCTTGACGTAGCCGATCGCGTAGTCGAGGGCTCCCTGGGCGATGCCGAGGGCCTGGGCGGCGATGGTGATGCGGGTGTGGTCGAGGGTGGCGAGGGCGGTTTTGAAGCCGGTGCCTGGGTCTCCGATCATGCGGCTGGCCGGAATGCGTACGTCGTCCAGGATCACCTGGCGGGTGGGTGAGCCCTTGATGCCGAGTTTCTTCTCCTTGGGCCCGAAGGAGACGCCTTCGTCGGACTTTTCGACCACGAAGGCGGAGATGCCGCGCGCCCCTGCGGACGGGTCGGTGACCGCCATGACCGTGTAGTACTCGGAGACGCCGGCGTTCGTGATCCACATCTTGGTGCCGTTGAGCACGTACGCGTCGCCGTCCGCGACCGCGCGGGTCTTCATGGCGGCCGCGTCCGAGCCCGCCTCCGGCTCCGAAAGCGCGTACGAGAACATGGCCTCCCCCCGGGCGACGGGCGCCAGGTAGCGGGATTTCAGCTCCTCGGACGCCGAGAGCAGCAGCGGGACGGTGCCCAGCTTGTTGACCGCGGGGATCAGGGAGGACGACGCGCACGCGCGGGCGACCTCCTCGATGACGATCACCGTGGCCAGCGCGTCCGCCCCCGCGCCGCCGTACTGTTCGGGGACGTGAACGGCGTGCAGGTCGGCCGCGACGAGCGCCTTGTAGACGTCCCAGGAGAACTCCTCGGTCTCGTCGGCCTCGGCGGCGTGCGGAGCGATCTTCTCGTCGGCCAGGGCGCGGACGGTCTCCCTGAGCATGTCGTGTTCCTCGGCGGGCGCGTAAAGAGGGAAGCTCATGCGACGAATACTAGGACGTCCGACCATCTTGTTACCAGCGGGTACGGTTTGCAAAAGGGAGGAGGTGGCACGAAGGAGATAGCGCGGGCCGGTAACATGCCTCAGCGATCGAAAGGAGCTCTCTCGTGCCATATCGCCTCACGGTGATCGGGACTGGATACCTGGGGATCACCCATGCGGCGTGCATGGCCGATCTCGGATACGACGTCCTGGGCCTCGACATCGACGCCGACAAGATCAACCGGCTCAGCAACGGGCAGCTCCCCATCCACGAACCCGGGCTCGAAGAGGTGCTCCACCGCGGGCTCGAGTCCGGCCGCCTGCGCTTCACCTCCTCCTTCGAAGAGGTCGCCGCCTTCGGCGACGTGCACTTCCTCTGCGTCGGCACCCCGCAGAAGCGCGGCGAGTACGCCGCGGACGTCTCCTACGCGGACAGCGCCATCGAGTCCCTGGCCCCGCTCCTTGACCGGGAATGCCTGGTGGTGGGCAAGTCCACCGTGCCCGTCGGCACCGCCGAGCGGCTGGCCGACAAGCTCACCCGGCTCGCCCCCGCGGGCACCGAGGCCGAGCTGGCCTGGAACCCCGAGTTTCTGCGGGAGGGTTTCGCGGTCAAGGACACGCTCCACCCCGACCGCATCGTGCTCGGCGTGCGCAGCGAGCGGGCGGAGAAGGTGCTGCGCGAGGTGTACGAACCGCTCGGCGAGATCCCGTTCGTGGTGACGGACTACGCGACGTCCGAGCTGGTCAAGACGGCCGCGAACGCCTTCCTCGCCACCAAGATCTCCTTCATCAACGCCATGGCCGAGGTCTGCGAGGCCGCCCACGCCGACGTCAAGCAGTTGTCCGAGGCGCTGTCGTACGACGACAGGATCGGCGGGCGCTATCTCAACGCCGGGCTCGGCTTCGGCGGCGGCTGCCTGCCCAAGGACATCAGGGCCTTCATGGCGCGGGCCGGCGAGCTGGGCGCGGACCAGGCGCTGACGTTCCTGCGCGAGGTGGACGACATCAACATGCGCCGGCGGGCCCGCATGGTCGACCTGGCAAGGGAGCTGGCGGGCGGCTCGTTCCACGGCTGCACCGTGGGCGTGCTGGGCGCCGCGTTCAAGCCCAACTCCGACGACATCCGCGACTCCCCCGCGCTCAACGTCGCCGTGACCATCGGCCAGCAGGGCGGACGGGTCACCATCTACGACCCGATCGCGCTCGACAACGCTCGTAAGGCTCATCCCGAGCTCAACTACGGCGATTCCGCCGTCGAGGCGGTGCGCGGGGCGCACGTGGTCCTGCTGCTCACGGAGTGGCAGGAGTTCCTGGAGCTCGACCCCGAGCAGCTGGGGGCGGTGGTCGCCACCCGGCGCATCGTCGACGGCCGCAACTGCCTCAACCCCGAGTCGTGGCGCTCGGCCGGCTGGCACTACCGCGCCCTGGGCCGCCCGTGAGTCATCGCAGGTGGAGCACCCACTGGGTGGTCAGCGGGCGATAACCGCGGCGCGCCCAGAACGGCGTGGACAGCGGGTTGGGCAGCGCGTGGTGGAGCATCATGGACGCCACTCCGCGCGCCGACGCATGGCGATGGGCCACGTCGACGAGCGCCGCGCCCACGCCGTGACTCCGCCAGGCCGGCTCGACGTACATGACCCCGAGGTAAGCCACGGGCGAGTCACGCACGTCCTTGCCGATCCAGCGGGAGCGGTCCGGCGGCTGGACGATGACGCAGCCCAGCGGCCGGCCGCCCGTCGCGGCGACCCAGCACCACTCCAGCGGCAGCACCTCCGCCGCCACGAGTTCCTTGATCCGTGCCGTCGTCGAGCCGCGCAGGGCCACCCAGCCGAACTGCGCGTCGTAGGCCACCAGCCGCTCGTACATCCGCACGATGGCCTCCGCGTCATCCGCGGTGGCCCGGTGGACGGCGGGCGCGCCCACCCCGCGCTCGCCGGGCGGGCGGACGGCGAGCGTGTTCGCCGAGCGCTCGCCGGGCGGCCTGGCAGCGGGCGTGTTCGCCGAGCGCTCGCCGAGCCGGCGGACGGCGGCCACGGAGATGGGCGCGAACCCCCGCACGGCCAGAGCCCTGACCGGCGCGGTGTCCCTGCTCGGCCACGACACGGCCAGCGCCTGCCCGGGGCCGGGATCGGGTAACCCCGCCATCCACCGGTCGAGCAGCCCGCCCAGCGCGGCCTCGGGGTCGGGGCCGCCGACGCGGGCCTGGAGCCGGTGGACGACCAGCGGTGACCAGGAGGCCCGCAGGTCGTCCGGGTTGATGCGGTCGACGGAGGCCAGACCCGCGGCGTCGCGGGTCTCGAGCCGCACCCCGCCCGCGCCGGGCAGCTCGTCGTGGCCTGCGACCAGCGGGTCGGCCGCCCGCACCCGGGCGGCATGGCCCCTGATCACGTTGTCCATCCACGGCACCCTAGCCGTACGGCCAGGCCCGTGGGAGCGCTTTCCAGGGCGTCCGCGCCTGGGTCAGAGCTCGGCGGCCTCGGCCCGCAACCGCTCGCCCTTGGCGTACGCCTGCTCCTTCAGCCGCGCCTGGAACTCCTCCATGCGCGCCCGCAGCCCGGCGTCGGAGGCGGCGAGAACGCGTACGGCCAGCAGCCCCGCGTTGCGGGCGCCGCCGACGGCCACGGTGGCCACCGGCACCCCGGCCGGCATCTGGACGATCGACAGCAGGGAGTCGAGCCCGTCGAGGTGTTTGAGCGGCACCGGCACCCCGATCACCGGCAGCGGCGTCACGGAGGCCAGCATGCCGGGCAGGTGGGCGGCACCGCCTGCGCCGGCGATGATCACCTGGAGGCCGCGGGAGGCGGCCTGGCGGCCGTAGTCGATCATCTCGACCGGCATGCGGTGGGCCGACACCACGTCGGCCTCGAACGTCACCCCGAACTCGGCGACCGCTTCGGCGGCGGCCTTCATGACGGGCCAGTCGGAGTCGCTGCCCATGACGATGCCGACGCGCGCCGCGGGCGAAGTCATGTGTACTCCCCGGTGGTGAGGTAGACGGCGGCGTGGCGGGCGCGGGCGCGCACCTGGTCGAGGTTGGAGCCGAGGGCCGTCACGTGGCCGATCTTGCGGCCCGGACGCACCTCCTTGCCGTAGAAGTGCAGCTTGATGCCCGGATCGTGGGCGAGCACGTGCTCGTAGCGCTTGAACAGGCCGGGGTCGTCGCCGCCGAGCAGGTTGGCCATGACGACGACGGGCGCGGTCATCGTGGGCGAGCCGAGCGGCAGGTCGAGCACCGCCCTCAGGTGCTGCTCGAACTGCGAGGTCCTGGCGCCCTCGATCGTCCAGTGGCCGCTGTTGTGCGGTCGCATGGCCAGCTCGTTGACCACCAGCCCCTGCGCGGTCTCGAACAGCTCCACCGCCAGCAGCCCCGTCACCCCCAGCTCGTGGGCGATCTTCAGGCCGATGCGCTGGGCCTGGGCGGCGTCTTCGGGGTCGAGCCCGGGCGCGGGGGCCAGCACCTCGACGCAGATGCCGTCCTCCTGCACGGTCTCCACGACCGGGTAGCTGACGCCCTGCCCGTGCGGCGAGCGGGCCACCAGCACCGCCAGCTCCCGCTCGAACGGCACGAACGCCTCGGCCATCAGCTCGACGCCGGACGCGAGGGCCTCCGCGACGTCCGCGGCAGACCTGCACACCCACACGCCGCGGCCGTCGTAGCCGCCGCGCACGGCCTTCAGCACCATCGGCCAGCCGTGCTCGCCGGCGAAGCGCTCGGCGTCGGCGGCCGTGCCGACCCTGGCCCAGGCCGGGCAGGGCACGCCGATCGCGGTCAGCCGCTCGCGCATGACCGCTTTGTCCTGGGCGTGCACGAGGGCGTCGGCCCCCGGGTGCACGGTGTGGCCGTCGGCGACCAGGGCCCTGATGTGCTCGGTGGGCACGTGCTCGTGGTCGAACGTGATCGCGGCGCAGCCCTTGGCGAACGCGCGGAGGTCGCCGAGATCGCGATAGTCTCCGACCCGCGTGTCGGGGATCACCCGGGCGGCGCTCTCGTCGGGGGCCGCGGCCAGCACCCGCAGTTCGACGCCGAGCGCGATGGCGGGCGGCTGCGTCATCCGGGCGAGCTGGCCGGCGCCGACGATGCCCACGACCGGTCCGATAGGGCTGTAGGAACTCACGCCAGGTGAGCTTACCGGGACGGAACGACTTCCCTGACGGGCGACCCTTCCAGATCATGGCAGGTTAGCGGGCTTGGCGGGGGTTAGGACGTTTTCACGATGAACGTTCCTTTGCGCGGTATGTTCATCTGTCTGACACCGGGCCTACACGGTGGCCGGTACGCTGAGTTGGTCAGGCTCGACGAAGGAAGGGACCGAGCAGAGACGTGGACTTCGCCAAACGCCTCTACGAGCGGTTCGCCTCCCTGCTGCACGAGCTGGCCAAATTCGGCAGCATCGGGGCCATCGCGTTCCTGATCGACACCGGCGCCTACAACCTCTTCCTGCTGGGGGTCGGCCTGGGGCCGCTCACCTCCAAGGTTTTCGCGACCACGATCTCGGCGACGTTCGCCTATCTGGGCAACCGCTACTGGACGTTCCGGCACCGGGAGCAGAGCGGGCTCGGGCGCGAATATTTCCTGTTCTTCCTGCTCAACGGCATCGCCCTGCTGTTCGGGCTGCTGGTGATCGGTTTCACCACCTACACGCTCCACCTCGACGACGCCCTCAGCGCCAACATCGCCAACATCATCGGCGTCGGGCTCGGCACGCTGTTCCGCTTCTGGTCGTACAAGAAGTGGGTGTTCCTGGAGGCCACCGAGCCCATCCCGGTCGAGCTGCCGGAAGCCGGGGTCAAGCAGGACCGCTGACCACGCGGTTGCCGCCGTTCTCCTCCGCGGGGCGCAGGAAGACGGCGAACGTGGCCGGGCGCCGGCGCACCAGCTCCAGTCTGCCGCCGTCGGCGGCGGCCAGCGCGCGGGCCAGCGTCAGGCCGAGTCCGGTGCCTCCGCCGCCGCTGACGTTCCGCTCGAAGATCCTCGGGGCGATCTCGTCGGCGATGCCCTGGCCCTCGTCCGCGACCTCGATCACCACGTAGTTGTCGCCGCAGGTGGACGTCACGGTGACGGCGCCGCCGCCGTGGCGCAGGGAGTTCTCCAGCAGGGAGGCGATCACCTGGCCGAAGCCGCCGGTGGTGGCCATCGCCTTCATCCCGCGGGTGCCGTCGAGCCGGATCTCGCGGCCCGCGTCGCGGAAGACCGGCTCCCATTCGATGATCTGCTGACCGAGGATCTCGTCGATGGCGACCGGATGTGCCTGGGCGTGGCGCTGGCGGCGGGCCGCGGCCAGCAACTCGTCGATCACGGCGGTGAGCCGCTCCGCCTGGACGATCGCCGCCTCGCCCTCCTCGCGGACGACCTCCGGCTCGTCGGAGGAGGCGACGATCTCCTCCAGCCGCATGGTCAGGCCGGTCAGCGGCGTGCGGAGCTGGTGGGAGGCGTCGGTGGCGAACTCTCGCTCGCGGGTGAGCAGGTCGGAGATGCGGGTGGCGCTGCGGTCGAGCACCTGGGCCACCCGGTCGAGCTCGGGGATGCCGTAGCGGTGCTTGCTCGGCCGCGCGTCGCCCGAGCCGAGCCGGTCGGCGATCTTCGCCAGGTCCTGCAGGGGGAGCGTCAGCCGGCGTGACTGGACCACGGCCAGGCTCACGGCCACCGCCAGAGCGGCCACGGCCAGGGCCACGATGAGCAGCAGGCGGGCGGCCACGTCCTGTTCGACCTGGTCGCGGTCGCGACTGATCCGGACGTAGACGCCGGTGTTGGTCTGGGCGTCCTCCGTCATGAGGTGGCCGGACGGCGGGGGCGAGCCGACCACGGTCACCCGGAGGGGGGTTCCGTGCTCCCAGATCTGGATGTATCTTCCCGGGTATTTCTGCTCCAGTTGCTGGGGGTCGAGTGGCGTCTCCTGGACACGGGCGTATTCCACCTCTCCCACGAGACGCTTGGCTTCGGACCCAAGCTCCTGGGCCGCTTCGTCGACGATCAGGCGACTCACCACGACGCCCAGGGGGACCCCCAGCAACAGGACCGCGATGACCGCGACGACCAGGGTGGAGGTGAGCAGTCGGCGGCGCATCCGCCTACTCGCGTTCGAACCGGAAGCCGACTCCCCGGACGGTCGTGATGTAGCGGGGCTTGGCGGCATCGTCGCCGAGCTTGCGGCGCAGCCAGGAGATGTGCATGTCGAGGGTCTTGGTCGAACCCCACCAGTTCGTGTCCCAGACCTCCCGCATGATCTGCTCGCGGGTGACGACCTTGCCGGCGTCGCGCACGAGCACGCGCAGCAGGTCGAACTCCTTGGTCGTCAGGTGGAGCTCCTTCTCCCCCATCCAGGCCCGGCGCGAGTCGGCGTCGATGCGCACCCCCTGGACGACCGGGGTCTCCGAGGTGCCGCGCCGCAGCAGGGCGCGGACCCTGGCGAGCAGTTCGGCCAGCCGGAACGGTTTCGTCACGTAGTCGTCGGCGCCCGCGTCGAGCCCGACGACCGTGTCGACCTCGTCCACGCGTGCGGTGAGTATCAGAACCGGAGTGCCGTGCCCTTCGGCGCGGATCCGGCGGGCCACCTCCAGACCGTCCATTTCGGGCAGGCCAAGGTCGAGAACGATGAGGTCTATGCCGCCCGACAGGGCCCTTTCCAGGGCCTGCGGGCCATCGGGGCTCACCTCGACCTGATAACCCTCGCGGCGTAGCGCACGCGCGAGCGGCTCAGAAATCGAGGTGTCATCCTCGGCTAGAAGTACGCAGGTCATGAAGCGATCGTAGGACCTTAGGCGATCGTTTCCCGGGCACAGCGCGCGGTTTGACTCGTAGTTGACCTATCCATTGACCTGGGCAAACTCGGCTAAATATCACTTAGTCAGGATTAAATTACCGTGATTATCGACGCGAAACTTGGCGGCCCGTGCACGACGCGCCAGAGTGAAAATTCCGCTCAGCACTTTCCGCCGATCACTTTCCCCGGCCGAGCGCCCGGGTAGGGGACGCGTCACGGCGGAACCGATTGTGTGGCGAAAGACCTTTTCCAGGTGCCGCGTGGCGCCGATCCTCGATCGGGGCCCGGCCGGAAGAAGGAGATGATCATGATGACCACGAGCACCGACGCGTTCGCCGACCGCCTGCTGGGATCGGCACTCGGCACCATCGACCTGCTCTCCATGCACATCGGCGACCGGATGGGCTGGTATCGCGCGCTGGCCGCGCACGGCCCGGCCGACGCCGCCGAACTGGTCGCCCGTTCCCGCGGCCACGAGCGGTACGCCAGGGAGTGGCTGGAGCAGCAGGCCGCCACCGGGATCCTGGAGGCCGCGGAGGACGGCCGCTTCGCCCTGCCCGGCGGCGCGGCGGAGGTGCTGACCGACGAGTCCAGCCTGGCCTACCTCGCCCCGCTGGCCCGGATGCTGGCCGGCGCGTCCGTCCAGTTGCCCGCGCTCCTGGTCGCCTACCGCGACGGCGGCGGGGTGCCCTGGGCGGCGTTCGGGGCCGACATGCGGGAGTCGCAGGCCGACATGAACCGGCCCTGGTTCGAGCACGCACTGCCGGACGCGCTCGCGGGCGTGCCCGAGCTGGACGCCGTGTTGCGCCGCCCCGGCGCCCGCGTCGCCGACGTGGGCTGCGGCGGTGGATGGTCGGCCATCGCGCTGGCCAGGGCCTACCCCGGAGCGACCGTGGAGGGCGTCGACATCGACGGCCCGTCCGTCGAACTGGCCACCCGCAACGCGGCCGGCGCGGGTCTCGGGGACCGGGTGACCTTCCGCCGCGGCGACGCTGCCCTGCTGCACGAGAGCCGCTACGACGCCGTCTTCGCCTTCGAGTGCGTGCACGACATGCCGCGGCCGGTGGAGACGCTGGCGGCGGCACGGCGGGCGACGAGCCCGGACGGCGCCGTCGTGATCATGGACGAGGCCGTCGGCGACTCCTTCACGGCCCCCGCGGACGACGTCGAGCGGCTGATGTACGGCTTCAGCCTGCTCATCTGCCTGCCCGACGCGATGAACGAGCAGCCCTCGGCCGCCACCGGCACCGTGCTGCGACCGGGCACGCTGCGCCGCTACGCCCGCGAGGCCGGCTTCTCCGACGTCGAGATCCTGCCCATCAAGGACTTCGGCTTCTGGCGTTTCTACCGGCTCATTCCCTGAGCAGAGGTCGGATGTCTCTCCGTGCTGCCCTGGTACCCTGGGGCCGCATGGCGGACCTCCCGGGAGATACACCCGATGATCTGACGCTCTGGTACGACGAACCGGCCACCGACTGGGAGACCCAGGCACTGCCCATCGGCAACGGCGCCCTCGGGGCGATGGTCTTCGGCGGCACCCGCACCGAGCGGCTCCAGTTCAACGAGAAGACGTTGTGGACCGGCGGTCCAGGGTCGGCACAGGGCTACGACTTCGGCAACTGGACCTCGCCCCGGCCGGACGCCCTGGCGGGGGTCAGGCGGCGGCTCGACCGCGACCCGCGGATGTCGCCCGAGGAGGTCGCGGCCGAGTTGGGGCAGCCGAAGTCGGGATTCGGGGCGTACCAGGCGTTCGGCGACCTGTGGCTGGAGATGGCGGAGCACGGCACAGCCGGCGGCTACCGGCGGGAGTTACGCCTTCGGGAGGCAGTGGTCAGGGTCGGCTACACCGCGGGCGGCGTACGCCACGCGCGCGAATACTTCGCCTGCCATCCGGCGAACGTGATCGCGGGGCGGCTCTCGGCCGACCGGGCGGGCGCGGTGTCGTTCACGCTCCGCGCCACCTCGCCGCACCTGCCGCCCGAGCAGGCCGGCGTCGCCAACGGGCGGCTGACGCTCAGGGGAGCGCTGGCGGACAACGGGCTGAGGTACGTGGCCCAGGTGCACGTGGTCGCGGAGGGCGGCACCCGCACCGACGGGGACGGCCTGATCACGGTCACCGGAGCCGACAGCGCGTTCTTCGTGATGTCGGCGGGCACCGACTACGCCGGGACGTACCCGGCCTACCGCGGCGACGACCCGCACGCCGCCGTCACCGCCGCCGTGGACCGGGCCGTGGCGCTGGGTTACGACGCGCTGAGGCGGGCCCACCAGGACGATCACCGGGCGTTGTTCGACCGGGTGGTGCTGGACCTCGGGCAGCGGACGCCGGCCGTCCCCACGGACCGGCTGCGGGCCGCCTACACCGGCGGCCAGGGGGCGGACGACCGCGCGCTGGAGGCGCTGTTCTTCGCCTACGGCCGCTACCTGCTGATCGCCTCGTCGCGGCCCGGGTCGTTGCCCGCGAACCTGCAGGGCGTCTGGAACGACTCCACCAGCCCGCCCTGGTCCGGCGATTACCACACCAACATCAACCTGCAGATGAACTACTGGCCCGCCGAGGTGACGAACCTGGCCGAGACGGCGCGGCCGTACGACGACTTCGTCACGGCGCTGGTGGCGCCGGGCGAGGTGACGGCGCGGGAGATGTTCGGGGCCGGCGGGTGGGTGGTGCACAACGAGACGAACCCGTTCGGGTTCACCGGCGTGCACGACTGGGCCACCGCGTTCTGGTTCCCGGAGGCGGCCGCCTGGTTGACCCGGCAGATGTACGAGCACTACCTGTTCAGCGGCGACATCCGCTACCTGCGCGAGACCGCCTACCCGGTGATGAAGGGGGCCGCGCGGTTCTGGCTGGACACGCTGCACACCGACCCCCGCGACGGCGGCCTCGTCGTCTCGCCGAGCTACTCGCCCGAGCAGGGCGACTTCTCGGCCGGGGCGTCGATGGCGCAGCAGATCGTCTGGGACCTGCTCACGAACGTGGCCGAGGCCGCCGGCGTGCTGGACGCCGACGCCGCGTTCCGCGCGCGGGTGCGGGAGGCGCTGGCCCGGCTCGATCCCGGGCTCAGGATCGGATCCTGGGGGCAGCTCCAGGAGTGGAAGGCCGACTGGGACGACCCCGGCAACACGCACCGGCACGTGTCCCACCTGTACGCGCTGTACCCCGGGCGCCAGATCACGGCGGAGAGCCGCGAGGGCGGGGCGGCCGGGGTCGCGCTGGCGGCCAGGGGTGACGGCGGCACCGGCTGGAGCAAGGCGTGGAAGATCAGTTTCTGGGCGCGGCTGCTCGACGGCGACCACGCGCACACGATGCTGCGCGAGCAGCTCAGGCACTCCACGCTGGACAATCTGTGGGACACGCACCCGCCGTTCCAGATCGACGGCAACTTCGGGGCCACCGCGGGCATCGCGGAGATGCTGGTGCAGAGCCGGCCCGGCGAGATCCACGTGCTGCCCGCGCTGCCGTCCGCCTGGCCTGCGGGGTCGGTGCGCGGGCTGCGGGCCAGGGGCGACGTGACGGTGGACGCCTCCTGGCGTGACGGCGCCGCCGAGCGGATCACGCTGCGCACGGGGCGCGGCGGCCCGATCACGTTACGTTCGGCGGCCATCACGGCCGCCAGCCGGGTGCTGGACGGGCGGGGCGACCACGTGGGCGCGCGCCGCTCCGGCGACACCCTGGCCTGGAACGCCGCCGCGGGGGCGGCGTACGCGGTCGTGACGGGGAGCGGTCAGTCGGCCGAGGGCGGCTCGGCGTAGCGGGCGAGGTAGAGCTGCTCACCGAGGCTGCGGATCAGGTCGAGCTCCGTCTCCAGGTAGTCGATGTGCACCTCCTCGTCCTCGAGGATCTCCTCGAAGATGCGGGCGGAGGTGACGTCGCCCTTCTCCCGCATGAGCTGGATGGCCGGCCGCAGCCGCTGCACCACCGACAGCTCCACCTCCAGGTCGGCCCTGAGCTGCTCCTCGACGGTCTGGCCGATGTGCAGGGTGCCCAGGCGCTGGTAGTTGGGCAGCCCTTCGAGGAACAGGATGCGGTCGGTCAGGCGTTCGGCGTGGCGCATCTCGTCGATCGACTCAGCGCGGGTGTGCTCGGCAAGCTTGGTGTATCCCCAGTTCTCCTGCATCTTGGCGTGGAGGAAATACTGGTTGATCGCGGTCAGTTCGGCGGTCAACTGCTCGTTGAGCAGCTCGATGATCTGCTTGTCGCCCTGCATGGCAGGCCCCTTGCTGCTATCCGGCTACGCGGTCGTCAGTTCTTCAGACCGTTTCAGGATCGCACAGATTTTCCGCACACATCGGGCACAGTCACCACCAGCCCCGGTGGTGTCACGGATCTGCTTCGCGCTGGTAGCCCCGGCGGCAATGCAGTCGTGCACCTCGTTCTCGGTCACCGCACGGCACACGCACACGTACATCCGGGGACAAACCTCTCGAGCCAAAGGGGGAACACCATTAGGTAAGGCACACCTAAGGTAGCCCACTTTGGTAAGGCTTGCCTACGTTAGGTACGCCACAGTGATGTACCCGTACGCGTGCGAGCCACTCCTCTCAGTGACCCCGGGCGATCCACTCCTCAAGGTGCGGCGCCTCCGCGCCGATGGAGGTCGAGTCGCCGTGCCCGGTGTGCACGACGGTCTCCGCGGGCAACGCCAGCAGGCGCTCTCTGATCGAGTCGATGATCGTGTCGAACGAGCTGTAGGAACGCCCGGTCGCACCGGGCCCGCCCTTGAACAGCGTGTCGCCGCTGAACAGCGCGCCCAGCTCGGGCGCGTACACGCAGACCGCTCCCGGCGCGTGACCGGGCGTGTGCAGGATCTGCAGCGTGATGCCGCCGACCGCGATCTTCTCGCCGTCGGCCAGCGGTTCGTACGACAGCGAGTCGGCGTACTGCTGCTCCCACAACACCTGGTCGGCGGGGTGCAGCCGGATCGGCGCCCCCGTCAGGCCGGCGAGAGGCACTGCCGCGTTGATGTGGTCGTTGTGGGCGTGGGTGCAGACGATGGCCCTGACCGCGCGCCCGCCCACCCGCTCGGCGATGGGCGTGGCGTCGTGGGCGGCGTCGATGACGACCACCTCGCGGGCGTCGCCCACCAGCCAGACGTTGTTGTCGACCTCCCACGTGCCGCCGTCCAGCGAGAACGTGCCCGAGGTGATGACCCGGTCGATCATCAGAGGACCACCACCGAGCGCAGCACCTCGCCGCGGTGCATCTTGCCGAACGCCTCCTCGACCTGGCCGAGCTGGATCGTCTCCGTGACGAACCGGTCGAGCGGCAGGCGGTTCTGCAGGAACAGGTCGATCAGCATGGGGAAGTCGCGCGAGGGCAGGCAGTCGCCGTACCAGGAGGACTTGAGCGAGCCACCGCGCCCGAACACGTCGAGCAGCGGCAGCTGCAGCCGCATCTCGGGGGTCGGCACGCCGACCAGCACGACCGTGCCGGCCAGGTCACGGGCATAGAACGCCTGCTCGTACGTCTCGGGCCGCCCCACCGCCTCGATGACCACGTCGGCGCCGAAGCCGCCGGTGAGGTCGCGGATGGCCTCGACCGGGTCGTTGTCGCGGGAGTTGACCGTGTGGGTGGCGCCGAAGCCGCGGGCCCACTCGAGTTTGCGGTCGTCCACGTCGACCGCGATGATCTTCGCGGCGCCGGCCAGCGACGAGCCCAGCACGGCCGCGTCGCCGACGCCGCCGCAGCCGATGACCGCCACGCTGTCGCCGCGCGTCACCCCGCCGGTGTTGATCGCCGCGCCGATGCCGGCCATGACACCGCAGCCGAGCAGCCCCGCCACCTGGGCCGGCGCCTCGGCGGAGACCTTGGTGCACTGGCCGGCGGCGACGAGCGTCCTGGCCTGGAACGCGCCGATGCCCAGCGCGGGCGACAGCTCCGTGCCGTCGGCGAGCGTCATCTTCTGGCGGGCGTTGTGGGTGTTGAAGCAGTACCACGGCCGGCCGCGCAGGCAGGCCCGGCACTGGCCGCACACGGCCCGCCAGTTGAGGATGACGAAGTCGCCCGGCTCCAGCCCCGTGACCCCCTCGCCCACCGCCTCGACGGTGCCCGCCGCCTCATGGCCGAGCAGGTAGGGGAAGTCGTCGCCGATCCCGCCCTCCCGATAGTGCAGGTCGGTATGGCAGACCCCGCAGGCCTGCACGTTGACGACCGCCTCGCCCGGCCCCGGATCGGGAACCACGACCGTCTCGAGCGAAACTTCCTGACCCTTGCCCCTGGCGATCACGCCCTGCACTTCGTACGGCATGCCAGCCATCTTGTGTCAGGAGGATGATCTCCGCAAGACATAGGGCCGCACCACGCCGGGCCGTCCGGCCGGAACGATTCTCCCGCTCGCGGGAGCGGGCGTCAGCGGCCGTCGATCGTCCCGTCGGAGGCGTCCTCGACGAGCCGGAACAGCTCGGTGCGGACGTCCTGGATCCTCGGGATGTCGCGCAGCACGATCTCGCCCCTGTCGGAGGCGGACTCGACCGTCAGCGTGCCGCAGCCGAGCAGCCGCTCGGGGAACGTCTGGTCGGAGCTGACCGTGTTGACCTTGGCGATCGGGATCTCGTCGGTCGACTTGTTGAGCACGCCGGTGCTGATCGTGAAGCGGTGGGTGGTGAGCACGTAGCCGGTGTTCTTCCACTGCAGGTAGGGGACGAACGACCAGATCGTCAGCAGGATGAGGCCGATGACGCCGGTGGCGATCCTGGCGTGGAAGGCGAACTCCCAGTCGGCCGGGATGAAGTAGAGAGCCGCGCCGGCGGCCGCCGCGATGAGCACCAGCGCGACGAAGGGGCCGACGAGCCGCTTCCAGTGCGGGTGGAAGGACCTGACGCGCCGCTCACCCTGCGTCAGATGATGGTCGGGAAGGGTCATGCGAAGAATGGTGCCATCCTCGCGGCCCCGGCGGCTATCGCGGTGGTGCGGCGCGCACCCTCCGCATCTCAGGCCATGCGCACGTGGACGACGTCGCCCGCGCTCAGCGTGTAGTGCTCGCCGCCGGACTCCACCTGGAGGTGCCCCCACTGGTCGATGCCGGACGCCCGGCCGGTCAGCGCCTGATCGCCCGGCAGCTCCACCCTGACCTGCCTCCCGACCGTGGCGCTGGTCGCGAGGTAGGCCGAGCGCAGCCCGGACGCCTCCGCGTCGCCCTTGGCGTCGACCCAGTCGTGGTAGTGGCTCTCGACCTCGCGCAACACGGCCCGCAGCAGCGGATCGCGGTCGAGGCAGGCCGCCTGCTCGATGCCCAGCGACGTGGCGGTCTCGACGGGCAGTTCGTCGGGTTTGAGCGACACGTTCAGCCCCATGCCGATGACGACGGCGTCGTCGGCGCGCTCGGCGAGCACGCCGGCCAGCTTGCGCTCGCCGACCAGCAGGTCGTTGGGCCACTTCAGGCGCACGTCGACCTCGGCCAGGCGGCGCACCGCCGATGCGGCGGCGACGCCGTACAAGAGGGTCAGCCAGCCCTGGGAGGCGAGGGGGACGTGCGGCCGGAGCAGGATCGAGAACGTCAGGCCCGAGCGGGGTGGAGCCGACCAGGAGCGGCCCAGCCGCCCGCGGCCCGCGGCCTGCGCCTCCGCCACCAGCACGGACCCCTCCCGCGCCCCCTCCTTGGCGGCGCCGGCCAGGTCGGCGTTGGTCGAGCCGGTGCTCTCGACGACCGTGACGCCCGTCCACAACGAGCCTGGGCGGACCAGCGCGCGGTTGAGCGCCGCCGCGTTCAGTGGCGGGCGGTCGAGGTCGGAGTAGCGCGAGTTGGCCATCTCCCCATCTTGGCCGATGGCGGTGGGTTCGCCGACGGCGGGAGACCTATTGGAATGAAGCATTCCGTTCTGCTAGTATCGGAACAGAACGAACCGTTCCCGAGAGGATCGTCATGAGCATCACCCCCTTCCGCATCGCCGTCCCGCAGGCCGACCTCGACGACCTGCGGGCCCGCCTCGCCCTGACCCGCTTCACCGACGAGATCGACGGCGCCGACCAGGGAGTGAGCGTCGAGCGGGTCAAGCGCCTGGTCGGCCGCTGGCGCGACGGGTTCGACTGGCGGGCGCTGGAGGCCAGGCTCAACGCGTACCCGCAGTTCACCACCGAGATCGACGGGCAGAACGTGCACTTCTTCCACGTGCGCTCCGACAACCCCGAGGCCCTGCCGCTGATCCTCACCCACGGCTGGCCCGGCTCCGTCGTCGAATATCTCGACGCCATCGAGCCGCTGTCGCGCCACTTCCACCTGGTCGTCCCGTCGCTGCCCGGCTACGGCTTCTCGGGGCCGACGCGCGAGCCGGGCTGGAACAACCAGCGCATCGCCAGGGCGTGGGCCGCGCTCATGGCCGAGCTCGGCTACGAGCGCTACGGCGCCGCGGGCAACGACGCCGGGTCGATGATCTCGCCCGAGGTCGGCAGGATCGACCCCGAGCACGTCGTCGGCGTGCACGTCACGCAGCTCTTCTCGTTCCCGTCCGGCGACCCCGCGGAGTTCGCCGACCTGAGCGAGGACGACCAGGCGGGGCTGGCCGTGCTCGACTGGTTCTGGAAGGAGAAGGGCGCCTTCAACGTGCTGCAGTCACAACAGCCGCAGACGCTCGCGCACGCCCTCGCCGACTCCCCCGCCGGGCTCGTGGGCTGGCTCGCCCAGCTCTTCGACGAGGACCTCGACGACGACTTCGTGCTGGCCAACGCCGCCGTCCACTGGTTCACCGGCACCGCGGGCTCCGCGCTGCGGCTCTACTGGGAGAACGCCCGCACGGAGCAGCCGAAGGAGCCCACGACCGTGCCGACGGCGCTGGCCATGGCCGAGGGCGACTTCCGGTCGATCCGCCGTTTCGCCGAACGCGACCACGCGAACATCGTCTCCTGGAAGACGCTGCCCGCCCCGGCGCGTGGCCACTACACCGCGCACAGCGCCACGGACGTGCTCGCCTCCGACATCCGGGCCTTCTTCGACGCTCTCCGCCGGCTCAGCCGGTGTTCTGCAGCCCCGCCGCGACACCGTTGACCGACAGGAGCAGGAGCGTGGACAGCCGGTCGCGCTCCCGCTCCGACGGGTTGCCGGTGCGCAGCGCGCGCAGGGCCCGCAACTGCAGGTGCGACAGCGCGTCGACGTACGGGTCGCGCAGCTGGACCGCCCGCGAGAGCACCTTGCGGTTCTCCAGCAGCCGCCTGTGCCCCGTGACCCTGAGCACCAGCTCGCGGGTCCTGTCGTACTCCTCCAGCACCTGCCGGGCGAAGTCCTCCCTGCCGCCCAGCGCCAGATAGCGCTTGGCGATCGAGCGGTCGGTCTTGGCCAGCGACATCTCGGCGTTGTCGAGCATCGCGTTGAACAGCGGCCACTCGGTGTACGCCGCCCGCAGCTCCTCGATGTCGCCGACGGCCGCCAGGCCGGTGCCGAGGCCGTACCAGCCGGGCAGGTTGACCCGGGTCTGCGCCCACGCGAACACCCACGGGATCGCCCGCAGGTCGTCGAGCGAGCGCGGCGCGCCCAGGCCGCGGCGGGCCGGACGCGAGCCGAGACGCAGCGTGCCGATCTCCTCGAGCGGGCTGACCAGGCCGAACCACTCGGGGAAGCCCGCCGCCTCGGTCAGCGACCTGTAGGCCCGCTCGGACGCCGTGGCGACCTGCTCGGCCAGGCCGCGGAACCGTTCGGCGGCGGCCGCGGTGCGCGACCCGATCGTCGGCGAGGAGGCCAGCAGCACGGCGTTGGCCACCTGCTCCAGGTGGCGGCGGGCGATCGCGATGTGGCCGTAGCGGGCGAAGATGACCTCGCCCTGCTCGGTGACCTTGAACCGGCCCGCCACCGAGCCGGGGGCCTGGGCCAGCACGGCGCGGTTGGCCGGGCCGCCGCCGCGGCCGAGCGCGCCGCCGCGGCCGTGGAACATGCGCAGCTTCACGTCGTGCTCGGCGGCCCAGCGGGTCAGCTCCTCCTGCGCCTCGTAGAGCCGCAGGGTGGCCGCGGCGGGGCCGAGCTCCTTGGCCGAGTCGGAGTAGCCCAGCATGATCTCCATGCGCCGGCCGGTGTCGGCCAGGCGCTGCCGCACCTGCGGGATGTCGAGCATCCCGGTGAGCACGCGCGGCGAGTTGGCGAGGTCCTCGCCCGACTCGAACAGCGGCACGACGTCGAGCACGGGCGCGCGGTCGCCGAGCGCGTGCCCGGCCAGCTCGTAGACGGCCGCGACGTCGTCGGCCGAGCGGGTGAAGGACACCACGTAGCGGGAGCAGGCGCTGACCCCGAACCGCTCCTGGATCCAGGCGATCACCCGGATCGTGGCCAGGACCTCCTCGGTGCGCTCCGACGGCTCGCCGCCCGCCCGCAGCTCCTCCAGTGCGGCGGCGTGCACCTGGGAGTGCTGGCGCACCTCCAGCTCGGCCAGATGGAAGCCGAACGTCTGGACCTGCCAGATGAGGTGCTGCAACTCGCCGTACGCCTGCCGCGGCGCGCTCGCAGCCAGCGACTCCTGCGCCAGGCGCAGGTCGGCCAGCAGCTCGTCGGGCGAGCGGTAGGCCAGGTCGAGGTCGCGGCGGTGGGTGGCGGCGATGCGCGCGGCCACGAAGAGCAGCCACTGCCGGTGCGGCTCGCGCGGCGAGCGGGTGGCCAGCTCGGAGACGACCTCGGGGTAGGCGTCCACGGCCGTGGCCAGCGCCGTCTTGAGCTCGGGCGAGCAGGGGGCGAACTGCGCGGAGGCCGTCAGCGTGCGGCCGATGCGCGAGCAGGCGGTCTCGAGGGCCGTCAGCACGTGCTCGGACTGGATCTGGACGGTCTCACGCGTGACCCTGGCCGTGACGTTGGGGTTGCCGTCGCGGTCGCCGCCGATCCAGCTGCCGTAGCGGATGAACGGCCTGGCCCGGGGCGGGCGGGCGCCGGTGCCTCCGTCGCGGGCAGGGTCGGCCGCCGCGCCGAGCGCCGCGTCGAGGGCGCGGTAGACCTGCGGCACCGTACGGAACAGCGTCTCGTCGAAGGCGGCCATGGCGGTGCGCACCTCGTCGAGCGGGTCGAGCTTGGTGGAGCGGAGCTGGGCCGTGCGCCACAGCAGGTCGATCTCCTCCAGCATGCGCCGCTTGCTCTCCGCCCGCTCGGAGGCGCCGCGGCCAGGGGAGTTGTACTCGGTGAGCTGGCCGCTGACCCGCTGGATCGCGGTGACGACCGCGCGCCTGCGCGCCTCGGTGGGGTGCGCGGTGAGCACCGGGTGCAGCTCGAGGCCCTCCACCAGCTCGGTGACGCGCTCGTGGCCCAGCTCGCGCACGGCCTGGGCGAGCGACTCGCGCTGCACCCTGCCCTCGGCGTCGCGTTCGCGCAGCGTGCGGATGCGGTAGTGCTCCTCGGCCAGGTTGGCCAGGTGGAAGTAGCAGGTGAACGCCCGGGCCACCTCGACTGCCCGCTCGATCTCCCATCCCGCGATCATGGCGGTGATCTCGTCGGCCGAGATCTCGCCCCTGCGCGCGGCGATGACCGCCTTGCGCAGCCGTTCGACGTCGGCCAGCAGGTCTTCGCCGCCCTGTTCGGCCAGCACCTGGCCGAGCAGCTTGCCGAGCAGCCGCACATCGTGGCGCAGCTCGTCCGGCATCTCGGTCACGGCGGCGCTGCGATGTTCGAGCCCCTGGTCAATCATGTTTCGAAGGGTAGCGAGTCGCCACGAACGACCGTAGACCGGTCTCATCAAATGGACTAGACCACTGGAGCCAGGCAGGTCAGGTGGGTTTCGACACCGCCGCGAGCACCAGGTGATGCTGTTCGCCCGCCAGGTTGAACTTGATCATGGTGGAGTCGCTGCCGTCCATCGCCAGCAGCCTCACCACCATGACCGGCTGACCGTCCTCGGTCACCTTCACCTTCTTGGTGGCGAAGTCCTTGGCCGCAGTCGGCGGGGACGTGGAAAACGCGTTCGCCGAATACTTCAACGACATGCCGTCACGGCATACCGGCTCGCGCCAACCCCGCCGAGGTAGTACGAACGGCATCCGTCGTGACTCCTCCGCTCCCTGAAGGGAGCGGCTTCTCGCTAAGCCGCTTGCGCAGCCTGGCGAAGGGCAAGCCCTGCCCTCAAGATGTTGACCGCCGCATTCACGTCAGCGTGCGCGGCATGCCCGCACGCCGTGCAGGCGAACGCGGCCTGGGTGACGCGGTTCTCCTTCGCGCTGTGCCCGCAGCGGGCGCAGGTGCGGGAGGTGCCGACGGGGTTCACCGCGATCAGCTCTCGACCGGCGCTTTCAGCCTTGTACGCGAGGATCGTCAGGAACACCCCCCAGCCCGCGTCCAGGATGCTCCGGTTGAGGCCGGACTTGGCCGCGACGTTGCGGCCGGGAGCTTCGGTCGTGCCGGACGCCGAGCGGGTCATGTTCGCGATCCGCAGGTCCTCGTGCACGATCACGTCATAGGCCCGGACCAGAGCGAGCGCGGCCTTGTGCGCGCCGTCCAGACGTTGCCTGCGCACCCTGGCGTGCAACGCGGCCACGCGGGCCACCGCCTTACGCCGCCGCTTGGAACCCCGCTTCTTGCGCGCCAGAGCCCGCTGCGCGGCGGCCAGCCGGTCAGCGGTGGCGGCCAGGTGACGGGGGTTGCTCAGATGCTGTCCGTCGCTGGTCGTGACGAGGGACGCCGTCACGCTGGGTAACGACAACGCCACGATATCGGCTGGTGCCGACAAAACCAGGAAGGACATCCGTGATGTGCGGCCCCGACAAGTCAGGGCACGCTCGCCTTGACGGCCCTCCCACTCCCGATTCCCTCGTCGCTTCAAGGCGACGGTCCCCTAGGGAGACTCTTATGGATCCACTCTGACGGACGGACTAGATTTGCGCGCATGACTGCAGCGGCTGACGACCTACCGGAAAATCTGGACATCCATACCACTGCTGGAAAAATCGCTGACCTGGAGCGACGGCTCGACGAGGCCGTCCACGCGGGGTCGGCGGCCGCGGTGGCCAAGCAGCACGCCAAGGGCAAGATGACCGCCAGAGAGCGGGTGCTGGCGCTGCTGGACGAAGGCTCGTTCGTGGAGTTCGACGAGTTCGCCCGGCACCGGTCCACGATGTTCGGGCTGGAGGAGCGGCGGCCTTACGGCGACGGCGTCATTTCCGGCCACGGCACTGTCGACGGCCGGCAGGTGTGCGTGTTCTCGCAGGACGTGACGGTCTTCGGCGGCTCACTTGGCGAGGTGTACGGCGAGAAGATCGTCAAAGTGCTCGATCTGGCGATCAAGACCGGCTGCCCGATCATCGGCATCAACGAGGGCGGCGGCGCGCGCATCCAGGAGGGCGTGGTCGCGCTCGGGCTCTACGCGGAGATCTTCAAGCGTAACGTGCACGCCTCCGGCGTGATCCCGCAGATCTCGCTCATCATGGGCGCCGCGGCCGGCGGCCACGTCTACTCGCCCGCGCTGACCGACTTCGTCGTCATGGTGGACCAGACGTCGCAGATGTTCATCACGGGACCCGACGTGATCAAGACGGTGACGGGCGAGGAGGTCACGTTCGAGGAGCTCGGCGGGGCCCACACGCACAACACCAAGTCCGGGGTGGCCCACTACCAGGCCGACGACGAGGACGACGCCCTCGACTACGTCAAGGCGCTGCTGTCCTACCTGCCGTCCAACAACCTGGACGAGGCGCCGGTCTTCGAGCCGGCCGCCGACCTGGAGCCCGACCCCGAGCTCGACGTGCTGATCCCCGACTCGGCCAACCAGCCGTACGACATGCGCCGGGTGATCGAGCACGTGCTGGACGACGGGGAGTTCCTGGAGGTCCACGCGCTGTTCGCCCAGAACATCGTGGTCGGCTACGGCCGCGTCGACGGCCAGCCCGTGGGGGTCGTGGCCAACCAGCCGATGCATTTCGCCGGGTGCCTGGATATCGACGCCTCCGAGAAGGCCGCAAGATTTATTCGAACATGTGATGCCTTTAATATTCCAATCCTGACTTTTGTTGATGTGCCGGGTTTCCTCCCCGGAGCCGATCAGGAATGGAACGGAATCATCCGCCGCGGGGCCAAGCTCCTCTACGCCTACGCCGAGGCCACCGTGCCGCTGATCACGGTGATCACGCGCAAGGCGTACGGCGGCGCGTACGACGTCATGGGCTCCAAGCACCTGGGCGCCGACGTCAACCTGGCCTGGCCCACGGCCCAGATCGCGGTCATGGGCGCGCAGGGCGCGGTCAACATCCTCTACCGGCGCGAGCTGGCCGCCTCCGACGACCCCGACGCCGTGCGGGCCGAGCGCGTCACCGAATACGAGGACACGCTGACCAATCCGTACATCGCGGCGGAGCGCGGCTACGTGGACGCGGTGATCCGGCCGGCCGAGACCCGGGCACAGGTCATCAGGGCGCTGCGGATGCTACGGAACAAGCGGGCGACGCTGCCGCCCAAGAAGCATGGGAACATCCCGCTATGACGAGCCATCTGCGCATTGTTCGTGGCGACGCCGCGCCCGAGGAGATCGCCGCGTTGGTGGCGGTACTCGCCGCCCGACACGCCGCACCACAGCCGCCTCCCGCCCGCCGACGGCAAACGTGGCGAAACCCCGTCAGAGGTATGCGTAAGCCTGTCGTCCCAGGGAAGTCGGCATGGCGGATGAGCGCTCTACCCTAGATAGATCCTGTGAATCGGGTGTCAAGTTCCCCGGGAGTTGGGACTATCTAGAGAAAGTAGGCGTATATAGTCAGCCGATCAACTAACACCCGCGGCCTGGAGGACGACATGGCCATCCCAGACCTCATGCCGCATCCTGTGGCAGCCAAGTACGCCGTCCTAGTGGATGTCGGTTATCTGTACGCTGCGGCAGGTGAGGTGCTGCTCGGCGCGAAGGAGCGCAAGGAATATCGGGTGGCCGCCGATGAGCTCATCCAGAGCCTACAGAAACATGCAGAGGAACGTATTTCTGGCGAACTCCTGCGGATCTATTGGTATGACGCAGCCCGTGACCGTGTGCCCACCGTCGACCAGCGGGTCATCGCCCAGCTCCCCTGGGTCAAGGTGCGGCTTGGCAACCTGAACGCCCGCGGCCAGCAGAAGGGGGTGGACGCGCAGATCAGGAGCGATCTGGAGGCCCTGGCCCGACATCATGCGGTCACCGACACGATCCTGCTGGCAGGCGATGAGGACATGGTTCCGGCGGTCGAGGCGGCGCAGGCCTACGGCGTGCGCATCCATCTGTGGGGGGTCGAACCGCCTTACGGCACCAACCAGGCAGAGCGCCTGGTGTGGGAGTCCGACACCGTTGAAGTGATCACCGCTGATTTCCTGAGGCCCTTTTTCAGCCGTGCTCCCCAGCCCGTCCCGGTCACCCCGCCGGCCGCCGCCGCTCCCTCCCCCGCACAGGTGTTCGCCGGGCGCGCCCCGGTCAAGCCGCACGCCAAGCCCGGCCAGGTGGCCAAGCTCGGCCCGAGCCGGCCCCGCGTCGAGGACGTCGGCGAGCACGTGGCCCAGAAGTGGATCCTCACCCGCGGCCGTGACAACATCCGCGACCTGCTGCCGGGCCCGATCCTGCCGACCGTGATCGACACCGAGCTGCTCATCGAGGCGGAGAAGGAGCTCGGCCACTCGCTGCGGCCCTACCCCGAGGCGCGGGTGTGGTTGCGCGACGGGTTCTGGGCGCGGGTCTACCGCGAGTTCGACCTGGGCGTGGGCGTCTCGTCCAAGTAGCGCTCGCCTCGTTCGAGGAGTGCCTCGGCGGTGGCCGTACGCGCGTCCTCCCGTTCCTCGGGCACGGGCCGTGGATATGGGCGGCCGCGGGGGCGTGGTTCGTGCTGACGTTCCGCACGGGGCTCAACAACGTGCTGCTCGTCAGCCTCCGGCAGCGGGTCACGCCCGACGACCTGCTCGGCCGGATGACGGCCACGATGCGGCTGCTGCTGATGGGCGCCGTGGGGCTCGGCGGGCTGCTCGCCGGCGCGATGGGCGAGCTGTGGGGGGTGCGCTCGGCGCTCTGGCTGGGCGCCTCGATCATGGCGCTGAGCTGGGTGCCCTTCCTGTTCTCGCCGCTCCGCCACCAGCCGTGACCGTCGCGCCGGGCCCTCGCGCGAACCCGTTGACCGCGAGGTCCGATTCCCGCTGGTCACCCGCTTCCACCTGCTGACCTGCGGTTTGACGGTGAGGTCTGATTTCCGCTGGTAGGCGCGGCCGGCGAGCGCGTAGCGTCGGAGACATGTCACCACTTGAGCTCGACTTCGACTCCTGCTACCGGGCGGTCTCCGCCAGGGACGCCCGGTTCGACGGGCGCTTCTACACCGCGGTGACGACGACGCGGATCTACTGCCGCCCGATCTGCCCGGCCCGTACGCCGTCGTTCCGCAACGTGCGGTTCTACCGGCACGCGGCCTCGGCGGAGGCGGCCGGGTTCCGCCCGTGCAAGCGCTGCCGTCCCGAGCTCTCCCCCGGCGACCCCGGCTGGGACATCCGCGGCGACCTCATCGGCAGGGCGCTGCGGCTCATCGACGACGGCGCCGCCGACGAGCAGGGCGTCGCCGGACTGGCCAGACGGCTGCACATCACCGAACGCCACCTGCACCGGCTGTTCGTGGCCGAGCTGGGCGTCGGGCCGCTGGCAGTGGCGCGGACCAAACGGCTGCTGCTCGCCAAACAGTTGCTGACCGAGACGGACCTGCCGGTCACGGAAGTGGCGTTCGCGGCGGGGTTCGGCAGCGTCCGGCAGTTCAACGCGACGATGCGGGAGACGTACGGCTTCACGCCCAGCGAGCTGCGGGCCACGGCCGGCCGGGTGGCGGCCAGGGCCGCCGACGCCGCCGGGCCCGTCACGCTCCGGCTGCGGCTGCACCGGCGCGAGCCGTACGACGCGGACGGCGTGTTCGGCTTCCTGGCCTCACGTGCCATCCCCGGACTCGAGGTGGCGGACCGCACGTCGTACGCGAGGACCGTGCCCGGCGGCACGATCACGCTCACCGCCCAGCACGACCACATCGCCCTCGACGTGGCGGTGGACGACACGCGGCAGCTCACCCGGCTCGTGGGCCGCTGCCGCCGCCTGCTCGACCTCGACGCCGACCCCGGCGCCATCGCGGAGGCCCTCGGCCAGGGCTCGCTCGCCCCGCTCGTCGCGGCGCGGCCCGGGCTGCGGGTGCCGGGCACGTTCGACGGGTTCGAGCTGGCCGTACGCGCGGTCGTCGGCCAGCAGATCTCCGTGGCCGGCGCCCGCACCCTGCTCGGCCGCATCGTCGCCAGAGCCGCCGCGCCCGGCGGGCTCTTCCCCACGGCCGCCCGGCTCCTGGACACCGACCTCACCGGCCTCGGGTTGACGAACCGCAGGATCGCCACCCTCAAGGACCTGTCGGCCCGCCTGGCCGACGGGAGCATCGACCTCGACGGCGGCCAGGACCCCTCCGACGCGGTGGCCGGACTGCTCGCCGTCCCCGGCATCGGCCCGTGGACGGCGAGCTACGTCGCGCTGCGTGCGCTGCGCGACCCCGACGCCTGGCCCGTGGGCGACCTCGTGCTCGACAAGCGCATGGCCGCCCTGGGCATTCCGCACGACCACATCGAGCGGTGGCGCCCGTGGCGGGCGTACGCCGCCCTGCACCTCTGGAGCTCATCATGATCACTGCTCGGCTCGTTCCCACGCCCATGGGCCCGCTGTCCCTGCTGTCCCGCGAGACGGTGCTGGTCGCGGCCGGCTTCACCGCCGAACCCAAGGAGATGTACGCCCGCCTCACCCCCGCCCTTCAGTCGGA
The DNA here is from genome assembly GCF_055586745.1 of Nonomuraea sp. NPDC049378. Lineage (NCBI taxonomy): Bacteria > Bacillati > Actinomycetota > Actinomycetes > Streptosporangiales > Streptosporangiaceae > Nonomuraea > Nonomuraea sp. NPDC049378. The sequence continues at coordinate 176,988 of NZ_JBVJHP010000003.1, forward strand.
GGGCCTGGAGGTCGCGGACGGTCCCGGCCCTGCCGGGGAAGCCGTGCTCGCCTACCTGGCGGGCGACCTGGAGGCCCTCGACGCCATCCCGGTCTCGCAGCCCGGCACGCCCACCCGCAAGCGGCTCCACGCCGCGTTGCGCGAGGTCAAGCCGGGCACCACGGTCACGTACGCGGAACTCGCCGCGCGGGCGGGGCTGCCACGGACGGCCGCCAGGGCGGCGGGCTCGGCCTGCGCCCAGAACCTGATCGCGCCTTTCGTGCCGTGCCACCGGGTGCTGCCCAGCGGCGGGGGGTACGGCGGCTACTACTACGGCGTACCGGTCAAAGAGTGGCTCCTCAACCACGAATCCGGAGGAATTTCTAACTCTGAGTAATGACTCGACAACATTCGGTAATGTGTTCGGCATGCCGACACAGGAACACGAATACCTGATCGAGCTCTGACCTCGTCCTTTCGTGTCTGCCCGACCTCATGCTCGACAAAGTGATCAGGGAGCTCAGGATGGCCATGGCAACCGACAACCCCAGAAGCGCAGTGGTGCGCGCGTGGCTCGCCGAAGGCAAGGCGGAGGGCGAGGCGAATGCCGTCCTGCTGATCCTGGAGGCGCGGGGCATCTCGCTCCCCGACGAAGCACGGGCCCGCATCCTCGCCTGCACCGACCTGCACACCTTGGAGTCCTGGGTGCGCAAGGCCGCCACCGCTAAGAGCGCCGACGACCTGTTCCGCTAGGACAACCCGTGCACGGCCGGGACGACCTCGTGCCGGCCGTGCACGTGATCGGGCGAACGCCGGCTCAGGGCTTGACGTTGCTCTGGATCTCCCCCACCGGCGCGTCGCGGGTGGCGCCGACCTCGACGGGCGCGAACTGCACCGGCACCACGTCGTCGACCACCTCGACCGGCCAGACGGTGGAGACCGTCAGCGTGTACTTCTCGCGCGGCTGGTCGATCGACGAGCGCAGATAGCGCACGCCGCACGAGAACGTGCCCCCCTTGGTGTACGGCTTGCCGGCCGGCCCGCACCCCTCCTCGTGCACCTCGGCGCGGTCCTTCGTGGTGCCCGGGTCGATCGTGATGCTCTCGAGCGTGGCGACCACGGTCGCGCTCATGACACCGGGGATCGTCGCGGTCACCGACCTGCGCGGCTCGCCGATGCCCTCCAGCCACACCCAGGTGGGCAGGTTCACGTAGCTCCTGGCGTCAGGGTTCAGCTTGACCGTGGGCTCGGGCACGGTCAGCGCGGCTCTGGCGATCTCGGCAAGTTCCCGGATCGTGATGCCGGATGGCGGTGTGGTGCCGGGTGGCACGAAGATGAACGGGTCGAGACTGGCGAAACAGGCCTGCCCCTTCGGGTCGGCGGCGTTGTACGCGGGCCCCCACCAGCGCCCGTCCTTTCCGATCTTGTCCTCGAACTGTTTGAGGAACGCCTGCCACTTCTCCTCGGTGGGGTTCTCCGTGAACCTGAACCAGTAGGCCCGCAGGCTTTCCTGCGACTTGAGCATCTCGTTCGCGTCCAGGCCGGGCTCGTACCAGCATGGTCGCTTGAGCACGTAACCGTCGCTCTTACCGCCCCTGGTCCCGTCGCCGGACACGACGATCTTCGAGTGGGCGAGGTTGATGCCCCTCGTGAGGCCCTCCTGGACGGGGGTGCCCACGGTCCGTCCATCATCCTTGGGATTCGTCGCGCCCGCCAGCACCAGCAGCGCGGCGACGGCGATCGAGCTCATGGGGTTCATCGCGTGCACCCTTCCTCGCCATAACCGAACGATCTGATCCGCCACACCCCGTCATCGCCGCGGTGCGCGAGCACGGACTGGAGGTACGGCTCGCGCACGAAGGCGGGCTGAGGCTCGACGGCCTCCCCCGTGCGCGCCGACAGCACGCGCACCTCCGACTCGTCCACGCAGGCGTTGACCTGCGCGCCCTTGCCCACCAGCGCGGCGACGCGCAGGTTGTAGAGCCGGGCTTCGCCTCTCACGGTCATGTCCTCCTCGGTGTATCCGTGCACCCAGTCGTACGCTTCGCGGACCGCCGTGAGTTCGAGATCCAGATCCTTCAGGTATCGATCGCTTCCGGAGACGAGCGCCTTCCTGGAGGCGACGTAGTAGCCGGTGACGAGCTTCAGCAACGGGTCGGGGTCGTCGGGCCACTCGATCCGCACCCGCAGCTTGTCGCCGCCGATCTTCAGGGTTTCCGGCCCTGAGGCGGGAGCGGCGCCGCTCTCGCTCTTCGACGGGCTCGGGGCCGGCTGCCCGCTCGCGGGCGACGCGGCCTCCTGGGGCGTGTACGGCCGCTCGGCCGGCCCGCATCCCGCCAGAACGCCGGCGCCCAGCCCGAGGAAACCCAGCACCGCCATGACTCGTCTCATCGAATCTCCTTAAGCGTGGAGACCCCGGGCTTCAGCCTTGGGGAGGAAACGCGGCACAGCGCCGCATACCGAACACACGAACGATGCTTAACCGATCGCGTGGTACATGGTGACGCGTGGTGCAGATCGCGAAGCGGGCCTGCAAATACCGCTTCCACCCGACCCCCGGCCAAGCCGAAGAGCTTGCCCGGACGTTCGGCTGCGTCCGCCTCGTCTACAACAAAGCCCTCGAACAACGCACCCGCGCCTACACCATGGAAGGCCGCCGCCTCTCCTACGTGGAGTCGTCGGCGAAGCTGACCGAGTGGAAACGCAGCGGCGACCACGGCTTCCTGTTCGAGGTGTCGTCCGTGCCGTTGCAGCAGGCGCTGCGCCACCTTCAGGCGGCATTCGCGCATTTCTTCGCCAAACGGGCCCGGTATCCGACCTTCAAGAGCAAGAAGAAGGCGCGGGCGTCGGCTGAGTACACGCGGTCGGCGTTCCGGTGGCGCGACGGGCAGTTGACGCTGGCGAAGATGGACGCGCCGCTCCGGGACGTGAACGCGGCCAAGAACGTGCTCGCCGCCGGGCTGGCGGAGAGCTGAAACGCCTGTGGAGCCGGTGTAAGACCTCAAGGGCGCAAGCCCGGCGGGCGGCTGGCGGTGAAGCAGGAAGACCAACCGGCGACGGTTGGAATCCCCCGGCTTCAGCCGTGGTGAGGAAGTCAAGCCGACGACTCCCTCACCACATGCATGCGCCACGTGGGCAGCAGCTCCTCGATCAAGGCCTCGGTCTCCGGCGCCATCCCGCCGCCGTACGGGTGGGAGGCCGCCCTGCGGGCCAGGCCCTCGGCGACGGCGCGCAGGCGCACGATGTCCTCGGTGGCGTGCGTGGCCCGCAGCAGGTCGCGCCAGAGCCCCTCGTCGTCGGCCGCCAGCAACAGGCCCGCGCGTACGGCGGCCACCGCGGCGTCCGGCCGGCCGTGGGCGAGCCTGAGCTCGCAGAGCTGGTGGGCCGCGTCGGCCACCCCGGCGGTCACGTCGTACTCCAGGTCCTCCGCCGCCAGCCAGGCGTACCTGCCGGGCGGCCTGCCGGCCAGCAGCGGGCCTCTCACCAGGCCGAGCGCCTTCTCCAGCAGCACGGCCATGGCCGTCGGGTCGCCGTGCGCGCGGCGTACGAGCTCGCGGAACAGCGCCCAGTCCGTACGCACCTCGGGCCCCAGCCGCAGCCGGCCGGACTCGTCGGTGAGCAGGTGGTCGGGGCCCAGCCATGCGGCGACCCTGGAGATCGTGGCGTCCCTGACCGTGGTCTGCACGCCGCGCGGCCACAGTACGCCGCCGAGCACCGCGGGGTGCACGCCGCCCGGATGCGTGGCCAGGTACACCAGCAGCTCGGCCGCCAGCTCCATCCGGCCTTCCTCCAAAGGGCTCAGGCCGGCGATCTCGAGCGGGCCGAGCACCCTGATCTCGACCGCGGGCGGGTGCAGCCCCGCCAGCGGTTCGGCCTCGGGGATGGCCTCGCCGTCGAGCCGGTCGGCCGTACGGAAGAGGTCGACCAGCGCGCGGTAGTGGCGGCGCGGCAGCAGCTGGGCCTCCACCTCGAAGCCCAGCTCTGCGATCCTGGCCCTGCCGTCGTCGCCGATCTCCATCGTCCACGTGGCGTGCGGGACGTCGCCGGCCACCACGTAACCGGCGGTGTCGCGGCGGGCCAGCAGCGCCAGCCGCCTGGCCTCCTCGTGCGTGGGCGCCACCGCGGACAGCAGGTAGTGGGCGACGTTGTGGCCGCCGCTGATACGCCCGGTCAGCACCTCTCTGCGCGGGGCCGCGTTCGCCTCCAGCTCGGGCAGCACCTCGGCCAGCCCGCCGACCGCTCTGATCCGTTCGGGGGCGATCGCGGTGAGCTCCTGGCCGAAGCCGACGAGCGTGATGCGCATGCGGTCGGACCACCGGTTGGTGGCCAGCTCGACGGCGAGCGCCGCGAGCGCCGCGGTGGTCTGCGGTCCGCGCACGTTGATCAGGCCCTGGGCGGCCTCCAGGTCGATGAGCACCCGCCCGCCGGCGTCCGTGCCGATGGAGACCAGCCCCGGGTACGGCGCCCCGCCCGCCTGCTCCTGGCCGCCGTGGAGGTCACTCCTGCGGTCCGGCAGCAGCCGCCCCTCGTGCGCCGGGAGCCGCCAGACCTGGCCGCCGTCCTGGGCCGTCCAGGGCGCGGGCGGGTCGTTGTCCGGCGGATGGATCCACAGGTCGAGCGTGCGTGGCGACAGGTGCGCGCCGTACACGGTGGGCGGGGTGCGGTGCTGCGCGGCCAGCTCGGCGCCGAGCAGCCGCAGCCCGACGTCCAGGATGCGGGCGCCGGGGGCGTCGCCGCCGAGCCTGAGCGCCACCTCGGCCTCGGCGGCGTCGTCGCGCGGGCGGGCGATCCTGCGGCCGGAAAGGCGCCGCCACAGCTGCTCCCTGCGCCGCCTGGCCAGCACGAACAGCAGCCCGGCCGCGGCCAGCGAGGCGGCGGCGAGGTAGTCGGTCAGCTCGCCCTGGCGCTCCTGGATGACCGGCTGCCGGCCGTCCTGCGCGCCCGGCTCGGTCTGGCGGTGTTTGCCCTCGTGCCCGGGCGTCCCGCGCTCCTCGCGCTCCTCGCGCTCCTGGCGCTCCCGCCGCTCCTCGCGGTCCGCGCGGTCGTCGCGCTCGGCCGCCCTCTCCCCGCGTCCGGGGCCCGGGTCGGCCCTGCCCGGGTGCTCGCGCAACGTCTGCTCGCGCGGCTGGTCGGCGGGGACGACGTGCACGTTTCTCGCGTCGTCCGGCATGTCGAGCACCCAGCCGGGCCTGATCAGGTCGGCCATGCGCAGCCGGGTACCGTCGGGCTGCTCTTTCGCCTGGTTGAGCCGGTAGATCTCGGGATAACGGCGGCCGTCCCCCAGGCACTTCTCGGCGATCTCCCACAGGCTCTCGTGGTGGCGGCCGTGCGGCGGCTGCACGACGTACACCTTCCTGGTCTCGCGCGTCTCCAGCTCCTGCTCGACGATCGGCGCGGAGTAGGCGACCGCGGTCACGGGCGGCGCTGCCGGGGTCGGCGTCAGCTGCGCGACCGGCGCGACCATCGCCCCGGCCGTGAACAGCAGCAGCACGGCCGAGACCAGCTTGTTGGCCAGCACCTGCATGCCTCCGGAGAGCGGCACGCGGGCGGGCATGCCGACCCTGCGCACCCCGGCGTACACCTCGACCAGCACGCACACGAACAGCTGGAACCAGGCCAGCCACACCAGCAGCACCAGCACGGCCACGATCGTGCTCGGCCCGACCCGGCTGGTGAGCACGCCGAGATCGAGCAGCTCGGGCGCGATCGGCGGGCCGACGAAGGTGAGCAGCGCGTACGGCACCCCGCCCACGAGCGCGACCAGCACGACCAGCGCGCCGAGCCCGGCGAGCACGTCGCCGGCGCTGCGCCTGGCCGGTACGCGCACAGGCACGTGACGTCCTGGTGGACGCGCGGGCACTCGCGTCTGCTCTCGCGGCGGCATCGCCTCTCCCTCCTCTGTTCCAGCGTCGTGTCTCGTGCGTTCCGCATCCATCGAGTGGTCGGTTTCGGTCTATCTCGCTTCCGGGGCGGCGCTGGCCTCGCCGGTCATCTCCGAGCCGGGGAACCCGATCGCGCTGAGGAAGAAGGCCTTCCACCGCACCGTCACGGTGACCGTGACCTGGGCCTGCCCCTGTTCGACGGCGCACTCGCCGCGGGTCACGTCGCCGCCGCCGTGCGCCTGCACGATCTCGTCGGCCCTGCCGCACACCTCGGCATCGCCGAGCAGCCGGGTCTCGCCCGTCGTGCGGAGGTGGTCGACGTCGACCTGGTCGGCGCCGGCCCTGGCGGCCTGCTCGGCCACGTCGGTCGCGCGCAGCCGGGCGTTGATCGCCGCCCCGCCGTCCACCAGCAGCCCGGCCAGCAGGAACACGACCACGGAGAACAGCACGGTGAACACCGACATGGAGCCCCGCTCGCCGGCCCTCATTCGATCCTCCTGAACTGCTCAAGTGGCACCACCGCGGTGCCGGTCAGCTGCTTGGTGCCGCCGAACCCGAGGAAGGCCAGGTCGAGCTCGCACGTCACCTCGGCCTCGACGTGGCCGCCCTGCTCCCACTCGGACCCGTCGAGCGAGACCGACGAGGACTGGCAGCGGCCGTCGAGCACGCTCGTGGTGATGGCCTCGGCCGCGGAGCCGGCGTCGTCGAGCGTGCGCTGCACGGACGCCGCGCGGGCGGCGTCGCGGGCGGCTCCGTTGACCCGTCCCTGCGCCTCGACCAGCACTCCTGCTCCGGCCAGGAAGAGCAGGAACAGCAGGAAGACCGGGGCCAGCATCACGGTCTCCACCGCCATGGAGCCGCGTTCGGCCCGTCTCATCCGCAGTCCTCGCCGCCGTCGTCGGGGCGGAAGCACTCGACGGGCCCGCCCGCGGTGGCGGTGATCGTGAACGAGAGCTCGGGCAGCAGCGGGATGACCTGTACGGCGTTGCCGGTCACCGTGACGAAGCGCTCGTCGGGCTCCTTCTCGGACGTCGTTGCGGTGGCGTTGCCGAGCAGCTGGGGGCCGATGGCACGCACGATGTCGGTGGCCTTCGCGGTGGCCGCGCCCTCCCAGTCGCCGGAGTCGAACGGGGCGGACCTGGCCACGCGGGCGCCCTCCCTGGCGGCCGCCTCCGCGACCTGCCGGCCGTGGAACCAGAGCGCGACCTGCACGATGAGCAGCACGACGGCGAGGATGACCGGCATCAGCATGGCCAGCTCGATCACCGTGGCGCCGCGCTCGCCCTCCGGCTTATTCGCCTCCGCCGCCATCGCCGCCACCGCCGCCGAAGGTGCCCTGGATCTCGCTCTGCTTCTGCTCGACCAGGGTCTTGATGAGCGTGGCCAGGCCGAGCGCGACGCCGGCGATGATGGCGGTGATGATCACCCATTCGACGGCGGACGCCCCGCGGGTGGGCGCGGTCCTGGCACGGTGGATGCGCACGCCGAGGTACGCGGTCAGATAGATGATCCAGGGATGGTTCATCATGCCCCCAACATCTTCATAGCGGCGGGATAACTGAGAAAGATCACAAAACCGGCGCAGAGCAGGAGCTGGGCCACGAGCATCGACTGTGACCGCTCGCCCGCCCTGCCCTCGATCTCGGCCAGCTCGCGGCGGCGCAGCGTGGCCGCCCTGGCCGTCAGCGAGGCGCGTACTTTGGCGCCGTCGTCGGCCACCAGGCCGAGCGCGGCCGACAGGTCGCGCAGCTCGTCGACGTTGATCTCCTCGCCGAGCTGGCCGAGCGCCTGCCACGGAGTGATGCCGACGATCCTCGCGCCGGCCAGCGCGTCGCGGATGCGGCCCATGGCCCAGTTGGGCTGCTCGCCGCTGACCGAGACGGCCATCATCAGCGCCTCGGGGACGCCGCGGCCGCCGGCCAGGTTCATCGAGACGAGGTCGAGGAACGCGCCCACGACGTGCCGGAAGTCGCGCCGCTTGGCCGCCGCGTCCTTCTTCACCTGCAGGTCGGGCAGGAAGAAGAACACGACCGCGACGAGCACGGCGGACCAGAACGGGATGGCGAGCGAGGTGCCCCACTCCATGAGCACCAGCCAGCCGAGCAGCAGCGGGAAGGCCAGCAGGCCGCCGGCCGCGAGCAGCACCTTCGTGGCCAGGAACGCCTCGAAGGAGCGGCCGACCAGCGCCAGGTCCGATCGGACCGACCTGACCTCCCAGCCGCGGGCGCTGTACAGGCGGGCCAGCCGCACGCCGAGGCCGCGGCGGAACGCGCTGACCTCCTCGTCGGGCAGCAGGAGCTGGATGCGCGGCGCGCCCGCGTCCTCGCGTACGGCGTCGAGCGCCAGCAGCCGCGCCACCAGCCCGGGACGGGCGGGGAAGAGCGCCCTGAACAGTATGAGCAGGCCGAGCCCGATCACGGCGCCGGCCAGTGCGCCCTCAACCATCGCCGCCTCCTCCCATGAGCAGCCGCGTCGGCTTGTCGAACCTGGCCAGCCGCCGCATCCAGGCGAACCCGGCCCCGAACAGCCCCGCCACGACCACGAGCACGGCCTGGCCGAGAGGGCCGTCGTACTCCTCGACGTAGGAGGGGTTGAACACGACGAGGATCCCGGCGAAGGCCAGAGCGGTGATCACCACGATCTGCACGCTGCGCCGGGTGGCGCGGCGCTCGGCCTCGACGCGGCGGCGCATGTCGAGCTCCTCACGGGCCGAGACGGCCAGCGCGCCGAGCACGTCGCGCAGGCCGGGACCGCGCAGCCGGGAGTTGAGGATGAGCGCGGCCACCACCAGGTCGGCCGAGGGGTCGTCGAGCTCGTCGGCGAAGAGCGCGAGCGCCTGCGGCAGCGCCATCCTGGTGTGCAGCCGGTCGATCATGGACCTTAGGTGGGGCCTGAGCGTGGGCGCGGCGGCCCTGATGGACGACGGGATGGCCTGTTCGAGCCCGGCCGCCCCGGCGATCGTGTCGCGCAGCGACTCGGTCCAGGCGGCGAGCCCTTCGAGGCGGCGCATGGCGGCGCGCTCCTCGGCCGCGCCGCCCGACAACCCGCGCCACGCGAACACGAGCAGCACCGTGCCCACCGCCACGACCGGCCAGCCGGTGACGATCAGGACCAGGGCGGCGGCCACGGCGGCGATCGCGGCGCGGGTGGTCAGCATCTTGACCAGGTGGCGCCTCGGCCGGGGCGGGCGGGGGCGCAGGCCGTACAGGGCGATGCAGAACAGGAAGAGGCCGCCGCCCGCCACGGCGCCGGCGAGCAGCGCCAGCGGGTCGAACGTGAACGCGCCCATGCTCACCAGCCCCCCAGGGTGTAGCCGTGGGCGGCGAGCTCCTCCATGCAGGAGATCGGGGCGTGCGGGACGGCGGCGCCGTCGGGGCCCGGCGCGAACACCTCGCTCGACAGGACGCGGCCGTCGCAGCCGTTGACCTCGCGGATGCTGGAGACGTAGCGGCGCAGCGTGCCGCCGACGTGGTAGTCGTTGCGCTTCTCGACGAAGACGACGAAGTCGATGGCGCCCGCGATGAGCATGTGGGTGGCGTCGATGGGCAGCCGCTCGCCGGCCTGCAGGGCGTAGGTGGAGATGCGGTTGAAGACCTCCATGCTGGAGTTGGCGTGGATGGTCGACAGGGAGCCGTCGTTGCCCTGGGTCATCGCGTTGAGCATGGTGACGATCTCGTCGCCGAGCACCTCGCCGACGATGACGCGGCTGGGATTCATGCGCAGGGAGCGCCTGACCAGCTCGGCCATGGAGATCTCGCCCTGCCCCTCGGAGTTGGGCAGGCGCTGCTCGAAGGCGACGACGTTGGGGTGGAGCTCGGGGAACTGGTCGAGGCCGAGCTCGAGGGCGCGTTCGACGGTGATGAGGCGCTCGCCGGCCGGGATCTCGTTGGCCAGCGCTCTGAGCAGGGTGGTCTTGCCGGCGTTGGTGGAACCCGCGATCATGACGTTCTTGCGGGCGGCCACGGCGGCCGTCAGGAACCTCGCGACGTCGGGACTGATCGTGCCGTTGCCGGTCAGGTCGGACAGGAAGACCTTGCCCAGGCGGGCGCGGCGGATCGACACGGCCGGCCTGACCGTGACGTCCATGACGGCGCTCAGCCGGGACCCGTCGGGCAGCCGCAGGTCGAGCTGCGGGTTGGCGGTGTCGAACGGCCTGCTGGACAGCCCGGAGTAGGCCGCCAGGATCTGGATCAGCTCGATCAGCTCGTCGTCGGAGTCGGCGACCGGGTCGTGCATGAGCTCCTGGCCGTCGGCGTAGCTGACGAAGACCCGGTCGCAGCCGTTGATGTCGATGTTCTCGACCTGGGCGTCGTCGAGCAGCGGCTGGAGGCGGCCCACGCCGAACAGGGCCGCGTGGATGCCGGCCGCGAGCGCCTCCTCCTCCTCGACCGTGGGCGGGGTGCGGCCGAGCCCGATCTCGCCGCGGGCGTGCTCTTCCAGCACCTGGGAGATCAGCGCCCTGGCGAACTGGCGCTCGTCCTCGCCGGTCATCGCGGGCAGGCCGTTGGCCTGGTCGAGCCGGCGCTGGTGGGCCAGCCGGTCGCCGACCTCCTGGCGGAAGCGCTTGACGAGCGAATGGTCGATCATCGGTGGCTCACCAGCCTTCCCGCGAGGTCGCGTGCCGTACGGATCAGGAGGGAGCGGTCGAGCCGGCCGCCCCACTGCCCGCGCAGGAGTTCGGCGCCCTTGGGGTCGTGGGCGAGGCCGTAGACGTGGGGGACGCTGTTGCCGACGATCCGGCGCACGTCGTCGATCGAGGCGCGGTAGTTGCGCGGGTCGGCGATCACGGCGACGCCGTGCGCCTTGGTGATCTGCAGCCGCTCGCGCAGGTGGGCGACGTGGTCGAGAGTGGCCCGGGTGAGCAGCACGACCTGCTCGGCCTCGGCCATCAGGTCACCGAGCTGGGGATGGGCGCCGAGCCGGCCGCAGTCGGCGATCACGTCGGCGTTGGGGACGGCCGCGAGCGCCCGGCCCAGCGGGCCCCACAACCAGGTGAGCCCGGCGGCCTGCTCGCCGTGCGTGAGCCCGGCCAGCACGTCGAGCCCGCCGACGATCTTCTGCGTGTGCTGGTGGATCTGCGCGGGCTCGAGGCCGCGCCGGGCGGTGGCGCCGAGCGTGAGCAGGCCCTTGCCTGGGTTGAGCACGCCGCCGTCGGCGGCGGGCAGCCGGTAGGCGAGGTCGCCGCCCGCGGGGTCGCATTCGGCCAGCAGCACGGGCCGCGGCCAGACCGCCGCGAGGGCGGTGGCCGCAGTCGTCACACCCGGCGCGCCCTTGTCGGCGGCCAGGACGATGAGCGCCACGTCAGCGTGCCCCCGGGAGCTCGGCCACCGCGATCTCCCCGCCGGAGGCGAATGCCACGATTTCCGGCGACGCCGAGGAATCGACGACCACCGTGATCTGGCCGGAATTTCCCGTGCGGGACTTGTCGCCGACGGAGAAGACGAGCGCGCTCGCGGCCAGGACCCGGCTTTCTCCTTGGCTCGCCCGGCTCGGAACGTGCACCAGCTGAACGCGGTCGCCTTCTTTCAGGCCCGCGGGCATTTGACCCGGCTTGAGCGCCAGCCCGACGGTGGCCTTTCCCTCGCCGAGCTCGCTGCTGGCCTTGGCGCCCATCTGGTTGGTCAGCAGGGTGCCGGGCAGGATGGTGACGGCCGCGAAACTGCCGACGACCTGGTCGAGCTGCGACCAGCTGACGTAGTCGACGCCCTCAGCGGCGATCTTGACCTCTTCGAGCGCCTGCGCGGTGAACTTCTGGCCTGCGCCGATCTGCTGGGTGACGCGGATGGCGGAGACGCGGTCGCCGCTGCGCAGGACGAGCAGCGTCGTGGCCAGCGCGCCGCCCAGGATGAGCAGGACGGCCAGCGCGGCGAGGGCCGGCTTGCGTTCGCGGGGTGGCACGGGGAGCTTGCGCGAGGCCGGGCCGGACAACCCCGCCGCCGCGTCGGCGGCAGGCTTTTCACTGGTCCTCATGGGTGGGGGGCTCCCGAAGTGAATTGCGGAATTCACGCCATTATGTGGGGCTTGACGTGGTGACGGGGGCGGAATGCGAGGACCAATGCTCGTTTCGCAGGTGGCGGGATGTCAACTCGAAATAATCGATGCCTATTGTTTCTAACGAGTTGACGGGTATTGATTTTTCCGGCTAGTCGCCACTTTGATCACAGCAGCCACTTTTTTCACACCTTTATGGCAACATATCGGTCCAAGTCGCTGCAGATTCCCCATGCCATTGCCGTCAACTCACGCGCCTGTTCCCGCTCCGGGCGTTACCTTTGGCGCCCGAGGTCGACCGAGGAGACGGCACCATGCGGATCATGCTCACCGTGCTCGGCGGGCAGGGCGACCGTGACGTCGTGATCGACGGAGACGACGGCGCCACGGTGGCGAGGGTGAGCGAGGCGCTCAGCGATCAGGGGCCGCTGGCCGACGTCGTCCGGCTGCCCAGAGCCCGAGCCCCCTACGGGCTGTCCGCCGACAGCCCTCACATCCCCCAGCCGCGCAGGCCGCAGCGGGACACCCGCGGGCCGGCCGGCCACGCGCCCGCGCTCTGGCGCGACGGCCGCCCGCTCGACCCGCGCGCGCCGGCCGCCGCCGTGCTGCGCGACGGCGACAAGGTCACGCTCGACGCCCGCCTCGCCCGCGCCACCGTGGTCGAGGAGCCGGGCGGGGTCGCCGAGGTGCGGGTGGTCGGCGGCCCCCGCGCGGGCACGGTGCACCGGCTGGGGCTCGGCGTGCACGTCATCGGCTCCGACCCGATGTGCGCGATGGCCGTCGACGATCCCGCCCTGGCTCCCGAGGCGGTGGCCGTACGCGTGACACCCGACGCGATCACCGTGGAGCGGGCGTGGCGGGAGCCTGAGGATGCGCCCAGGCTCAAGCTCAAGGGGCGGTGGGCCGACGAGGTCGCCGAGCTCACGGCGCGGGTCGCGGAACGCGAGGCCGCCGAGCTCACGGCCGGCTACGGCGAGACCCCCGAGCTCGACGGCCGGCCGCTCACCGAACCCGTCGACTGGCCCGACCAGGCCGTGCTGACCTGCGGCTCGTCGGTGTTCGTGCTGACCTCGATCGAGCCGAAGGACGCCCACCTGGCCCCGAGGAGCGAGGGCGGCGTGGCCTACAACCGCCCGCCGAGGCTCCGGCGCCCGGAGCCCGAGCGCACGTTCGTCAGGCCGAAGGAGCCCGCCAGGAACGAGGGCATGCGCCTCCAGCTGCTCGCCGCCTTCCTCCCGGCCGTGCTCGGCTTCACCCTGGCGATCGCGCTGCAGCAGTGGTACTACCTGCTCGTCGCCCTCATGACGCCGGTCATCATGATCGGCCAGTGGTGGAGCGACCGGCGCCACGGCAAGAAGCAGCACAAGAAGGCCGTCAAGGAGCACAAGGAGCGGCTCCAGGCGTACGACGAGGCCGTGGAGCGGGCCAGGGTGGCCGACGAGGCGGTCCGCAGATCCAACGCGCCCGACCCGGCCCAGGTGCTGCTGACGGCCACCGGCCCGCGCAGGAGGTTGTGGGAGCGCAGGAGCCACGACGACGACGCGCTCAGGCTGCGGGTGGGGCTGGCCGACCTGCCGGCCGACCTGGAGCTGTCGGAGGAGCAGGGCGGGCGCATCGAACCGCCCGTCTGCCGTTCCGTGCCGGTGGCGCTGCCCATGCGCCGGCTGGGCGTGGCCGGCGTCACCGGCTCCCGCGAGGCCGCGACCGGCCTGGCCGCCTGGCTGATCGCCCAGGCCGCGACCCTGCACAGCCCGCGCGACCTGGCCGTCGTGATCGTGTCCGCGCACGCCGACGGCGAGCAGCGCTGGGGCTGGATGCGCTGGTTGCCGCACTGCTCGCCGCAGTCGGGGCAGGAATGCGTGACGCTGGCCGGCACCGATCCCGAGTCGGCCGCCCGGCGCGTCTCCGAGCTCGCCCAGCTCATCGACGAACGCCAGAACACCGCGATCCCCGAGCTGGGCAAGATCCCCACCGGGTGGGACGACCTCGGCGGGCCAGAGAAGCCCACGTTCTCCTCCTACGACGTGCGCCCGTACGACGTGCTGGTGGTGCTGGACGGCGCCCAGGTGCTGCGCGGGCTGCCCGGGATGCCGCAGGTGCTGCGCCAGGGGCCGCGCTGCGGCGTGTACACCCTCGCCCTCGACGAGGACCAGCGCCTGCTGCCCGAGGAGTGCCAGACGGTGGCCGCGTGCGGCGACGACGGCCTCGCGCAGCTGCGCGGCGGCGGCCTCGACGTCATCGGGCCGGTCCTGGCCGACCTCGTCTCACCCGGCTGGTGCGACCGGCTGGCCAGAGCCCTCGCCCCGATCCGCGACGTCAGCAGGGACGACCCCGCGGGCAACCTGCCCGGCGCGGTGCGCCTGCTCGACCTGATGGGCCTGCCCGACCCCTCCGGCGAGGAGCTGGCCGCCCGCTGGCGGGAACGCGGCACCACCGAGGCGCTGATCGGCGTCGGCCCCGACGGCCCCTTCTCGGTCGACCTCAAGCTCGACGGCCCTCACGGGCTCATCGCCGGCACCACGGGCGCGGGCAAGTCGGAGCTGCTCCAGACGCTCATCTGCTCGCTCGCGGTGGCCAACCGGCCCGACCAGCTCACGTTCGTGCTCATCGACTACAAGGGCGGCGCCGCCTTCAAGGAGTGTGTACGCCTGCCGCACACCGTCGGCATGGTCAGCGACCTCGACGGCCACCTGACCCAGCGCGCCCTCGACTCGCTGGCGGCCGAGATCCGCCGCAGGGAGCGCCTGCTGCTGGCGGCCGGGGCCAAGGACATCGACGACTACACCGGCCCCCCGCTCCCCCGCCTGGTACTGATCATCGACGAGTTCGCGGCGCTGGTGGCCGAGCTGCCCGACTTCGTCACCGGGCTGGTCGACATCGCCCGCAGGGGCCGGTCGCTGGGCATCCACCTGATCCTGGCCACGCAGCGGCCCGCGGGCGTGGTCACCGCCGACATCCAGGCCAACACCTCGCTGCGGATCGCGCTGCGGGTGACCGAGCCCGCGGAGTCGTCCGACGTCATCGACCTGCCCGACGCGGCCCACATCTCCAAGTCGACGCCCGGCCGCTGTTACGTGCGCTCGGGCGTGGGGACGGCGACCGCCGTGCAGACGGCCAGGGTCGGCGGCCGCAGCCCTGCCGCCGGCGGGCCGGCGCGCGCGGGGAACGTGCGGGTGCTGGAGGTCGGCTGGCGCTCGCTGGGGCGTCCGCTCCCGCCGCCGCCGGAGCCGGAGGAGGACGCGACCGGCACGGACCTCGGGCTCGTCGCCGACGCCCTCATCGAGGCCGCCCGCCTGGCGGGCGTCCCCGCCCAGCCCAGTCCCTGGCTGGAGCCGCTGCCCGCCGGCCTCGTGCTCGACCTGCCTTCCGCCGGGCGTCCCGTCCTGGCCGCCCCGATCCCCGACACCGCCGCGTACGGGGAGGCGTTCGTCGAGGTGGCGCCGTTGCCGTTCGGCGTCACCGACCGGCCGTGGGCCCAGGACCGGCATGCGCTGGCGCTCGACGTGGCGCAGGGCGGTCACCTCCTCATCGCGGGCGCGGCCCGCAGCGGCCGGTCGACGGCCCTGCGCACGATCGCGGGCTCCGTCGCGGCCCACGCCTCCCCGTCGGACGTGCACGTGCACGCGATCGACTGCGGCTCGGGCGCGCTGCTGCCGCTGGTGGCGATGCCGCACTGCGGCGCCGTGGTGACCCGCGACCAGCTCGACCGGGTGGAGCGCCTGCTGACCCGCCTCAAGGCGGAGGTGGGCCGCCGCCAGCAGCTGCTGGCCGAGGCCGGGCACGCGTCGCTGGCCGAGTACCGGCAGGCGGGCCACCGGCTGCCCTGGCTGGTGCTCATGCTCGACCGCTGGGAGGGCTTCGTCGCCGCCTTCGAGGGTTACGACTACGGCCGCATGATCGAAGGGCTGCTCCAGCTCCTGCGCGAGGGCCCGGCGGTGGGCCTGCGGGCGGTGGTCACCAGTGACCGCTCCGGCCTGCTCGGGCAGGTCTCGACGGTCTTCGACGACCGGCTGCTGCTGCGGTTGTCCGACTCGTCCGACTACGGCCTGGCGGGGTTCCCGCTCAAGGGCCTGCCCTCGTCGGTGCCGCCGGGCCGGGCGCTCTCGCTGGGCGAGCACGGCATCGTGGAGCACCACATCGCCCTCCTGGACGCGGACCCGGCCGGACCCGCGCAGGTCGCCGCGCTGCAGTCCCTGGCCCGCGCCGCCGCGGGCCGAACCGGCACGGCCCCAGACCCGAAGCCGGGCCCGGCGCGCGAAACCGGCACGGCCCCGGGTGCGAAGCCGGGCCCGGCGCACGAGGCCGGCAGGGGTGTCTGGCGCTGGGAGGGGGATCCGCCGCTGCGGGTGGACGCGCTCCCGATGCGCATCACGGCGGCCCAGACGCTCGCCCTCGACCCTGCCTTCAGCCCGCCGTCGCCGCTGTGGGCGCTGGCCGGCGCGGGCGGCGACGCCCTGGCCCCGCTCGGGCTCGACCTGCTGGCCCACGGCCCCGGCGCCGTGATCGCGGGGCCGGCGCGTTCCGGCCGGTCGTCGGCGCTGCTGACAGCCGCCCGCTCGCTGATCGCCCGCGGCACCCCCATCGTCGCCGTCGCCCCGAGGCGCAGCCCGCTGAAGGATCTGGACGGAGCCGTGGCGGTACTCGACGGCAACGCCACCGACCTGCCGGAGATCGTCGCGGACCTGCACGGCTACGTCGTGGTGGTGGACGACGCCGAGCTGGTCAACGCGGACGGCCCGCTGGGCGCCGCCCTGGAGGAGGTGCTCAGGTCGGGCAGGGACGGCGACCACGGGCTGCTCATCGCCGGCGTGACCGGAGACCTGGCCGTCGCCTACCGCGGGTTCGTGGCGGAGACGCGCAAGTCGCGTACGGGGCTGCTGCTGGCCGTGCAGAGCCAGGCCGACGGCGACCTGTTCTCCATCCGCCTGCCGCGCGGCGCGGCCGGGGGCCCGCCGGGGCGTGGCTTCCTGGTGACGACCGGCACCTTCACCCCCGTCCAGGTGGCGCTCCCCGGCGGCCCTTAGAGGTCAGACATCCCTGGAGCCGGGATGTCAAGCAGCGAGATCGTTTTGTCGGTGCGGCCAAGCGGTTGCCTGGCCGTAGCGAGTGTGTGTTCTAGGCCGTCTTTCATAAGGCCTGAGCCACAGCTCCGGGTCGAAGGCGGGCGGGCGTCCGCCCTTCGATCCACTGGCTCGCCGGTGGGCGTCCTGGTCGGCTTGCGGCTCGTCCTGCACCCCACCGGGCGGCTCCTTCTGCAGGTGGCCCTCCCGGTGGTGCTGACTGCGGGGCTGGGGTGCGAGCCGAGTTGGCTCATGCGCCATTGCACGGGCCTGGGCAGTCTGGAACGCCCGCCGGTCAACCACCGACTCTCCGAACCGGCTGACCCGTCGCCGCGTCGATGATCTCGCGGTCGCCCAGAGGGCTCGACAGCCGGGCATAACTCAGGACTACGCCTGTGTCCACGGCGCAGGTCTCCTTCAGCGTGTCCACGTCGGAGACGAGATAGCTGTCCGTGTCTCCAGCGCGCTGGCCGGTCACCGAGAGCACCACACGTGTGGGTGTCTCCTGGGCGGTGACCGGGTGGGTGGCGCAACTGTCCGAGACGCCCACCACCAGTGTGTCAGCGGCAGCCGGAGGAGTGGCTTCGTGCAGGGTGCCGTCCTCCCATAGGTACGCAGGCAGCCCACGCTCGTGGTCGATGACGAGGTATCCCTTCAGCGGCACCGGGACGGACGGGCCTACGCCGTGCTTGGGCGTGCTGATGAAATCGCTCCCCCAATGGCCTGCCACGAGCGCGTCCATTTCGCGTCCACGCTTGACATCGTGGTCGACGACGAAGAAGACGGTGACCGCCAGGATCGCTAATGAGCCGCCGACGAGCAACGACGCACTCCGCCAGCTCATCCTCGTCCACACTGTGATCAGTTTGATCGTCAGCAGAGCGACAGCGGGCACGGCAATAGCGAACAGGATCTTCACGCGACGACCATCCAACGGATCGGTTGCAGCCCACCTACAGGTGGCTACTTTGGGTGCCTGCGCGCATGAGCGCCGTTCGGGCTGAGCTGGTAGGGCCGACGACGAAGTCGTGACCGACCAGTGGGGTGACCACGGAGGTTCGCCGGGTCGGGTGACGCACCGATCCAGGGGTGCGCGGTGGCGGGCTGATCGGTCGCTCTCGATGGCAGCAGGTTGTCGTCGAGGGTGAGGTGCGTGGGTGGCAGAGCCGGTCAGGGCACGACGGTTGAGCGAAGACGAAGGCCGCCGGTTGCAGCAGATCGTGCGCCGGGGCAGACACGAGTCGATCCGGGTGCGGCGGGCGTTGATCATTATGGCGTCGGCGTCGGGGACTCCCGCTCCGGCGATCGCGCGGCTGGTCGCGGCGCATGAGGACACCGTCCCGGGATGTGATCCATGCCTTCAACGAGCGGGGGCTGGCCGCGCTGGACCCTCGGTGGGCGGGAGGCCGTCCCCGCCTGATCAGTGATGAGGACATCGCGTTCATCATCCAGACGGCCCGCTCCCGCCGAGCTGCGCGAGCAGCTGCCCACCCGATCAGCGGTCAAGCTCGCCAATGTTCGCACCTGGTTGCGGCCTGCCGGTGATCTGGCCGACCCGGCCCAGGGGGTCAACGTCGCGCTGCGTCGCCTGGCCATTCGTTACCGCTCGCTCACCGCCGAGATCGCCGCCCGGCTGCTGTCCGCCTGCGGCGATAACCCCGACCGGCTGAATCATCCGCTGCCTGAAGCGCTACGTCGCCCGCGAGTTCTACAAGGCCCTGACCAGCCCGACAACTCACGGAAACGATCTTCTAGCAGTCGCTTGACACGACATAGGTGTAGCTCCCATCAGCCGTCGTCGGCGGGGCGGCGAGAGGGTCCGGCTGGGCGTGCTGGTCGCCGGCGGTGCGGTGTTCCTGCCGTGGGCTCTGTACTGGGGCTTGGCGCTGCCGTAGCGGGACCAGGAGCTCTGAGCGGCTCCTGGCCGATTCACCGGAAATCATGACACCTGAGCGCTCTATGCTGATTCCTGGGACTCGGGAGAGGTGAGATGCAGACCCAGAAGGACCTCTATCAGGCGCATCGGCTCATGCAGCAGCGCCTGGGCCTGGCGCTGCTGCAGGCCGAGCCCGACGTGCCCGAGACGCCGATGCGGCGGCACAACGTCGCCACGTTCTGCGGCATCATCGTCGCGGTGCTGATCATGGCCGCGTTCGGCATCTGGGGGCTGCTCAGCCCAGGCAACGCGACGAAGCTCGAAGAGCCCGGCAGGTTGCTCGTCGAGGAGGAGACCGGCGCCAAATACGTCTACAGCCAGGAGCAGCGGCGGCTGCTGCCGGTCGCCAACTACGTCTCCGCCCTGCTGCTGCTCGACACGTCGAACTTCGAGGTCAGAAGCGTCTCCGCCGCCTCCTTGGCCAAGTATCCGCGCGGGCCCCTGGTGGGCATCGCCGGGGCGCCGGACTCGCTGCCCGAGAAGGACAAGCTGGTCAAGGGGCCCTGGTCGGTGTGCGTGACCGAGGCGCCCGACGCCTCGGGGACGCCGGTGCCGTACGTCACGCTGGTGGGCGGCACGAACGTCGGCGGCGCGCATGTCGGCGCCGGCGCGCTGGTCGTCACGGACGGCAAGCAGTCGTGGGTCATCTGGAACGACACCCGGATGAAGGTGAACGACAGCGGCGTCCGCGCGCTCAACGCCCGGCCCAAGAAGGTGCCCCCGACCTGGATCAACGCCATTCCTCCCGGACCCGACTTCCTGCCGCCGAAGATCGCGAACCTGGGCCGGAAAGTACGCGGGCCGAGCGGTGGCCGGGCCGCCATCGGCCAGGTGTACACCGTGCAGGGCGTGAGCGGGGCCGCTGCCCGGTGGTACGTCCTTCTCGAAGACGGGCTCGCGCCCATCACCCTCACCCAGGCCACCCTGCTGCTCGAAGACCCCGCCATCAAGCGCGCCTACGGCAGGCAGGTCGCCAAGCCGCTGGAGATCGACGCCGCCACGGCGAACGCCAGGACCTCCCGCCAGAACCTCGCCGTGTCGGGGTTGCCCACCACCTTGCCGAAGGTCGTGCCCTCGTCGAGCCCGCTCTGCTCGGTGTACGCGGACACGCAGAACGGCTCGGCCCGCGCCAAGGTGACCGTCGGCGGCACCATGAGCATCCCGCCGCCGAGCTCGCGGGGCGACCAGGAGCACTTCGACCAGGTGCTGATGCCTGCGGGGGCGGCGGCGCTGGGCGGCCTCCTGCCCGGAGACGGGCAGAAGGGCTCAGTCCAGACCTACTTCCTGCTCTCCGACCAGGGACGCAAATATCCGCTCACGTCCGCCGACCAGATCAACAAGCTGGGGTACGGAGCGGAGGACGTGGCGCCGATGCCGGGCAACCTCGTGCACCTGCTGCCCGAGGGCCCGACGCTGGATCCCGAGGACGCCCGGTCGCCGTTGCAGGTGACGGCCTCTTAGGCGCGAGCCTCAGATGATGCCGCCCATCATTCCGCCGCCGCCCATGTTGGGCATGCTGGGCATCCCACCGTTCGTTGGCTCCAGGGTGCCCACGCCGTCCTCCTCCTCCGGAGGCGTGTACTCCACCCCGGTCGGGGTGTAGTCGGGCTTGGGACGATTCTGCGTCAGCGTCCCGGTCATCGAGGCGCACATGAAGTTGGCCATCGCGACGATGCCGGTCGTCACCATCAGCGTCTTGCCCAGCTTGACGCCCAGCCCTCTCACCACGACCGCCAGCGGGGTGATGGTCTCGTGGATGGCCACGTAGAGTACGTAGGCCAATTTGAACGGCTGAAGTTTGATCGCCAGCCAGATGGCGGCCACGGCCATGAGCACCGTGGCCACGGCCATGGCCACTTCCGCGGCGTAGTGATAGAGCTGAGCGACGAAATCCATGCTGCCGCCGACGCCCTTGAAGTGCTGCTCCGCCACGGCCATCTGGTCGATCAGGCTGTCCACCGCCTGGCTGAAGGCCTCCTCGGCCGGCCCGTGCCACAGGTCCTCGACCTTGGATTTGATGGTGGCCAACGTCTCCTTGATGCCGGCGAAGTCGGTCTCTCCGTCGCCGGTCGAGGGGGCCTGCCACTGCCCGGCGGCCTCCTTCATACCGCCGGGGTTGGAAACCAGAATGCCGATCCCCAGCGCGATCTGCTTGGCCACCGGATACTCGTAGAGGATCGCAGACGCCGTGGTCGCCATTCCGGCCGCGACGATGAGCTGCCATCGGTCGCTCGAATATCCCGTGTAATCAAGTGGCATCCGGCGCTGTCCCCATTCCTACTCTTCCCCGCCGATCACCTGCGGCGCGATGTCTATGTCGTCGAGCCAGTCGGCCTCGTCGCCGCGCACGTACTCGGGGTTCTCCCGTTCGCGTTCCTGCTGTCCGCCACCGGCTCCCGGCATCATCGGCATGAACGGCATGCCGCCCATCCCGTTCATGCCGGCGCCACGGGCGCCTGCCGCGCCGGGCTGGACGCCGGAGGTGGCGCCGCCCGACGGCGGGGCGGTGCCCATGCCAGGCCCGGACCCAGGGCCGAGGGACGTGGAGGGGTTCGGCACCGAAGGGTTCGGCACCGAGGGGTTGTAGCCCGCCAGGTCGGTGCCGTTGGGGTTGAGCGCGTTCGGGTCGAGCTCGGGGACCTCCCGGTTGAGCTGGTCCTCGAGGGAGGGGACGTTGGCCTGCGGCACGTTGGTGTCCGGCATCTCCGGCATGTCCGGCGACGGCACGTTGGTGTCCGGCATCTCCGGCTTCGGCACGTCGGTGTCAGGCATCTCCGGCGACGGCATGTCGGCACCGGGCAACTTGTCCGATGGCAGGCCGCCGTCAGGCAAGCCACCGTCCGGGAGACCGCCGTCAGGCAGGCCGCCGTCAGGCAGGCCACCGTCCGGGAGACCGCCGTCAGGCAGGCCGCCATCCGGCAGACCGCCGCCGAACGGGTCGGGCCCGCCTCCGGGATCATCAGGACCGATCTTGATGACTCCGTCGCTGTCCTTGTCGGCCCTGCGGTAGTTGTTCTCCAAAGACGCGAGGGCGGTTTCGTAGTCGGCCAGCACGCTCCTGGCCGTGGCTATCGCCTCGGCCGCGCTGTCCTTCGTCTGGTCGTGCGCGTAGTTGAGGCCGATCCCGATCACGCCGAACGCGGGAGGCTCCACGCGGATCCCGCCGGTCTGCTGGGCGATCCTGCCCATGTGCGGCGCCTGCTCACCGATGTCTTTGCCGGTCTGCTCGATCGCGCCGTGTTCCCACTTGATCTCGACGTTGCCGAAGGCTCCGGCATTCGGCATACCGGCTGGGAAGGTTTCTCCTGCGCCCATGGTCGCCCTTTCTCGCTGTAGGTCCGGAGCCGTACACCACGCCCGAACTACGGGGTCAGGCGATCGTGGACTGTGTGGTGCCCTCGGGGCCGCCCCACACGTCGTCATCCTCGGCGAGCCACGTCGTGCTCTCCCTGTCGTTCTCCTGGTCGCGACCGCCCGCACCGCCGCCCATCATGGGCATCATGGGGAAGCCCATACCGCCCGCTCCCGTACGCCCCGCGCCCGCGAGGGCCGCGCCGCCGTTGCCCGCGCTCCCGCCGCCGGGGACGCCGGTGCCCGTGCCGGGGCCTCCGGTCGTGGTCTGGGTCCCGCCGGGCGTGGTGTTCCCGAGCGAGGGGTCGTAGCCCGCCAGGTCGGTGCCGCCCGAGTTCGGTCCGGCCGCGGTGGGGCCGGCGACGGATCCGGGGTCTCCGGGGTTCGCGCCGTCGGGCATGCCGGTCTGGCCCGACGGAACGTTGCCCACGGAGCCGTCTCCGGGGCCGTCTCCGGGGCCGTCTCCGCCGGGCAGGTCGCCTGACCCGGGACGGTCGCCGCCGGGGTAGTTCGCACCCGGGTAGGCGCCGTCACCCGGCCCCGCCACCGCCGGAACGCCCCTGACCGAGCCGGGACCGAACGAGCTGGGGTCGTAACCGCCGAGGTTCGTGTGGTCGCCCACCGGCAGGCCGCCGGGCAGGCGCGGACCGTTCTGAAAGTCCGGCATCTCAGGTGTTACGACGATCGGGAGCGCCTGCTGCACCTCGCTGGGCAGCTGCTCGTAGTGCCCGACGATCCGCTCGTTGACGGCCTTCATGTGGTCGGCCGCCCGGTGGTCACCGCGGTTCGCGCTGTTGAACGGATTGAGCACGGCGGCGTAGTCGATGTCCTGGTCGGAACGTGAGTCGCGGTAGGCCGACTCGACGACGTTCATCTGGGCCCACCGCAGCGTCTCGCCGTATCCCTTCAGCGACCTTCCCATGGCGCCGAGCTTCGTGGCCAGCTCACGGGCGCTGGCAGCCAGCCCCTGCAACTGCAACTGGGTCTGGTAGGCCGCCGGGCCCTGATAGTGCTCCGCCAGGTCGGCCGCCTTCGTCTTCAGGTCGGCGGCGAAGCTGTTGAGCAGGGGCTCGGCCGCCTCGTAGTAGAGCCCGGCCAGCTTCACGGACCCGGGGTCCGTCTCGTCGATGTACCTCTTGACCTCGTCGATCGTGCTGTCCGTCAAACCGATGCTGGCGACGGTGCTCTTCATCCACGAGGCGTCGGGCGTCGAGGTGTCCAGCCTCGTGTCGTTGAGGTGGAGGGGGGTGGTGGTCGTCTCAGGCTCGGGCATGTTCGCGTTTTCCTATCAGACGTGCCGCTGCGTGGCAGCCTCTTCAGTCGCGGACTCGGCTCTCTCCGACGTCGCGGCTGTCTCCATCAGCCCCTCGTCGAAGGCCGCCTCCGCGCTGGCGACCAGTTGCGCGTAGAGGCCGCTGCTGTTGGCGCCCGGCTCCCCGACCAACGTGCTGTAGGCCATCTGTGCCGAGAAACCGTACTGCATGGCCGCCGGCCACTGGCCCATCTGGTGCTCGCTGACCGCGCAGTATCGCTGAAGGTCGGCCAAGGAGCCGGCCCCCGCGGGAAGTTCCGGGTGGAAAGCCGGACCTCCCACCTCCTGCGCGTGCTCCGTCACCGCGATGCCGGAGAAGTCTTTGATCTTCTTGAGCAGCTCGTTCATTTCCCCGGCGATGCGCCGTACCTCGGTACGGTTGGTGTAGGGGTCTTCCGTCTCGTCCTTGTCCGACGCACCGGGCCAGTCCGGATCGCGTTCGAGTACCATCCCGTCTCCTTCAGGTTCCGATCACCGGCGAGGTCGATCGCTCATCCGGATGCCACATGTCGCGGTCCTCGGTCAGGTAGGTCGAGCGCTCCTGGTCCTGCGACTGCTCGCCGCCCGCCATGCCTCCCATCGGGAGGAACGGCATGCCCATGCCGCCCACCCCCGGCCGCGCCGACACGGCGCCCGGGGTGCCCGCTTGTGTGTACGAGCCGCCGCCGCCGATCACCGCCGGCGTGCCCGGAGGCTGGGAGCCGACGGGCTGCTGGGTCACCGGCGTGTGGGCGGTGGGGGGATTATGCACGGGCGCGTTGGCCGACTCGGTGCTGCCGGGATCCCTCGTGTCGCCAGGCGTGTCGGTGGCGTTGTTGTCGATCACGGCAGGCGCGGTGCCGTCGCCGGGGTTCTGCTCCGTCGGCGACTGGCCGTTCTGATCGCCGGTGGAGCCGGTCTGGTCGCCGGGGGACGCCGGGGACTCCGCCGCCGGGTCGTCGCCCGTGCCGCCGTCCGAACCGGTGTCCGAACCGGTGTCCCTGCCGCTGTCCGAACCGTTGTCGGAGCCGGGTCCGCTCCCCGGGGTGCCGGTGCCGCTGTGCGAGCCGGTGCCGCCGAACGGACTCGAACCGGTCGAGCCGCCCGACGAACCCGAGCCGCCGTTCCAGTAGTCGCCCTGCCGGTAGGTCGCCTGCGTGTCGAGCGGCATGCGCCGTGTGCCGCCGGTGTCTCCGGCCGGGGAGACCTCCGGCAGGTCGACGCTCACGGTCTGCGGGAGCTTGTTCTCGTACAGGCTGATGATGCGGCGGTTGAGCTTCTCCAGCGCCAGCCGGGCGGGGCCGTCGTCGCCCTGGTCGCCGGAGGCGTCCTTGCGCGCCTCCTCGATGGCCTGCGGCAGGTAGTCGCGCCCGTAGAGGGTGAGGGCCTCGGACATGTCCTGCATGGCCGTCGCCAGCCGGCTGCCGCTGGCCTGGAGCTTGCGCAAAGCCTGCTGCGTCTTCGCGGCGCTGCCGGACCTCCATGCGCCGTTGAGCGCGGTGCCGACGTCGGGGATCGCGTCGGCCACCGACCTGATGGTCTCGGCCACCTTGCCGTACGTCATGCCCCTGTCGTGGACTTCCAGCGGCGAGGTGTTCTCCAGCCAGGCGAGGATCTGCTCGCGTTTCGCGGCGATGCAGACTTCCGCCGGCCTGACGGACGGATGGCGGACTTCGACGCTCCGCTCTGCCACTCAGCTCACTCTCCAGCGTCAGCCTGCGGGGGGTTGGTTCTCTCGTAGACGTCGGCGCTCTCCCTGATCGCCTGGATGACCTCCTGGCAGCACTCCACGTACGCCTCGTAGAGAGAGGCGAGGCCGTACCCGCGCCCCATGAAGTACGGGCCGTAGGTGCTCGTGTCAGGGACGATGCTGCTCACGCTCGCCGCGAACGCGCTTGCCGCGGGCCAGCTGCCGATGTGGCTCTCGTCGAGCGAGAAATACCGGGTGAGAGACTCGACGGAGCCTGTCACGCCCTCCCTCGTGCCTCCCGGACCCTGTGTGGCGGCCAGGGCGCCCTCGAGGTCGTCGGCGACGGCCCGCATCTTGCTCACGTTGTAGTAGAGCTCGTCGTCGGTGTCGTCGAGCCCCGGCCACGACTCGCCCATGTGCCCCCCTTCACATGATCCGGCCACCGCGTGCGGTGGCCGGGGGAATTATGTGGTCTCAGGTTTCAGCCGTCGTACCAGATGGACTTGTTACGGGCCTCCGCGGCCCGGTAGTTCTCGTTGGCGATCTGGACGGCACGCTGCAGCTCGTCCAGCTGCAGCCGCATCTGAGCCTCGGCCTGATTCCACTTCTGCTCGTGCTGCCTGAAGAACTCCTCGGCACCACCTTCCCAGTGGCCGGCCAGTTCGGTCCTCAGCTTGGCCAGAAGCTCTTCGGTGGCTCTCTCGAAGGAACCCAGGATCTTGACGAAGTCACCCTGGGCGAGATCCATCTGCCCGAAGTTGACCTTGGTGAAGTCGAGCTCGGCGCCCATCTTCATCCCCCTACTTGATGTCGACGTTGATCAGGGACTCGACACGGCCGACACCGGCCTGCACGTCCTGGTCGGTGGCGCTGTAGACGACCGAGTTGACGCCCATCTTGTCGGCGATGCCCTCGAGGTCGGTCCGCACCGCCCGCATGGACGCGTCCCAGTTGGTCATGGCGATCCTGAACTTCGCCGCCGCCGGTCCCAGCCAGCCGGTGCTGAGCAGACCGTTGGCGGTCGTCTCGGTAGCCGTACGCAGACCCTCGATGTACTGTGCCGTGTCGACGACGTGTCCGGACGCCTTCGAGATCTGGCCAGGGCTCGCGCCGTAGAAGTCAACCACTGACACCTCCAGGTATTTCGGCTTTAGCACTCATACAAGCACCAAAAGCCACTGTGTTAACAGATGTCCCAAAAAGAACATGTAACAGATCCGCAACCTTTGCCGTCAAGCTAGAGGTCGAGTTCGCGGCGGATGCGAGCCAGCTCGCCCATGACGTTCTCGAAAGCCCGATCGAAACTGGCCTCGGCGCGCCTCGTCTCCTTCAGCATCGCGACCGGATTCTCGATCATGCGCATCGGGTTGACCTGGTCGCCGTAGAGCTCGGTCATGAACTCGTCGATCTGGCGCTGCAGGTCCTCGATGGCGTCCTGCAGGACGGCCTTGATCCGCTCCGACAGCTCGCCCGAGCTCAGGCGCATCGCCTTCGGGCGGATGTCGAGCGTACGCAGCCCGTCGTGCGCGTACTCCACCACCACCAGGCCGTCGTCGTCCTCGCCCCGGCCGACCAGCCGGCCCATCGACTTCTGCACCTGTTCCGACTTGCTGACCTGGTCCTCCAGGCTGTGCAGGAGCTTGTCGATGTCGATGTTGCCGAAGTCCCCGAAATCCGTCACAGGCGTCATCCTGCCTCATACGCACCAATTGCGGCATGCAGATCCGCACAAACCGTGCGCCGATCTCAGCCCGCCAGGCCGCGTATCCACGTATAGACGTCGAGGACGCCGAGCGCCAGCGGCACCAGCGACACGATGAACAGCCAGTCCACGATGTCGCCCGCGCGGCCCCAGAAGGGCGAGAGCCGCCCGTTGGGCAACCACACGCCCATGCCGACCACGATCATCGCGGTCCACAGCAGCGCGAGCACCACGGCCACCGCGGCCACCCCGCCGATGACCACGCCGATCTCGACCGCGACGGCCGCGATCCCGGCGAAACCCGTGAGCATCAGCCAGAGCCGCTGGCCGACGCCCTGGAACACGCGCGCCCGCAGGAGCTGCGTCAGCGCCAGGCACACGGACATGGCCACGGCGATCCACCGGCCCTCCATGACCAGCAGCGCGTGCGCGCCCGCCCCGACCAGCGTGATCCCGACGACCATGCCGGTCGCGTACCGCCGCGCCGCTCCCGTGCGCTCCAGCACGGAGGCGCTGTCGAGGTTCTGGTTGTCGCTGCGCAGTTCCTCGGCGTTGGTGGGCATCGCCGGCAGCGGCACCCGGGCGATCCTGAAGGAGAGCACGGGGATCAACGGGCTGAACGCCATCACCACGGCCGCGCAGGCCGCGGCGACCCCGGCGGCGGGCGCGCCCGTCACCATCACCACGGCCGAGCCCACGGCGCCCACCATGGAGGCGATGGCCGTACCGAGGAAGCCGGCCACGCCGTCGGCGACGGCGGTGCCGGCGATCGTGGCGACTAGCGCGGTGCAGGCGAGCGCGCCGAGTATCTGGGGCGAACCGAGCGCCGGCATCCCCCCGCCCGCCGAGGGGGCGAGCAGCCCGGCCAGGAACGCGTACGGCAACGCGGCGTAACCGACGAGCGCGCCGGCCCCGGAGTCGCCGACCGCCCTCGACACGGCCACGCCCACCCCGACGAGCAGCAGCGCCAGCGCGCCCGCCACGATCGCGGTGAGCAGCGGGTTCAGCCCGCCGAACGCCAGCGCCGCCGCCCCCGCGGCGAGCAGCCCGCAGGCGGCACCGCCGCCCATCATGCGCGTGTGGGCGCCGTCCCACTTGCCCTTGCCCTCGCGCACTCCGGTGGCCACCACGTCGGCGACGTCGTCGAAGCGCGCGGGCGGCAGCGCCACCTCGCGCGGCCGCAGGTAGAGGATCTCCCCGTCGAGCACGCCCAGCTGGCCGAGGCTCCGCCCGAGGTCGAAGGGCGCGCCGCCCAGCCGCTGCAGCGTCCAGCCCGGTCCGGAGACGGCTTCGCCCCCCAGCTCTCCCATGGCCCGCAGGAGTCCCGGCAGGACGTGCGGCAGCGGGATGTCGGCGGGCAGCGCCAGGTCGGCCCTCTTGCGCGGCCCGACCACGGTGACGTGGCACAACGGAGGCAGTGGAGCGGGCATCTGGTGCAGACCGCCCTGTTGCGCGAACGGGATTTCCGCCAGAGATGTCACAACACCAACATATCCAGCCTGAGTTAACTCCGACCCCAACTCGGACGTTTGTCACATCTGGTAAGAAGGGACATCCGGAGCAGCAGAAGGGCCTGTACCAAGGGTGAGCATCGTCGTCGTCCGGCGCCCTGAGCGCCGCCCAAGCCCGAAGCCTCCGCGTGGCGAGATCCTGCTGGAGCCGCCGCCGGAGATTCCCGAGGTCCAGTCGCAAGGCATGATGGCCGTGCTGACCTGGCTGCCGATGGTGGCCGGCGCGGCGGCGATGGGCCTGATGTTCACCGCGGGCGGCACCCGTGCCAACCCCATCATGTACGTCGCCAGCGGCCTGTTCGCCTTCTCCATGGTCGGCATGACGATCGGGCAGATGGGCCGCCAGGCGGGCGAGCGCAAGAACCGCCTCAACGGCGCCCGCCGCGACTATTTCCGCTACCTCGCCCAGATCCGCAAGAAGGTGCGCAGGGCCGCCATCCAGCAGCGCGAGGCCCTCGAATGGAGCGGGCCGGCCCCCGACACGCTCTGGTGGACCGCCATGGGCCCCCGGCTGTGGGAGCGCCGCCCCCGAGACGACGACTTCAGCACCGTACGCCTGGGCACCGGCATCCAGAAGCTCGCCGTCCAGCTCATCCCGCCGGACTCCAAACCGGTCGAGGACCTGGACGCGCTGACCGCCGGGGCCCTGCGCAGGTTCATCCGCACGCATTCGACGGTCTCGCAGCTGCCCGTGGCCGTGGCGCTGCACTCGTTCGCCAGGATCAAGCTCGACGGCGACCTCCCGATGGTCCGCGACCTGGTCAGGGCGATGGTGGCGCAGATGGTGGTGTTCCACTCACCGGACGACATGCGGATCATGGTGTGCGCGAGCAGCCAGTGGATGAGCCACTGGGAGTGGGTCAAGTGGCTCCCGCACGCGCTGCACCCCGACGAGACCGACGGCGCGGGCCAGGTCAGGCTCATGGCCGAGAACCTGGCCCAGCTCGACCAGCTGGTGGGCGGCGAGCTGAAGGAGCGGGCCAGGTTCCGGCCCGGGGCCCCGTCGGACGCGCTGCCGTACCACGTGCTCATCCTGGACGGCGGGCACGTGCCGCAGGACTCGCAGCTCGGCGCGGACGCCATCGACGGCGTCACCGTCATCGACCTGTCCGACTCGGCCGGCGTGGTCGAGGAGCGCAGCACGTTGCGGTTGCGGATCAACCATGAGGGCTTCCACATGGTCAAGATCGACCATGCGGGCAAGGAGAGCACCAACCGGCTCGGCGACCCCGACGCGCTCGACTATCTGAGGGTTGAAGGGCTGGCCCGCCAGCTGGCCCCGCTGCGGGCCTCCACCGCCGGCGGCGGCGAGGCGCAGGACGTGCTGGCGACCAACACGACGCTGACCGACCTGCTGGGCGTCGGCGACCCCACCACGCTCGACCCCGCGCACAGCTGGCGGCCGCGCGCCGGCAGGAACCGGCTGCGCGTCCCGATCGGGCTCGGCGCCGACGGGCGGCTGGTCGAACTGGACATCAAGGAGTCGGCACAGGGCGGCATGGGCCCGCACGGCCTGGTCATCGGCGCGACCGGCTCCGGCAAGTCCGAGCTGCTGCGCACGCTGGTGCTCGGCCTGGCCGTCACGCACTCCTCGGAGATCCTCAACTTCGTGCTCGTCGACTTCAAGGGCGGCGCGACCTTCCTCGGCCTCGACGGCCTCTCGCACGTCTCCGCGGTCATCACCAACCTGGAGGACGAGCTGCCGCTCGTCGACCGCATGCACGACGCGCTCCACGGTGAGATGGTCCGCAGGCAGGAGCTGCTGCGCGCGGCCGGCAACTACGCCTCCTTGCGCGACTACGAACGCGCCCGCGAGCAGGGCGCCAACCTGCAGCCGATGCCCACGCTCTTCGTGGTCCTCGACGAGTTCAGCGAGCTGCTGACGGCCAAGCCCGAGTTCATCGACCTGTTCGTGATGATCGGCCGGCTGGGCCGGTCGCTGGGCGTGCACCTGCTGCTGGCCTCGCAGCGGCTGGAGGAGGGACGCCTGCGCGGGCTCGACACGCACCTGTCGTACCGGATCGGCCTGCGAACGTTCTCCGCCATGGAGAGCCGGGTGGTGCTGGGGGTGGCCGACGCCTACGAGCTGCCGTCGGCGCCGGGCAACGGCTACCTGAAGTTCGACACGACCGGGATGACGCGGTTCAAGGCCGCGTACGTGTCCGGCGCGTACCAGGCCGACCGCCGGCAGGTGGCCTCGCCCGACGGCACGATCCCCATCAGGGAGGTCGTCGAGTACAGCACCGAGTTCGTGCCCGTCCCCCTCGTCGACGAGCCGGAGGAGACCGAGCCCGCCCCCGAGGAGGACAACTCCTCGCAGGAGACCCTGCTCGACATCGTCGTGGACCGCCTGGCCGGGCACGGTCCTCCCGCACACCGCATCTGGCTGCCGCCGCTGGACGAGCCGCCCACGCTCGCGCACCTGCTGCCGCCGCTGTCGATCACTCCCGAGCTGGGGCTGACGACGCCCGGCTGGCCGGGCCGGGGCCGGTTGCAGGCCGTGGTGGGGATCATCGACCGGCCGTTCGAGCAGCGGCGGGACCCGTACTGGCTGGATCTGTCCGGCGCAGCGGGGCACGTGGGCGTGGCCGGCGGGCCGCAGAGCGGCAAGAGCACGGCGCTGCGCACGCTGATCGCCAGCATGGCCCTCACGCACACGCCCGCCGAGGTGCAGTTCTACTGCCTCGACTTCGGCGGCGGCGCCCTGGCGACGCTGGAGGGGCTGCCGCACGTCGGCGGCGTGGCCAGCAGGCTCGACGGCGAGCGGGTGCGGCGTACGGTGGCCGAGATCGTGTCGGTGCTGCAGCAGCGGGAGCGGGAGTTCACCGCGAACGGCATCGACTCCATGGCGACCTACCGCAGGCGGCTGGCCGAGGGCTCCGTGCAGCCCGACGGCTGGGGCGACATCTTCCTCGTGGTGGACGGCTGGCTGACGATCAGGCAGGACTTCGAGGCGCTCGAGCCCATGATCACCGACCTGGCGGCGCGCGGCCTGGGCTACGGCATCCACGTGATCGCCGGGACCAACAAGTGGTCGGAGTTCCGGCCCGGCATCCGCGACCTGTTCGGCACCCGGATCGAGCTGAAGCTGGGCGACGCGTACGAGTCCGAGATCAACAGGAAGAAGTCGCTGGCCGTTCCCGAGGGCGTGCCGGGACGCGGGCTGACCAGGGACGGGCTGCACTTCCTCGGCGCGCTGCCGCGGATCGACGGCGTGCAGGACGCCGAGGACGTCGCCTCCGGGGTGGAGGGCCTGGTCCGCGCGGTCAGGGAGTCCTGGCACGGCCAGCCCGCGAGGCGGGTCAGGCTGCTTCCCTCGATGTTGCCCGCCGCGTCGCTGCCCGGGGTCGAGGAGACCGGCAAGAACCGCATCGCCATCGGCGTCGACGAGGCCACGCTCTCCCCCGTGCTGCTCGACTTCGAGGCCGACCCGCACTTCGCCGTCGTGGGCGACACCGAGAGCGGCAAGTCGAACCTGCTGAAACTGATCGCCGAGAACGTCGTGGCCAGGAACACGCCGCGCGAGGCCATGCTGCTCGTGATCGACTACCGCAGGTCGCTGCTCGACACCGCCGTCAGCGAGAACCGCATCGGCTACGCCGCCTCCGCCTCGGCCGCGAAGGAGCTGATCGACGACGCCCGCAACGCGCTGCTCAAGCGGCTGCCGCCGGCGAACCTGACGCCCGAGCAGCTGCGGGCGCGCGACTGGTGGAAGGGCTCCGACCTCTACATCGTGGTCGACGACTACGAGCTGGTGGCCACGTCGAGCAACCCGCTGGCGCCGCTCGCCGAGCTGCTGCCGCAGGCCCGCGACATCGGCCTGCACCTGATCCTCGCGCGGGCGATGGGCGGCCTCGGCCGGGCCATGTTCGACCCCATCATCCAGCGGATCAAGGACCTGGCCAGCCCCGCGGTGGTGCTTTCCGGCAGCAAGGACGAGGGGTTCCTGTTCGGCAACGTCCGGGCGCAGCCGCAGCCGCCAGGACGTGGCCTGTTCGTGGACAGACGGCTGGGCGCGCGGCTGACGCAGACGGCGATCTGGCCACCGGCGGAGGACTGACATGGCAGGGCTGGACATCCATTTCGACGCTCTCGACGACTGCCGCACGTCGGCCAGGACGGTCGCGGGCAAGTTCCTCGACCTGGCGGAGAGCTACCCGCACGACCGGCCGGACTCGACGATCTTCGGCCGGTTGGGCGACTCGTCGGCGCTGGCGGACGCCGTGCGCGACGTGGAGCTGGCCGCCGACAGCGAGTTCGGCAAGGCCAGGAGCCTGGTGAGTGGCGTCGAGCGGGCGCTCGACCTGGTTCAGGACAACGTACGGAGAGCGAACAACCCCGGATGAGTGCCCCCGAAGGAATCCGCGACCTGCCCAACGGAAGCCGGCTGGCGAACATGGCCGACCAGGTGAGCGGCGACCCGGAGTCGATCCGCGGCATCGCCAGGCGCTGGCGCTCGGCCGCCGGCAAGGTGCTCGGCAACACGGGCTCGCTCGGGGCCGCCGTGGCCACGGTCGACCTGGCCTGGGAGGGCGGCTCGGCGGACGCGTTCGTGACCTACATGCGCGACTACGGCAAGGCGGGGCAGGACCTGAACGACGCGCTGGTCGACTGCGCGTCGTCGCTGGACAACGCCGCCAACGTGCTGGAGTCGTCCAAGCGCAGGGTGAACGGCATCTGCGACCGGCTGCTGACGCGCGCGAACACGTACCGGGACAACCACCCGGACGCCGAGCAGGCGGACCTCGACCGGGAGATCGGCGCGATGGTCACCGAGGCGATCGAGGACGCGCGCACGCCGGTGCGCGAGGCCAAGGAGGCGGTCACCGGGGCCAAGGACGACATCGCCAGGTATCTGGGCGACCGCACGAACACGTTCGCGAAGATCAAGGCGGCAGGGGAGCAGGAGTTCACGCCCGGGCCGGGACACGAACTCGACTGGCAGCGCACCGAGAGCTATACGGCGCAGAGCGCCAACGGCGGGCCCGGCGGCAGCCCCATGACACCCGGCGGGTACGGCCCCAGCGGCCTGCCTCCCGCGGGCGGCGGCCCGGCTCCGACGGGCCGGGTCAAGGAGTGGATCGAGCAGGCCATCGCGATCCTGCGCGAGCACGGCTATCCGGTCGACAAGATGAACCCCAACGACATCTATATGATCATCCAGCACGAGTCGGGCGGCAACCCGAACGCGATCAACCTGTGGGACTCCAACGCCGCCGCAGGCATCCCGTCGAAGGGCCTGATGCAGACCATCGACCCGACCTTCGACTCCCACTCGCTGCCCGGGCACAAGGACATCTACAACCCGGTGGACAACATCATCGCGGGCGTGCGCTACGCGATCGAGCAGTACGGCTCGGTGTCCGCGGTCCCGGGGGTCGTCGGGGTGAAGACCGGCGACGGCTACCGCGGCTACTGAGATCCGGCCGCCCGCGCGTGCGGGCGGCCGGATCACCAGCCGCTAGCCGCAGTTGGCCCAGTCCGCGCTGGTGCTTCCCTGGGAGGTGCTACCGGAGTAGCGCACGCACTTGCCCTTGGCGGAGAGCTTGACCGGGCCCGCGTAATACTCGAAGTTGCCCGAGTCGGTCTTGCTGCTGCCGCCCTTCACCTCCAGCGTGGCGCTGACCTTCGTGGCCTTGCCGACGTCGGCGCCGGACTTGAGGGTGACCACGCAGTTCTGCCCGGCGCTGTTGCTCCACAGCTGGTACGTCGTGCCGCCCTCGAACGAGCTGCTGCGCTGCACCACGAACCCGCTGCCGCACACCTGGGTGGCGCTGTAGGGGTTCTTCTTGGGCGCCGGCTTGGCGCTCGACTTCGTGGGCTTCGGCTGCTCCGGAGCCTTGGTGGTCGGGGCCTTCGTCGGGGTCGGCTCCGGTTCCCGCGTGGGTTCCTTGGTGGGTTCCTTGGTGGGTTCCTTGGTCGGCGTCGGCTTCTTCGTCGGGGTCTGGCTGGGGGTCGGCGTGGGCGTGCGGCTCGGCTCGACGGTCCTGGTCACGGTCGCCGTCGGCTTGGGCGTCTTCTTGGGCGTGGTGGCCGTCGGCGCGGCGGTCGTCGGGGCGGCGGTCGTCGTGACCGTGGGGATGGGCACCGGCTGCGTGGTGACCTGCGGCGGCGTCGGCACGCTGGTGAGCACGGGCACCTCCGGCGACGCCGTCGTGGCATCGGTCGGGAGGGTCATCGGGCCCACCCCGTTCTCGTCAGGGCTCGGCGTCGCGGTGGCCCAGGGCGCGGTCACCTCGGCCTGCGGCTGGGTGGGCACGACGCCCACGGACCCCGCGGACCTCGACACCTCGCCCGGCGCCGGCTCGTCGCTCGCCGCGGCGATCGGGGAGAACGAGACGTTGTTGGAGTAGTGGCTCGCGCCCCACAGGCCGAGACCCGAGAGCAGCACGACGGCGGTCACGCTGGCCACCAGGCCGATGGGGAACGGCCTGCGCTGCTGGTTGCCTGCCTGACGGGGCACGGTGGGCGGCTGCCAGGTCTGCTGCGCGTCCTGCGCCGGGGGCTGCTGGCCGGGGGGCGGGCCCCACGCGGGCGGCGCGGGCGGCGGTACCTGGCCCTGCGGGGAGCCGTGCTCCATGTGGCCGGGCTGCGCGGGACCCTGCAGCGGGGCGGGGCCCATCGGTCCCTGCTGCATCGCGCCCGGCGGTACGGGGCCGTGCTGGACCGGGCCCATGCCGGGAGGCGGCACCGGGCCGAGGTTCATCGGTGGCGGCGGAGGCGTGGGGCCGCCCATGGGGCCTCGCACGCCCTCGATCGACAGCTGGATGGGCTGGATCGCGGGCGGCTCCTGGGCCGGCGGGCTGTCAACGGGCGCGGGCGGCGGCACCGGGACACCGTCGATCGGCGGCGCGGGCATGGGCGCGTTGGCGTCCCCGAGCAGGCGCAGCATGGCGGTGGACGTGGTCGGCCTGGCCCCGGGGTCCTTGGTCAGCGCGGCGAGCACCACCTGCCGCAGCGGCTCGGGCAGGTCGCCGACCTCGGGGGCGCCGTTCAGCACGGCCTGGGCATCGTGGCCGAACGGCGCGGCGCCGGTCGCGGCGAACACCACGGTCGCGGCCCAGGCGAACACGTCGGCGTACGGGCCGTACTGCAGCCCGTTGATCTGCTCGGGCGCGCGGTAGCCGATCTCGCCGGCGGGGTCGCCGATCTCGATGTCGGTGACGCGCAGCGCCTCGCCGGTGAGGATCACGTTGGACGGGGTGAGGCCGCGGTGCGCGAACCCGGCGAGGTGGACGGCGGTCAGCGCGGTCAGCATGCCCACCGCGACCCGTTCCAGCGCGTCGCCGGTCAGCGGGCCGTCCTCGGCGACGGTGTCGGCCAGCGAGCGGCCCTCGACGTGCGCGCGGACGACGTACAGCCGGCCCTCGTGGACACCCGCGTCGATGGTGCGGGCGATGTTCGAGTTGGAGACCCGCGTGACCCGTTTGAGCCTGGCGACGAAGTCGGGATCGGCGGCCGGGTCGACGGCCAGCGTCTTGACGGCCACCTGGTCGGAGTCGTCCGACTCCCGTCCCAGGTGGACGACGCCGCGGGGGCCCGTGCCGACCTGCCCCACGATCTCGTGGGAGCCGATGCGCTCAGGCTGAGGCGAGTCCTTCTCCGCCATGACCGTCCTTCCGGGAATGCGTCATGAACGAGGGACATTTAACCAAATAGGCACCAGCAGCATCAGTAGTTTCGGTCACACCCTGACAACAGTGGTCAATCCACACCGGCCCGCGACCCCGGCCGCCAGCCGCGCCGGCGTCCCATGGGCACCAGCACGTAGAAGGCGATCACGACGCCCGACAACATCAGGCCGCCGGCGGCCACCGCCGTCGCCACCTCCATGGCCCGCTGGTCGGGCGGCACGGCCTTGCTCACCACCGAGGCCGGCAGCGGCGACGGCACCGGCGGCGCGACCGCCACCTCCTCCGACGGCAGCACCATGGTCACCGCCAGCAGCGGGTTGACCATGCCGACGCCGGTGCCCTTGCCCGCGGCTCCGTCCGCGGTCAGCATGACCCGCCGCCGGACCCGGAGCTGGTCGAGGTGAGGATGGCGGGCGCGGACGAGCGCGGCGACCCCCGTCACGTACGGCGCCGCGTAGCTCGTGCCGTCCAGCTTGCTCTGGTAGCCACCGCCCGTCCACGTCGAGCTGACGTCCTGGCCGGGGCCGAGCACGTCGACCGCGTTGGGGTTGGAGAACTCCGACCGCCCGCCGTTCTGCGTGGCCGAGCCCACCGCCAGCACGCCGTCGTAGGCGGCCGGATAGGAGGGAGCGGGCGTGCCGTCGTCCTTCCTGGTGTTGCCCGCGGCGGCGACGATCACGACGTCCTTGCCGAGCGCGTAGTCGACGGCCGCCTTCAACTCGGGCGCGTCCTGCGTCTCGATGGAGATGTTGATGACGTCGGCGTTCTCGTCGGCGGCCGTCGTGATGGCCTTGACCAGCGTGGCGAGTTCACCGTTCGTCTCGTCGGACTGCTTGAACGACAGCAGCCGCACCCCGGGGGCCACGCCGTAGAAGGGGACGTCGGGCCGGGGCTGGCCGGCGATGATGCCCGCGACCGCCGTGCCGTGGCCGACGCAGTCGCGGTGGTCGGCCTTGGCGCTGGTCAGGTCGGCCTTGCCCGCCAGGCGGATCTGCGGGTGGCGCTCGTCGACGCCGCTGTCGATGACGGCCACGGTGACGCCCTGGCCCATGGTCAGCGGCCACACCCGTTTGACGTCGAGGCGCCGCTGGGCCCAGCTCTCCGCGATGGCGGGGCTGGCCTTCGGCGGGGCGCACTTCTCCGGCGCCTGGGCGAGCGCCGGCACCGCCGACAGGTGCAGGGCGAGCACGCTCGCCACCAGGGCGCGACCAATCATGGGCAAAAAGCGTAGCCTGCCCGTTTCAGGGGCCTATGCGAACCGGCATAGCGGTACGGAAGTTTTTTTTCAGGGGCCGGCACCCATCACGCCAAGGGCCCCCTGAAATCCGGGCGCTCGACGGAAGAAGCCCCGGCACCCTCGCCAGGGCCCCTGCCGGTGATCATTTCGTGGCGGATTCGATGTTCTGGCGGTAGGTGCCGATGACCCGCGAAGCCTCCTGAAGCTCCTCGGTCATGCGCTGGAACGCCGTGCGGTAGTTCTGCCACGCCTGCTGGAAACGCTGGGCGCCCGGCCCCGTCCACGCGGTGCCGACCTTGGCGGCCTCGCGGTCGAGCGCGGTCATCGTGGTGCGGACCGCCTCGGACTGCTGGGTGAACTGGGTGGACATCTGCTGCATTTCCGCGGGGTCGCCGCCGAGCATGCTCTGACTCATGCACACCTCCTGGGGGAACCTGTGAAAGCGCCCTCAGGCTAAGGTGGCCCATCTCCCGTCGCCCCTGTTATGCCGAGCGGCTATGGTCTAGCGGAGGATCGTTCATCTTCATCGGAAGCGGAGACTTCCATGCGCGAGATCGTGGTCACCGGTGGCGGCACCGGCATCGGATACGCCGTCGCGGCGGCGTTCGTCTCGCTCGGTGACCGCGTCACGATCACCGGGCGCCGCGAGGGCGTGCTCAAGGAGGCCGCGGAGCGCCTGGGCGCCTCCTGCGTGCCCTTCGACGCCACCGACCCCGCCGCCGTGAACGAAGCCCTCGCCGACCTGCCCGCGCACGTCGACGTGCTGGTCAACAACGCCGGCGGCAACACCAACCTCGACCGGGGCCAGCCGGGCGAGCCGGCGGAGGTCGCGCAGGCCTGGTGGGCCAACCTCAACGCCAACCTCATGTCCGCCGTGCTCGTCACCACCGCGCTCGCGCCGCGCATCGCCGGAGACGGCCGGGTCGTCTCGATCGGCTCCATCGCCGCACGCGGCACCGGCTCGGGCTCGTACGGCGCCGCGAAGGCCGCCCTGGAGTCCTGGACCGCCGACCTGGCCGCCGAGCTCGGCCCCAGAGGCATCACCGCGAACGTCGTCTCGCCCGGTCTCGTCGTGGACACCGAGTTCTTCCGCGGCCGGCTGACCGAAGACGGCATCAGGGCCCGCGTGGAGAACACGCGTAACGGCCGCCCTGGAAATCCGGCCGATGTGGCCGATACCGTTCTCTTCCTGGCGTCAGCGGGTGCCAGGCACGTGACGGGGCAAGTGATTCACGTGAACGGCGGCGCATACCTGGGCCGCTGAGCCGCAACTCGGGCAGCAGGAAGGACTTACGTCGGTGCGGAAGGTTCTGATCACCAACCGCGGCGAGATCGCCGTACGCGTGGCCCGTGCGTGCAAGGACGCCGGGATCGGCAGCGTGGCGGTATACGCCGACCAGGACCTCGACGCCCTGCACGTCAGGGTGGCGGACGAGGCGTACGCGCTGGGCGGGCAGTCGCCGGCGGAAACCTACCTCGACTTCGCCAAGCTGCTCGACGTCGCGCGGCGCTCGGGAGCGGACGCCGTGCATCCCGGCTACGGTTTCCTGGCCGAGAACGCCGCCTTCGCGCAGGCCGTCATCGACGCGGGGCTGATCTGGATCGGCCCGCCGCCGGCCGCGATCGCCGCGCTCGGCGACAAGGTGCAGGCCAGGCACATCGCCCAGAAGGTCGGCGCGCCGCTGGTCGCGGGCACGAAGGACCCGGTCTCCGGGGCCGCCGAGGTGGTGGCGTTCGCCGAGGAGCACGGGCTGCCGATCGCGATCAAGGCCGCGTACGGCGGCGGCGGGCGCGGCATCAAGGTGGCGCGCCGGCTGGAGGAGGTCGCCGAGCTGTACGAGTCGGCGGTGCGCGAGGCGGTCGCGGCGTTCGGCCGCGGCGAGTGCTTCGTCGAGCGCTATCTCGACCGGCCCCGCCACGTCGAGACGCAGTGCCTGGCCGACCGGCAGGGCAACGTGGTCGTGGTCAGCACCCGCGACTGCTCGCTCCAGCGCCGCCACCAGAAGCTGGTGGAGGAGGCGCCGGCGCCCTTCCTGTCGGAGGAGCAGCTCGACGTCCTCTATTCAAGCTCCAAGGCCATCCTGAAAGAGGCCGGCTACGTCGGGGCGGGCACGTGCGAGTTCCTCGTCGGCCAGGACGGCACGATCTCCTTCCTCGAGGTCAACACGCGCCTGCAGGTCGAGCACCCGGTCACCGAGGAGGTCTCCGGCATCGACCTGGTGCGCGAGATGTTCAGGATCGCCGACGGCGAGCCGCTCGGCTACGACGACCCGGTGCTGCGCGGGCACTCGATCGAGTTCCGGATCAACGCCGAGGACGCGGGGCGCAACTTCCTGCCCGCGCCCGGCACGCTGACCGTCATGCGCCCGCCGTCGGGGCCGGGTGTCCGGCTCGACGCCGGCTACGAAGCGGGGATGACGGTCCCGCAGACGTTCGACTCGCTGGTGGCCAAGCTGATCGTGACCGGGCGCACGCGCCAGGAGGCGCTGGAGCGGTCGCGGCGGGCGCTGGCCGACTTCGCGATCGAGGGCATGCCGACCGTGCTGCCGTTCCACGAGGCCGTCGTCAGCGACCCGGCCTTCGTCTCCTCCCCGTTCACCGTGCACACCCGCTGGATCGAGACCGAGTGGGACAACACGATCGCCCCGTACTCGGGTGAGATCGCCTCCGGCGAGGCTCCCGAGCGCGAGTCGGTGACCGTCGAGGTCGGTGGCAAGCGCCTCGAGGTGGTGCTGCCCGCGGGCCTGGGCGTGGCCTCCGCCACGACCTCCACCGGCGCGAGCAAGGCGCCGAGGCGCGGCGGCGGGGGCGCCAGGAAGGCGGCGGCGGGCGGCGACGCGCTCGTCAGCCCCATGCAGGGCACCATCGTCAAGATCGTGGCCGGTGACGGCGCCGTCGTCGCCGAGGGCGACACGGTCGTGGTGCTGGAGGCCATGAAGATGGAGCAGCCGCTCACCGCGCACAAGGCGGGGACGATCACCGGGCTCTCCGCGGACGTGGGGCAGACGGTCACCTCGGGCGCCACCATCTGCGTGATCAAGGATTCGTGACGGGCTGCTGCCCCGCGTCCCTCACTCGCGGGTCAGCAGAACGGCATCTGCCGTCCAGGATCTTCGCCCGCGTTGTGCACCCGCGCACTCTTGGACGGGTAACGTTCGAGTGAGGAACTTTGCCGACCGCCCGTTCGTCCTCATGGGCGAAGGAGGCTTGCTGCCAATGACCCATTCGCTGCGCCGAGCAGGGGCCGCGATCGCGGCTCTGATCGCCGGTCTAATCGTCGTTCTTGCGCTGTCCCCTGCCGCTCACGCGGCGGCCGATCCCCCTGACGCACAGTCAGTTGTGTCCTTCTGGAAGGACAAGCAGGACCCGCTTTACGTCGAGTCGGGCTCGCCCCTGACCTCTGACCAGCAGAGTGAGATCCGTGACGCGCTGAAGGGGGCCGACACCAAGATCTACGCTGTGGCGCTCCCCGACGGCACGGTCGACGACTCCTCCATCAAGACCTACATGACCCAGCTCAACTCCTCGCTGACCGCGGCGGGCCGGCCGAGGGCCACCTTCGCGGTGCTCGACGGCATGACGCTGTTCGCCGCCTCCAGCGCCCTGCGCCAGCCTGGCCTGGCGGGCGAGCTGGCCAACCGCGCGGTCAGCTCCAACGAGGGCAACGTCGTCGACGGCATGAAGGACTTCGCCAA
This sequence comes from Nonomuraea sp. NPDC049378, assembly GCF_055586745.1. NCBI lineage: Bacteria > Bacillati > Actinomycetota > Actinomycetes > Streptosporangiales > Streptosporangiaceae > Nonomuraea > Nonomuraea sp. NPDC049378. Next base: position 217,947 of record NZ_JBVJHP010000003.1, read on the forward strand.
CCGCGTCGACCTGGCCGCGCAGGGCAAGCGCTCCGCGCTCGACTCCGGCAGCCAGGCCAACCCCGGCGCCGGCGGCACCGCCGCGCTGATCGCCCTGGGCACGCTCGTGGTCGTCGGTGGCGGTGGCTACTTCCTCTACTCCAGCAACAAGAGGAAGAAGAAGGCCATCCAGGACGCGAAGGACCTCGCCGCGGTCAAGCAGACCGTCGACGAGGACGTCACCAAGCTGGGCGAGGAGATCACCGCTCTCGACACCGACGTGACGCTGTCCGGCGAGAGCGGCAAGCACATCGACGAGTGGCAGACGGCGCTCGACTCCTACGAGAAGGCCAAGACCCAGCTCGCCGCCGTGGAGCGCGCCGACCAGGTCCGCGAGGTCACCCAGACCCTCGAGGACGGCCGCTACGCGCTGGCCGTGGTGAAGGCCAAGGTCAACAACGACCCCGTGCCCGAGCGGCGCGCGCCCTGCTTCTTCAACCCGCAACACGGCCCGTCGGCCCGTGACGTGCGCTGGGCCCCGCCCGGCGGCGCGGTGCGCGACGTGCCCGCCTGCAAGATGGACGCCGAGGCCGTGGAGCGCGGCTTCGACCCGCAGATGCGCGAGGTCATGGTCGACGGCCAGCGCCGCCCCTACTACGACGCGGGCCCGGCCTACCAGCCGTACGCCTACGGCTACTACGGCGGCTTCGGCGACATCATGACCGGCATGTTCATCGGCACCATGATGGGCAGCATGCTCAGCGGCGGCTTCGGCTTCGGCGGCTGGGGCGGCGGCTACGACAGCGCCGGCGGTGACCTCGGCGGCGACTTCGGTGGCGGCGACGCCGGCGGCGGCTGGGGCGACTTCGGTGGCGGCGGCGACTTCGGCGGCGGAGATTTCGGCGGCGGAGACTGGTGACGCCACACCACCGACAGTTCTAGTTCGGCAGGAGGAGCGCTCCCCCGCGAGGCCCGGCACACGGGCTCCCGCGGGGGAGCGCTCCGCTTTTCCCGCAGAACCCGCGACCGCCCGACACCCGGCGCGGACGCTCCGCTCCGCGGCCGCCGGGCACCCGGACGCCGGCGGTGACCCCGGCGCATGGGCGCGGAGGCCGTGGGCAGGCGTGCGGGCGGCGGCGTGAAGAGTGGTCCCGTCGGGCAGCATGAGGGGCATGCTCATCGTCATGGGCGGCCTGCCCGCGACCGGGAAGACGACGCTCGCCCGCCTCCTGGCCCGTCGCATGGGCGCGGTTCACCTGCGTATCGACACGATCGAGCAGGCGATCGTGCGCTCGGGCCTGGCCCGCCCGCCGCTCGGGCCCGTCGGCTACTTCGTCGGCTACGCCCTGGCCGAGGAGCATCTCGGCCAGGGGCTGACCGTGATCGCGGAGTCGGTCAACCCGCTCCTCGTCACCCGTGACGCCTGGCGCGCGGTCGGGGTCGCGGCGGGCGTACCGGTCGCCGAGGTGGAGGTGGTCTGCTCCGACCACGCCGAGCACCGCGACCGCGTGATCTCCCGCGCGGTCGACATCTCCGACCTGCGGCTGCCCGAGTGGCAGGAGGTGGTGGAGCGCGAGTACGAGCCGTGGCACCGGGAGCGCATCGTTCTCGACACTGCCGGCCGGACGCCGGAGGAGTCCCTCACCACCCTCGTCCACCGCCTCGACCAGGACGGCCCGTGACGCACCCCGCGGGACCCGGCGCGACGTTCGGTTAGGCTCCCGGCCATGAGCGATCACGTGCGCCTGCTCTGCATGCGCCACGCGGAGTCGGAGAACGTGACCGCCCGAGCCGCCGGCGCCCTCCCCCACGCCCGCCTGACGCCGAGGGGACATGAGCAGGCGGCGGAGGCGGCGCGACGGCTGGCCGGCGAGGGCATCACGCACGTGTACGCCAGCACCGCCGTCCGCGCCCGGCAGACCGCCGGGATCATCGGGCACGCGCTCGGCCTCGACGGCGTCGTGCCCCTGGAGGGCCTGACCGAGATGCACGCCGGCCGGCTGGAGGGCTCCGCCGACCCGGCGGTCCGCGTGCGCGTGCTCGAGACGCTGCGTTCGTGGATCGTGGACGGCGACCTGGACGCGGCGGCGGGCGACGGCGAGGACGGGCACGCGGTCACGGCGAGGACCGTCGCCGCCCTCACGTCGATCGCCGCGGGCCACCCCGGCGGGACGGTGGCCGTGGTGGGCCATGTCGCGAGCCTGACGGCCGGGCTCAACGCTCTGTGCGGGCTGGGCGCGCGGGTGTGGGGGGCGCCGCTGCCGCACGCGGTGCCGTTCCTCGTGGAGTGGGACGGGCGGTCGTGGCGGTGCGAGGCGTGGCCGGGTTGAACCCGCAGGCACAACGGACGTGCGACATCTGGCCGGGCTGAGCCCGCGAGCAGAGCTGAACTCGCATGCAGAATGTCCGGTGTGATCTATCTTGTCCGGGGCCCGCGCGTGGCCCTCCGTTTCATCGGCCTGCAGGACTTCGATGAGCTGGCCGTGCTGCACCAGGAGAGCGCGGACATGCTCGCCCCGTGGATGCCCGGCCGCCCGGTCACCGCGTCGTACGCGTCCTTCGAGTCCTACGTCGCCCGCTTCGACCAGCCGGCGTACGAGGGGTTCCTGATCTGCCTGCGCGACACGGGCGCGATCGTCGGCCGCGTCAACATCAACAACATCGTCCGGGGCACCCACCAGTCCGGGATGATCGGCTACTCCGCCTACGCGTCCACGACCGGCCGCGGTTACATGACGGAGGGTCTGGGCCTGCTCGTCGGGTACGCGTTCGGCGAGATGGAGTTGCACCGGCTGGAGGCGAACATCCAGCCGTCGAACGCGCCCTCCCTGCGGCTGATCAGGCGTCTGGGGTTCGAGCGCGAGGGGTTCTCGCCGAAGTTCCAGTTCATCGACGGGGCGTGGAGGGACCACGAGCGCTGGGCCATCACCGCGGAGACGGCGGGTCAGGACCGCAGCAGCTCGTACGCCACGTAGGCGGCGATCCCGTACGCGAGATGCGGGACGACGTCCGAGATCCAGGACGACGCCGGCCATTCGCGCGGGTCGGTGACGCCCAGCACCGTCATCGGCACGTTGGAGCCGGCCATGGCGAGTGCCGTGAGCGCGCCCACTCCGGCCGTCCAGGAGGGCCGGCGCCGCGACGAGAGCAGCCCGTAGCAGAGGGCCGCCCCCGCGCCGGTCACGTAGCCGGTGAGCGCGCCGAGCGCCTCCTTGCGGTGCTCGGCGCGCTCGTCCTGCCCGAGGTCGACGTCCGCGAGACCGGCCAGCCGTTCGACGGTCTGCTGCGGCGTGGTGCTGGCGGCTCGCGCCCTGATCGCCATGTCGAGGTAGGTGGCGACGTTGAGCGCGCTGGTCCCGGCGGCGCCCGCGACCAGGCTCTTCACGATGGTGTGCATGAACGGTGTGCTACCCCTGGCTCAGCCCTTGATGGCCCCCACGATGACGCCCTTGGTGAAGTGGCGCTGCACCAGCGGGTAGATGATCAGGGCGGGCACCACGGCGATCACCACGATGGCCATCTTGATCGCCAGTGTCGGCGGGGCGTCGCCCGTCACTCCCGCCGTGGCGCTGGGCAGCGGGTTGGAGTCGACGACGTACTGCCGCAGGATGAGCGCGAGCGGCCACTTGCGGGTGTCGTCGATGTAGAGCATCGCGTTGAACCAGGCGTTCCAGTAGCCGACCGCGTAGAACATCGCGACGACCGCCGTGACCGCCCTGGACATGGGCAGGACGATCCGCCACAGGATGCGGAACTCGCCCGCCCCGTCGATGCGCGCGCTGTCGAGGATCTCGCCGGGGATGTTCATGAAGAACGAGCGGAGCACGACCACGTTGAACGCCGAGACGGCCGTCGGCAGGATCAGCGACCAGTAGCTGTCCTTCAGCCCGAGCCCGCTCACCATCAGGTAGACGGGGATGATGCCGGGGAAGAACACGAACATCAGCAGCACGCTGAACAGCAACGGCCGGTGCAGGAACGAGCCGGGCCGCGAGAGCGAGTACGCCCCCAGCACGCTCACCCCGGTGCTGATCAGCGTGCCGGCGACGGTCACGCCGGTGCTGACGAGCACGGCCCTGCTGACCACGGTGTCGGAGAAGATCTGCCGGTACGCCTCGAACGTGATGCCGTCGGGCACCAGCACGAGCCCGCCGACCCGGTTGACGGTGGCCGACGAGCTGAGGCTGGTCAGCACGATCGTGTAGAGCGGGCCGAGCACGGCCAGGACGATCAGGGTCACCAGCGTGCCCTTGCCGAGCCGGGCGGCCGGCGAGGGCCGCTCCTCCCAGGGCGCCAGCCTGGCGGGCGCGCCCCTGCGGCGTCTGGACGTCAGCACTGTCATGATCGTGAATACACTCCTCGCTCGCCGAGCGCGTGCGCCACCCGGTTGGCCGCCAGGATGAGCAGCAGGCCCACCAGGCCCTTGAACAGCCCGGCCGCGGCGCCGTACCCGAGGTCGCCGGTGCGCAGGCCCGACCAGTAGACGAACGTGTCGAACACTTCGGACGCCTCGCTGCCGACGGCGCTGCGCTGCAGCATGAACTGCTCGAATCCGACGTTGAGCGCGTCGCCCAGCCGCAGGATGAGCAGCAGCACGATGACCGGCCGCAGTCCTGGCAGGGTGATGTGCCACATGCGCCGCCACCGGCGGGCGCCGTCCACGGCGGCGGCCTCGTACAGGTTGGGATCGATGGTGCTGAGCGCGGCCAGGAAGATGATCGCGCCCCAGCCGGCGTCCTTCCAGATCGTCTGCGAGGTGATGAGCAGGATGAACGTGTCGGAGTCGGTCATCCAGTCGACGGCCTCGCGCCCGTTGTCCCGCAGGATCTGCGCCAGCAGCCCGGCGCCGCCGAACATCTGCTGGAAGATGGCGACGACCAGCACCCAGGAGAAGAAGTACGGCATGTAGACCACGCCCTGCACGAACGCCCTCAGCCGGGCCGAGACGATGCTGTTGAGCAGCAGCGCCAGCATGATCGGCACGGGGAAGTAGAAGACGAGCTGGAAGGCGGTGATCGACAGGGTGTTCAGGATGGCACGCAGGAACTGCGGGTCCTGGAAGAGCAGCGCGAAGTTGGTGAAGCCGATGATCGGGCTGCCGGTGATGCCGCCGGTGTAGGGGTTGTAGTCCTGGAACGCGATGACGTTGCCGAGCGCGGGGATCCACCAGAAGGCCAGGACGACCAGCAACATCGGCAGGTTCATCACCAGCAGCGGCCAGTCCCTGCGCGCCTTGGCCCGCCAGGACAGCGGGTGCGGCGGTGCGGCGTGCCCCGGTCTCCGGGCGCCGCGCCGGACGGGCCGCTTGGCCGTCATGGCCCCCATGGGAGGTCCTTAGCGCCCATGAATGTCACAGCCTGCCGTTCTCGCGGGCGACCTTCATGTAGAACTCGCGCGCCTCGTTGCCACCCTGGTCCTGCCACTCCTTGACGATCTTGGGCCATTCGGAGAGCGGCCGCTTGCCGCGGAAGACCTCGTTCATCTTGTCCTCGGTGGGCGTCGCCAGGCCCGCCATCTTGGAGGGGGTCTCCACCCGGATCCCCACGAACGGGTCGTTGTCGAGGATCGCGGCGGCCTTCGTCTGCCAGTCGTGCTGGGCCTGGACCAGGCCGTCGTACTGGCTCATGGAGTTGGCCGGCGGGCGGCCCGACAGGAACATGTACGTGGGCGCGATCTCCTTGCGCCCGAGCGCGGTCTGCTTGACCTTGCCGTCCTCGACGTCGTAGTGCTCGCCCTCGACGCCGTTGTTGACCAGCTCGTACTCCTGCGTGCCGAACGGCCCCGAGCACCAGTTGGCCAGCGCGAGCAGCTCGCGGGTGCGGGCGTCGCCGAGGCCCTTCCTGATGAAGCAGAACATGCCGGCCGGCTCGTTGCGCCACATGATCGCCTTGCCGCCGGGCTTGGCCGGGTAGGGGTCGACGGCCTGCATGTCGAACGTGGGGTTGTCGGGCAGGAACCGGCCGAGGCTCTCGTGCCAGGCGCCTGGCCCGTCGCGATAGATGATCATCTGCCCGCTGCCGAAGATGCCTTTGTTGTCGGCGTCCTTGTTCGCGACGATGTCGGGGTGCACGTAGCCGGCCTCGAAGAGCTTGACCATGAACTCGACCGACGCGGCGAACTCGGCGGTCTCGTACTTGTACTCGAGCGTGCCGTCGCTCTTCTTGCGCCACTCGCGCGGCGCGCCGAAGGCCCGCTGCATCTCCTGCTCCATGCCGCCGCCGAACGCCCAGCGCTTCTTCTTGGCGTCGGTGATGGCCTTGCCGAGCGTGACCAGGTCGTCGCCGCTCCTGGGCTGCTCCAGGCCCAGCTCCTCCAGGATGTCCTGGCGCACGAAGGTGGCGAACGGGAAGGGCTCGTTCTGCCAGGGGATGCCCTGCAGCACGCCGCCGAAGACGCCGTACTGCCAGGCCGCGGTGTCGTAGTTGGCCAGCAGCGGGAACTCCCTGGCCTTGTCGCCGGCCAGGTAGGGGGACAGGTCGGCGAAGAGCTTGTTGGCCGCTTCCGTGAACCGCGCGATCGTGATGATCTCCCAGCCGGGGATCTGGATCATCTCCGGCACGTCGCCGCTGGCCAGCAGGGTGCTGACCTTCTGCCCGTAGGTGTTGCCGTCGGAGATGTTGAAGCGCACGGTCCCGCCGAGGCGTTCGTTGACGGCGTCGTAGTAGGAGTTGTCGCCCAGGCCGGGCGGCACCGTGCCCCAGAGCGGCGTCATCGCGGTCACCTCCTTGCCGCTGGTCAGCGGCTTGGCGGTGACGGCCTGGACCATGGTGGCGGGGCGGGTCAGGAAGCCGGGCGCGACGAACTCGCTGCCGGGCAGGTCGGGCTTGAGCCCGGGGATCTCGAACGGCACGCGGGTCGGCACCAGGCTCTTGAGCTTGTCGGCCGCCACGGCGGTGCCTTTGGAGGTCGCTTTCTTCTCGGCGCAGCCCGCTACCAGAACACTCGCTCCGACCAGGCCGAGAAACCCGCGGCGCGTTGTGGTGGTTGGCATGGCTCGCTCCCTTCTCCGAGTGAGGGATGGGCCTCAGAATTAGTTGGTATTTCAGCCAAACAAATTAGTAGACTGTCAGCATAGGCCACAAGGATCGGGACGGTCACAGGTTGGCACTGATGGGAAACGTGCTACGCGGCGGCGCCTCCCGCGCGCGGGTTCCTCGTTAGGGAAGGGAGCCCGCGATGCGGCATGCTGGGGTCATCTGGGAACGGGGCTGATATTGATCACTTCTACGACCGGCCCGCAGCCGGCCGACTTCGCCGACGTGCGCGCCACCAACCTCGCGGTCGTGCTGCGTTTCGTCCGCGAGCACGCGCCGTGCTCGCGGGCCGACATCGCGGCCTCCACCGGGTTGAACAAGGCGACGGTGTCGAGCCTCGTCGCCGACCTCATCGACCGGCGGCTCGTACGCGAGACGGGCCTGACGGAGAACCGGGTCGGCAGGCCGGCCACGATGCTCGTGCTCGACGGCTCCCCGTACGCCGCCATCGGCGTCGAGATCAACGTCGACCACGTGTCGGCCGTGGCCACCGGCCTGGCGGGCGAGCGGCTGCTGACATGGCGGCGCGGGTTCGCCGGAGGCGGCTCGGTCATCCAGGGCATGGCCGGCGTCGGAGCAATCATCAGGCGCGTGGTCGGCCGCATGGTCAAGGAGGAACGCCAGGTGCTGGGCCTGGCCGTGGCCGTGCCGGGCCTGGTCGACGTGCAGGGCACCGTCCGCATCGCGCCCAACCTGGGCTGGCGTGACGCCGACATCGGCGGCGACCTGGCCAAGGTGCTGCGCGACCCCGGCTTTCCCATCCAGGTCGACAACGACGCCAACCTCGCGGCGCTGGCCGAGCAGCGCTTCGGCGCGCATGCCGGAGCCTCCGACCTGGTCTGTCTCACCGGCGAGATCGGCGTGGGGGCGGGCATCATCCTCGACGGGCGGCTGCGCAGGGGGCGCCTCGGCTACAGCGGCGAGATCGGCCACGTGCAACTCGATCCCGACGGTCCCGCGTGCCCCTGCGGGCGGCGCGGTTGCCTGGAGGTCATGGCGGGCATCGGCGCCGTGCTGCGCAAGGACGTGTCTCCCGCCGAGGTGCAGATGGAGATCGAGGAGGCGGTGCGGCTCGCCAGCGCCGGCGACCCCGGCACCCTGGCCACGCTCGACGCGGTGGGCAGGAACCTCGGCAAGGGCGTGTCCATCCTGGCGAACCTCCTCAACCCCGAGGTGGTGGTTCTGGGAGGTTACTACGTGCCGCTGGCGCCCTGGCTGCTGCCGGCGGTGCACGGCGAGATGGGCGAGCGCGTCATCGCGGTCGAGGGCGGCGGATGCCAGGTCGTGGCCTCGACGCTGGGTCACGACGCGGCGGCGCTCGGGGGCGCGGCGCGGGTGCTCGACTCCATCGATTCGGGAAGATTGCCCGGAGGATTGTCGCGAATCCCTTGACCTTGGTCACGGGGACGTGCACCCTTCAGTCAACCCACCGAAATGTCCGCGTAACTTCGCCAGGCCGGTCGTCGAAGCGCTTCGACACTCTCCGAGGGATGACCATGCACCAACCCTTCCGCGACCCAGCGCTCCCCCTCTCCGCCCGGATCGACGACCTGATGCGCAGGCTCACCCTCGAGGAGAAGACGGGCCTGCTCCACCAGTACCAGGCCCCGGTCGAACGGCTGGGCGTCGGGGCGTTCCGCACCGGCACCGAGGCGCTCCACGGCCTGGCCTGGCTCGGCCCGGCCACCGTGTTCCCCCAGGCCGTCGGGCTGGCCTCGACCTGGGACCTCGACCTCGTCCGCAGGGTGGGCGAGGCCGTCGGCGACGAGGTGCTGGCCTTCCACCACAAGGATCCGGCCGGCGCGGGGCTCAACGTGTGGGCCCCCGTGGTCAACCCGCTGCGCGACCCCCGGTGGGGGCGGAACGAGGAGGGCTACTCCGAGGACCCGTGGCTGACCGGCGTCACGGCCACGGCGTTCGCGCTCGGGCTGCGTGGGAGCGCTCCCGAAACGCTGAAGACCGCCCCCACCCTCAAGCACTTCCTCGCCTACAACAACGAGACCGACCGCTGCACCACCTCCAGCAGCCTGCCGCCCCGGGTGCTGCGCGAGTACGAGCTGCCCGCCTTCAGGCCCGCCATCGAGCAGGGCGCCGCGGTGGCCGTCATGCCGTCGTACAACCTGGTCAACGGGCGTCCCGCGCATCTCAGCCCGCTGATCGGGCAGGTGCTGCGCGCCTGGGCGCCCGGCGACCTGCTGGTGGTCAGCGACGCGTACGCGCCGGGCAACCTCACCGCGCTGCAGGGCTACCACGACACGCCGCCCGAGGCGTACGCACACGCGGTCAAGGCCGGGATCGACAGCTTCACCCAGGACGACGACCGCGCGGAAGCCACGCTCGGGCACCTGCGCGAGGCGCTGCGGCTCGGCCTGCTCACGGAGGAGGACGTCGACGGCGCCGCACGCCACGCGCTGTCCATCCGGTTCCGGCTCGGCGAGTTCGACCCCGCGACGCCGTACGACGGCATCACCGACAACGTGGTCAACTGCCCCGGGCACCAGGCGCTGGCCAGGGAGGCGGCGCGGCGCTCGTTCGTGCTGCTGCGCAACGACGGCCTGCTCCCGCTGGACGGGACCGGCACGGTCGCGGTGATCGGCCAGCTCGGCGACGCGCTCATGGAGGACTGGTACAGCGGCACCCTGCCCTACGCCGTCACCGCGCGCGCCGGGCTGGCCGAGCGCTGCCGGACGGTGTTCTGCGAGGCCGTGGACCGGGTGACGCTGACCGCCGAGGCCGGGCCCGTGGCCGCCGACCCCGCCGGCGGGCCGCTCAGCGTGGGCGGCGCGGCGACGGTGGCGCCGACGGGGGTGCCGACGGGGGTGCCGAGGGAGGTGGACGCGGGCCGGTTCGACCTGTTCGACTGGGGTGGCGGAGCCTACGCGCTGCGGGCCGTGGCGACCGGGCGGTTCGTGTCGGTGGACGGCCAGACGCTGGTCAACGACCAGCCGGGGCCGAACGGGTGGGAGGTGCGCCAGACGTTCCGCATGGAGGAGCGCCCGCGCGGCACCCTCGCCCTGCGCCACATCTCGACCGGCTGCTACGTCGGCGCGGGAGCCGACGGCGTGCTGCGCCTGGTCGACGACGCCGACCAGGCCGTCTGGCTGGCCATGGACGTCGTCAGGAGCGGCGCGGAGGAGGCCGCGAGGCTCGCCGCGGGCGCGGACGTCGCCGTCGTCGTGGTCGGCGACCATCCCCTCGTCAACGGCAGGGAGACCGAGGACCGCATGACGCTGGCGCTCGCCCCCGCCCAGGACGCCGTGGTGCGGGCCGTGCGCGCGGCGAACCCCCGCACCGTCATGGTCATCACCAGCGGCTACCCGCTCACCTGGACCGACGGGGACGTGCCCGCCGTGGTGTGGTCGGCCCACGGCGGCCAGGAGTACGGACACGCCCTGGCCGACGTGCTCTTCGGCGACGCCGACCCGGAGGGCCGCCTCACCCAGACGTGGTACCGCTCGGAGCAGGAGCTGCCCGACCTGCTCGACTACGACATCATCGCCTCCGACGCCACCTACCAGTATTTCCGCGGGGTGCCGCTGCACCCGTTCGGCCACGGCCTCAGCTACACCACGTTCGGCTACGCCGACCTGCGCGTGCGCCTCGACGGTGACGTGCTGCGCGCCGAGGTCACGGTCACCAACACGGGCACGCGGCCCGGCGTCGAGGTCGTGCAGTTCTACACCCACCAGCAGCGCTCCCGCGTCAAGCAGCCGCTGCGCCGCCTGCGCGGCTTCGAGAAGGCGCACCTCGCGCCCGGCGAGAGCCGTACGGTCGGCCTGGCGCTGCCCGTCTCCGAGCTGGCCTTCTGGGACGTGACCAGGAGCAGGTTCGTCGTGGAGCACGCGCCGCACCGGCTCATGGTCGGCCGCAGCGCCACCGACCTGCGCCTGAGCGCCCCCTTCGAGGTCGAGGGCGAGACCATCCCGCCCCAGTCGGGGCCGCTGCGCGCGGCCTGCCACGACGAGTACGACGCGATCACGTTCGTGGACGAGACGAAGGAGGACGGCGACGCCGTGCGGTCCGACGCGGAGGGCGCCTGGATCCTGTTCCGGCAGGTCGATCTGACCGGCAGCGTGTCCTGCGTGGCGACGGCGGGCAGCGCGGAAGGCGGCATGATCACCATCCGCCGCGACGACCCGCTCTACGGCTCCGCCCTGGCCACGCTTCCCGTGCCGCGGACCGGCCGCTACACCTACCACGCCGTCACGGCTCCCCTTGCGGACGCGGACGGCGTGCACGATCTTTATGTCGTGTTCGAGAACGACGGGGTGCGGCTGTCCCGGCTCGACTTCGGAGCCGGGGCTTGAGCGGGCGCGCGGTCACGATCTCCGAGGTCGCCAAGCACGCGGGCGTGGCCGTCAGCACGGTCTCCTACGTGCTCAGCGGCAAGCGGACGATCTCGGCCGACACCAGGCGGCGGGTGCTCGACAGCATCAACGCCCTCGGCTACCACCCGAACGCCGGCGCCCGCGCCCTGGCCAGCAGGCGCTCCAACGTGATCGCGCTGGTGCTGCCGCTGCGGGCCGGCATGCACGTGCCCGTCCTCATGCGCTTCGCCAGCGCGGTCGTCACCGCCGCCCGCCGCTTCGACCACGACGTGCTGCTGCTGACCGCCGACGAGGGCACGGCCGGCATCCGGCGGGTGGCGGCCAGCGCGCTGGTGGACGCGCTCGTCCTCATGGACGTCGAGCTGGACGACCGCCGGGTGCCGCTGCTGCGCGAGCTGGCCGAGCCGAGCGTGCTCATCGGTTTTCCCGCCGAACCCGCCGGGCTGACGTGCGTGGACCTCGACTTCGCCGCGGCCGGGGCGCGCTGCGTCGAGCACCTGGCCGAGCGCGGCCACGACGAGATCGCCCTGCTGGGGGCGCCGTCCGTGGTCTACGAGCGGGGCACCGGCTTCGCCCGGCGCACCCGGGAGGGGTTCGTGGAGGCGGTGGACGCCCACGGGCTCAAGGGGGTGGCGCTGGCCTGCGAGGAGACGTTCGACGAGGTGTACGAGACCGTCCGCGACCTGCTCCTCGACCAGCCCGGTCTGTCGGGGCTGGTCGTGCACAACGAGGCCGCGGTCGGGCACGTGCTCGCCGCGCTGCGCCAGCTGGACCGGCGGGTGCCGCACGACGTGGCCGTGGTGGCGATCTGCCCCGACGACGTGGCCGAGCGCGCCAGCCCGCCGCTGACCTCGGTGCTGATCCCGGCGGAGGAGGTGGGCAGGGAGGCCGTCCGCCTGGTCATGGACAAGCTGGAGGGCCGCGCGGTGCCCGACTCCACCCTGCTCACCCCGCTACTCGCCGTCCGCGCCAGCACCTGAGCCCGCGTCCTGTCAGCGGCGGTGGGCGATGACGCCTACGGGGAGCGCGTCGGGGTCCACGGCGCGGATGACCGGCTCGGCCGCGTACGGCCCCGGCGTTCCGAAGAGCTCGATCAGCTGCAGGTCGGCCGCCATCTTCCCGGCCAGTTCTGCGGCGGCCGCGGTGTCCGGCACCCCGACCACGGTGGTGCTGCCGCCGCCGTCCTTGGCGAACACGACCCGGTCGGCCTCGGGGTCCGCCCCTTCGTGCACGATGATGAACGCCTCGGACAACGCCTCTCCGGCCTCGTACCTGTCCTTGAAGGACGCCACGCCGGCCAGCGACTCGAACCCGTAGTAGATCGCCCCCACCGGCACCCTCCCGCCGGAGGCTCTGACGGCCTCCGCGTGCCAGAGGGCGCCGAAGCCGCCGCAGAGCTCGACCTGGTCCACTCCCTCCGCCACCAGACCGGTCACCAGCTCCGCCATCTGGGCGGGGTCCCCGACGGCGCGTACGCGGGTGCGTCCGCTCGCGTTCCGGATCACCAGCACGTCGGTTTCCGGGTCGGCGCCGGTCTCCTCGTAAATGACCACTGTGTCCTTCGGCATGGCACTGCTCCCTTTCTTTAGGTCCCTCCACTCTGCTACCTCAACCGAAGTTCAGGTCAACCCCCGCCGACAACTTGATCCGCCACACCGGGTAACCTGGCTCGCGAACGGTCGGCACCCGGACGGGGAGGTTGATGAATATGGCCCGCCACGGCCTTCGTCAGCATGCCCTTGACCGGGTCGCGCGAGCGTAGCGCCCGCGGCCCGGTCGTCCCACCGACGACCAGGAGTGTCGCGTGTCTTCCAACACCATTCTGACCACTGACCGGCTCGTGCTGCGCCCATGGGCCACCGGCGAGATCGCCGCCGTCCTCGGCGGCGAGCGGCTCGAGCACTGGGCGGACGACTTCCCCGCCGAGGGCGACCGCGTGATCGCCGGCATCCTCGACGGACAACCCGAACTGCTCGGCGACCACGGCCATCGCGTGATCGTCGAACGCGAGAGCGGCCGGGTGGTCGGCTCCATCGGCCTGTTCTGGCCGCCCGCCGAAGGCGCCATCGAGATCGGGTACGGCGTCGTGCCCTCCCGGCGCGGCCGCGGTTACGCGCCGGAGGCCACCCGGGCCCTCGTCGCGCACGCGCTGACCGCGCCGGAGGTGCACGCCGTGCACGCCACCGCCGAGCTGTCCAACCCCGCCTCCATCCGCGTGCTGGAGAAGGCGGGGCTGCGGCGGTGGAGCGCCGACGCCGAGACCGTGCGCTACCGCACCGCCTGACGACCGGCCCCACCGGCTCTCCCGCTCGGGACGGCGACCGGGCGACGTCCTAGCATCGGGTGCGTGGAGGTTCCCGGCGCGGAGGAGCGGCGCCCGGCGCCCGTGGCCGTGTTCGAGGAGCAGCGGCCGCGGCTGTTCGCGCTGGCCTACCGCCTGCTCGGCTCGGCCGCCGAGGCCGAGGACATGGTCCAGGAGGCGTACATGCGCTGGAGCCAGGCCGGGCCGGTCGAGGTGCCGGCGGCCTGGCTGACCAGGGTGGTCACCAACCTGTGCCTGAGCCAGCTCACCTCGGCTCGGCGGCGGCGGGAGAGCTACGCGGGGCCCTGGCTGCCCGAGCCGGTGCTGACCGGCGACGGGGCCCTCGGTCCGCTGGAGACCGTCGAGCAGCGCGAGTCGGTGTCGCTGGGCGTGCTCATCCTGCTGGAGCGGCTGACGCCGGTGGAGCGGGCGGTGTTCGTGCTGAGGGAGGCGTTCGGGTACGCCCACGCCGAGGTCGCCGGCATCCTCGGCATCACCGAGGAGCACTCCCGCCAGCTGCACCGCCGGGCCAGGGCGCACGTCGGCGAGCCGCGCAAACGGTTCGAGAGCGACCGCGAGCACCATCGCCGGATCGTGCGGGGGTTCCTGCGGGCGACGCTCGGCGGCGACGTGGCGGCGCTGGAGCAGCTGCTCGCCGACGACGTGGTGGCCTGGGCCGACGGCGGCGGCACCGCGACCGCCGCCCGCCGCCCTGTGTACGGGCGGGCGAGGGTGCTGCGTTACCTGCGCGGGCTCGCCGACCGGCCGGAGGCGGCCGGGATCGCGTGGGACATCGTGGACGTCAACGCCGAGCCCGCCGTGGTCGTGCGTGACGCCGGCGGCGGCCTGCTCGCGGTCTTCGCCGTGGAGGTCGCGGACGGGCGGGTCTCCGCGGTCAGGACCATCGTGAGCCCGGCCAAGCTCGCCTTCGCCGCCACGCAGCTCATGTGAGCACCGTCACAGGCCAGCGGTGTCACGAACGGCCCGGCTCGCCGGTTCAGGTGGGGACTCGATCGGAGGAACCATGACGAACCACATCGTGGTGCTGGGAGCCGGTTACGCCGGGCTGGGGGCGGCCAAGCGCGCCGCCCGCCGCCTGCGCTCGACGGGCGTACGGGTGACGCTGGTCAACGCGGCCGACCGGTTCGTCGAGCGGGTGCGGCTGCACCAGCTCGCGGCCGGGCAGCGGCTGCCCGACCTGCCGCTGGCCGGCCTGCTCGACGGCACCGGCGTCGAGCTGGTGGTGGCCCAGGTGACGGGCCTCGACCTTCGGGCGCGGACGGTCCAGCTGGACGGGTCGCCGTACACGCTGAGCTACGACGTGCTGGTCTACGCCCTCGGCAGCGCCGCCGACCTGGACACCGTGCCAGGGGTGCGCGAGCACGCGTGCCCGATCGCGACGGAGGGCGACGCCGTACGGCTGCGGGCACGGCTGGCAGGGCCGGGAGCGGTGACCGTGGTGGGTGGCGGGCTCACCGGGATCGAGACGGCGGCGGAGCTCGCCGAGACCCGCCCGGAGCTGCGGGTCGAGCTGCTCTGCGCCGGCCCCGTCGCGCCGGGCCTGTCCGTACGGGCCCGCCGCCACGTCCATCGGGCCTTCGCCCGCCTGGGCGTCGCGGTCCGCGAGCACGAACCCGTCGCCAAGGTCGGCCCCGACGGCGTCCTGCTGGAGAGCGGCGACGAGGTGCCCGCGCGGACGGTGGTGTGGGCGGGCGGGTTCCGCGTCTCCCCGCTGGCCGCCGCTTCGGGGCTGCGCACCGACGGGGAGGGCCGCATGGTCGTCGACCGGTCGCTGCGCTCGGTGTCGCATCCCGAGGTGTTCGGCGTCGGCGACGCTGCGGCGCCGCCCGGCGAGCGGTCGCGGATGTCGTGCCAGACCGGGCTGCCCATGGGCCTGTGCACGGGCGACGCCGTGGCCGGCCTGGTGGCCGGGCGGGAGCCGGGGCCGGCCAGGTTCCGCCACGTCTGGCGCAACGTCAGCCTGGGCCGCCGCGACGGCGTCACCCAGGTGACCCGCGCCGACGACAGCCCGCTGGACGTCGTGCTCACCGGCCGTGCCTCCGCCGCGTTCAAGGAGAGCATCATCCGCGGCACCGTCTCGGCCATGCGCCATCCCGGCCCCTGGCTCTGACGGCCCGGACGGCCGGCGAGGCACCCGCCCCTCCGCGGGGAGCGGGCGCCTCGCGGGTCACGCCGGCGTGCAGGTGAGGGTGGCGGGTGGGGTGTGGGTGGCGCCGGAGCTGCCGTTGAAGCCGAACGACGCGGTCCCGTTCGGGGAGAGGTTGCCGTTGTAGCCGGCGTTCCCGACGCTCACGCCGGCGCCCGTCTGGGTGACGGTGCCGTTCCAGAGCTGGGTGATCTTCTCGTCACCCGCCCACGTCCAGGTGACCGTCCAGCCGTTGATCGCGGACGCGCCGGTGTTCTTGACCGCCACCTCCGCCTGGAAGCCGCCCGGCCACTGGTTGCCCGCCTTGTACGTGGCCGTGCAGCCCCCGCTCGCCGTGGGCGTGACGGTCGGCGTCACCGTGGGCGTGACCGTGGGCGTGACGGTCGGGGTGACGGTGACGGGCGGGCCCGTGCGGTCGCCGTAGATGATGCCGCGGCCGTTGGTCCCGAGGTAGACGCGGCCGTAGACGCGCGGGTCGCCGGTGAGGGCCTCGCCCATGTTGCCCCACTGGTGCTCGTCGTCGTTGATCCTGAGCCAGCTCGCTCCGGCGTCGTCCGAGCGGTACAGGCCGGTGACGCCGTCGAGGGTGGCCACGGCGAAGACCGCCATGTACGTCCCGCCGGGCGCGGCCTTGCCGAAGCCGACGTTCACCGACCTGGTGATGCCGGGCACCTTGGAGAAGGACGCCCCGCCGTCCGTGGAGTGCCACAGGCCGCCGTCGCCGGCCAGCCACAGGTCGCCCTGGCGGCCGGGCACCGCCTTGAACTTGCCGCCGGCCGGCAGGCCGGTCGCGGCGGTGGCGGCGAACGTGGCGCCGCCGTCGGTGCTGCGGTAGAGGCGGCCGCCGCTCAGGCCGTAGAACGTCATCGGGTCGACCCGGTCGGACTCGACGACGGCGTCCGTGGGCAGGCCTGAGGCGGACTGCCAGGAGTTGCCGTAGCCGGCCGAGTAGACCGGCGCCACGCCCTTGGGCGCCCAGACGAAGCGGGAGCCGTCGGCCGCCGCAGCGACCGTGCCGCCCTCGTTGACGCCGCCCGGCTCGGTGCCCTGGAACCAGTTGGCGCCGCCGTCCGTGGAGAAGGCCACGTGGCTGTCGTTCGGCCGGTCGGCGTCGGTGAAGTTGCCGGCCCGCACCATGACCGACGGGTTCCGCTCGGCGTAGTCGAGGCTGGTGGTGGAGGTGAACGTCGGCGAGGTGAACATCATCGGCGGCACGGCGTCGAGGTCGGTGTGGCGGAAGCCGGCGATGTCGCCGAGACCGCTGATCAGGGGCGCGCCGCTCGGCGGGCTGATGAGGTCGAGGACGGCCGTCTCCTCCAGGCCCCTGGCCACGGGTTCGATGGTGAACTGCCCGCCGGTGTCCCAGCGGGTGAGGTTCTCGGTGCCGTAGATGGTGGCGCCGGTGCCGTACATCATCCTGTCGGAGTCGAACGGGTCGATCTCCAGCGACTCGGTCATCCAGCCGAGCTTCGGCGCGGTCTCGGGGGGCTGCGGGTTACCGCCGAACGTCAGCCACGGGTTCTCCGAGATGTCCATCGTGTAGCGGAAGGTGCGGTTCGGGTACGATGACCAGTCCCACACGCGCGTCCAGGTGGCGCCGGAGTCCGTGGACCGGAAGAAGATCACGTCCGGCCACCAGGAGATCTGGGTGGCCACCATGATCGTGGACGGGTTCTGCCGGTCGATGGTCAGCCCGCTGTAGCCGAAGTAGTCGTCCTCGCTGGAGGACGGGATGGGGCTGATCTGCGTCCAGGCGCCCGTCTCGGTGGCGTACCGCCACACGTCGCCCTTGGCCCCGTCGTACGGCCCGCCGGTGTCGCTCGTGGCGATGTACAGGTAGCCGTTCTCCGTGTCGAGCACGCCCTTGTGCGGCAGGTAGCCGGTGGGCTGGCCGGCCACGCGCTGCCAGGTGGCGCCCGCGTCCGTGGTGCGGTAGACGCTGTTGTCCTTGTCGGCGACGCCGATGTAGATGGTCCTGGTGGCGCTGCCCTCGGCTGACGAGCGCGGGTCGTAGGTCACCCAGAGCACGCCGGGCTCGTGGCTGAGGTAGCCGTTGGGGTCGTTCGGATCCTGGGCGTAGTTGCCGGGGTTGGGGAAGCTCGTCACCTCCGACCAGGTCGCGCCGTGGTCGGTGCTGCGCCACAACCCGTTGCCGTTGGGGGCGCCGAAGTAGAGCACGCTGTTGTCGTTGGGGTCGACGGACAGCGCCTCGCCCATGCCGCGGCCGGGCATGTTGCCGCCGAGCTTGAACGGCAGCGGCGTGACCTGCCAGCTGTCGCCCCTGTCGGCCGAGCGCAGGATGGCTCCGTTGTTGGGATCCCAGCTGTTGGTGTACATGCCGACGGCGGCGTACACGCGGTCGGTGTCGACGGGGTCGGTGGCCAGGCTGATCACGCCGTTGTAGCCCCACTTGTCCCAGCCCACCCAGTCGAGCAAGGGGGTCCACGACCTGGTGGACTGGTTCCAGCGGTAGGCCCCGCCGATGTCGGTGCGGGCGTAGATGAGGTTCCGCTCCGACGGGTTGAAGATGATGCCGGGGACGAAGCCGCCGCCGTCGATCCTGACGTTCTTGTACGCGTACGGATCGGAGGCGACGGCCGACACCGGTGACATCCGCACGACCGCCGCCACGAGCAGGACGGCGGCGGTCGCGAGCATGACGAACAGTCTTCTTCGCATGCGCGGCTCTTCCTTTCCGGGCACGCCGGCAGGCGCCCCGAGGGCTTCAGATGACCCGCCATGCACGAGCAGAGTGCAGGACCCTGACCGTCGCCGCGCCTTCGCGCATGAGCTCACCAGAAGGCTCACACACGCCCGAGCCGATGGTCAATAGTTTGGATAGACAACGAATTAAAGCCGCCCGGCACCCCTGGTCACCGGCTGTACGCTGCCCGCCCGCGGCCGAGCGGCGAGCCTGCGCAGAACCGCCGGGCGCTGCGCGGCCCAGAGCGCGATCCCGATGTAGAGCACCTGCTCCGGGATCCGCTGCCACAACGGCGAGGCCTCCCCGCCGGCGAACGGCACGTCGGCGAGGGCCGCGTGGATGTTGGCCGGCAGCATCGCCACGAAGAGCAGCGCCAGGCAGACTCCCGCGGCCTCGCGGGTGCCGGCCAGCACGAGGCCGGCGGCCCCGGCCAGCTCCAGCACGCCGGTCAGGTAGACCATCAGCGCGGGGAACGGCACGAACGGCGGCACCATGGCCAGCAGGTCGGCGTGGTTCGGCATGACGGTCACTCCGGCCGGTACGAAGTGCGCGCTGGCGGTCATGACCAGCATGACGGCCAGGCCGTGGGCCGCACTGACCCGCCACGTGGCGAAGCGCCGCACCCCCAGTGCTCCCAGCAGCCGGAACGCCGGCGTGGCGACCAGCAACACGATCACAGTCATATGCGTCCTCCTTTGGATAGCACCACTATCCCATAGAATGGATAATAGCGCTATCCAACAAGGCGGTCGCCTACCCGGTGAACGCGAAGTCGCTGATCCGCAGGTCACCCCTGAACACGAGATAGAGGTCGCCCTTGCCCGCCCTGAGCGAGGCGCTCGCCGTACCCCACTGGTAGATCCCGCCCGTGGCGGGCACCTGCGCGGTCGCGAGCAGCCGGCCCTTCGGCGAACCCGACCGCACCTCGACGGCCCCGCCGCTCACCGACGCGACCCCCGCGGTGAACCGGGACCCGTACGCCGCGCGGGTGAAGGAGATCCAGCCGCCCTCCGAACCCGCCACGGCCTCACCGGCCGCCCTCGTCTCGTCCGCGAACGTCACGCCCCGGTAGTCGTCGAAGTCCATCGCCCGCGTGGTCCTCGCCAGGTCGCGCACGGGAATGGTCTCGCCCCGCACGCGCAGGGTCGCGCGCCCGCGGATCCGGTCGGACGAGGAGCCGACGAGCACGTCATGGGTGGCCTCCTCCACGGCCCACCTGGAGC
Source organism: Nonomuraea sp. NPDC049378 (assembly GCF_055586745.1). Lineage (NCBI taxonomy): Bacteria > Bacillati > Actinomycetota > Actinomycetes > Streptosporangiales > Streptosporangiaceae > Nonomuraea > Nonomuraea sp. NPDC049378. Next base: position 237,684 of record NZ_JBVJHP010000003.1, read on the forward strand.
GGGTGTGGTCCCAGACGGCCAGGTCCGACCGCTTCAGCGTGAAGGTCACCGTACGCGACTCCCCCGGGTCCAGCGTGACCCGCTGGAAGCCGCGCAACTGCTTGACCGGCTGCGCGAAGCGGGAGCGGCGCTGGTGGGTGTAGAGCTGGACCACTTCGTCGCCCCTGACGTCCCCGGTGTTGGTGACCGTGACGCTCACCTGGTCGCCGCGCACCTTGAGGCCCCGGTAACCGAACGACGTGTAGCTCAGCCCGTGCCCGAAGGCGTAGAGCGGCCTGTCCTTGCCGTAGAGGTACGTCATGCCGGTCTTGATCAGGTCATAGTCCAGGATGTCCGGCAGGTCGTCCGACGCCGGCCAGGTCTGGGTGAGCCGGCCGGCCGGGTTGACGTCGCCGAACAGCACGTCGGCGACGGCATGGCCGGTCTCCGAACCCGCGTGCGTGGTCCACAGCAGGGTCGGCGCGTCCACGATGACGGGATAGCTGGTCTCCAGCACGACGACCGTCCTCGGGTTGGCCTCGCTCACGGCCTCGATCAGCCGCCGCTGCCCCTCGCCGAGCCGCAGGCCGTCGCGGTCGCGGAACTCGCGCCCCGCCACGAACGGGTGGCTGCCGACCACCACCACCGCCACCTCGGCCTCCGCCGCCCGCGCGGCGGCCTCGGCGACGCCGTCGGAGACGACCTCCTTGCCGAACTTCGCCGCCTGCTCCTTGGGAGCCAGGCCGAGCGTGCCGTCGGCGGCGACGCTCACGTACGGGTCGGGCAGCGCGTACCAGCTCTCGACTGCCTCGAAGCCGGCGTACCTGATCAGGTAGGCGCCGTCGGGCTGCCGCTCCAGCGCGAACTGCTGGGAGACGTACCAGCCGTCGGGGTCGGCGTCGTCGGTGTCGAGGGAGCGCCAGTCGCCGCCGAGCAGCCTGCCGTTGCCCGCGTTGCGCAGCGTGGACACGCCATCCGTCCAGTCGGTCAGGTCCCACTGCGAGGCGGCCGTGGGCGCGGTGTCGGCGAGCGCCGCGTTGTCGTCGGGGCCCGTGCCGGTGGCGGTGACGTATCGGCCGGATGCGAGGTGCTTGAGCGCGACGCGCTCAAGACCCTGGCTGGTCGTGACGTCCCCGACCCGCTCCTTGATCCCGTCGAGCGGCGTCACCTGGTAGGGCGCCTGCCCGGAGTACCAGTCCCTGTACACCCGCCCGGCCAGCGGCCCCACCACGGCCGCCGACTTCGGGGCCGCCAGCGGCAACACGCCGGAGTTCCGCAGCAGCACCGCGGCCCTGCCCGCGGTCTCGCGGTTGAGCTCGCGGTGGGCGGCGCTGTCGATCACCTCCTCGGTGATCTTCTTGTACGGCCCGCCGTCCGGGTCGAAGTGCCCCAGCCGGGTCCGGATCGACAGGACGTTCCGCACCGCCCTGTCCACGTCGGCCTCGGTGACGAGGCCCTGGTCGAGCGCCGCCGTGAGGTGCTGGGCCAGCGGCCCGCCGTCGCCGCCGTCGATCGTGTAGCTGTCGATCCCGGCCTTGAGCACCGCGGCGAACGCCTCGGGCTTGGTGTCGTAGTAGTGCTCCAGGTCCGTGAGCGCGTGCGGCCCCCAGGCGTCGCTCACGTTGTAGAGCGTCCTGTCCGTCCACGACCTGACCACCGCGTTCAGGTCGGGGTTGACGTGGTTGGGCCGCCCGTTGACCAGGTTGTACGACGCCATCACGCCGGTCGCGGCGTCGGCCGAGACGGCGGCCCTGAACGCCGGCTCGTAGTACTCGTGCTTGAGCTTCGGCGTCAGGTTGGAGGAGGTGAGGCTCCGGTCGGTCTCGTTGTTGTAGGCCAGGTAGTGCTTCAGCACGGGCGCGGTCTTCAGGTAGAAGGGGTCGTCGCCCTGCAGGCCCTTGCCGTAGGCGGTGGAGATGGCGCCGGTCAGCAGCGGGTCCTCGGAATAGCCCTCCTCGTTCCGGCCGGAGCGCGGGTCGCGCAGCAGGTCGACCACGGGCGCCCAGACCTGCAGACCCCACAGCACCGGATCGGCGGCGTTGTGGCCGCGTACCTCGTCACCGACCGCCGAGCCGACCCTTCTGACCAGCTCCGGATCCCAGGTGCTGGCCAGCCCGACCGCCTGCGGGAAGACCGTCCCGGCGGCGAACTTCTGGTTCCAGCCGTCGTCGCGGTGGTTGGACCAGGCGACGCCGTGCAGCGCCTCCGTGCCGTTCTTGTGATAGCCGATGCCGAGCCGCGGGATCGCCGGCTGCGACTGGTGCAGCAGGCCGAGCTTCTCCCGCAGCGTGAGCCGGCCGAGCAGGTCCTCGACCCGCTGCTCCAGCGGCAGGCCGGGATCCTGGAACGGATGGCCGGCCGCCTGGGCGGGCGGAACGGCGAGCATCGAGGCCGCCACGGCGAGGGCGGCCACTAACGGGATTCGCATGGGGGGTCTCCGTCACTTGATGGCGCCGACCGTCACACCTCGGGTCAGCGTGCGCTGGAAGATCAGGAAGAAGGCGATCGCCGGGACGACGCCGAGCAGGGCCGAGGCGCTGGACATCGTCGCGTCCATGTAGCGCTCGCCCTGCAGGACACCCAGCGCGACGGGCACCGTCTGGGTGTCGTTCGAGATCAGCAGGATCAGCGGCAGGAAGAACTCGTTCCAGGTCCAGATGAAGAAGAAGATCAGCAGCACGCTGAGCGTGGGCCGGCTGATCGGCACCACGATCCGCACCAGCGCCCGCAGCCGGCCGGCGCCGTCGATCGCCGCCGCCTCCAGGATCTCCTTCGGGAACCGGCCCAGCACCGCGCTCAGCAGGTAGGTGCCGAACGCCGCCTGGATCGCCGTCATGACGATGATGACCGACAGCCGGGTGTCGTACAGGCCCGCCGCCTTGGCCAGGTAGTAGAGCGGGTAGGCCAGCGACTCCTGCGGCAGCGTGTTGGCCACCAGGAAGAGCACGAGGATCCACAGCCGGCCCCGCACCCTGCCGATGCCCAGCGCGTACGCGTTGAGCACCGACAGCACGACGGCCAGCACCGACACCGACGCGCTGATGACGAGGCTGTTCCAGAGCTTGGTGCCGAACTCCACCCGGTTCCAGAAGTCCACGATGCCCTGGAGGTAGAGCCCGTCGGGCAGGCTCAGCGGCCCCTGCGAGCTGTACTCCGCCGGCGACTTGACCGCGTTCACCGCCACGATGACGAACGGGAAGATCATCACCACGGCCAGCACGACGAGCGCCAACAACACCGCCCAGCGCCCCGGGCCCCTCACGGCTCACGCTCCTGCACGCGCAGGAAGAGGAACGTCACCACGACGATGATCAGGGCCAGCACCGTGGCGATCGCGGAGCCGTACCCGACGTTGCTCTTCTGGAAGAAGTTCAGGTACGAGAAGTACGACGGGACCATGGTGGCGTTGCCGGGCCCGCCGCGGGTCAGCACGAAGATCGGCCCGAACACCTTGAGCGCGGCGATCGTGCACGTCAGCAGCACCACGAAGATCTCCGGCCGGATCTGCGGGACCGTGACGTGCCAGAACCTGCGCCACCACGAGGCCCCGTCGATCTCGGCCGCCTCGTGGTAGGACGGGTCCACGCGCTGCAACCCGGCCATGAAGATCACCACCGGATAGCCGAGCTGGAACCAGACCATGACCGCCATGACGGTGGCCAGGGCCAGGTCGGGATCGCCGAGCCAGTCGAGCTCCAGCCCGAAGATCTGGTTGACCGCGCCGTACGACGGGTGCAACATCCAGCCCCACACCACGCCGGCGATGGCCACCGGCAGCACCTGCGGCAGGTAGTACGTCGCCCGCAGCGCCGAGGCCGTCCGCGTGCCGAAACGCCGGCCGATGTAGTCGAACAGCGCGGCCGCCAGCACGAGGCCGATCGCGGTCGGGACGACGGCCATCGCCACGATCAGCCCCACGTTGTGCTGGAACGACTCCCAGAACCGCTCGTCGCCGAGCAGCCTGGTGTAGTTGCCGAGGCCGATCCACCGCGGCGTGCCCACCCCCGACCAGCGGGTGAAGCTCGCGCCCACGTTCATCAGGAACGGCACGACGATGACGGCGAGGAACAGCAGCAGGCTGGGGACCAGGTATAGCCAGTATCCCCTCGTGCGCTCCCTCATCTAGAAACCAAGGTCGGCGAGGTTGTCCTCGTACGGCCCGGCGATCTCGTCCAGCACCTCGGAGGTGGTCTTGCTGCCGGTGATGAGGTTCTGGACGCCGGCCACCAGCACGTCGTAGTAGCCGGGCGCGGGCCAGTCGGGGTAGAAGGCCAGGCCGTCGGCGGCGGTCAGCTTGTTGAAGGACTCGATGAGCTCCTTGCTCTTCTCGTCGGTGATGGCGGCCGGGTCCGCGGCCACGGGCACGCCGCCGGAGTTGCCGAGCAGGTTCTGGATCTCCTTGCTCATGGTGATGTCGATGAAGTCGTAAGCCAGGTCCTTGTTCTCCGACTTCTCCGGCACGACCCACAGGTTTCCGCTCGAACCGGGCGACATGGTGGCGCCGGGGAAGAGGAAGTGGCCCCACGCGAAGTCCTTGATCTCCGAGGCGAGGCGGCCGTACCACCAGCTGCCGCTGATCATGATGGGGAACTCGCCGTTCATGAACGCCACGCCCATGTCCTCGGCCTTGAGCCCGGAGGAGTTCTTGGCGATGTAGCCCTTCTTCACCCAGTCGGCGAACGTGTCGGCGCCGTAGGTGAACTCGGGCCCGTGGAAGTCGACCTTGCCCTGGTACGACTGGAACGCCGCCAGCCACGGCTTCTGCGCCTTGGTGAGCGCGAGCTGGTAGAGGATCTGCTGGGCCGGGTATTCGGCGCCGGCGTTCGCGACGGGCGTCACGCCTGCCTTGACGAACGTGTCGAGCGCGGCCGTGAACTCCTCGAACGTCGCCGGTACGTCGACCTTGTGCTTGGCGAAGAGGTCCTTGTTGTAATAGACCATCACGAACTCGCCGTAGTTGGGGATGCCGTACCACTGGCCGGAGCCCATCACGCCGCGGTCGTCGTACATCGCGGTGGTCCGCAGCCCACCGGTCAGCAGCTTGTCCCAGCCGCGTTCGGTGGTCTCCTCCGTCAGGTCGGCGAGCAGGCCCTGCTTGGACAGCAGGCCCGCGGTGGCGTTGCCCTTGTTGTACTCCATGAGGTCGGGCGCCTCGTCGGAGTTGAGCACCATGCTCGCCGTCTTCTGGATCTGCTCGAAGCTCTTCTCCTCGAACTCGACGGTCACGTTCGGGTGGGACGCCTCGAACTTCCTGATCGCCTCGGCCCACGCCTTGCCCATGGCGCTCTCGGCCGACTCGTAGTGCCACAGTCTCAGCACGCGTGGCTGGCCGCTGTCCGCGGGCGACGGGCTGCCGGAGCCCGAGCCGCAGGCCGACAGCGCGAGCACCACGGCGGCCAGCGCCGCGGCGCCTCTCAACTTGACCATGATCCCTCCAGGGGGTGTCACACGATGACGGTTCGCGCGGGAGCTCCGGGCACCGGGACGATCTCGACGCCGGTGACCCGCTTCGGGCCGGTGACGGAGACGCGCAGCTCGTCGCCGTCCCTGGTGGCGACGGCGACCGTCACGCCGTCGGTGTCGTGGATCTCGGCGGTCCCGTCGACGCCCCCGAAGGCGAGAAGGGTGATCTCCGCCGGCACGCCGATCGTCTCCTGCGGCTCGGCGACCGGGATGAGCGCTCCGTGGCGGGCGAACAGGGGGATCTGGTCCAGCGGCTTGTGCACCCGGACGTGGCCGGGGCCCTCCAGCACGTCGCCCGTCCAGTAGTCGACCCACGTGCCGCGCGGCAGGTAGACCTGCCGGACGCCCTCGGGCGCGGTCATGGGGGCGACCAGGAGGTCACGGCCGAACAGGTATTCCAGGTCGGCCTGCCAGGCCACCGGATCGTCCGGATGGTCCACGCACAACGCCCGCATCATCGGCGCCCCCGTGCGCGCGGCCTCGACGGCCGCCGAATAGAGGTAGGGCATCAGCCGGTAGCGCAGCCTCAGCGCCGCCACCGCCTCCTCCTCGACGTCGGGGAACTCCCAGGGCTCGCGGGTGGTGGTGCCGTGCAGGCGCAGCAGCGGGGAGAGCGCGCCGAACTGGGTCCAGCGCACGTACAGGTCGTCGGACGGGCGGCCGGTGAAGCCGCCGGCGTCGTGGCTCCAGAACGGCACGCCCGACAGGCCGTGCGCGAGCCCGCCCCTGATCGTGCTGCCCATGGCGGCGTAGCTGGTGTAGGTGTCGCCGCTCCACTGGGCGCTGTGGCGCTGCCCCCCGAGGTACGACGAGCGCGCCCACACCAGGTCGTGGCCGTGGACCTCGCGGGTGACGGCGGCGACCGCGTCGTTGAACAGCAGGGTGTAGACGTTGTGCAGGTCGGTGCCGGTCATCCCGTTGGCGGCGACCGCGTCGCTGGGCACGCCCTCGGCGAAGTCGGTCTTGAATGCCGCGACACCCTGGCGCAGCAGCCCGCGCAGCAGGCCGGTGAACCACTCGACGGCCGCGGGGCTGGTGAAGTCGACGATGCCGCAGGGCGGGAAGGAGCCGTGCCAGCAGTCGGCGACGTAGACCTCGCCCTCCCGATTCTTCAGGAAATATCCGGCCGCAGCGGCCTCCTCGAAGGCAGGGCTCAGATGGGAGACGTACGGGTTCATCCACAGACAGACCTTGAACCCCATCCCGTCCAGCTCGGCCAGCATCCCCTCCGGGTCGGGGAAGTTCACCGGATCCCACCGCAGGTCCGACCAGTGCCCGTCGGCCTGCCAGTACGTGTCGAGGTGCAGCACGTCGCACGGGATGCCGCGCTCCCTGATCGTGCGCCCCCTGGCCAGCACGCGCTCCTGGCTGTCCACGCGGAACCCGGAGGAGATCCAGGTGCCGAACGCCCATTTCGGCGGAAGCGCCGGCCGGCAGGTCAGCCGGTCGTAACGGTCCAGCACGTCGGCGGGCCCCGGCCCGGCGATCACGTAGTAGTCCATCACGTCGTCGGGCACCAGGATCTGCACGACGCTGTGCGTCGACTGGCACACGTCGAACTCCACGGGCGCCCCGCTGTCGACGAGCACGGCGTACCCCCTGCTCGACAGGTAGAGGGGGACGTTCTTGTACGCCCGCTGCGACTCGGCGCCGAAGGCGTCGAAGTTCCACATGACCGGCCGCTGGCCGCGCTTGTCCAGCCGGGTGAACGACTCGCCGAACCCGGCGAACACCTCGTCGGGCGCGGCGGCGAAGCTCTCGTGGTAGGCCACGGGGGTGCCGCCGGTCGAGGACCGGCCGAACGGCAGCGTACGGAGCCTGCCGCTGATGTCGATGTGCCCGCGGTCCTGCTCGGCCAGCGTGGCGCCGGAGGCGTCGGTGAAGCGCAGGTGCCACGGCGCGAGGCTGATCTCCGCGCGCAGGGAGCCCGCGTCGATCACGATGGGCTCGTCCGGCGCCACCTCGGCCCTGGCCTCCGGATACCTGCCGGGCCTCACCAGGGAGATCGCCCTCTCCGAGCGGGGCCTGGCGGTCGCGTCCTCCGACAGCCGCACCCGGATGACGCCCTCCCCTGCCACGCCCACCTGGACGACCAGGGTCTCCTCCGCCGAGGTGACCGCCTTCAGCATCACCTCGGCGCCGTCGGCCGCGACCAGCTCGGCGGCGGTCAGCGCCGACAGCCCGCCCTCACCTCGCGTGCGGACCGGCAGCTCGGGCGGGTCCGCCACGAAGTACTCGTGGGCGACCAGCGGGGGGCGGTAGGGCATGGAGGCTCCTTCGAACGGCTGCGCCAACTCGTGAGTTAGTTTGCTGTCCATACCAACAAACGTCAACGGTCAGCGGCCCTGGCACCCCGTGCGCGCGGGGGCGCCTCCATGCCGGAGAGCTTGATCGACCGGGCGCGGATCGCAGGGCCGAACGCAGGGCCGATCTCAGGGCCGGTCAGCCGCGCAGGAACTCCAGCAGGTCGCCGTTGAAGCGCTCCTTCTGGCCCGGGACGAGAGCGATGCCGTGGGAGCCGCCTTCGTAGACCTTGTACGAGCAGTTCTTGATGATCTGTGAGGACTTGTCGCCGGCCGCCGCGATCGGCACGATCTGGTCGTCGTCTCCGTGGACGATCAGGGTCGGGATGTCGAACTTCTTGAGGTCCTCGGTGAAGTCGGTGGCGGAGAACGCGTCCACGCAGCGCACCCCCGCCTGGATGTTCTCGGCCATGCCCATCAGCCAGAAGGCGTCCTTGTTGCCCTGCGTCACCTTGTTGCCCGGGCGGTTGGCGCTGAAGAAGGCCTCCGCGCTGTCACGCCAGAACTGCGAGCGCTCGGCGAGGATGCCGGCCTTGAGATCGTCGAACACCTCCTGCGGCGTCCCCTCGGGGTTGGCGTCCGTCTTGAGCATCAGCGGCGGGATCGCCGACAGCAGCACCGCCTTGCGCAGGCGGGACGTCCCGTGCCTGCCGACGTAACGGGCCAGCTCGCCGCCGCCCATCGAGTGGGCCACCAGCGTGATGTCGTTGAGGTCGAGCGCGGTGATGAGGTCGTTCAGGTCGTCGGCGAAGGTGTCGAAGTCGTAGCCGTCCCACGGCTGGCTGGAGCGGCCGTGGCCGCGCCGGTCGTGCGCGATCGCCCGGAAGCCGTTGTCGGCCACCAGCTTCATCTGGTCGTGCCAGGCGTCGGCGTTGAGCGGCCACCCGTGACAGAAGACGACCGGCGGGCCGCTGCCCCAGTCGTAGAAGAAGATCTGCGTGCCGTCGCGCGTGGCTACGTAAGGCATGGTGCTCCCCCGTCGATGGTCGTGTCGATGGAATGCGGGTGCGCGTGCACCCCGCACACGGGAGCACCTCACCCGCGAACGAGCCATACCGCAGTTCGCCGTCGGGTAAGGCCAAGCCCGGACCAACGGGTCTTTGCCGGAGAGAAGCCGCCTAGATGGCGACGCCCGGCTGCATGAGGCGGCGGGCGGCCTCGGTGATGGAGCCCGACATCGAGGGGTAGACCGCGAACGTGTGCGCGAGCTGGTCGACGGTGAGCCGCTGCTGCACGGCCACCGACACGGCCAGGATCAGCTCGGAGGCGCCCGGCGCCACCACCACGCCGCCCAGCACGATCGCGGTGTGCGGGCGGCAGAACACCTTGACGAACCCGTCGTTGAAGCCCTGCATCTTGGCCCGCGCGTTGGTCGCGAGCGGCAGCTTCACCACGTTGGCCTCGACCTCGCCGGCCTCGATCGCGCGCTGCGCGACCCCGACCGCCGCGATCTCCGGATCGGTGAAGATGTTGGAGGCCACGGTCGACAACCGCAACGGCTGCACGGCCTCGCCGAGCGCGTGCCAGACCGCGATGCGCCCCTGCATGGCGGCGACCGAGGCCAGCATGAGCACGCCCGTGCAGTCGCCGGCCGCGTAGACGCCCGGCGCGGACGTGCGGGAAACCTTGTCGACCTTGACGAAACCGCCCTCGTCGAGCTGGACCCCGGCCTCCTCCAGCCCGATGCCCGAGGTGTTGGGCACCATGCCGACGGTCATCAGCGCGTGCGAGCCCTCGGCCGTGCGGCCGTCCTCCAGCGTCACCACCACGCCGTCGTGGGTGCGCTTGACGGAGGCGGCGCGCGAGCGGCCCATGACGTTCATGCCGCGCCGCCGGTAGACCTCCTCCAGCACCTCGGCGCCGTCGGCGTCCTCGTTGGGCATCATCCGGTCGCGGCTGGAGACCAGCGTGACCTCCGCCCCGAGCGAGCGGTAGGCGCCGGCGAACTCGGCGCCCGTCACGCCGGAGCCGATCACGATCAGGTGCTCGGGCAGCTCCTCCAGGTCGTAGAGCTGGCGCCAGGTGAGGATGCGCTCGCCGTCGGGCTCGGCGCCCGGCAGCACGCGCGGGGTCGCCCCGGTGGCCACGAGCACGACGTCGGCCCTGATCGTACGGTCGCCCGCGCGCACCACCTGCGGGTCGACCAGCCGCCCGCGCGCCTTGATGATCTCGACGCCCTCGGCCTCCACCCGCGTGGCGATGTCGGCGGACTGCGCCTGGGCCAGCTCCTTGACGCGCTGGTTGACCAGCGGCAGGTCGACGCCGACCGCGCCCGCGTCACCGTCGGGGCCGCCGGAGAACGACACCCCCAGCGAAGGGGCGTCGAGCAGGGCCTGCTTGCGGACCGAGGTCGCGATCAGCGTCTTGGACGGCACGCAGTCGGTCAGCACGCACGCTCCGCCAGGACCGTCCTGCTCGACCAGGGTGACCTGCGCGTCTAGCTGTGCGGCCACGAGTGCTGCTTCGTAGCCGCCTGGTCCGCCACCGATGATCGCGATCCTCGTCACGCATCCCATTGTCCCGTACGCGGTGGGGCCGGCGGCAACCGGGCCACGCCACCTGATCCGGATGGATCGACTCCGGCGGGTGGCGTGGCAGGATGGCGCGGTAGCTGGATGACGAAGCAGCACCCGGCGAGAGGGGTGGATCGTGGCGTGGCTTTCGAATCCTTCGGGCAAGTCCAATGACCTCAGGCTCTATGCCGCCTACGGCACCAACATGGACCCGGAGCAGATGGCCATGCGTGCCCCCCACTCCCCCATCTGGGGGGTCGGCTGGCTGCCCGGCTGGCGCCTGACGTTCGGCGGGATGGACCTCGCCTGGGAGGGCGCCGTCGCCACGATCGTCGAAGACCCCGACGAGCACGTGTTCGTCGTGCTCTACGACGTGCCCGAGTGGGAGGAGACCTCCCTCGACCAGTGGGAGGGCGCGGTCCGCGGGCGCTACCACAAGGTGCGGCTGCGGGTGCAGACCCTCGATGGCGAGGTCGTGGCCTGGGTCTACGTGCTCGACGGCTACGAGGGCGGCCTGCCCTCGGCCCGCTACCTCGGCAGCCTGGCCGAGGCGGCCGAGCGGGCGGGCGCCCCCGACGACTACGTCAAGGAGCTGCGGGAGCGCCCCTGCACCTCGGTCGGCGGTTAGCGCAGCGGCTGGTCCTTGGTCTCCGGCAACACGAAGATGTAGACCAGCGTCGAGATCAGCGCCAGTCCCGACATGTACCACGGGAAGAGGCCGGGGTTGCCCATCTCCTGCATCGCGGTGCCGATCAGCGGGGCGGTGCCGCCGAAGAGCGCCACGGTCAGCGAATAGGGGAAGCCCGCGCCGGCCGCCCGCACCCTGGTCGGGAAGAGCTCCGAGTTCACCGCCGCCGAGATCGAGGTGAAGCCTCCCAGGAAGACCATGCCGATGAGCTGCACGGTCAGCAGGCTGCCGTACGCGTCGGTCAGCAGGCCCAGCAGCGGCACGGGCAGCAGGACGAACCCGAGCCCGAAGGCGATCAGCATCGGCCTGCGCCCGATCCGGTCCGACAGCATGCCGAGCAGCGGCTGCAGGACCATGAAGAAGACCAGCGAGATCGTGCCGATCTGGAGCGAGTCGGCCTTGTCGAAGTCCACGGTGATCTGCGCGTACGTCGGCAGGAACGTGGTCCACGTGTAGTAGGCGACGGTGCCGGCGATGGTGATGCCCACGATGGTGGCGGCCGACCTCGGGTGGAGCCTGAGGAACTCGAACATCCTCTGCCGTTCGGCCCTGCCCTGCCGGACCTCCTCCGCCACGGCCGAGGTCTCGTCGGCGCCCTTGCGGATCCACAGGCCCACGAGGCTGAGCACGGCGCCCACGAAGAACGGGATGCGCCAGCCCCACGCGTCCATGTCGGCCTGGATGAGCATGGTGGCCAGCACCGCCGCGAGCCCCGACGCCAGCAGCTGGCCGATGGTGGTGCTGACGTACTGGAAGCTGGAGAACAGGCCGCGGCGGCCGGGCGGGGCCGACTCCACGAGGAACGTGGTCGCGGCGGCGAACTCGCCGCCCACCGACAGGCCCTGGATGAGCCTGGCCACGACGAGGATGATCGGCGCCAGCACGCCCACGGCCTCATAGGTGGGGGTCAGGCCGACGAGCAGCGAGCCCACGCCCATCAGCACGATCGTGCCCGTCATCGCGAGCTTGCGGCCGTACCTGTCGGCGAACGCGCCGACCAGCAGGCCGCCCAGCGGGCGCATGAAGAACCCGACGGCGAACACCGCGAACGAGCTCAGCAGCGGGACCAGGCTGTTGCCCGCGCTCTCGGGGAAGATCTGGCTGGAGAAGTAGATCGCGAGGAAGCTGTAGGCGTACCAGTCGTACCACTCGACGACGTTGCCGATGCTGGCCGCCGTGAGCTGGCGGACACGGCTCTTGGGGATGCCGAGTGGTGACTGCGTGGTGGGGGAGGTCGCCACGGATGGCTCCTTTGCTGAACAGTGCGGTGATGGCCTACTGTGCATGGGACGACCGAAACAGTCAATTACCTGGGAATTTATTTACATACCCGACATTGAGATGGTTGTAGGTGGATGTTCTCGACCGGCGACTGGTCGCCGCGTTGCAAGTCAGCCCTCGCGCCTCGTGGGGCGAGCTCGGCCGGGCCGTGGGCGAGCACGAACGCACCGTCGCCCGGCGGCTCCAGCGGCTCATCACCGAAGGGATCGTGCGGGTCACGGCCATCTACGACGACCTGCGCACCGGGCACGGCCGCCCCGTCCACCTGCACGTCCAGGTGCGTCCCGGCACCGCGGGCAAGGTCGCGCAGGCGCTGGCCGACCGGCCTGACACGCGCTCGGTCTACTCGCTGACCGGCGCCGCCGACCTCGGCAGCGAGCTCGTCTCCCCGTCCCGCGAGGACCTGCACCACATCGTCTCCGCGCAGATCAGCGAGATCGACGGCGTCGTGCAGACGCAGACCCAGGTCGTCCTCCACACGTTCAGGACCGTCGCGGAATGGCACGCGCCCTACCTCACCGAGCAGGAGGTGGCCGAGCTCCGGCCCCCGCCGCCGCCGGAGTGCCTGCCCGACGAGGACGGCCTGTCGCCGCTGGAGGAGGAGATCGCCCAACTGCTCGCCCACGACGGCAGGATCGCCTTCACCGCGGTCGCCGAGCGGCTCGACATCTCCGTGCCGACCGCGCGCCGGCGCGTCACCTCGCTGCTCGAACGGCGGCTGCTGCTGCCCCGCGCGGAGGTCGAACCCGCGCTGCTCGGCCTGGAGGTCGAGGCCATGCTCTGGTTGAAGGTCCGCCCGCACGGGCTCGACCTGGTGGGCCGGCGGCTGGCCGCGCACCGGAACGTCCGTTACTGCGCCGCCACCACGGGCACCCACTCCCTCATCGTGCAGGTGGTGGCGGCCCACGAGGCCGACCTCTACCGTTTCCTGACCGGCGTCGTCGGCCGGCACGACGAGATCACCGACATCGACCTCACCCTCATCACCCGCGCGCACAAGCGCGGCCACCTGCTCAAGTCCGGACTGCTCACGCTGGATCACCGTTGGGAGAAAACGCCATGACACCTGCCGAGAAGGAAGTCGCCGACCTCTGCGCGGAGCTGATCCGCGTCGACAGCAGCAACTACGGGGACGGCAGCGGGCCCGGCGAGCGCGCCGCGGCCGAGGTCGTCATGGCCAGGCTGGCCGAGGTCGGGATCGAGTCCACGTACGTCGAGAGCGAGCCGGGCCGCGGCAACGTCGTCACCCGCGTCGAGGGCGAGGACCCGGCCCTGCCCGCCCTGCTCGTGCACGGGCACCTGGACGTCGTGCCCGCCAACGCCGCCGACTGGACGGTCGACCCGTTCGCCGGCGAGGTGCGCGACGGCTACATCTGGGGCCGCGGCGCGGTGGACATGAAGGACATGGACGCGATGATGCTGGCGGTGCTGCGCCAGATGAAGCGCGAAGGGCGCAGGCCGCGCCGCGACATCGTCTTCGCCTGGCTGGCCGACGAGGAGGCCGGCGGCGTGTACGGCGCCAAATACCTCACGGCCAACCACCCCGAGCTCTTCGAAGGGGTCACCGAGTCGATCAGCGAGGTCGGCGGCTACTCCCTGGAGGTCGACCCGTCGTTGCGGCTCTACCTCATCGAGACCGCCCAGAAGGGCCTGGCCTGGATGAAGCTGACCGCCGACGGCACCGCGGGCCACGGCTCCATGCTCAACGACGACAACGCCGTCACCGAGGTCGCCAGGGCGGTCGCCAGGATCGGCGAACACGACTGGCCGCTCACCTACACGCCCACGGTCCGCCGGTTCCTCACCGAGGTCGCCTCCGCCTACGGCATCCCGTTCGACGAGAACGACCCGCAGCCGATCCTGGACAGGATCGGGCCGCTGGTGCGCTTCGTCGGGGCGACGCTGAGGCACACCACCAACCCCACCCAGCTCGGCGCCGGCTACAAGTCGAACGTGATCCCCGGCCAGGCCACGGCCGTGGTCGACGGGCGCTTCCTGCCGGGGTTCGAGGAGGAGTTCTTCAAGACCGTCGACTCGCTGCTCGGGCCCAAGGTGCGGCGCGACTTCGTGCACCACGACATCGCGCTGGAGACCTCGTTCGACGGCGCGCTGGTCGAGTCGATGATCGCGGCGCTGAAGGCCGAGGACCCGGCGGCGCGGGCGATCCCGTACTGCATGTCGGGCGGCACCGACAACAAGACCTTCTTCGCCGACCTGGGCGTGCGCGGCTTCGGTTTCGTGCCGCTGCGGCTGCCGGCGGACATGGACTTCGCGGCGATGTTCCACGGCGTGGACGAGCGGGTGCCGGTGGACGCGCTGCACTTCGGCGTGCGGGTTCTGGACCGGTTCCTCCTAAACTACTGAAACGTGAGTGAAGACCCGTACACCCTGGCCTCCGAGGCCGCCACGGCGCTGCGTGCCGCCACCGGCCTCGACACCTTCGACGTGGCGCTCGTCATGGGGTCGGGGTGGGTGCCCGCCGCCGACGCGATCGGCGAGACGGTGAGCGAGATCCCGTTCACCGGCCTGCCGGGGTTCCGCGCCCCCGCCGTGGCGGGCCACGGAGGCAGGATCCGCGTGGTCCGCACCTCCGCGGGGCGGCACGCGCTGGTGTTCCTCGGGCGTACGCACCTCTACGAAGGGCTCGGGGTCGACGCCGTGGTGCACGGCGTGCGTACGGCGGCCGCGGCCGGGGTCCGCACGCTCGTCCTGACCAACGCGGCCGGCGGCCTGCGTCCGGAGACGCAGAACGTCGGCGATCCCGTACTGATCAGCGACCACATCAACCTGACCGGGTCCAACGCGATCACCGGCACCACGTTCCTCGACCTCACCGAGGTCTACTCCCGCCGCCTGCGCGAGCTGGCCCGCGAGATCGACCCGACGCTGGCCGAAGGCGTCTACATCGCCTTCCGCGGGCCCACGTACGAGACGCCCGCCGAGATCCGCATGTGCCGCACGCTGGGCGGCGACATGATCGGCATGTCCACCGTGCTGGAGGCCGTCGCCGCCCGCGAGGCCGGGCTTGAGGTGCTCGGCGTCTCCCTGGTCACCAACCCGGGGGCGGGCCTGTCCGGCGAGCCGCTCGACCACGAGGAGGTCCTGGAGGTCGGCCGGGCCACGGCGGCCCGCATGGGCGTGCTGCTGGCCAAGGTGGTGGACCGGCTTTGAGCGTTCTGCGGCAGGCGCGCGAGTGGCTGTCCCAGGATCCCGACCCCGACACCCGCGCCGAGCTCTCCCGACTGCTCGAGGGGGAAGACCTGGCCGCGCTCGAAGAGCGCTTCGGCGCCAGGCTCGAGTTCGGCACGGCGGGCCTGCGCGGCGAGCTCGGCGCCGGCCCCAACCGGATGAACCGCGTCACCGTCATGCGCGCCGCCGCCGGCCTGGCCGCGGTGCTCGGGCCCGGCAAGCACGTGGTGATCGGCTACGACGCGCGGCACAAGTCCGACGTGTTCGCCCGCGACACCGCCGCCGTGCTGACGGGCGCCGGGGTGCACGCCTCGCTCCTGCCCGGCCCGCTGCCCACGCCCGTGCTGGCCTTCGCCGTACGCCGCCTCGGCGCGGACGCGGGCGTGGCGGTCACCGCCAGCCACAACCCGCCGCGTGACAGCGGCTACAAGGTCTACTGGGACGACGGCTCCCAGATCGCCCCGCCGGTCGACCGTGAGATCTCGGCCGCCATCGACGCCGTCGGCCGCGTCGACCTGCTGCTGATCGACGGCCCCGGCACGCTGACGGAGCTCGGCGAGGGCATCGTCGACGACTACGTCGCCGCCGTGACGTCGCTCCCGCTGGGCGACGCCCGCGACCTGAAGGTGGCCTACACGCCGCTGCACGGGGTGGGCGCCGCCACGCTGACGGGCGCGTTCCTGGCCGCCGGGTTCCCGTCGCCGCTGGCGGTCGAGGAGCAGCGCGAACCCGATCCCCGCTTCCCGACGGTGCCCTTCCCCAACCCGGAGGAGCCGGGCGCGATGGATCTGGCCGTGGCGCTGGCCGCCAGGGCCGGCGCGGACCTGGTCATCGCCAACGACCCCGACGCCGACCGGTGCTCGGTGGGGGTGCCGCTGCCCGGCGGCGGCTGCCGCATGCTGACCGGCGACGAGGTCGGCGGCCTGCTGGCCGAGCACGTCATCGCGCACACCTCCGGCGACCGGATGGTGGCCACCACCATCGTCTCCTCGACGTTGCTCGGCAAGATCGCGCAGGCGCACGGCGTGCGCTACGGCGAGACGCTGACCGGCTTCAAATGGATCATCAAGGCGGGGCCGGGGCTGGTCTTCGGCTACGAGGAGGCCATCGGCTACAGCGTCGGCACCGACGCCGGCCTCCCGGTCCGTGACAAGGACGGCATCGGTGCGGCGCTGGTGGTGGCGGGCATCGCGGCGGACGCGAAACGTGCCGGGCGCACGCTGCTGGACCTGCTCGACGACCAGGCCCGGCGCTACGGGCTGCACGCCACGGAGCAACTCTCCATCCGGGTGTCCGACCTGTCGCTGATCGCCGGCGCCATGTCACGGCTGCGCGCGGCCCCGCCCGCGACGCTCGGCGGGCGGGCGGTGTTGCGGGCCGACGACCTGGCCGGCGGCGACGGAGGCCTGCCGCCGACCGACGGGCTGCGCTACGCGCTGGAGGGGGACGCCCGCGTGGTGGTGCGCCCCTCGGGCACGGAGCCCAAGCTCAAGTGCTATCTGGAGGCGGTCGTGCCGGTGGCGGGCGAGGTCACCGAGGCACGGGCCGTGGCGGCCCGTGAGCTCGACCTCCTGCGGAGAGAACTCGCCGCCCTGCTCGACCTCTCGTAGCGGTCGTTACTCTGCGTTATTCAAGAGAGACGTACGGTGATATCCGGGAGGCCCGCGCGCGGCCCGACACGCCCACGTCATAAATTTTACTCAAGCCTCCCGTAACCCCTGCCGATCAGCCGGTTCGCCAGAAAGAACTCGTCTTTCCGCCGTACTTATTAATGCGTTTCCGCCGCGCTGGTCAAATGCATCGAGTTGCGACCGGAAGGCGATTCTGCAAAGGCCGGGGATTTCTATCCGCCACCGATGGTTCGCCACACCGAAGCTAAAGATCGTCTTCCGAACCGCGGGCCAGAAAGTCACCTCATACCGCCCCATAACACGCCATCCAACCCGAAGCCATCAAGTATTCTCAGTTCACGCGCAAACCCACCCCACACGCCACACATTCCGGGCAAAGCACCCCTCGGCCGGACTGCGGAAGCAAGGACATCAGCCCTTCCCACCTGTACAATTACAACGATGACCTTGAGTCCGATCGCGTGGACGCAAGGCCGAGAAGGGGCAGGGGAAGGCACGTCGAGGCGAGCGTTCCCTGTCCCCTCCTCTGATTCCGGATGATTGTCCGCTGACTCCAGGTGGGCGCCGGAAAACCGTTGGCAGAAGAGGTCTCCCGGGCAAACGGGAGACCTCTTCACTTTTCTCAGCCACACGCCGCCACGAAAGCACGAATCGCATTCCCGGCACGGTCACCTAGCGTGAGCGCGAGTCGTCATGCCATGCTTGCCGCACTACGAGGAGCTCCCGCTCTCCTGTTTGCCCAGGAGACGAGAAACACGAGCCCCCCATAGACCGGCGCCGAAAAGCGGCCTCATTCCGTGCCGCGCTTCGACGCACCCACCTGGAGTCGAACCGAACACCGATGTTCCCGGACAAGAGGAGATCACCGATGGCGACATCGCCCGCACGTTCCGGCAGGAGCCGGCGCCCGCAGGCCCCCGCACCCGTTCAGCCGTCCGGCAGGCCCGTGTCCTGGGTGATCGCGTTCATGAGCGCGCTGGTCACCTACCCGATCTTCGTCGACATGCTGCTTCCCCAGGGCTACAGCCTGTGGGCGGCCGTGGCCGTAGCGTCCGCGGCCTGCCTGGGCGCGGGCCGGGCCACGCGGATGATGGCGTTCGGCCCGGCCCGCCAGGGCGCGGCCGGCGCCGTATTCACCCCTTCGTTCCTCGCGCGGGTGGCGACGTTGGTCATCCGGGCCGCCGTCACACCGCGCCCCCAGGACAACGACCCTCCAGACGGAGCGCCGTAGCCCGTTTCCTGACGTTGGTGGTCTCATCGTGGGACCACCAGGGCGGCCCTCAGAGAAGGAAGCAACCAAACATGGTTGTCCCAGCTATGGTTGAACCATCGCTGGATGCTTCGTCCCTGGAGGCTTCGCTATGGCCCACTTCATCGGGCGCAAGCGGGAACTCGACGCTCTCGGCCGCTACTTCAACCGGGTGGGCACCGGAGATCGGCCAGGCCGAGCCATCCTCATGCGAGGGAGGCGTCGGGTGGGGAAGTCGCGCCTCGCGGAGGAGTTCATCCGCCGGAACGGCGTGCCCAGCCTCTTCTACACGGCGGCCCAGCAACCGCTGACTGACCAGTTCGAGAACTTCATCGCAAGCGCGGGCGCCTCAGACCTGCCTGAGGCGTCGCTCTTCGAGCAGGTCACGCCCACTTCCTGGGACCGCCTGCTCGTGCTGCTGGCACAGGCCGTCCCCCAGGACGCGCCGAGCATCGTCGTCATCGACGAGCTCCCCTACATGATCCATCAAGACCCTCATCTCGAAGGGAAGCTGCAGTACGTCTTCGACCGCCATCTCTCGCGCCGCCCGATGCTCCTCATCCTCATCGGTTCCGACATGTCCATCATGGAAGCGATCAACCAGTACGACCGCCCGTTCTATATGCGGGCATCGGAAATGGTGGTCAATCCGCTCACCGTCGCCGACGTGGCGGACAAGCTCGACCTGCCCGCCACGGAGGCCGTCGACGCACACCTGATCACCGGTGGCATGCCCATGATCCTCGACGAATGGCCGGCCGGGGCCACGGCTCGTGACTTTCTGCGCACCGTCGTCCCGGACCCGACCTCGGCTCTGACCGTGAGCGGCGTGCGAGCCATGGCGGCGGAGTTCCCACCCGAAGCACAGCCGAGAACCCTGCTGAGGGCCATCGGATCCGGACAACGCACCTACTCGTCGCTCTCCAAGGCCTCCGGAGGAGTGCCCGGCTCGTCGGTCCAGCGCGGTCTGCAGATCCTGCAGGAGAAGCGCATGGTCACGGCGGAGGTTCCGCTTTCCGTGCGCCCGTCGAAAGAACGCCGCTACCACATCGCGGACACGCACCTGCGTTTCTGGCTGTCCTTCATCGAACCCGGCCTGCCGCAGATCGATCGTGCCCGCGGCGACCTCGTGCTGAAACAGATAGAACGTTCATGGACGGCCTGGCGCGGAGTCGCCGTCGAGCCCTTGATCCGCGAGTCGCTTCGCCGTATGGACGGTCTGCCCGAGGCGACGGGAGCGATCGGGGGCTTCTGGACCAGGACCAACGATCCGGAGATCGACATCGTCGGCGCCGACCGGGAGCCGGTCGCGAAGCAGATCACGATGGTCGGGTCCGTCAAATGGCTGGAGAACCGCCCGTTCGATCATCATGACCTGAGCGAGCTCATCGTGCACCGGTCCAAGATGCCAGGAGCCGACTCCTCCACGCCGCTCTACACCGTCTCCCGCAGCGGCTGCGAGGTCGAGGGCGTCACGCACATCACCCCTGAGCACCTGGTCGACGCCTGGCGATGAGCACGGATGGTCTCAGCGATGAGACCAACACGAAATCAGGTCCGCTGGAGACCGGGGTTGAGACCAACAGCGCGTGTTGGTCTCAACCATGAGACCTACTCAGGCGATGCGGAACTGCAGGTCGGTGTCCCAGTTGTGCATGTCGGGCTCGCTCCTGGGATCGGTCTGGAAGAGCTCCAGCCGGCAGCCCCAGTGCTCCGTCCCGTCCTTCTCCGCCATGTCCCAGGCCAGCCCCTGCTCAGCGCCCCACTTCAGCAGCGCCTCGATGACGCCGAAGAGCTGGTCGGGGTGTCCGTGGTGGGACGTGACGGCGTAGCGGCCGGCGGGCAGGGTGGCGGCGAAGATGTCGCCCTCGCCCTCCACCGGCCCGGCCACCGGGACGCCCGCCTGCACCACCAACCGGTCCTGCGGCATGTTGATGGCGTCGTACCTGAGGAAGGGCGCTCCGGCGGGGGCGTGGCCGCGTTGGGCGAGCCAGCCGATGATCTCACCGATCCGGTCGGCGACGAGGCCGAAGGTGGTCATGGTGATGGTCCCGCGCACCCCGACGTACGGCCGCTCGGAGAATTCGACGATCTGTGGCATGTTCTGTTCCTCCTTCATCAACCTGTACGGAGCGGCGCCGCGAAACTCATCGGCAGGCCGAAGAACGGGAACAGACCGGGATCGAGGTAGGTGGTCTCGCCCGCGATGCGGCCACCGGCGACGTCGAGGACGACCAGGGCGAACGGCTCGCCGTTCAGGTACTGGCCGAAGGCCGGTGAGCCGTTCGCCCTGACCGGCAGCAGGCGGGAGCCCTCGCACGGGGCCCGGCCGCTCGCGGCGGCCGCGGTCAGGACCGTGTGGATGTGCTCGCGCCCGCGCAACCACCACGCGAACGGCGGCATCGACGACGTCGCGTCCTCGTGCAGCAGCGACACCAGCGCGGCCACGTCGTACCGTTCGAACGCCGACACGTAGCGGGCGAGCAGGCCCTCGTCCACCGTCGCGTCGGCCTCCTCGGCCGGGGGGAGCTTGGCGCGGGCGCGCTGGAGCGCGCTGTTGACCGACGGGACGGTGGTGGACAGCAGGGCGGCCGTCTCGGCGGCCGACCACCTGAGGACGTCGCGGAGGATGAGCACGGCGCGCTGCCGTGGCGGCAGGTGCTGGAGTGCCGCCACGAACGCCAGCCGGATCGTCTCCCGCGTGACGGCGAGCTCGGCCGGGTCGAGCACCCGGACGTCCGGGACGGGCTGGATCCAGCGGCTCTCCGGGAGCGGCGCGCCCAGGGCGTCGCCTGGGGTGGCGGCGGGCCCCAGGTCCATGGCGCGGGCGCGGCGCTGCGGGCCCCTGAGCATGTCGAAGCAGACGTTCGTGGCCAGGTGGAACAGCCACGCGCGCAGCCCGCCCCGAGCGGCGTCGTACGTCCGCCAGGCTCTGACGAACGTCTCCTGCACCGCGTCCTCGGCTTCGAAGCCCGAGCCGAGCATGCGGTAGCAGTAGCCGGTCAGCGCCACCCGGTGGTGTTCGAGCTCCTCCTCGACGGCTGTCATCCGGCCGGAACCACCGCGATCTGGAGCTCGGTCACCCATTCGTCCAGGTTATCCGGGCAGTGCAGGGAGACCTCCCTGGCCAGGGCGAGCGAACGGTAGCCGTGCTCCTCGATCCAGTGGGCCAGGGTCTGGAACGTCTTCCCCACCTCCTCCATCGACCCGTGGTGGATGATCGTGGCCGCCGTCTCGATGGCGGGCAGGTCGGTCACCTGGAGGTCGTGGTCGCCGGGCGCCACGGACACCGGCAGGCAGGCGTGGACCATGATCGAGCCGTCGTCCTCCTCCTCGTAGTAGGCGACCCCCGGGCCCACGACCTTGACCGCGGCCTCCTCCACGCGGCGGCAGAGCTCGGCGAAGAGGGGCTGGATGACCGGGCCGATGTCCTCTCCTTCGTAGCTGGCCGCTCTGGCGCTGAGCTCGGCGACCCTGACCGGGGCGACGCGCTTCAGCACGACCTCCGCACTCTCCATGTGGCCCTCCGTTTCGATCGTCCGCAGGCGTGCCTCGACGCTGCGCAACCTCGCCAGGTCGGCGCTGATCCGGGCTTCGAGCTGGGCGCGGCGCATGCGTACCATGCCGTGCAGCTCCTCCGTGCTGACCTTCTCGTCGAGGATGGCCCTGACCTGCTCCAGCGTGAAGCCGAGGTCCTTGATCGCGACGATGCGGTTGGGCCGGGACAGTTGCGCGGCCTGGTAGGAGCGGTAGCCGTTGACCTGGTCCACGTGCGCGGGGCGCAGCAGCCCGATCGCGTCGTAGTGCCGCAACATGCGTACGGACACCAGCCCCAGCCTGGCGAACTCTCCGATGGTGAACATGACGTCTCCGGTCTAGGGCCTCACACGGTGTCAGAGTCAACTATGGAGATTTTTCGTGAGTTGGGGTAGTTTGCGAGGCGACCGAACGTTCGGTAGGAGCCATGATCGTCAACCTGACGGACCCTGACACCGATGCGCACGAGCGGATCAGGACGGCCGCGGTGCTGCTGTTCGCCCGGCAGGGCTACGCCGCGACGAGCATCAGGGACCTCGGCCGGGCCGTCAACATGACCAACGCCGGGATCTATCACCACGTGGCGAGCAAGGAGGCCCTGCTCGCCGACCTCATGCGCGTCGCCCAGCAGGGCCTGAACGACGCCACGGAAGGCATGCTGGCCACGGCCGGCGGCCCGGCCGATCGGCTGGCCCTGCTGATCGGCTCGCTCACCGCCGTCCACGCCCTCAACCCCCTGACCACCCGCGTCATGGACGGCGAGCTGCGCTCCCTGACGCCGGGCTCGGCCGCCCACGACGAGATCATCGCCCTGCGCGACGCGTACGAGGCCCACTGGAAGCGCACGCTGGCCGACGGCGTCGCCGGGGGCGCCTTCCGCGTCGCCGACCAGAAGCTCACCCGCCTCGCCCTGATGTCGATGTGCACCGGCACCAGCGAGTGGTACCGCCCCGACGGGGACTCCACGCTGGAGCAGGTGTGCGCCGAGTTCGTCACGATCGGCCTGGCCGCCGTACGCGCCCCCGTCCAGGTCACGACAAGTCCTGACTTCTCCCTGCTGCCCGACTTTCCGTGGGAGCCGCCGGATGCACACAACGATCCCCGACCTGATGAGGCACGCCGCTAGAACGTACGGCACGCGCGAGTTCCTCCGCTTCCCCGACACCTCGCTGACCTTCGACGCCGCGGACGCCCGGTCGGACCGCCTGGCCGCCGCCCTGACCGACCAGGGCGTGCGCCAGGGCGACCGGGTGGCGATCATGCTGGACAACGTGCCCGAATGGCCGCTGAGCTGGCTCGCGGTCCTGAAGGCCGGGGCGATCGCCGTCCCGGTGAACGTGCGCTACCAGGCGGCCGACCTGGCTCACGTCCTCGACGACTCGGGCGCGGTGCTGACACTGACCACGGACGGCCTGGCCGCGATCAACCCGGGTCCGTGCCACGACCCGCGGACCCTGATCCGGCAGGCGGGCGACCGGAGCCCGCAGGTCCCCGTCGAAGCCGACGATGTTGCCAATTTCCAGTACACGTCGGGCACCACGGGCTTCCCCAAAGCCTGCATGCTCACCCACGACTACTGGCTCAGGACCGCCCAGATCGTCGCCGACCAGGCACGCCTACGCGACGACGACGTCATGATCATCGCCCAGGCGTACTCGTACATGGACCCCCAATGGGTCACCGTGCTCTGCCTCGCCGGCGGCATCCCCCTCGTGGTGCTCCCCCGCTTCTCCGCCTCCGGCTTCTGGAACTCGGCCAGGGAGCACGGCGCGACGCTCACGTACGTGCTCGGCACCATGCCCCTGCTGCTGCACAAGCAGCCGCCCCACCCGCGTGACCGCGACAACCGCATGCGGCTCGTGCTCTGCTCGGGCATCCCGCCCGAGCTGCACCGCACGTTCGAGCAGCGCTGGGGCGCGCCCTGGCGCGAGCTCTACGGCTCCACGGAGAGCGGCCCCGACCTGGTGGCAGCCGTCGACGCGGACGACACGGTCGGCACCGGCGCCATGGGCGTCGCGCCCCCGGGCAAGGAGGTCGAGCTCGACGGCAACGGCGAGATCCTGGTCAGGGGCGTGCCCATGATGAAGGGCTACTGGAACCACCCCGACGCGACCGCGCACGCCTTCAGAGGCGGCTGGTACCACACGGGCGACCTGGGCGTCCGCGACGGCCACGGCTACCTCCACCACGCCGGGCGGCTGAAGGACATGGTGCGCAGGGGCGGCGAGAACATCTCCTGCGCCGAGGTCGAACGCGTGCTCGCCCAGCACCCGGCGGTCCTGCAGGCGGCCCTGGTGCCCGTCCCCGACGACCTGTGGGGCGAGCTGCCCAAGGCGTTCCTCCAGCTCCGCCCCGGTCACGCCGCCGACGCGCGTACCGCCATGGACGTCATCGAGCACGCCAGAGGCCGGCTGGCCCGCTTCAAGATCCCGGCGTACGTGGAGTTCGTCGAGTCGTTCACGCTCACCCCGTCGGCCCGTATCGAGAAACGCCACCTGCTCCATCCCGAACGCGACCAGCGCGCCGCTCCCGCCATCCCCGTCGGCAAGGAGAGACCATGATCGAAGTGACCGAACGCGACGAGGTGGCGCTGATCACCCTCGCCCGACCCGCCAAGCTCAACGCCCTCACCACCGGCATGCGCGGGGACCTCGCGGCGGCCGTACGCGACCACGGCGACGGCAAGGGCGCCAGGGGCATCGTGGTCACCGGCACGGGCCGGGCGTTCTCCGCCGGGGAGGACATCCACCAGGCCGCCGGCCGTTCGCTGGTCGACGAGGTGGCGTCGTTCCACGACATGACCAGGGCCGTGCTGGAGACGCGCGTGCCGGTCGTGGCGGCGGTCAACGGCCTGGCCGTCGGCGGGGCCGCCGAGTGGACGCTCTGCTTCGACACGCGCATCGGCACCCCGTCGGCCGAGTATTTCCTCCCCGAGAACCACATCGGCCTGTCGATCTCGAACGCCGCGAGCTACCTGCTTCCCCGCCTGGCGGGCGCGCGGGCGCTGCGGCTGGTACTCGACTCGACCCGCATGAGCGCGCAGGACGCCCTGGCCGCGGGCCTGCTGGACGAGATCGTCGCCCCGGAGGCGCTGCTCGACGCGGCGATCGCCCGGGTGCACCACTGGACCGCGCCCGGCACGGCCACCGCCGTGCACCTCGGGCTGCTGCGGCCGCCGGCACACGAGGTCGAGCGGGCCTTCGAGGCGGAGACGGAGGCGGCCAGGCTCGTGGAGGAGGCGGGCATCGCCCAGGCGGGCATGACGAGGTTCATCGACCGCAGGCGCCGGCCTGGCCAGGACTCTCCCGGCTGAGGAACGGCCACGGAGCTCCTGACGGGCCGGCGGCCATCGCGGTGGTGGTCAGGCGACGACGATCGCGGCGACCACCAGGGCGATCGCGGCCACCAGCACGGCGATGGAGTCGTAGGACCAGGTGACCCGGGGCGGCGCCGCCTGCTCGTCGCGGCGCCTGGCCGCCTCGGCGCGCTCGCGGATCTGGTCGCCCACCCAGTCGGCGTGGGTCTTGCCCGCGAACGCCTCGACCGCCGCCTGCTCCGACCTGGAGAGCGTCGGCTCCGTCGTGAAACGCCCGCGTTGCCGCCTGGGGGCGCCGCGCCGCTGCGCCTTGGCCCGCTCTCTGGCGCTGCTCATCGGCGTCCACAACCGCAGCACCCGCTCGTCGCCGTGGTGGACGTTGATGGAGTGGGAGACCGTGACGTCGTCGATGGAGGCCCACGACAGGAACGTCGTGCGGAACGGGTTGCGCCCCACCAGGCCCTCCTGCGTGAACACGGTGGCGGGCCTGAGCGCGATGGAGTAGACCAGCGCCGTCAGCGCCCCCAGCACGGCCAGCGCCACCAGCGACGACTTGCCGGTGTAGTGGGCGATGAGGTCCCACACGTTGAACGCGACGAAGGCCAGCCACACCCACGCCAGCGCGAACGCGGTCTTGGAACGGTAGGACTCTTTCACGACTGCCACTTGATCTGCGCGAACCCGGGCTTGATCACGCCGTTGATCAACGCCAGCCGCTCGTCGAACGGGATGAACGCCGACTTCATCGCGTTGACCGTGAACCACTGCAGGTCGTCCCAGCCGTAGCCGAACGCCTCGACCAGCTTGTGGAACTCCCGCGACACGCTCGTCGAGCTCATCAGCCGGTTGTCGGTGTTGACCGTGACCCGGAAGTGCAGCCGCCGCAGCAGCCCGATGGGGTGCTCGGCGATCGACGCGGCGGCGCCGGTCTGCAGGTTGGAGGTCGGGCACATCTCCAGCGGGATGCGCTTGTCGCGCACGTAGGCGGCAAGGCGCCCCAGCTTGGCGGGCTCGTCGCCGGCCACGGTGATGTCGTCGATGATGCGCACGCCGTGGCCGAGCCGGTCGGCGCCGCACCACTGGATGGCCTGCCAGATCGACGGCAGCCCGAACGCCTCGCCCGCGTGGATGGTGAAGTGGGCGTTCTCCCGCTGCAGGTATTCGAACGCGTCGAGGTGCCGCGTGGGCGGGTAGCCCGCCTCGGCGCCCGCGATGTCGAAGCCGACGACGCCCACGTCGCGGTAGCGCACGGAGAGCTCGGCGATCTCCCTGGAGCGTGCCTGGTGCCGCATGGCCGTCAGCAGCGTGCCGACGTGGATGTCACGCCCTTCCGACCCCTGCCTGAACCCCTCGAGCACGGCCTCGACCACCTGGTCGAGGCTCAGCCCTCTGGAGGTGTGCTGCTCCGGCGCGAAGCGCACTTCGGCGTAGACCACCCCGTCGGCGGCCAGGTCCTGGGCGCACTCGGAGGCGACGCGCACCAGGGACTCGCGCGTCTGCATGACCCCGACCGTGTGGTCGAACGTCTCGAGGTAGCGCTCGAGCGAGCCCGAGTCGGATGCCTCCTCGAACCACTGGCGCAGGTTGTCGGGGTCGTGGGTGGGCAGCCGGCCGTAGTCGGTCTCCCGGGCCAGCTCGACGATCGTCTCGGCGCGGAGCCCGCCGTCGAGGTGATCGTGCAGCAACACCTTGGGAGCCCGCCGGATCTGGTCAAGCGTGGGGCTCATCTCGCCATGATATGAGCACCGCCCGGTTTTCCGGGTTACGGCTCAGTCGCGACCGGCCGACTCCGGGCTGAACGCGGGCAGGCACACGGCGATGTACTCGGCCCCTTCGGGACCGGCGCTGTATCTGACCTTCTCCCCCGGCGAGGTCACCACCGACTGCCCCGCCTCGACCTCGGTCGTGCCCTCCGCGTGCTCCACGATCACCGTGCCGCGCAGGACCACGGTGTACTCGGTGAACGACGGCGTCTGGGCGGGCTCGCTCCAGCCGGCCGGCGCGACCATGCGGGCGATGGAGATCGTCTCGTCGCCGCTGCCGACCCGGCCCACGTGCTCGTCAATGATCTTGCCGCCAGGCACCGGAATGCGTGCGGCCCCCTCGATCTTCCTCACCACCCCAGGCTACTGGGACGTCAGGTGGCGCAAGCCTTTGGCGGCAGGAAACTGTCGGTGGCTGGTGACAGGATCACCGGCATGGTTTCCGTACGTACGACTCCGCCGCGGCCCGTCGAGGTGACCGCGATCTTTCCTGAGCTGGCCCCGCTGGCGCGTCCTGCGATCCGGCTGCATCCTCGTCCCGGGTCCCCTTCCGTGAGGGAAAGCTCGGTCGGGGGGCCGTTGCTGTGGCCGGCTGAGGAGCCGTGGCCACACTGCGTAAGCGCGCACCCGGACAGCGGGTTCCGCGAGTCCCCGGCAGAGGTACGGCTGGAGAGGCGCAGGCTGGCCCGGCTCCACCTTGATCCCCACGGTCCCGAGTTCACGACCGAGGAGGAGGCGACCAAGGAGCAGAATGCCGCGAGGCTCGCGAAGCGGCTCGACGCGGGCCCTCCCTGGCCTGCGGAGTGCCCGGTCCCCATGGTGCCCGTGGCTCAGCTCTATCTGCGCGACATCCCCCTGTTACGGCCGCCCGGAGAGGCCGATCTGCTCCAGGTCCTCTGGTGTCCCTACGACCATGATCCGGACTGGAAGCCCGCGACCGCAGTGTTCTGGCGGTCCGCCGCCTCGGTCGTCGATGTCCTCGCCACGCCACCGGAACCGTATGAGGCGAACAGCTCAGGCTATGTGCCGGAGCCCTGTCTGCTGGCACCGGAAGCGATCACCGAATACCCCAACAGCCTTGAGCTGAGCCCGGAGATGAGGCTGGCGGTGGGCGACTGGAGCAGGTGGCAGACGGCCGACGTGGGCGTGGACAGTGCGTACGCGGACTTTCCTGAGGAGTTCTATGACGGCAATCTGGCCGGCGCTCCCGGATGGAAGGTCGGGGGCTGGCCGCCATGGGGCCGCACCGACCCCTACTACCGGCGCTGCACTGTCTGCGACGCTCAGATGGCCCCGCTGCTGACCATCGCCTCCTACGAATGGGACGGTGGGCAGCGCGGCTGGGCGCCGTACGAAGACCAAGCCGCCTACGCTGCCGGTCACGTCCCCGGCCAGGACCAGAGGCAGCCGACGAAGGTCGAAGTGGGCAGCACGGACAACATGCAGCTCTACGTCTGCCCGGCCTCTCCCGAGCATCCACACACCGACCTGATCCAGTGAACGGCCTGGCCTGTCACACACCCGCCCGTGCGACCTCCCCGAAGAAGGCACGCTCCCGCTCCGGCTGGGCGAACTGCTCGTCATCACGCGTCCAAGCCCAGTAACCGGTGCTCAGGGGCAGGGGCTCAGTGGGCCACGTCGATGACCAGCCGGCTGGGCGCGTCCTGTTCCTGGATCTGGAAGGCGGCCCGCCGCTTGAGCACCAGACCGATGCCGACGCGGCCCTCGAAGTCGCCGGTCCTGACGACGTCGGCGAGGTTGCGCAGTTTGGCGTGGTAGATCGGGCCGCCCTCCCACGTGGGCGTGCCGTCCTCGTCGTGGGCCTGGGAGGGGAAGAGCGTGACGAGGAGGTACGCGCCGCCGCGGATGTCGATCGGCCGGCCGGAGCCGTCCTCCACGAACTCGTCCACCCATCGCACGTTGTAGCCGGGTATCTCGCCGTCGAGGTCGATGACCACGCGGTCGTACGTCCTGTGCCCGGCGTACCGCACGCCCGTCACGATGGCGGGCTCGATGCCGTCGCGCCGGACGTCCACCTCGGCGGTGCTCGTCGGGACGTTGCGGCCGGGAGTGTCGCGGGCCGTGGCGGATGACCTGGTCGGTCCGGGCGATCCGGGCAGGGCGGCCTGCTGGGCCGGGCCGCAGGCGGTGAGCGCGGCGAGACAGGCCAGCGAGGCCAGGGCGCGCGAGCGCGACGACCGGCGGCCGGGCGGGGATGGCGAGCGCATGCCCGGTAGATGCCCCGCCCCGCCTCGCCGCAAGCCGCGTTTCCGCAGATCGCGCCGCTCTTTCGGGCCGGTAGCCGGGCGAAACACGCAAACGGTCCCGCATCGCGCGGGGCCCATGGCCGGGCGAAACGTGCGAACGGCATCGTGAAAGGGCCCAGGCCGGGCCGTCCAGTGCATGGCGCCCGCCGTACCGGCCCGGACACGTCCGGGACGGAGCCGGGCGAGCCAACCGTCCTGGAAGAACGTATGCAATTGCATTCACCGAGGTGGTACCCTCCGCGACATGGACGAGGAGTTCGTGGTCGGCACCTGGCACTACGTCCTGGCCAAGCACGCCAAGGCCATGTGCGCCCTGGAGCGCGAGCTGGGCGACAGGCACGGCCTGGGTCCCAGCGAGTTCGAGGTGCTCGACCGGATCGTCCACCACGACAGGAAGCTGCGCATCCAGGAGCTCTGCGACGAGGTCCACCTGAGCCAGAGCGCCCTGTCACGGGTGGTGGCGCGGCTGGAGAAGGGCGAGCTGGTCTCGCGCGGCGTGTGCGACGCCGACCGGCGGGGCGTCTACGTGTCCATCACCGACGCGGGACGGGCCCGGCACGCCGAGGCCCTCCCCACGCAGCGCGCCGTCCTGCTCCAGATCTTCGCCGGCGCCCCCGCCCCGAGCGGGGTCGTGGTCACGGGGCGGTGACGCGTTCGATGATCAGTGGCGGTCGTGCCACGTCCGCGGGGCCCACCGCGTAGCCGCCGTCCAGCGCCTCCAGCGCCCGCTCGAAGCGGGCCGTCTCGTCGGCGTGGAGGGTCAGCAGCGGCTGCCCCTCGCGCACCGGGTCACCGGGCTTGGCGTGCAGCGTGATGCCCGCCCCCGCGGAGACCGGGTCCTCCTTGCGCGCCCGGCCCGCGCCGAGCCGCCAGGCGGCCAGCCCGACGGCGTACGCGTCGAGCCGGGTCAGCACGCCCGACGCCGGCGCCCGCACCGTGGTGGTCTCGGCCGCCCTGGGCAGCGGGGCTCCGGGGTCACCGCCCTGGGCGGCGATCATGCGGCGCCAGGAGTCCATCGCCGAGCCGTCGGCCAGCGCCTTCGCCGGGTCCTTGCCGGACACCCCGGCGGCGGCCAGCATCTCCCGCGCCAGGCGTACGGTCAGCTCCACCACGTCGGCGGGCCCTCCGCCGGCCAGGACCTCGACGGCCTCCTCGACCTCCAGGGCGTTGCCCACGGCCCGCCCGAGCGGCCGGTCCATGGCCGTCAGCAGCGCGACCGTGCGCACGCCCGCGTCCGTGCCGAGCGCGACCATGGTCTCGGCCAGTTCCCTCGCCGTCTCCGGGGTCTTCATGAACGCCCCCGAGCCGACCTTCACGTCGAGGACGAGCGAGCCGGTGCCCTCGGCGATCTTCTTCGACATGATCGAGGAGGCGATCAGCGGGATGGACTCCACGGTGCCGGTGACGTCGCGCAGGGCGTACAGCTTCTTGTCTGCGGGCGCGAGGCCCGAACCGGCGGCGCAGACGACCGCCCCGGCCTCGCGCAGGACGTGCAGCATCTCGTCGTTGGAGAGCGAGGCGCGCCAGCCGGGAATCGACTCGAGCTTGTCGAGCGTGCCGCCGGTGTGGCCGAGGCCGCGGCCGGACAGCTGCGGCACGTACGCCCCGCACGCCGCCACGAGCGGCGCCAGCGGCAGCGTGATCTTGTCGCCGACCCCGCCGGTCGAGTGTTTGTCGGCGGTGGGGCGGTCGAGCGCGGACCAGTCCATACGCTCGCCCGAACGGATCATCGCCTGGGTCCAGGCGGCGATCTCGCGCCGGTCCATTCCGTTCAGCAGGATCGCCATGGCCAGCGCGGACATCTGCTCGTCGGCCACGCCGCCGCCGGTGTAGGCGTCGATCACCCAGTCGATCTGGGCGGTGGTCAGCTCGCCGCCGTCGCGCTTGGCGCGGATGACCTCGATCGCGTCCATCACGAGCTCCGGCTGAGGTCCTGCGGGCCGAACGCGTACGGCAGGATCTCACGCATCGGCTTCGGCCCGTCCACGGTCTCGACCAGCAGGTCGTCACCGCCGAACTCGTAGAGGAGCTGGCGGCAGCGCCCGCACGGCATCAGCAGCTCGCCGTGGCCGTCGACGCAGGTGAAGGCCACCAGCCGGCCGCCGCCCGACTGGTGCAGCGCCGACACCAGGCCGCACTCGGCGCACAGGCCGACGCCGTAGGAGGCGTTCTCGACGTTGCAGCCGGTGACCACCCGGCCGTCGTCGACCAGCGCCGCCGCCCCCACGGGGAACTTGGAGTAGGGCGCGTACGCGTTGCGCATGGCCTCGGCGGCCCTGGCGCGCAGGCTCTCCCAGTCGATGCTCAATGTTGATCCCCCCTGCGGTAGCTCACGCCGTCGGCCTTGGGCATGCGCAGCCGCTGCGAGGCGACCAGCAGCACGATCAGCGTGAGCACGTGCGGCGTGATGTAGACGAACTCGTTCGGCAGCTGGTCGACGGTCAGCCAGAGCCAGAACAGCACGACCATACCCGCGGCGGCGGCGGCCATCATCGTGTACTCCTTGGCGCCTCTGGTCACCATCTCGGCCGGTTCGCCCGACGCCAGCCGGCGGCGTACCTGCTGGCCGAGGTAGATCAGCAGCAACACCGCGCCGAACAGGAAGAACGAGGTGACCGCCCCCGAGCTGCGCAGCTGCAGGCCGTCGGCGTAGCCGAACAACGCGGCGCCGCCGGCGAGCCCGCCGGGACGCCAGTTGCCGAAGATCATGGCGGCCAGGCCGATGAAGCCGCGACCCAGCGTCTGCCCCTCCACGTATTTCGTGGAGACGAAGACGAGGAACACGCCGCCGAGCCCGGCGAACGCGCCGGAGATGACGACGGCGACGTACTTGATCAGGTAGACGTTCACGCCGAGCGACTCGGCCGCCCACGGGTTCTCGCCCGCCGAGCGCAACCGCAGGCCGAAGGCCGTGCGCCAGAGCACGAAGAACGTCAGCGGCAGCATGAGGACGGCCAGGACCGCCAGCACGTTGACGTCGTGGGTGAGCCCGCGCAGGATGCCGGCGAGGTCGGACAGCAGGAACCAGTGGGTGCTCTCCAGCTTCCCGAGCAGGTCGGGCCCGTCCGACAGCACCGGCAGGCTGACCCGCGGCGGCAAGGTGATCGCGGGCGAGGTGGTGATGCCCGCGCCCGCGTCCGCCGCCTGGGTGCCCTCCTTGTAGAGCACCTCCGACAGGAAGCGGGTGACGCCGGGGCCGAGCAGGTTGATCGCGACGCCGCTGATGATGTGGTCGACGCCGAACGACACGGTGGCGATCGCGTGCAGCAGCCCGCCGAGCGCGCCACCGAGCAGGCCCGCGACCAGCGCGGCCACGGCGCCCCACTGGTATCCGGCCCAGCCGGCGAACCAGGTGCCGAGCACCATCATGCCCTCGAGGCCGATGTTGACCACGCCGGCCCGCTCGGCCCACAACCCGCCGAGGCCGGCCAGGCCGATCGGCACCGCGAACAGCAGCGCGGATGCGAACGTGCCGGACGAGGTGATGTCGGTGTGGCCCGACACGACCCGGACCAGCGACAGCAGCAGGAGGAGCACGGCGACGCCGAGGAGCGCCACGTGGTATTTCCCGACCCTGGTCATGCTCCCACCTCAACCGGAGAGTTCCCGCCGAGCTGCCGGGCGGCCCGGCGTTCTTCGACTCTGAGCGCGAGGCGGTTGGTCACCTCGTTGGCCACGACGACCAGCAGCACGATCACGCCCTGCATGATCGTGATGACGGACGGCGGCACGTCCGCGATCTGCAGCGCGCCCTGCGCCCGGTCGAGGAACGCGAACAGCAGCGCGGCGATCGCGATGCCCACGGGCTTGTTCCTGCCGAGCAGGGCCACCGCGATGCCGAGGAAGCCGAGCCCGGGGGTGAAGTTGGAGTTGAAGGCGCCCCGGTCGCCGAGGATCTCGGGCAGGCCGATGAGCCCGGCGATCGCGCCGGACATCACCATCGCCGCGATCACCATCGTCTTGGGGTTGACGCCGGAGGCGAGCGCCGCCGGGCCGTTGAGCCCGCTGGCCTTGACGTCGAAGCCGAACCGGGTGCGCTCCAGCACCACCCAGACCACCAGGCCGAGCACGACCGCCACGAGCAGGAATCCCCACACGCCGCCGCCCCGGGTGGGCGGGAGCATGCCGAACCAGTCGAAGAAGAAGTTCAGGTTGGGGAACATGGCCGACTCGGGGAGGTCCGGCGTCGTCGTGGTGAGTTCGCCCTCGGCCCGCTCCCCCGTGAACGGGCCGCGTACGAGGTAGGAGGTCAGGCTGAGCGCGATGTAGTTCAGCATGATCGTGGAGATGACCTCGTTCACGCCCCTGGTCACCTTCATCACCGCGGGGATCAGCGCGTAGAGGCCGCCGACGACCGCGGCGACCAGGATGATCACCGCGATCTGGATCGGCTTGGGCGCCGTGAACGTCGAGCCCACGTAGGCCGCGCAGATGGCCGCCAGGCGATACTGGCCCTCCACGCCGATGTTGAAGAGGTTCATGCGGAAGCCCACGGCCACCGCGAGACCGGCGATGAACAGCGGCACCGCGCGGTTGAGGAAGGCCGCGATGCCGTTCGACTGCGACCGGGCGCTCGCGCCGAAGTCGAAGAAGGCGGCGAACGCGGCGAGCGGGTCGGCGCCCGCGGCGACGATGGCGACACTGCAGATCGCGATCGCCAGGACGATGGCGACGGCGGCGCCGACGACGGTGAACAGCGCCCGGTTGAGCCCCGCGGGCATCACGACTCCTCAGTGCCGGCGATGGCGCCGGTCATGTAGCCGCCCAGCCGCTCGGGCGTGATGTCGGACGGGTCGAGCGCGGCCACGAGGCGGCCGCGGTAGATCACCTGGATGCAGTCGGACAGGCCGATCAGCTCGTCGAGGTCGGCGGAGATGAGCAGCACGGCCAGACCGGCCGCCCTGGCCTCGCGCAGGTGGTCCCAGATCGCGGCCTGGGCGCCGACGTCCACGCCCCGGGTGGGGTGGGCGGCGATGAGGAACCGGGGCTCGCCGCTCATCTCGCGGCCCACGATCAGCTTCTGCTGGTTGCCGCCGGACAGCGCCAGGGCCAGCGTGTCGACGCCGGGCGTGCGTACGTCGTAGCCCTCGACGATGCGCCAGGTGTCGGCCTTGGCGGCTCCCCGGTTGATCCAGATGCCGCTGCGCGCGGGTTTCCTGGTCTGGTGGCCGAGCACGCGGTTCTCCCACAGCGACGCCTCCAGCAGCAGGCCCTGGCGGTGGCGGTCTTCCGGGATGTAGCCGATGCCGGCCTCCCGGCGTCTCAGCGTGGACCAGCCGCTGAGGTCCTGCTCGCCCAGCGCGATGCCGCCGTGCGCCGGGCGGATGCCCATGATCGCCTCGATCAGCTCGCTCTGGCCGTTGCCTTCGACGCCGGCCAGGCCGAGGATCTCGCCCTTGTGGATCTCGAAGGACACGTCGTCGAGCAGCAGCCGGCTGCCCTCCTCGCGCAGCAGGTCGACGTAGCGCTCGACCGGCATGCCCTTGGGCACGGCGCGGTGGCCGTCGGCCTCCATGGTGAGGTGCGACACCTTCAGCATCACCGTGTCGGTCACCGTGGACTCGCGCGTCTCGGGCGTGGGCAGCTCGCTTCCCACCATCAGCTCGGCGAGCTGCCGGGCGGTCACCTCGTGGGGATCGACGCTCGCGACGGTGGTGCCGCGCCGGATCACGGTGATCTCGTCGGCGATGTCGAGCACCTCGTCGAGCTTGTGGGAGATGAAGATGACCGTCAGGCCTTCGGCCGTGAGCTCGCGCAGGTTCTGGAAGAGCTCGTCGACCTCCTGCGGGACGAGCACGGCGGTCGGCTCGTCGAGGATGAGGATGCGGGCGCCGCGGTAGAGGACCTTGAGGATCTCCACGCGCTGGCGGTCGCCGACGCCGAGGTCCTCCACCAGCCTGCCGGGATCGACGCGCAGACCGTGGGTGGCGGCCAGCTCGGTGATGCGCTTCGTGGCCGCGCCGACGTCGAGCCTGCCGGCCTTCGTCGGCTCGGCGCCGAGGATGATGTTCTCCAGCACGGTGAAGTTGTCGGCCAGCATGAAGTGCTGGTGGACCATGCCGATGCCGGCGCCGATGGCGTCGCTCGGCGAGCGGAAGCTGACGTCCTGGCCGCCGACCTTGATCGTCCCCTCGTCCGGCTTCTGCATTCCGTAGAGGATCTTCATCAACGTCGACTTGCCGGCGCCGTTCTCCCCGACGATCGCGTGCACCGTGCCCTGCCGGACGGAGATGTGGATGTCATGGTTGGCGACGACGCCGGGGAAGCGCTTGGTGATGCCCTCGAGCTCGACGGCGGGTCTCGCCGTGTCGAGGGTGTCCGAGCTCATGTGCTCACCGCTCCCAGGTCGTCGGTCGGTGCTGGCTCACTTCGCCTCTCCTAGCGGCAGGGCGGCATGGGCGAAGGCCCGAAGTTGCGGACTCCGGGCCCTCGCGTGGTCATGTGCCTGATTACGGCTTGGCCGGGACCGTGATCTTGCCCTCGACGATGTCCTTCTTGGCCGCGTCGAGCTTGTCCTTGATGTCGTCGATCTCGCCGCCCGTGGTGGCCAGACCGACGCCGTCGACCTTGAGGTCGTAGGTGATGTTGGAGCCGCCCTTGGCGCCGCCCTGGAAGGCCTTGACGAACTCGAACACGCCGACGTCGACGCGCTTGAGCATCGAGGTCATGATGACCGACTGCAGGTCGCTCTCCTTGACCGTCTGGCGCTGGTCGGAGTCGACGCCGATGGCCTTCTTCTTGGCCGCGGCGGCCGCCTGGAACACGCCGAGGCCGGAGTCGCCGGCGGCGTGGTAGACGATGTCGGCGCCGTCCTGGAACATCTTCTCGGCCGCGACCTTGCCCTTGTCGGGGGCCTTGAACCCGGAGAAGTCGCCGTCAGGGGTCAGGTACTTCACGTCGATCTTGGCGTCCGACTTGACCGACTTCACGCCGGCCTCGAAGCCCGCCTCGAATTTCTTGATCAGGTCGTTCTCGACGCCGCCGACGAAGCCGACGTGGCCGCTTTCCGCCTTGGTCGCGGCGGCGACACCCGCCAGGTAGGAGCCCTGCTCCTCGGCGAACAGCAGGCCGGTCACGTTGGGCGCGTTGGAGGCGGAGTCGACGACCGCGAACTGGATGTCGGGGTATTCCTCCGCGGTCTTCTTGATGTCCTCGCCGTAGGCGAAGCCGACTCCGATGATGGGGTTGTAGCCGGCGTCGGCCAGCTGGCGCAGCAGGTCGCCGCGGTTGGAGCCGTCGGAGGCCGGGCTCAGCTCCTTGATCTCGGCGCCGAGCTCCGTCTTGGCCTTCTCCAGGCCCGCGTACGCCGCGTCGTTGAACGACTTGTCGCCGCGCCCGCCGATGTCGAAGGCGAGACCGACCTTGAGCGCGCCCTCGGACTCGCCGGCCGGCGCCTCGCTCGCGGTGGTGCCCCCACCAGTGTCGCCGCCGCAGGCGGCCGCTGCCATGAGCATGACGCCGGCCACCGTGCCGACCGCCATCCTGCTGAATCGCTTGCCGAGCAAGGCGACTCCTTCCATTTCCCCGCCGTCTTCCTCCGCTGCGAGTTCGTCGCGCGCGCCAAGGAGCGTACGGCACCTGCACGGAAGATAGTTGGTTGACCAGGGCAGACCAAACCAGCACACAGTGTCGCAACCGCTCCGTTATCGACATCAAGCGCGTCCGTGACCTGAAGCGGGCGTCAGGCTCGAGAAAAGTTCTGCTCAAAGTTTGGGTCTCGATCGCCCTTGCCCCCGAGCAGATCATGGCGGACATTCCCAGCGACGGCGGAAATTTCCTATCGGAGCACCGTATGCATCCTTGCAAGGCCCTGTCCGTGCCCCTGGTCGCGTTACTCGTCGCGACCTTGACCGGCATCCCGCCCGCCACAGCCGACACCCCCGCCATCAAGATCGAGGGCAGCGCCACACAGCCGATCTTCTCCAGGGCGGACGCCATCGCGCAGACCGTGTACGTCGAGGTCGAGGGGACCGACAGCGACAACGACGGCAAGCCGGACCGCGTCGCCGTGGACATCCTGCGGCCCAAGGAGACCGACGAGGGCCTCAAAGTCCCCGTGATCATGGAGGCCAGCCCCTACTACGCCGGCGGCAACGACGTCTCCAACCACCCCGTGGACGTCGACGAGAACGGCAACCCGCTGCCCGGCCTGCGCGCCGACGCGGCCAAGACGGTGCCCCAGCCCTTCGACGGCTACTACGACAACTACTTCGTCCCCCGCGGCTACGCCATCGCCCTGGTGGAGAACCTCGGCAGCGGACGCGCCACCGGCTGCCCGACCTCCGGAGACCGCAACGAGACGGCCGGACCCAAGGCCGCGATCGACTGGCTGAACGGCCGCGCCAAGGGCTTCGACGCCGGCGGCGAGCCCGTCGAGGCCACCTGGTCCACGGGCAAGGTCGGCATGATCGGCGTCTCGTACAACGGCACGCTGCCGAACGCGGTCGCCGCGACCGGGGTCAAGGGGCTGGAGACGATCGTCCCGATCGCCGCGATCTCCAGCTGGTACGACTACTACCGCGCCAACGGCGGCGTCCTGGCGCCGGGCGGATTCCAGGGCGAGGACCTGGACGTGCTCGCGAAATACGTGCTGACCAGGGAGAACGGCCAGGAGCTCTGCGGTGGGCTGATGGACCGGCTCACCGCCGAGCAGGACCGGATCACCGGCGACTACAGCCCGCTCTGGGACGCCCGCAACTACATGAACGACGTCGGCAAGGTCAGGGCGAGCGTCTTCCTGGTGCACGGGCTCAACGACTGGAACGTCAAGACCAAGCAGTTCGCGCAGTGGTGGTACGCCCTGGCCAGGCGGGACGTGCCGCGCAAGATCTGGCTGCACCAGGGCACCCACATGAGCCCCTTCAACCTGCGTACCGCCGAGTGGCTGCGGCAGCTGCACGGCTGGTTCGACCACTGGCTGCACGGCATCGACTCCGGCATCATGCGCGAGCCGCAGGCGGACGTGGAGAGCGCGGCCGGCCAGTGGGCCCAGCACGCCTCGTGGCCGCTGCCGGGGACGGCCACGGTGCCGCTCTGGCTGGGCTCGGGCGCGAAGCTGAGCCTGCTGCCGCGCCCGCTGTCGCGCAAGGAGTCGTTCACCGACCAGAAGTCCAGGACGGCCGAGCAGCTCGTGGAGGCCTCGGGGTCCGATCCGAACCGGCTGGCGTACACGACCGGCACGCTCCCCACCGACGTGCGCATCTCCGGCACGCCCACGATCTCGGTGCGGGCCTCGCTGAAGGACGGCGCGTCGCCGTACCTGACGGCGTTGCTGGTGGACTACGGCACGGACGAGCGCCCGAACGGCACCCTCGTCTCGACCGGCCAGAGCTACTGCTATGGCGAGAGCGTCCCCGACGACTCCGGCTGCACGACGCTGAGGAGGCTCGGCACCGCCGTAACCCCCTACAAGATCGTCACCCGGGGCTGGCTGGACGTGCGCAACCGGCACCGCCCGGACCGGACCGAGCCGCTGCGGCCCGGCAAGGAATATGGCTTCACCTGGGACTTCCAGCCGACCGACTACGTGTTCAAGAAGGGACACCGGCTGGGCCTGGTGATCATGTCGACCGACGTCGACTACACCCTGCGCTATCCGCCGGGCACCAGGATCACGGTCGCGCCGGGGCACTCGTCCCTGCGGCTGCCCGTGGTGTGGGGCCGGCTGACGTGATGGGGAGGCCCGCCGCGCGCGCGGCGGGCCGTCACGCCAGGGCGGAGGTGATCGAGTCGAGCGGGCCGACCTCCCACAGCGCGGTCAGCGCGGTGGTGGCCATCACCCGCACGCCCATCGAGATCGCCTTCTCGTCGACGTCGAACGTGCCCTGGTGGATGTCGTAGGTGAAGCCGTCGGGCGAGCGCGTGCCGAGGCGGGCGAACGCGCCGGGGATCGACTCGAGATACCAGGCGAAGTCCTCGCCGCCGAGCGACTGCTGCGTCGGGACGACCGCGCCCGCGCCGAGCGCGCGCTCGGCGGCCTCGGTCAGCATCTCGACGCTGACCTCGTCGTTGACCACCGGCGGCACGCCGCGCGTGTAGTCCATCGTGGCCTCGACGCCGTAGGCGCCGGCCACCGACTCCAGCAGCGACTTGATCAGGTCGGGGGCGGCGTGCCAGGCGTTCTCGTCGAGGCAGCGGACCGTGCCCTCGGCGACGCCGTCGTCGGGGATCGCGTTGGCGGCCGAGCCGGCCTCGACCTTGCCCCAGACCAGGCTGAGGGACGAGCGCGGGTCGACGCGGCGCGACAGCGCGGCGGGCAGCTCGGTGAGGATCTTGGCCAGCGCGAAGACGAGGTCGGCGGTCAGGTGGGGGCGGGCGGTGTGGCCGCCGGGGCCCGAGACCCTGATGGCCAGCTTGTCGCAGGCGGAGGTGATCGGGCCGTTCCTGAGCCCGAGCTGGCCGACGTCGACGCGCGGGTCGCAGTGGAGGCCGAAGATGCGGTCGACGCCGCTGATGCCGCCGTGGGCCATGACCTCGAGCGCGCCGCCCGGCAGCTCCTCGGCGGGCTGGAAGATCAGGCGTACGCGGCCGGGCAGCAGGCCGGCGGCGGCCTGCTGGGCGAGGAAGAGCGAGGTGCCGAGCAGGATCGTCGTGTGCACGTCGTGGCCGCAGGCGTGGCAGACCCCGGCCACGGTCGAGTGGTAGGAGACGTCCTTCTCGTCCTGCAGCGGCAGCGCGTCGATGTCGGCGCGCAGCGCGATGGTCGGGCCGTCGCCGCTGCCCACGTCGCAGATCAGGCCGGTGCCGCGGGGCAGCACCGAAGGGGCCAGGCCGGCGGCCGTGAGCCGTTCGGCGATGCGCTGTGTCGTGCGGTATTCGGCGAAGGCCAGCTCAGGGTGCATGTGGAGGTCGCGGCGGAACGCCACGAGATCCTGCTCGCTCTCCGCCAGGAACGCGTCGAGTTCTCCCCGAAGCTCACGTCCCCGCATATGTCACCGTCCCGTCCCAATGCCGCACTGCCCCGAACGTCTCGGGCAACGCGGCTGATGCGCTGTGAAAACTCGTCCATCCCCGCGGGGCGCCCGGATCGGGCGACCGCTCGGCGACGCAAGAACACACCCACTGGTGTCAGGTGCGCGAGATCGTCAGCACGGGCTTGCGTTCGTCGGTCGCGAGTGCCGCCGCGGCCCGGGAGCACAGCGGTCGGCCGTGAGCCCGATGGCGATGCTTCGACTTTATCGTCCCCGCGCGGCTTCCCGGCGACAGATACACCAAAAGTTAGCCGATGGCATGCCCGTAACCTGGGGTGGGTCACGCAGCGTCAGGGGTTGCGTGATCCCGAAATAGTCACAAGGGATCAGTAGATGGTGACCCGTTGTCGCCAGTTCCAAACGTGGTCAGCGATTCCGAATCCTGTCACCTTCCGTCATGGTCATCACACTTCGACGATGGCTGCCTCTGGGAAGAATGCGTGCTTCACTCGCTATATGATCACTAATATCCCGTTCGGGGAGAAGTATGCTGGGTTGAGCATCTTCGAGCCGGTCGAGGGGACCCTGGTGGTCGTGCCCTCGCTCTCGCTTCCGCAGGACGAGCTCCGCCGCATCACGGGAGTCAGGTCGTACGAGGAGCGCCTGCTCTTCCTGCTGCTCACGCTGCGGGAGCCCGGGGTCAAGGTGATCTATCTCTCCTCCGCCCCCATCGATCCCGACATCATCGACTATTACTTCAGTTTCCTCCCCGACCCTGACGACGCCGCCAAGCGCCTCACGCTGATCACCCTCGACGACCCCTGGTCTCAGCCGTTGACCAGGAGCCTGCTCTCCCGTCCCGACGTGATGGAGCAACTGCGATCGGCGATCGACGGCGACGCCTGGCTGGTGCCGTTCGTCCTGAGCGAGCTGGAGGAGGAGCTCGCCTCGTCACTCAACGTGCCCCTCTACGGTCCGGCCACGTCCCTTTCCTATTACGGCTCCAAGAGCGGCGCCCGCGAGGTGGGACACGAGGCGGGCGTGCCGATGCCGCGCGGCTTCGGCGACCTGCGGACCGAGGTCGAGATCGAGGAGGCGATGGAGGCGGTGCCGGGCGAGCGGGTGATCGTCAAGCTGAACGACGGTTACTCCGGGCTCGGCAACGTGATCGTCGACAAGGCCGACCGGTCGCTGACCCGCTTCTCCGCGGCGGGAGAGACCTGGGCCAGCTACACCGCCAAGATCCAGGAGCGCGGCGCGGTGGTCGAGGAGTACATCGAGCACCGGCCGCTCTACTACCCGAGCGCGCTGGCCTGCATCACGCCGGGCGGGGACGCGCGCGTGCTGGCCACGCACGACCAGATCCTCGGCGGCGACAGCGGCCAGGTCTACCAGGGCTGCACGTTCCCGGCGGCGGAGGAGTACCGCTCCGAAGTGGGCGCGTCGGCCGGCGGGATCGCCCGTGCGCTGGCCGAGCGGGGCGTGGTGGGCGTGTTCGGGATGGACTTCTTCGCGCTCAAGGCCGACGCCGGGTACGCGGCGCTGCTGTGCGAGATCAACCTGCGGATCGGCGGCACCACGCATCCGTTCGGCGCCGCCATGCTGACGACCGGGGCCACGTACGATGCGGCCACCGGTCTCCTCATGGCCGGAAGTCAGCCGAAGTTCTACACCGCGACCGACAATTGCGCTTCGGTCTGCCTGCGCGGGCGCACTCCCGGCGAGATCGTCAGGACCGCCGAGCGGCTCGGGGTCGGGTTCGACCCCGAGCGGCGCACCGGGAACGTCTTCCACCTGCTCGGTGCCGTGCCCGAGCACGGCAAGCTGGGTTTCACCTCGATCGGGAACTCGCGGGAGGAGGCCGACGAGCTGCACGCGCTCACCCGGCGTCTCTACTGCGGCCCGTGACGGAACCACGGCCCGTGCCGCGCAGCCCGCGCCAGCCGATGACCGCCAGGATGACGGCGAGCACGACGTTCACCACGACGAGGATGCCGTGCACCACGTAGAAGCTGGTCGGATGGCCGTCGGCCAAGTTAAACCCCAGGTTGATCCACTCGAAGATCATGAATCCGCCGAGGATGATGAGGAATCCGGCGATCTTTCGCGACATGCCCATCTCTCTAGTATCGAAGCTGGATCTCCGGGGGATGTGTCGCCACATGGGCATTCACACGGAGCTACGCTGAGACCGCCATGTGGACGAAAATCATGCCAATTGCGGCATTTATCGCCTCAGTCTCGCTCACCGGCGGGACCGCCTACGCCGCACCGACGACACCGGTCGGCGGCGAGGCGCTGGGCCGCCGTGGCCTGGTGTCGCCCGACGGCGTCAAGAAGCCTCCCAAGAGCAAGGCTACGTCGTACGTCATCGCGGACCTCACCACGGGGAACGTGCTCGCGGCGAAGGACGCCCATGGACGTTACCTGCCGGCCAGCACACTCAAGGCGCTGACGGCGCTCACGCTCATCCCCAAGCTCGACAAGAACCGCGAGATCCGGCCGAGCCGCAACGCCTGCAACCAGGAGGGCAGCGCGGTCGGCCTGTCCGTCAAGGCGAAGTACAAGGTCGAGGACCTGTTCAGGGGCCTGATGATGTCGTCGGGCAACGACGCCGCCATGGCCCTGGCCGAGACGAACGGCGGCCTGGACAAGACCATGCGTGACATGAACGCCGAGGCCAAGCGGCTGCAGGCGAACGACACGGTGGCCAAGACGCCCAGCGGCCTGGACAAGCCGGGGCAGAGCAGCTCGGCCTACGACCTGGCGCTGATCGCCCGCGCCGGACTGGCCAACCCCGACTTCAAGCGCTACATCAGCACGAAGACCGCGAACTTCCCCGCACCCAAGGGCAAGCACTACCAGATCAGCAACCACAACAAGCTGCTCTGGCGGTACAAGGGCATGATCGGCGTCAAGAACGGCTGGACCTCGAAGGCGAGGGCCAGCTTCGTCGGCGCGGCCACCCGTGGCGGCCACACGATCGTGGTGAGCATCATGCGGCACGAGGGCTTCTTCTGGGACGAGGTCGCCAAGCTGCTCGACTGGGGCTTCTCGGTGCGCGGCAAGGCGACACCGGTCGGGAAGCTCGTCGACCCGCTCCCCGACCCGCGGGCCGCCGCGCCCAAGCCGGAGGCCTCCACGTCCGTCACGCCCGCCGCCCAGCCGGCGCTGCTGGACAGGGCCGCCTCGAAGCAGACCGACTCCACCAAGACCGTGGGTGCGCTCGTGATCGGCGGCGGGCTGCTGTTCGGCCTGATCTGGCTCGCGTACGGGATCCGCCGCAAGCGCGGCAGGTCACGGCTCTGACGACGTCCCCGGCGCGGGCACCGGCGACGGGGACGGCGGCGGGCTGAACCCCGCCGTCGACGTCCACGCGGCGACGAAGAGCACGAGCCTGGCCGAGATGTTGATCCAGACCAGCAGGCCGACGATGACCGCGAACGCGCCGTAGACGGGGTTGCTCAGCGTGTGCCCGAGCAGCAGGGTCGCCGCCTGCTTGAGCACCCCGAACACGAGGGCGCCGAGCAGCGCGCCCTTGGCGATCACCCGGAACGGCAGCCCGGCCTTGGCCACCCACCCGAGCAGGATCACGAAC
Organism: Nonomuraea sp. NPDC049378; assembly: GCF_055586745.1. Taxonomy (NCBI): domain Bacteria; kingdom Bacillati; phylum Actinomycetota; class Actinomycetes; order Streptosporangiales; family Streptosporangiaceae; genus Nonomuraea; species Nonomuraea sp. NPDC049378. The sequence goes on from NZ_JBVJHP010000003.1 coordinate 281,371, forward strand.
AGCAGCCAGTCGGCGCCCACGCTCGCCACCACTCCGGCGATCCTGAGCCCGAGCGTCACCAGCATGGACGAGCCGCCGAAGAGCGCGTGCAGCACCTTGTCCGTGGCCGTGGTGGCGAACCCGGCCACCAGCACGGACAGGATCATCGTCGCCCCGACGATGACGAGCGAGGCGAGGTCGCGCAGCTTGCCGGCGACGAAGCCGAGCGGCGGCGCGGTCGTCATCGACATCTCGCGCAACGCCTCGCGCAGCGCGTCGAGAGCGCCGAGCCCGGCGTAGAGGAGACCGAGCAGGCCGATGATCCCGGCGGTTTCCCTGGCCTGGGCGATGCCCTCGAGGTCGAGCTGGGGGGCGAGACCGGGCAGCCGCTCGGCGATCGCCCGCTGCAGCGCGTCGCGGGTGGCTTCGCTGGCCGCCACCGCGAACCCGAGCACCGCGTACGACAGCGAGAGGAGCGGGAAGAAGGACAGGAAGGCGAAGTAGGTGACCGCGCCGGCCAGCCGGTCGCCCGACTGCAGCCGGTAACGCTGCACCGTCATGATGAGGTGGTCGATCGACGGCCGGCGGACCCGCCAGTCGTCCACCGTGCGCCGGCCCCAGGCCTTCACCGGCTCGAACCGCTCCGCCAGACTCGCCATCCCACTCCCATTCCCCGGCCGATCACCCTTTCACGAGCGTGCCGCCATCACCTCCCCTGAGCAGGGCGGAATCCAGTACAGGCGATCTTCGTGGGCCCTAGCCTGTGCAGTTAGGACCGACCCAGGAGGCGCCACGCCCATGGCCGAAATCAGCACCGGGCAGATGGTCAGGCTCCAGCGCGAACGAAGGGGCATGAGCACCACCGCGCTGGCGACCCAGGCCGGCTGCACCGCCAGGCACATCGAGCTGATCGAACACGGCAAACGCACCCCGTCACTCCCCCTCCTGCGGGAGATCGCCAAGGTGCTCGGCGTACGCACCACGGTCCTCTTAGGAGAGACGCCGCGCGACTCCCACGAGCCGAGCCGCCCGCAGATCCGCGACATCGAACGCGCGCTGTTCACCTGCCGCACGCTGGCCCCCGACATCGAGCCGCCCGACGCCGAGCAGCTCACCGAACGCGTGGCGGCGGCCCGCAACGCCTGGTTCACCTCGGCCCGCCGCTACTCGATCCTGATGGCCGCCCTGCCCTCGCTCATCTCCGACGCCGAGAACCTCGCGCTCGAACGCACCCCCGCCTCCCACGGCGTCGCGACCGACGCGTACCTGCTGGCCAGGGGCGTGCTCAAACATCTGGGCCGGGTGGACCTCGCCCACCTCGCCGCCGACCGGGCCATGCGCTTCGCCGAGGAGTCGGCCGATCCGCTGATGAGAGCGTGGGCGTACTGGAGCCTGGGGCAGTCGATGTTGTCCGACGACATGCACCAGATCGCGTACGACGTCGCCCGGCGGGGCCTCGAAGTGCTCGAACCCCACGTCGCCGGCGGAGACGAGCGCCACAGGAAGGCGCTCGGCGCGCTGCACCTGCTCGCCGCCGTCGGCGCCGCCCGCTCGGGCGACGACGACGAGGCCAGGGAACGGCTGCGCGGTCCCGCCACGCAGCTCGCGGAGCGGGTGCACGAGCACTCGGACGGCTACGACCTGGCCTTCTTCGGACCCACCAACGTCGCCATCCACATGGCCAGCGTCGAGAACGACGCCGGCCGCCCCGACGCCGTGCTGCGCATCGCCGACGACATCGACCTGCGCCGCACGCCGTCCATCGAGCGGCGGACCACCCACCTCGGCCACGTGGCCCGCGCCTGCGAGGACCTCGGCGACGACGCCGCCAGCCTGCTCCACCTGCTGCGCCTCGAGCGGGAGAGCCCCGAGGAGCTCGACCACAAGCCGCTGCTGAGAGAGATGGTCCGGGCTCTGGCACGGCGGGCGCGGCCCTCGTGGGCGCCGGAGGTCCGCTTCCTGGCCGAGCGGCACGGCATCCTGATCTGAGGAGCGAACTCTGAGTTCGGTCCATGCGAACTGGGAGATCCTTCGCCTCAGTTCGTCACCGTGCGGCGTCCTGGTGCCACTCTGCGTTCATGACCACAGCGCCAAGTGCCCATCTCGTCATGGAAAGACTGCTTCAGGAGGCGACGCGCGAGTTTCCCGGCTGGGATTTCGACCGCGGACCCTCCGGCTGGACGGCCGTCCGCGGCGAGACCCGGTTCACCCGGCCAAGCCTGGCCGCCCTGCGGGCGCTGCTGCGGGTGCACCGGGTCGTGCGGCGCGGCTGACCTCGCGCGGCCTCCCATGGGGGAGGCAGGAAATCTCCAAGGCCCCGCGCGACGCGGTTGGCCGGTGACGCGGACGGGGATGTTCGGGAGCCCGGCCCGGCGTTCGCGCGGGGTCGGGCGGGTTCGCTGATCACCGTCCGAGGAGATCACCATGAACGATCAGCGGTTCGGCGTCCACTCCGAGGTGGGCACTCTGCGCAAGGTCATCGTGCACCGGCCGGAGCTCAGCCTCAGGCGGCTCACCCCGGCCAACAGCGACCAGCTGCTGTTCGACGACATCCTCTGGGTCGAGCAGGCGCAGCGGGAGCACGACGCGTTCGTGGCCCTGATGCGCGAGCGCGGCATCGAGGTCCATTACCACCAGCAGCTGCTGGCCGAGGCCCTCGACACGGGCTTCGAGGCCAAGTGGCACGCCATCGAGGAGACCGTCACCCACCTGACGGTGGGCCCGGTCCTCGTCGACACCGTCAGGGAGACCCTGGCCGGGTGGAGCGGCGACCGGCTCGCCGCGGCCCTGATCGGCGGTCTGACCAAGGAGGAGTTCGGGACGGCCGCCCTGGAGCACTCCTCGCTGGTCGCCGCGGCGGGCGAGAGCGGGGAGTTCATCCTGCCGCCGCTGCCCAACTCGCTCTACCAGCGCGACCCCTCGGCCTGGTTGTACGGCGGCGTCGCGCTGAACCCGATGTTCTTCCCCGTCCGGCTGCTGGAGACGATGAACCAGTCCACGATCTACCACCACCACCCGATGTTCGCGGGGCGCGACTTCGGCTTCTGGTATCCGTTCGCGGGTGACGACCGGCGTTTCAACGAGAAGGACTACGGCACGGCGGCGATGGAGGGCGGCGACATGATGCCCATCGGCAACAGGACGGTCGCCGTCGGCATCAGCCAGCGCACCACCACGCGCACCGTCGAGCATCTGGCGCTGTCGTTGTTCGCGGCGGAGGTCGCCGAGCGGGTCATCGCCGTCCACGTGCCGAAGAGCCGGTCGTACATGCACCTGGACACCGTCTTCACGCTGCTCGACGTCGACAAGGCCACGGCGTACCCGCCGTTCCTCGAAGCGGCGACCACCTACTCGCTGCGGCCCGGCGACAAGCCGGGCACCCTCGACGTGCGCCGCGACACCGGCTTCGTGAACGCGCTGGAGGAGTCGCTGGGCGTGCGCCGCCTGGACGTCATCCCCACCGGCGGCGACGACCACCAGCGGGCCCGCGAGCAGTGGGATTCGGGCAACAACTTCTTCGCCCTGTCGCCCGGGGTCGTGGTGGGCTACCGCAAGAACCAGTTCACCAACCGCAAGCTGCGCGAGCACGGCGTCGAGGTCATCGAGATCGACGGTTTCGAGCTGGGCAAGGGCCGCGGGGGCGCGCGCTGCATGACCTGCCCCGTCCTGCGCGACGACGTCTGAGCGCCCGTCGCACCCGCGGCGGCCACTACGACGTGGGCAGGAAGCCGACCCGGTCGCGGACCTGGGCCATCGTCTCCCTGGCCACCGCCGACGCGCGCTCGGCGCCGATCGCGAGCATCCGGTCGAGCTCCTTCTCGTCGGACAGCAGCTTCTCCGTGCGCTCCCTGATCGGCGAGAACGCCTCGACGACCGCCTCGGCCACGTCCTTCTTGAACGTGCCGTAGCCCTGCCCTTCGTAGCGGGCCACCAGGTCGGGGATGGACGTGCCGGTCAGCGCTGACTGGATGCGCAGCAGGTTGCTGATGCCCGGTTTGTTCTCCTCGTCGAACAGCACCTCGGAGCCGGTGTCGGTCACCGCGCGCATGACCTTCTTGCGCAGCGGGCCCGGCTGCTCCAGGACATCGAGGATGCCGGCGGGGCTGGAGGACGACTTGGACATCTTCGCCGTCGGGTCCTGCAGGTCGGTGATCTTCTCGACCTCCTTCAGGATGTACGGCTCCGGAAGCCGGAAGGTCGCGCCGAACCGGTGGTTGAAGCGCCCGCCCAGGTCACGGGTGAGCTCGAGATGCTGCTTCTGGTCGGCGCCCACCGGCACGCGGTCGGCCTGGTAGAGCAGGATGTCGGCCGCCTGCAGGATCGGGTAGGTGAACAGGCCGACGCTGGCGGCGCTCTCCCCGAACTTGGCGGACTTGTCCTTGAACTGGGTCATCCTGGCCGCCTCGCCCATCCCGGTGAGGCAGTTGAGGATCCAGGCGAGCTCGCTGTGCTCGCGCACGTGCGACTGCACGAAGACGGTCGACCGCTCGGGATCGAGGCCGGCGGCGAAGAGCTGCGCGGCCGCCACGCGGCTGCGGCGGCGCAGCGCGTCGGGCTCGGTCGGCACGGTGATCGCGTGGAGATCGACCACGCAGTAGAACGCGTCGTGGGTCTCCTGCAAGGTGACCCACTGGCGGACCGCACCCAGGTAGTTGCCCAGGTGGAAGGAGTCCGCTGTGGGCTGGATGCCGGAGAGTACACGAGGTCTGGCCATAGCAGGCAATTGTGTCAGGAATCCTGGTCGGGCGGCGACTCGACGACCGGACGGCGTTTCACGCGTACCCTGGCGATACGGCGGCCGTCGAGCTCGGTGACGCTCATCTCGAAGCCCAGCACCTCCACCTTCTCCCCGACGACGGGCACGTGCCCCAGCATGGCCATGACAAACCCGGCCAGCGTCTCGTAGGGCCCGTCCGGCAGCCGGATGCCGGTCTCCGTGGCGAAGTCGTTCAGGTTCGTCAGGCCGTCGATCTCGATCTCGCCCGCCGGCAGGACCACGACGTCCTCCTCCACGTCGTACTCGTCCCTGATGTCGCCGATCAGCTCCTCGACGAGGTCCTCCAGGGTGACGATGCCCGCCGTGCCGCCGTACTCGTCCACCACGATGGCCAGGTGCTGGCCCTCCGCGCGCATCTCGTTGAGCGTGGTGAGCAGCCGCTTGGACGCGGGCACGAACTTCGCCGCCCTGATCGGCACGACCGCGCTGATCGGCTCGCTCCGCCCGGCCAGCTCGGGGTCGAGCAGGTCACGCACGTGCACGAACCCGACCACCTCGTCGTACGACTCGCGGTAGACGGGGAAGCGCGAGTGCGGGAGCGTGGCGGCCAGGCGGGCGGCGTCGTCCAGCGGCGTGTCCGCCTCCATGAACTCCACCTCCGTACGCGGCAGCATCACCTCCCTGAGCTGCCGCTTGCCCGCGGCGAACACCTCCGCGATCAGCTTGCGCTCGTCGGCGGTCAGGTCGGTGTGGCCGACCACCATCTCGCGCAGCTCCTCGGTCGTGACCTCCTCCCTGTCGGCCTTCGGGTTGCCTCCGAGCAGCCGGACCACGACGTCGGTGGACTTGGACAGCGCCCAGATGATCGGGCGCGACAGGGCGGCGAGCCGGTCGAGGAACGGCGCCACGTACAACGACAGGCCCTCGGCCCGCTGCAGCGCCAGCCGCTTGGGGGCCAGCTCCCCCAGCACGAGCGACACGTACGAGATGGCCAGCGTCACCAGCACGAGCGCCATGACGGGGGCGACGGCCTCGGGCACCCGCCACCCTTCGAGCACGGGCACGAGCTGGGCGGCCAGCCGGTCGGCGCCGAACGCGGCCGACAACATGGTGGCCACCGTCACGCCGATCTGCACGGCGGACAGGAAACGGTTGGGGTCGCGGGCCAGCTTGGCCACACGCTCGCCTCTGCGGCCCCGCTGCGACATCTGGCGTACCTGGCTGTCCCTCAGGGACACCATCGCTATCTCGGCGGCGGCGAAGAAGCCGCCGATCAGAATGAACAGCAGAACCAGGGCGATGTTGGCCACGACGGTGTCAAACATGGTGGTTGGCAGCGTACTCGGCCGCTTTCCCGCGTATGCTGAACGGCAAGCCGTACAAAATCAAACATATTTGAACAGGAGTGAACATGAGGCTGCTGGTCACGGGTGGTGCCGGATACGTCGGCAGCGTCGTCGCGGCGCAGCTCGTCGAGGCGGGCCACGAGGTGACCGTACTCGACGACCTGTCGACAGGGCACGAGGACGCCGTGCCCGAGGGCGCCCGATTCGTGCGGGCGGACATCGCCCACGCGCACGACGCGCTCGACGGCGCCGACGCGGTGCTGCACTTCGCGGCCAAGTCGCTGGTCGGCGAGTCGGTGGCCAAGCCCGGACTCTACTGGGCCAACAACCTCGGCGGCACGCTGGCCCTGCTCGACGCCATGCGGGACAAGGGCGTGGCCAGGATCGTGTTCTCCTCGACCGCGGCCACGTACGGCGAGCCCGAGCGCTCCCCCATCCAGGAGAGCGACCCGACGCGCCCCACCAACCCCTACGGCGCCTCCAAGCTGGCCGTCGACACCGCGCTGACCGCGTTCGCGCAGGTGCGCGGGCTCGGCGCGGTGAGCCTGCGCTACTTCAACGTGGCCGGCGCCCACGGCCGCTACCGCGAGCGGCACACGGTCGAGACCCACCTCATCCCCAACGTCCTGAAGGTCGCGACCGGCGAGCGCGACTCCGTGAGCGTGTTCGGCTCCGACTACCCGACGCCCGACGGCACCTGCGTGCGCGACTACATCCACGTGTCCGACCTGGCCAGGGCGCACCTGCTGGCGCTCGGCGCGATCACGCCGGGCGAGCACAAGATCTACAACCTGGGCAGCGGCACCGGCTTCAGCGTCCAGGAGGTGATCTCGGTCTGCCGTGAGGTCACCGGCCACGAGATCCCCGTCGTCGTGGGCGACCGCCGGCCCGGCGACCCGGCCGTGCTGGTCGCCTCGTCCGCGAAGATCCAGCGCGAGCTGGGCTGGAAGGCCGAGCGGGCGGCGTTGGGCGACATCGTCTCCGATGCCTGGAGAGCGCTTTCGCCAAACACCTGATAAGAAGGCGAGATATGTGCTGGGATATCGAAACGTGAGGAGCTTTTCACCAAGGGTCACGAAGCTGCTCTACGGTGCCCTCGTCGTGGCGGGCAGCCTGATGGCCGCCGCCGGCGTGTTGTTCGCGACGTCGCAGCCGGCGCCGGCCCTGCAGCCCACGCCGGCGATCCTGCCCGTGCCGTCGATCCAGTCCGTGCCCGCCGCACCCGTTGTCCCCACCGCGGCCTGCCCCTAGCCGGGCGGGCCCACGAACGCGAACGCGCCCCCGTGACGACGAGGGCGCGCGTTTCGCGTTCGGGCGGCGCCTGCCGCTCAGATGAGGCCCAGCGACGTCACCGCGTCGCGCTCCTCCTCCAGCTCGCGCACGCTGGCGTCGATGCGCTCCCGGGAGAACGCGTCGATCTCGAGACCCTGGATGATCTCGAACGCGCCGCCGGCCGCGCGCACGGGGAACGACGAGATGAGCCCCTCGGGCACGCCATAGGAGCCGTCGGAGACCACGGCCGCCGACGTCCACTCGCTGCCGTTGACCCAGTCGTGGACGTGGTCGATCGCGGCGTTGGCCGCCGAGGCGGCCGAGGACGCGCCGCGCGCCTCGATGATCGCGGCGCCGCGCTTGGCCACCGTCGGGATGAACGTGTCACGCAGCCAGTCGCCGTCGACCTGCTCGGCCGCGACCTTGCCGCCCACCTCGGCGTGGAACAGGTCAGGGTATTGGGTGGCGGAGTGGTTGCCCCAGATCGTCATCTTCTTGATCTCGGTGACCGGCACCTGCAGCTTGGCGGCCAGCTGCGACAGCGCGCGGTTGTGGTCGAGCCTGGTCATCGCCGTGAAGCGGTCGGCGGGCACGTCGGGCGCGTTGCGCTGGGCGATGAGCGCGTTGGTGTTGGCCGGGTTGCCCACGACCAGGACCCTGATGTCGTCGGCGGCGTGGTCGTTGATCGCCTTGCCCTGAGGGCCGAAGATGCCGCCGTTGGCGCCGAGCAGGTCGCCGCGCTCCATGCCGGCCTTACGCGGCATGGCGCCCACCAGCAGGGCGACGTTGGCGCCCGCGAAGGCGACGTTGGGGTCGTCGGTGATCTCGATGCCGGACAGCAGCGGGAACGCGCAGTCGTCGAGCTCCATCGCGGTGCCCTCGGCCGCCTTCACCGCCGCCGGGATCTCCAGCAGGCTCAGCCTGACCGGGACGTCGGCGCCGAGCAGTTGCCCCGACGCGATGCGGAACAGCAGCGCGTAGCCGATCTGGCCGGCTGCTCCGGTGACGGTCACCTTGACGGGCGCAGTGGCTGACGACGCCATGGCCTTCCCCTAACTCGCAGGACGATTCATTGACCTTCGGGATGTTACCCGCACGTCATCAACAGGTTTCCATCGCGGGTACCTTCAGCTCCATTTCGAAATCGACCCTACCGAACCTGCTGGTCAGGAGCCGCTTGACGACACCCCTGGCGTAGAGGTCGGCGATGACGGCCTTGACCGCCTTGCAGGTCTTCACGTCGCCGTTCCTGATGCCGACCGCGTAACGCTCGTTGTTGAGCTTGGCGCCGAGGATCCTGTAGCGCATGCTCTCGCGCTGCGCGAAACCGGCCAGGACCACGTCCTCCCCCGGCACCGCGGCGACCTTGCCGCTTCTGAGCAGGTCCATGCAGGCGGCGTAGTCGCTGGCCGCCACCGGCTCGACCGTCACCTTCTCCTGCACCTCGCCGAGGGAAGAACTGCTCGGGGCGCAGACCTTCTCGCCCTTGAGATCGGCGATCGTGTCGTGGTCGCTGTCCGCGCGCACCAGCAGGTCGCGGTGCGCCAGGTAGTAGGGGCCGGCGAACTGTGTTCTGCCCTTGTCGATGGAGTACGCGGCGACGACGAGGTCGACCTGGCCCTTCTCCAGCGCGTCGGCCCTGTTGCCCCTGCTGACCTGGACGAACTTCGTCTCCTTCGCGCCGAGCTCCGCGGCGAGCTCTCTGGCGATGTCGACGTCGAAACCGTCGAAACCGTCGCCGTTGCGCAGGCCGACGCCGGGCAGGTCGCCCCGCACGCCGATCACGATCCGCCCGGTGCCGGCCACCTTGTCCACCACGCTCGGGCGGGAGGGATCGACCGTCTGCTCCGCCGTGCCGCCGAAGGGCAACGACAGCCAGCCGTTCATCGTCGCCGCCACCGCGGCGGCCGCGACGAGGGCGAGCGCGGCGGCCGCCGCGACCCCTGCCTTCGCCCACCGGCGCCGGCCGCGAGTGGCGAGCTTCTTCGCCGGGTACGGCGTCCCGCCGCCCTCAGACGGCCCCGTCTCGCCCGTGGGCGGCCCGGATTCGCCCGGAGGCGCCGTCTCCTGCCCTGCCGCGCTCTGAGGCCCCGTCGCGGCGTTCCCTGTCCCTGTGCCCGTGCCCGTCCCTGTGCCTGTGCCCGTCCCGGCGCCCGTTTCCGTCCCCGTCGCGGCGTGCCCCACCGCGGGCCAGGCCGTGCGGGCGTGGTGGCCGGAACCGGTCTGATGGCCCGTGCCGTGGAACGGCCCCTGGCCCGTGCCGTGGGCCGGCCCGTGGGTCGGTACGGCGGAGGCCCGCCGGCTGGGGTGGTCGGTGATCGACCCCGCCGACACCCGGATGAACGGCGTCGTGTCATCGCCCGCCAGCTGCACGCCCTTGGTGAGCACGGCCGTCGACGCCCCCGCCGTGGACGACTGCCCGAGCAGCCGCAGCAGGATCTGGTCGGCCGAGGGCCGCTCGGCCGGCGACTTGGCCAGCGCCGAGCTCACCACGCTCCGCAGCGGCTCCGGCATCATGTCGACGTCGACCTCGTGGTTGAGGATCCGGTTGAGCACCACCGCGATCGACTTGCCCTCGAAGACCGTCTCTCCCGTCGCCGCGAAGGCGATGGTCGCCCCCCACGAGAACACGTCGGTGTAGGGGCCGATGTCGTCGCCGGCGATCTGCTCGGGCGCCATGTAGGCGGGCGTGCCGATGGCCCGGCTGGTGATCGTGCCGGTGGAGTCGATGATGCGGGCGATGCCGAAGTCGACCACGCGCGGCCCGTCGGCGGCGATCAGCACGTTGTCGGGCTTGAAGTCGCGGTGGATGATCGAGGCGTGGTGGATGGCGGTGAGCGCGGTGGCGGTGCCGATGGCGAGGCGGTCGAGCGCCGTGCCGGTGAGCGGCCCGTCGGTCTCGACGAGGTCACGCAGCGCCTTGCCCTCGATATACTCGCTGGCGATGTACGGGGTGTCACCGTCGAGGTCGGCCTCGATCACCCTGGCCGTGCAGAACGACGCCACCCGCTGCGCGGCCTTCAGCTCCCTGGCGAACCGTGACCGGGCGATGGTGTCGCCGCTGAACTTCACGTGCAGCAACTTGATGGCCGCACGCTCCCCCTCGTCGTTGACGCCGAGGTAGACGATGCCCTGACCGCCTTCTCCGACCCGTCCGGACAGCCGGAACGACCCCAGGTGGTCGGGATCGCCGGCCACCAACGGTGCGATTCGCGGCATTCGTCATCCCCACGTGTGCTTGACCCCAACGACGCAAACTTTACGACGCCCAGCCACTTCCCAGGGATTTGTTAAGCCTTCGAGACCTTGGGGGTTCGCCGGCGTGGCCATGGGCACGGTCGAATGTGCAGCAGACGATCACCAGGAGCCGCTGATCATGGACCGTCCCTACGACATCGTACTTTTCGGTGCGAGCGGGTTCACCGGCGCCCTCACCGCCGCCTATCTCGCCCGCGCCGCCGGCCCCGGCACGCGGTGGGCGCTGGCGGGGCGCGACCGGGCCAAGCTGGAGCGTCTCGGGCTCGACGTACCCATCCTGCTCGCCGACGCCACGGACGCCGGCTCGCTGGCCGAGCTGGCCCGCCGGACGCGCGTCCTGGCCACCACGGTCGGCCCCTACATCACGTACGGCGACCCGCTCGTCGCCGCGTGCGCCGACGCCGGCACCCACTACCTCGACCTCACGGGCGAGCCGGAGTTCGTGGACCGGGTCTACGTCCGCCACCACGACCGGGCCGTCAGCAGCGGCGCCAAGATCGTGCACGCCTGCGGCTTCGACTCGATCGTTTTCGATCTCGGCACCCTCTACACCGTCTCCCAGCTGCCCAAGGACGTCCCGCTGACGGTCAGCGCCTTCCTGCGGGCCAACGCGCGCTTCTCCAGCGGCACGCTGACCAGCGCGATGTCCATCGTCGGACGGGCCAGGCAGGCCGCCGAGGCCGGCGCCCGGCGCCGCTCCGCCGAGACAGGGCCCCTCGGCCGCAGGGTGAGCGCCAGGGCGGGCGGCCTGCGTTACGTGGGCGGCTGGGCGCTCCCGATGCCCACCGTCGACCCGCGCATCGTCGGCCGCTCGGCCCGCCTCCTCGACCGCTACGGCCCCGACTTCGCCTACCGCCAGCACATCGCCGTCAAGACCCTCCCGGCCGCGCTGGCGGTCGCGGCGGGCGCCGGGGCGTTCGCGACGCTCTCCCAGGTCCCCGCCGTACGCGGCTGGCTCCAGAGCCGGGTGAAACCCGGCGAGGGTCCGTCGCCCGAGCAGCGCGCGAAGAGCTGGTTCAAGGTCACGTTCCTGGGCGAGGGCGGCGGCGAGCGGGTCGTCACGGAGGTCGCGGGCGGCGACCCCGGCTACGACGAGACCGCCAAGATGCTCGCCGAGTCGGCGCTCTGCCTGGCCTTCGACGACGTGCCCGACCTCGCCGGCCAGCTCACGACCGCCTCGGCCATGGGCCGGCCGCTCATCGACCGGCTGCGGGCGGCCGGCATCGCCTTCACCACGCGATCGGGGTGACGTCGCGCCGGCCGGCCCCGGCCGTCAGTACGGCAGGCTCCACGTGAGGAACGACTTCCGCAGGTACGGCGCCTTGTACTTCGGGTACGCGACCGTCCGCGGGTCCCCGTCCGAGGTGTAGCGCATGTCCGGGTTGTTCTTGAGCCAGTCGAGCCACGCGTGCGAGCAGAACTGCTTGCAGTCGCCCTTCTTCTCCATGACCTTGATCCGCGGGATGCCCGCCGGGTCGAACGACTTGCTGAACGGCGCTTGGGCGGGCGTGTAGCCGGCCAGGAACGCCCCCTGGTGCTTGAAGTGCTTGCCCCGCATGGCCCACTGCTTCTTGCGCGGCTGGTTGCCGTACGGCAGGGAGATCGTGGTCGGCTTGACCGAGGACAACGTGCCGACCTGCTTGGCGATCGAGCCGATCTGCTCCTCGACCTTCTCGTGCGAGAGCCCGCGCAGGTTGAGGTGGTCGCGGGTGTGGTTGCCGATCTCGAAATTGTGGTTCTTCAGCCAGAGCAGCATCTGCGCCTGCTCCTCGGGGGTGCTCTTGCCGAACATGTCGCGGGTCACGTAGAAGGTGGCGGCCGGGCGGAAGCCCGGGTTCTTGGCGGCCACGTCGAGCAGGATCTCGACGGCGGTGTCCTTCTGCGGCACGCCCATCTGGTTCAGGGTGAGCTGCGACGGTGAGGAGTCGTCGAAGGTCAGGACCACGGGGTGCTTGCCGGCCGGGATGTCGATCTTGCCGGACACCATCTCGGCGGCCGTGATCGGCACGTACCCCTCCTTGGCCAGCCGCTCCAGGTCCGCGCGGAACTGCTTCGGCGTCCGGTCGTCCGTCGTGGTCGGCTTGGGGATGACCCGGTGGAACATCAGCACCGGGATCTGCCCCAGCTCGTTCGCCTTCACGGCGGCCGCGGCCTTGGCCTTGGCCGCCTTGCTGACCTTGACCTTGGTGGCGGCGTCGGCCTTGCTGTCCGCCAGCCTGGCGGTGTCGGGCGGCGAGTCACAACCGGACACCATCGCGACCGCGGCGATCAGTCCCAGCCCGCCCATAATTCCCAGTCGCATCCGAACCCCCCGAGACACGAACGACCGTAACGGTAGGTAGCGGTGTGTGTACCTACAGGGAGGCTCCTACCCAAGTGATCAACTATGCCACGCGCGCCCCACCGTCAAGAGATGGTCCGCAGATCGCGGGGAAACGTGCAAGCCGCGCCACCAGCCCGCGCGGCGCCTCCCCGTCCGCCCGGGGAGGCGGGAGGTCACGCGGAGGCAGCCACGTCGTGGAGCGCAGTGACCAAGGGAGCGAGTTCGGGGAGTTGCCCGGCCTGGGCGAGGGTGGCGGCGAGGGTTTCGTCGTGAATGGGGCGGGCCTGGAGGAGGAGGGTCCAGCCCTGGTCGGTGAGCTCGGTGTAGATGCCGCGCCGGTCGTCCTGGCACAGGACGCGCGTCAGCAGCCCACGATCCTCCAGGCGGGTGACGAGGCGGGTGGTGGCGCTGCTCGACAGTGCGGCGGCGCGGGCGAGTTGCCGCATGCGCATGTGCCAGCCGTCCTGGCGGGACAGCGCGTCGAGGACGGTGTACTCCACCACGGAGAGCCGGAGGCTGGACTGAAGAGCCTTCTCCAGAGCGGTGTCGATCATGCCGTGGAGCGCGGCCAGGGTGCGCCAGCCTCGAGCGCGGATCTGCACGGCGTCGTCAGAGATGCCCACGGTCCGTCCTCCTGCCAAGATTGCCCGCTTTGAAATATACCGCGCCTGCAAGTATGTTGCTGCTCGCGCAATTAGTTGCATGCGCGCTCTTTTAGCCTGTACAACCAAGGATGGATGAGTCATGCCTCTAGGCTTGCTCGCTCTCGCTATCGGAGGTTTCGGGATCGGACTCACCGAGTTCGTGATCATGGGACTGCTGCCCGAGGTCGCGACGGACCTTGGGGTCACGGAGCCGGTCGCCGGATGGCTCATCTCCGGCTACGCGCTCAGCGTCGCGGTGGGCGGCATCGGGCTCACCGCAGCCGTGACCAGGATCAACCGCAAGCACGTGCTCCTCGGCCTGATGGTGATCTTCATCGCGGGCAACATGATCTCCGCGCTCGCCCCCGGCTACGGCGCCATGCTCGCGGGAAGGATCGTCGCCGCCCTGTCGCACGGCGCGTTCTTCGGGGTGGGCTCGGTCGTGGCCGCCGGACTGGTGGCGCCCGACCGGCGCGCGGGCGCCATCGCGACGATGTTCGCCGGACTGACCACGGCCAACGTGCTCGGAGTGCCGCTCGGCACCTTCGTCGGCCAGCAGTTCGGCTGGCGGGCCACGTTCTGGGTGATCACCCTCATCGGGGTGGTCGCGATGGGCGGGGTGGCACTGCTGGTGCCCGGACGTACGGCGGGCCGGTCCGTCGCGACGCGCTCGGACGGACTACGGGCCGAGATCGCCGCGTTCGCGCACCCGCAGGTGTGGTTCTCACTGCTTCTGACGGTTCTCGGCTTCGGCGGCATGTTCGGCGCCTTCACCTACATCGCCTTCACCCTCACCGAGGTGAGCGGCTTCGCCGCCACAACCGTGCCGTGGCTCCTCATCCTGTTCGGCTGCGGCCTGTTCGTGGGGAACCTGGCCGGCGGCAAGGCCGCCGACCGATGGACCGCCGACGGCACTCTCGCGGTGGTGTTCACCGCACTCGCGGTCGTGCTCGCCGGGTTCGCGCTCACCGCGCGAAGCCAGGCGATGACCCTCGTCTCACTGCTGCTGATGGGGGCGTTCGGCTTCGCGACCGTGCCGGGCCTGCAGATGCGGATCATGCACTACGCGGGGCGCGCCGAAACGCTGGCCTCGGGCAGCAACATCGCCGCCTTCAACGTGGGCAACGCGCTCGGCGCCTGGCTGGGCGGGCTGACGATCGGCGCGGGCCTCGGCTTCACCTCGCCGGTCTGGGCGGGCACGGGCCTGACGATCGGCGCGGTCGCCGTGCTGGCGGTCGCGGCTCGGCTCGCCGTACGGCCCGCTCAGCGGACCCCACGCGCGATGTCGCCGGCACCCTGCCCGACCGCAGCGGCCTCGCCGACCGAGCGCCCGGCACGTTGAGTTGATCCCCTGCTCCCCGCCGGTCACCGCGGGCGGTCGGCCACCACGGCGCGCGCGATTGCCGCGGCCGCGGCTTTCGTCCAGCGGCTCTCGGGTGTTGAGGAGGCGTCGAAGCTCTTCTCGGCCAGCACGTCATCGGCTGCTCGGGACGCCGCCGTGTCCGCACCCGATCCGGAGCCGTGACGGCTCACAAACATGCGAAACGGCCTCTATCACGCAGCGGAACCGCGGATAGAGGCCGTATTCGACTAGGCGGACATCTTCTTCTTGAGGTTCTCGTCCAGCGCCGCCAGGAAGTCCTGGGTGGTCAGCCACTGGGCGTCGCCGCCGACCAGGAGCGCGAGGTCCTTGGTCATCTGGCCGCCCTCGACGGTCTCGACGCAGACCTGCTCCAGCTTGCCGGCGAAGTCGATCACGGCGGGGGTGCCGTCGAGCTTGCCCCGGTGGGCCAGGCCGCGCGTCCACGCGAAGATCGAGGCGATCGGGTTGGTGGAGGTCGGCTTGCCCTGCTGGTGCTGGCGGTAGTGGCGGGTCACCGTTCCGTGCGCGGCCTCCGCCTCGACGGTGCGGCCGTCAGGGGTCATCAGCACCGAGGTCATCAGGCCGAGCGAGCCGAAGCCCTGCGCCACGGTGTCGGACTGCACGTCGCCGTCGTAGTTCTTCGCCGCCCAGACGTAGCCGCCCTCCCACTTCAGCGCCGCCGCGACCATGTCGTCGATGAGGCGGTGCTCGTAGGTGAGGCCGGCCTTCTCGAAGTCGGCCTTGAACTCCGACTCGTAGACCTCGGCGAAGATGTCCTTGAAGCGGCCGTCGTACGCCTTGAGGATCGTGTTCTTCGTCGAGAGGTAGACCGGGTAGTTGCGGGACAGGCCGTAACGCATCGACGCGCGGGCGAAGTCGCGGATCGACTCGTCCAGGTTGTACATCGCCATCGCGATGCCGCTGCCGGGGAAGTCGTACACGTCGAGCTCGATCGGCTCGGAGCCGTCCTTCGGCGTGAACGTCAGGGTGAGCGTGCCCTCGCCGGGGACCTTCAGATCGGTGGCGCGATACTGGTCACCGAAGGCGTGACGGCCGACGACGATCGGCTTGGTCCAGCCCGGGACGAGCCGCGGCACGTTGGACATGATGATCGGCTCGCGGAAGATGACGCCGCCGAGGATGTTGCGGATGGTCCCGTTGGGGGACTTCCACATCTTCTTGAGGCCGAACTCCTCGACCCGCGCCTCGTCCGGGGTGATGGTGGCGCACTTCACGCCGACGCCGTGCTGCTTGATGGCGTTGGCGGCGTCGATGGTGACCTGGTCGTCCGTCGCGTCCCGATGCTCGATGCCGAGGTCGTAGTACTTCAGATCGACATCGAGGTAGGGAAGGATCAACTGGTCCTTGATGAACTGCCAGATGATCCGGGTCATCTCGTCGCCGTCAAGCTCGACGACGGGACCCTCCACCTTGATCTTGGGCATGCGAATGGTTCCCCTTCAATGATGTGATGCGTTGAGGCTATCGGACCGTCAAGTCACCGGGCTAAAAGGGACAGGATCAGCGCCTTCAGCTCGTTGTTGTAAAGCAGCAGTGAGGTCAGCACCAGCACGAAGCCGAAGACCGACAGCGTGACGACATCGGTCCGTCTGCTCCGCACGGACAGTTGCCCGCCGTATCCGGCGAAGCGGAGGGCGGCGGCGACCATGATGACGGCGCCCATGGTGAACCCGCCCCAGCGCAGGTTCACGAAGTAGGTCACGAGCACGCCGACGACCGCACCCACCAGGATCAGCGGGTACGGTCCCCAGCTCTCGCGTTCAGTCCCCTGGCTCAACGCATCCGCTCACAGTCACATCAGTCATCGCACCTGTTGATGGTCCCATTCTCCCCGGCCCGGCTCATCGCTCGTGCTGACGGACGCATTCGCCGGCTCATCGCTCGTGCTGACGGTCGCATTCGCCGGCTCATCGCTCGTCGACCGGCTTCCACTTCTGGTCCGTCTCCCCGATGTACTCGCTGTCCGGGCGGATGAGCCGGTTGTCGGCGTGCTGCTCGATGACGTGGGCGGTCCAGCCGGACATGCGGCTGATGGAGAAGACCGGCGTGAACAGGTCGGTCGGGATGCCCAGGTAGTGGTAGACGGACGCGGCGTAGAAGTCGACGTTCGGATAGAGGCCCTTCGTCTCGAAGACGACCTCCTCCATCTCCTTGGACATCCGGTAGTAGGTGTCGTCCCCGGACGCCCCGGCCAGTTCGGCGGACATCCTGCGCAGGTGGGTGGCGCGCGGGTCCTCGGTCTTGTAGACGCGGTGGCCGAAGCCCATGATCTTCTCGCCGGCCGCGAGCTTGTCGCGTACGGCCTGGGCCACGCTGCCGGGCGTCAGCGACTCCAGGGTCTTCATGACCTGCTCGTTCGCCCCGCCGTGCAGCGGGCCCTTGAGGGTGCCGATGGCGGCGACGATGGCGGAGTGCATGTCCGACAGCGTCGCGGCGCACACGCGGGCGGCGAACGTGGAGGCGTTCATGGTGTGGTCGGCGTGCAGCACCAGGCACTCGTCGAAGATCTCGACCTCACGGGGGTCGGGAGTGCGACCGGTCACCTGGAGCAGGAAGTTCGCGGCGATGCTCAGCGAGGAGTCGGGGTCGGGAACGCTCCCGCCGCCGCGGGCGGCGTGGAAGCGGGCGACCAGGAGGGGTTGCTGCGCGGTCAGCCGGGCGGCCTTGCGCAGGTTGGCGTCCGGGGTGATGGAGTCCTTGTCCGGGTCGTCGGCGCCCGACAGCGAGACCAGCGAGCGCAGCGCCTCCATGGGTTTCTGTTTCTCGGCGATTTCGGCGATGTTCGCCGAGACCAGGGCACCGAGCTCCCTGCCGCGCGCCAGCTCGGCGCCGTACGCGTCGAGCTCGGCCCTGTCGGGCAGCTTGCCGCGCTGCAGCAAGTGTGCGGTCTCCTCGAACGTCGCACGGCCGGCCAGGTCGTGGATGTCGTATCCACGGTAGAAGAGCCGGCCGGCCTTTCCGTCGATGTCGCTCAGCGCTGTGGACGCGGCGACGACATCGGCCAGACCTTTCGTGGGCTTGTCCGCCATGGGTGTTTCCTCCGCTTATCTTCCCTCGGAGTCTACCCGTGAGCAGGCAAAACCGGCTTCAAAGGTCCAGACCAATTTCACGTCGGATTCTCCTTTCAGCAAAGGAGATTCCGCATCCCCTCGTTTGGGTAAGCCGGAGCTGTAGTAATAGTTACGGCGGGCTACCTGGGGAGGAACTGCCGTGCCCAGGAGTAGGCGTGCCGTTCATACGCTGCGTCAACCCAGGGGAGGAACCGCCAGTGGAGGGGCCGTTCATACGCATCGAGGACACCGGCGAGGTGGTCCCCTTGCGCCCCGAGATCACGACGGTGGGGAGGGGCCGGGGTGTGGACATCCGGCTCACCGACCCCAGCGTGTCTCGACTCCATGCCGAGTTCGTCAGACGAGGACCCTACCTGTATGTCGTCGACCTGGGGCTGTCCAGGAACGGCACGCGGGTGAACGGCAGGCCGATCGCCCGGAGGGTCCTTGACGACGGCGACGTCGTCTCCTTCGGCGCGGCCCGGGGTCGCATCGGTGGAGTCCCCCGTGAGGACTTCACCCCTGAGGTCGAGCTGCGCAGGGCGGCCGCGCCCGAGCTGACCAGGCGCGAGGTCGACGTGCTGACCTCGCTCTGCAGGCCGGCGCTGTCGGACGAGGCGTTCGTCGCCCCGGCGACCGCACGCGAGATCGCCGACGACCTGGTCGTGACCGAGGCCGCGGTCAAGCAGCATTTGCTGCGGCTCTACCAGAAGTTCAGGATTCCCGAGGGCACCAACCGGCGCACACGGCTGGCCAACGAGGTCGTCGCGCTCGGACTGGTACGCCCGACCCCCGTGGTGCCGCCACAGAGGTCGTCGGGAGCCACCGAGCAGCCGTCGCCCGCTGGGCGGAGGGCTTCTTAGGTGCCTGAAAGGCCACCTGCGTAGACCGGATCGCGACCGGGGCCACGGCGAGGGGTTCCGGCGGCATCGGAACCTTCACGAGCGGTGGCGGGGGCATGCACTCGGGCGGGGCGTGCCGGGTGATCGCCGGCCGGATGACCGGCCGGCGACACGTACGGGCGCAGCACGCCCGCGAACCGGCTCAGATCACCCGGAAGCCGTTGCTGGGCTTGCTGGTCCTGTTGGCGCGGTCGACCGCCACCACGTAGTAGTGGTCGCCGCGTCCGCCGTCGGGGTCGGTCCAGCGCACCTGCCGGTCGCCGGGCACGACGGCCACCAGGTGGCGCGCGTCGGCGAAGTCGCCGGACCGCGCGTTCCTGTCGAAGCGGAAGACGGCGAACAGGAACGGCTCGTCCCGGCCGGTCGCCACCGCCCGCACCTCGACCCCGCCGTGGCGGCGCAGCGCGTACGCCAGCACCGGCCGGCGCGGCGGCTCCCCCTTGGCGAGCCTGGGCAGCACGGGCGCCAACGCGGGCCGCCGGTAGTGGTCGTCGACCGCGGTCGAGATGGAGGCGATCCTGTCGACCTTGACGTCGTTGGCGTTGTACCAGATGTCGCCGCCGATCTCGGGGTGGTCCCTGTTGAGGGTCAGGTGCCTGGACAGCTCGTCCGGCGCCTGCCACTCCGCCGCCTGGGCGGGGTCGCCGGCCTTGTAGGCGGCCTGGCCGATCCACAGCTGCGTCTTCGTGCCCGCGGCGACGTCGGACCACCAGGGGACGAGCTTGGAGTAGTCGGCCGGCGGCTGCCCGATGTACCAGTAGAGCTGCGGGGCGATGTAGTCGAGCCAGCCCTTCTTGACCCAGCCGCGGGTGTCGGCGTGCAGGTTGTCGTACGACTGGCCGCCGTTGGTGTCGGAGCCGAGCGGGTCGCTGGCCTTGTTGCGCCAGATGCCGGACGGGCTGATGCCCCACGCGATCTCCGGCTTGGACTCCAGCACCCGCTGCTGCATCTCCTGGACCATGAGGTCGACGTTGTTGCGCCGCCAGGAGGCCAGGTCGGGGAAGCCGGCGCCGTGCTCGGCGAACGCGGCGCTGTCGTCGAAGCCCGTGGTGTTGGTCGGGTAGAAGTAGTCGTCGAAGTGGAGGCCGTCGATGTCGTAGCGGGTGACCGCGTCCATCATGGCGTCCTGACAGAACTTCCGCACTTCCGGCATGCCGGGGTTGTAGTAGAGCTTGCCGCCGAACGGCAGGATCCAGTCGGGGTGCTTGCGCCCGGGGTGGTCGGGGTGCAGCTTGGCCGGGTCGTCCTGCATCGAGACGCGGTAGGGGTTGAACCACGCGTGGAAGGCCAGGCCGCGCTTGTGGGTCTCCTCCACGGCGAACCCGAGCGGGTCGTAGCCGGGGTCCTGCCCCTGCGTCCCGGTCAGATACTGTGACCAGGGTTCGAACGGCGACGGCCAGAACGCGTCGGCGGTCGGCCTGATCTGCACGAACACCGAGTTGAGCTTGCGCTGCACGGCCACGTCCAGCCAGGCGAGATATTCGGCCTTCTGCTCGTCCGCGGTCAGTCCCGGCTTCGAGGGCCAGTTGATGTTGACCACGGAGGCG
The DNA here is from genome assembly GCF_055586745.1 of Nonomuraea sp. NPDC049378. NCBI lineage: Bacteria > Bacillati > Actinomycetota > Actinomycetes > Streptosporangiales > Streptosporangiaceae > Nonomuraea > Nonomuraea sp. NPDC049378. The sequence goes on from NZ_JBVJHP010000003.1 coordinate 301,793, forward strand.
ATCCACATGCCGCGCATCTGGCGCAGCGGCGGGATGTGGCCGTTCGTCGACGCGTAGGCGGGCAGCGGAACGGCGGAGGCGGCGGCGGCGAGGGCTAAGCCCTTCAGGAGAGTCCTTCTGCTGGGCATTGGGGGGTGGCCTCTCGGAAGTGGTTGTGTCGAGGGCGACAATGACAGAAAATTACCTTCAGATCAACAATCGTGAAGGAAAATGCCGATGAGCGGTGACCTGTACAGACTGGCGATGACGGTGCTGCATCCGGGGTACGAGGGGACCTCCACCCCCGACTGGCTGCGCCGGGCGCTGGGCGAAGGTCTTGGCGGCGTGGTGCTGTTCGCCCGCAACGCCATCGACGCGCAGCTCGTACGGCACTTCCGCGCCGAGAACCCGGACACGATCGTGGCGATCGACGAGGAGGGCGGCGCGGTCACCCGGCTCGAGGTCACGAACGGCAGCTCCTTCCCCGGCAACCGGGCGCTGGGCGTGGTCGACGACGTGACGCTCACCGAGCGGGTGGGCCGGCAGATCGGCAGGATGCTCGCCGACCTCGACATCACGCTCGACTACGCGCCCTCCGCCGACGTGAACTCCAACCCGGCCAACCCCGTGATCGGCGTGCGCTCGTTCGGCGCGACGCCCGACCTGGTCACCCGCCACACCGTCGCCTACGTCAACGGCGTGCAGGGCGCCGGCGTGGCCGCCTGCGCCAAGCACTTCCCCGGGCACGGCGACACGGTCACCGACTCCCACCTGGCGCTGCCCACCGTGCACGCCTCGCGCGAGGTCTTCCACGAACGCGACCTCCCGCCCTTCCGCGCCGCGATCGACGCCGGGGTGCGCTCCATCATGTCGGGCCACCTGCTCATCCCCGCCCTCGATCCGTCGATGCCGGCGACACTCAGCCGTACCATCCTGACCGAGCTCCTGAGGGGCGAGCTCGGTTTCGACGGGATGCTCGTCACCGACGCGATCGAGATGCAGGCGGTGGCCGACATGTTCGGTCCCGGCGAGATCGCGGTGCGCGCGCTCGACGCGGGCGTGGACGCGATCTGCGTGGGGCTGTCCACGGAGGACAGCCTGCACGAGATCCGCGACGCGATCGTGGCCGCCGTGCGCGAGGGGACGCTGCAGGAGGAGCGCCTGGCGGAGGCCGCCGCCCGGGTCCGCGCACTCGCCGGCTGGTACGCCGCCCGCACGGAGCTGCGCGACAAGGTCCGCGGCGACGTCGACGAAGGCGTCGGCCTGGAGGCCGCCAGGGCGGCGCTCACCACCTCCGGCACCCCCGCGCTCGACCGCGGACCCCTGGTCGTCGAGGTCAACACCCGCTTCAGCAAGGCGGTCGACCCGGCCACGCCGACCGGCGTCACTGCCGCGCTGGCCTCCCTGCTGCCGAACACGGCCAGGGTGCAGATGGAGCCGCAGGGCGAGCTGCCGCCCTTCGACGAACGGCCGGTCGTGCTGGTGGTGCACGACGCCGCCCGGCACGCCTGGGTGCGGGAGACCGTGGCGAAGGCCCTCGCGCTCAGGCCCGACGCGATCGTGGTCGACACCGGCATCCCCGCCCCGCCCGACGGCGCCACCCACGGGTTCACCCATGTGGCCACCCACGGCATCTCCCGCGTGTCCGCCCTCGCGGCGGCGGAATGGCTGCTTCGGTGACCGCCGAGCCCGCGAACCCGGTCGCGGCCGTACGCGCCGTGCTGCCGTCGCTCACCCCCGCCGCGCAGTCCATCGCCCGCATCATCCTCGACGATCCCGGGCTGGTCGTACGGAGCACGATCACCGAGTTCAGCTCGGTCTCCGGCACCAGCGAGGCGACGATCGTCCGCACGGCGCGGGCGCTCGGGTTCGCCGGGTACTCGCAGATGCGCTTCGCGCTCGCCGCGGCCGTCGCCAAGGAGCCCGAGCGGCTGGTGCCGGGCGACCTCGCGCCCGACGACCCGCTGACCGACGTGATCGCCAAGGTCGCGCGCGCCGAGTCGGAGGCGCTGGCCGACACGGCGGCGCAGCTCGACCCCGACCAGCTGGGCGAGATCGTGCAGGCCATCTCGACGGCCCGGCGCGTCGACGTGTACGGCGTCGCGGCCTCCGGCCTGGTAGCCGCCGACATGTCGCAGAAGCTGCTGCGGATCGGGCTGTCCAGCCATCCGTTCAGCGACGCGCACCTGGCCCTGACCAGCGCGGCGCTGCTCAGGAAAGGCGACGTGGCGGTGGCGATCAGCTGCAGCGGCGAGACGCCCGACGTGCTCGTCCCCGCCAGGACGGCCGCGGACACGGGCGCGATGATCGTCGCGATCACCAACAACCCCCGCTCGTCGCTGGCCGAGATGGCGCACCACACGCTGGTGTCGGCGGGCCGCGAGACGGCCTTCCGGCCCGGCGCGCTGGCCAGCCGGATCAGCCAGCTGCTGATCGTCGACTGCATCTTCGTGGGACTGGCGCAGCGCACCTACGACAGGGCCGACGCGGCCATCCGCGCCACCAGGGAGGCCACCGACCGCTACCGCGCCCGCTGACCGGACACGTCTACCGGCAGACCCGGCGGGGAATGCTAGAACGGTGAGCACCGTCAGGGACGCCGCGTTCGACGTGCTGAGCAGCCGCGGGCTGACCACGATCTTCTGCAACCCCGGCTCCACCGAGGTGTCGCTGCTCGTGGACCTGCCGGACGCGCTGCGCTTCGTGCTCGGCCTGCACGAGGCCTCCGTGGTCGGGATGGCGACCGGCTGGGCCATCGGGAACGAAGCCCCCGCGCTGGTCGTGCTGCACACCACCGCCGGGCTGGGCACCGCCGTCGGCGCCATCGCCACCGCCCGGGTCAACCGGGCGCCCCTGGTGATCATCGTGGGGCAGCAGGACCGGCGGCACCTGGCGCTGGAGCCGTTCCTGACCGGACGGCTGGAAGGGCTGGCCGGCGACTACCCGGTGTGGGCGAACCAGCCGGCACGCGCGCAGGACGTACCAGGGGCGCTGGCCCGCGCCTGGCACGAGGCGGTCACGGCCCGCGGGCCCGCGCTGGTGATCGTGCCGATGGACGACTGGCAGGAGCCCTTCGACGGGGAGGTCCTCGCGGCGCCGGCCCGGCTGCTGCGCCCGGCCGCCGTCCCCGACGCCGACCTGGCGCCGCTGGTGCGGCTGCTGGCGGGCGCGCGCTCCCCGGCGATCGTGGCCGGCGCGGGGGCCGCATGGGACCCCCTGGTCGCGCTGGCCGAGCGGCTGCGGTGCCCGGTGTTCCAGGAGTCGTTCGGGGCGCGCGCCGGCTTCCCGCAGGACCACCCGCAGTACGCGGGCGTCCTGCCCGCCGACAGGGAACGCCTGCGAAAGCGGCTGGCCCCGCATGACGTGGTGCTCGCGGTGGGCGCCCCTGTGTTCCGGCAGTACGTGTACGTGCCGGGCCCGCTGGTCGCCCCGGGCACCTCGGTCGCCCTGGTCACCGACGACCCGGCGGAGGCGCACCGCAGCGCGGCCGACCTGGCCTGCCTCGCCTCCCCCGCCGCCGTCTGCGCCCGCCTCGCCACCCTCCTCCCCGCCGTCCCGGCCACCCCGCCGCACCACCGACCGAACGTCCCCGCCACCCCCAGCCCCGAACCCCCGGCAGGCGGCCCTGCCACCCTGGAGCCCGGTCTTGACGGCCCGGCACCCCCAGCAGGCACCCCGGGCGGCGCTCCCGCGTCCGGCCCCGGCGAGCCTCCCCGTGACGGTGGGCCGCTGCGGGCCGCGCACGTGCTGCGCGCGCTGGCAAGCCGGCTGCCCACGGACACCGTGCTCATCGAGGAGACCCCGTCCTCCCGCCCCGACCTGCACCGCCTCGTGCCCGCGAGGACCCCGCTCGGCTTCGTCTCCGCGGCCATGGGCGGACTCGGCTTCGCCCTGCCCGCCGCCGTAGGACTGCGCATGGCGCTCCCCGACCGCCCGGTGGTCGCGGTCGTGGGCGACGGGTCGGCGCTCTACGGACTGCACGCCCTCTGGAGCGCCACCCACTACCGCGTCGGCGCGCTGTTCGTCGTGCTCGCCAACGGCCGGTACGCGGTCATGGACCGGCTGGCCGACAAGCAGGGCGGCAAGGCGCCGTGGCCACCGTTCACCGAGGTGGACGTACGTGGCCTGGCCAGGTCACTCGGCTGCCCGGCCCGGCGGGTGGACTCGTACGACGAGCTGACGGCGACCCTCGACGAGGTCCTGCCCGGGCTGTCCGCCCGCGAGGAACCCCTGCTGCTCGACGTGACCGTGGCCGTTGATCCCGACTTCCAGCCTTGAGACGCTGCTCCCTTGACGTTCCTGGACCCCAAGACCTGGACGGGCTCCGTCTTCGGCGGCTGGACCGCCTCCCGCTCCGGAGACGCGCCCGTCATCGAACTCGGCCGGGCGGGCGCCGCCGGAGCCGACGACGTCGCGGCGGCCACCGTACGAGCCCGCGAGGAGCAGCGGGCCGCCGTGGCCTCGTTCGGCGGGCGGGGCGCGTCGGGGACGGGCACGCGGCTGGGCGGGCCGGGTGCGGACATCGACGCCTTCACGGAGACGCAGTGGGTCACCATGCAGGGCGACGTCGCGGCGTACCCGTTCTGACGCCCGGCCCCCTGGAACGCCCTCACGCTTCCTGGGCGCGCCGCCCGTACGGCGGCAGCCGGGTGCGGCCCGCGTCAGCCGCCGGAAGCGCCGGACCGGAGCCGCTCAGCCGCCTCCACCACGTTGGAGAGCAGCAGGGCTCGGGTCATGGGGCCGACTCCGCCCGGATTGGGGGTGAGGAAGCCCGCGACCCCCTCGACGTCGAGCGCCACGTCTCCGGCGATCTTCCCGTTGACCCGGGAGACGCCCACGTCGAGCACGGCCGCGCCGGGCTTGACCATGTCACGGGTGATGAGCTCGGGAACGCCGGCCGCCGCGACCACGATGTCGGCCCTGCGCACGTGGCCGGCCAGGTCTTGGGTGCCGGTGTGGCAGAGGGTGACGGTGGCGTTCTCGCTGCGGCGGGTCAGCAGCAGCCCCAGCGAGCGGCCCACCGTGATGCCGCGGCCGACCACGGCCACCTCGGCGCCCTTGATCGGCACGCCGTATTCCTGCAGGAGCAGCACGATGCCGTGCGGGGTGCACGGGAGGGGCGCGTCGACCATGTGCACGAGGCGGCCGAGGTTGATCGGGTGGAGGCCGTCGGCGTCCTTCGCCGGGTCCATCCGCTCCAGCAGGGCCATCGTGTCGAGGTGCTTGGGCAGGGGCAGCTGGACGATGTAGCCGGTGCACTCGGGGGAGGCGTTGAGCTCGTCGATGGCCGCCTCGACCTCGGCCTGGGTGGCGGTCTCAGGCAGATCGACGCGGATGGAGGCGATGCCCACCTCCGCGCAGTCCCGGTGCTTGCCTGCGACGTAGATCTGGCTGCCGGGGTCGTCGCCCACGAGCACGGTGCCGAGGCCGGGCGTGATGCCGCGTTCTCTCAGCGCGGCCACCCTGGTCGCGAGGTCGGCCTTGATCTTGGCGGCGGTGGCCTTGCCATCGAGTTTCACTGCACTCATGCGGCAATCCTTCCATGCCTCGTCTCGGCCCTCGTACAGGGTGCTCGGGGCGTTCGCGACGAGGGAGACCAGTGATCACGTACGCGGCGGAGAACGGAGCGGGGCCGCCAGTTATCCACAGACCCCAGGCAGCTGGATCCGGTTATCCACAGGCCGCTCTTGACATCGTTGTCATCGATCTTTCGAAGGCTTAGTGTTGCGGGCGCCAGCAACAAGCTCAGGAGGTCCCCCTTGCCCACCCGCCTGTTGTCCGCGGAGTCGACCGATCTGTTCGTGGGCTCGCGTGACGAGCCGCACCAAGTGCTGCGCGTCACCGTCGCAGCAGGAGACCAGGAGACGTCGCTCGACCTGCGCGGCGAGGGCGTCCGCCTGGCCGGGCCCGTGCGCGTTCCCGCCACGGCCGGCGTGCTGGAGGTCCCCATGGCCGTGTCCGCGCCCCCGGGCGCCGCCGTGCCCTGCCTGCTCACCCTGGGCGAGGAGTCCCTCGAGGTCACCGTCACGGCCGAGGAGCCTGGCTGGACCATGCACATGGTCTCCCACTTCCACTACGACCCGGTGTGGTGGAACACTCAGGCCGCCTACACCAGCCCGTGGGAGCTGCTCTCCGCCGACAACACGACCAGGCCGCTCTATGAGCGAAACGCGTTCGCGCTGGTCGAGGCGCACATCGAGCTGGCGCTGCGCGACCCCGACTACCGCTTCGTGCTGGCCGAGGTCGACTATCTCAAGCCGTTCTTCGACACCCACCCCGAGCGGCGCGCTGACCTGCGGGCCCTCATGGCCGAGGGCCGCGTCGAGCTGATCGGCGGCACCTACAACGAGCCCAACACCAACCTGACCGGCGCCGAGACCACCATCCGCAACCTCGTCTACGGCATCGGCTACCAGCGCGACATCCTCGGCGGCGATCCGCGCACCGCGTGGCAGCTCGACGTGTTCGGGCACGACCCCCAGTTCCCCGGCTACCTCGCGGCGGCCGGGCTGACCGGCAGCGCGTGGGCACGCGGGCCGTTCCACCAGTGGGGCCCGATCAGCAAAAACTTCAAGCAGGCCAAGAACGACGCGGCGCTGATGCAGTTTCCCAGCGAGTTCGAGTGGATCTCGCCGTCAGGGCAGGGCGTGCTGACCCACTACATGCCCGCCCACTATTCCGCCGGCTGGTCGATGGACTCCTCGCCCTCCCTCGACGAGGCCTGTCAGGCGGTCTACGACCTCTACCGCTCGCTCAAGCCCGTCGCCGCGACGAAGAACATCCTGCTCCCCGTCGGCACCGACTACACACCGCCCAACAAGTGGGTCACCGACATCCACCGCACCTGGGCCTCCCGCTACGTGTGGCCCCGGTTCGTCTGCGCCACACCCCGCGACTTCCTCGACGCCGTTCGCGCCGGCAGGTCGTCGTTCAGCCCTCAGACGCGCGACATGAACCCCATCTACACCGGCAAAGACGTCTCCTACATCGACACCAAGCAGGCCCAGCGGGCCGCCGAGGTGGCGGCACTCGACGCCGAGCGCCTGTCGACGTTCGCCGCCCTGCTCGGGCTCGGCCGCTACCCGCACACCGCGCTCGACAAGGTGTGGCGGCAGCTGGCCTACGGCGCACACCACGACGCGATCACCGGCTCCGAGTCCGACCAGGTCTACATCGACCTGCTGACCGGCTGGCGCGAGGCCCACGACCTGGCCGCGACCGCCCGCGACCGCGCGCTCGACGCGCTGACCGGCCAGATCACGCTCGACGGCCACAGCGTTGTGGTGACCAACACCCTGCCCTTCGCCCGCGACGGCCTGGTCCGCGTGAGCGTTCCCGCCGGTCACACCGTGGCCGGCCACTCGGGAGCCGAGGTCCCCGCCGTCGCGGAGGGCGGCACGCTGACCTTCCTGGCCCGCGACGTGCCCTCGCTGGGCTGGCGCACCTATCGCGTGGTGCGGGGCGTCCCCGGCTCCTGGCAGGCTCAGGCTCCCGTGACCCACGCCACCGAGCCGGAGACCCCTCCGACGCCGGTCGCCTCGGACACCTCGCGTTCCGGCCCCGTCCCCGCCGGCGCGTCGACGCCGGTCACCATCGAAAACGACCGGTGGCGCGTCACGGCCGATCCGGCGCGCGGCGGGGCGCTGACCTCCATCCTCGATCTCGCCTCAGGCCGGGAGTTGCTGACCGGTCCCGGCAACGAGCTGCGCCTTTATCACGAATACCCGCAACATCCCGACATGGGCGAGGGCCCATGGCATCTCATCCCCACCGGCCAGGCCGAAGGCTCCGCCGAGACGCGGGCGCTGTCGGCCTCCGCGCAGACGAGCCCGATCGGCCACCGCCTGACGGTCACTGGCCAGGTCGGCGAGATCACCTACGAGCAGACCGTGACCCTGACGGACGGCTCCGACCGCATCGACTTCACCACCCGCGTCCTCGACCACACCGGCGCGGACCGCCTGCTCCGGGTGCGTTTCCCCGCCCGTGTCGACGGGGCGCTGCCGGCGTCCGACGTGGCCGGCGCCGTGGTGGGGCGCGGGTTCGCGCTGCCCGACGTCGACACCGCCGAGCACCCGTGGACCCTCGACAACCCGGCCAACACCTGGTTCGGCCTGTCCACCACGGCGAAGGTCGACCTCGGCGAAGCGGGTTCGCGGGCGTTGGGCGTGGCCGAGGTCGTGGTGCCCGCACTCGACGACGCCCCCAAGGCCCGCGACCTGGTGGTCGCCCTGGCCCGCGTCGGTGTCACCGCCACCACGTCCTGCGCGCCCGGCACCCGTTACGGCTGGCTCGACGTCGACTCCAACCTGCCCGACGTGCGCATCGTCATCGGCGGCCCCGACGACAACCCGCTGGCCGCCGAGCTGCTCTCCCGCGCCGACCCGGCCTACCTCGACGCGCTCAAGTCGGGCGCGTCCCGGGTGTGGGTGCCCGCCGAACGCCCGCTGACGGAGGTCTGGCAGCCCAGCGCCGACCTGCGCGACGTACGCGCCCTGCCCGCCCTGATCGTCACCGGCCCCGTCACCGACCTGGTGGCCGACCTCGCCGACGCCACGATCGAGGCGGTCTGCCCGCTGGGCGCCGAGCGGCTCGACGACCGTACGGTCGCCCTGCTGACCGATGGCCTGCCCGGCTTCGCCGTCGACCCGTCCGGCGCGCTGCACCTGTCCCTGATGCGCTCGTGCACGGGCTGGCCGTCGGGCATCTGGCTCGACCCGCCCCACCGCACGACGCCCGACGGCTCGGGTTTCCAGCTCCAGCACTGGACCCACGAGTTCTCCTACTCCCTGGTGGCCGGTGAGGGTGACTGGCGGGCCCTGCGGCTGCCGGCGGCGGCCCAGGAGCACATCACCCCGCTGCTCCCCCGCACCGTCGACGCCGCACAGCAGGGCGCTCTTCCCGAGGTCCACTCCCTGCTGACCCTCACGCCGGCGCGCGACGTGCTGCTGGGCACCCTCAAGGCCACCGGCAACCCGCACGCCCACGGCCGCGCCGGCCGGCCCGACGACGGTGTCACCATCCGCCTGGTCGAGTCGACCGGGCTGGGCTCCCAGGCCGGGCTCGGCTCTCCCGTGCTCCCCCTCGACCGGCTCGTCCACGCCGATCTGCTCGAACGTCCCGGCACGCCGGCCACCGACCTCACCCTGACCGGCGCCGAGATCGCCACCTACATCGCCCCCGCAGCCCTGCCCGCCACCGACGCACCCGAGTTCGGCCCGGAAACGGAGCCGGCGCAGCCGGTCTACAGCCGCTACTGGCTGCACAACAAGGGCCCCGCACCCCTGGGCTACCTGCCGGTCTCCATCGCCATCGACCCCGGCCTCGTCACCTCACCGCGGGAGCCCTTCGAGGTGGAGGTCGTCGTCTCCTCCCACCTGACCGACGAGCCCCACGAGGGCGTGGCAGAGGTCCGCGTGCCCGAAGGGTGGACCGCCACCCCGGCCCAGCGTCCCTTCCGCCTCCCACCCGGCGGCCACCTGCGGTTCCCGGTGACCGTGACGCCCCCGTCCCTCCCGGGATCCGGCCTCTGCTTCGTCTCGGCCCGCACCACAGCGGGCGGCCAGCTCGTCGAAGACGTCACCACGGTCGCCTTCGGCGACGCCCCCGAGTTGCCCGTGGCCGGCACCCCCGCCGAACCTCGCAGAGCCAACCGGGGCACCAAGTCCGCCGATGCCCGCCCGACGGGCCTGTCGGTCACCCCCGCCACCGGGTCGCTGAAGCTCCAGCCCGGCGACCGCGCCTCGCTCACGCTCAGGCTCGCCAACACGACCTCGGACGAGATCCGCGGCGAGGCCCAGCTCGCCTCCCCTTGGGGCACGTGGTCCATGCTCCCGGAGGTCATCCAGGGCTTCACGGTGGCCGCGGGCGAGACGGCGGAGGTGTCGTTCCCGGTGGAGGTCCCCACGGACGCGAGCGACGGCCACGCCTGGGCCCTGGCCAAGGTCATGTGGTTCGGCCGCTGCCAGTACGCCCCAGCCATCCGCCTGGAGGTGACCCGGTGACCCACCACCTCCAGAGTCCCACGGCGGCGGAGACACGGCACGAGACGCACTCCGGTCAGCGGGAGGTGATCGGCTGGGTGGACGGCCGCCCGATCTCCCGCAAGCTCCTCGACGAGCGCCTCACCGCCCTGCGAGAGGGCCCGCTCAGCGCGGCGCTTCCGGTGCCGGGCACCTCCGAGGACCGCCAGCTCGCCAGGTGGCTCACCCAGGTCATCCTCACCGAGGCACTGTGCGAGAGCACGGCCACCGGTCTCGGCCTGCGCCCGAAGGAGAGACCGCCACTGGATCGCTTGGCCGCCGTCGAGCTGGGCTCGATCAACGCCGCCGCCTACAACGGCAGCCCGTGGGTGCGCGCCATGTTCGACCACGTCACAGCCGATGTCATCACCCCATCGGAATGGCGGCGCAGGCCGTCTCCCGCCCCTGCTTCCCCGTCACGGCACCTCGTACGACATCGTCTGTTCACCGATCGCGAGCAGGCGAGCGAAGCCTCCCCCGCCGATCTCGAACCTCTCGGGGCGATCACGCTCGACTCGCTACCGATCGCCGTCGCCGAAGCCCTCCAGGCCCACCCGTGCGCCACGCTCGTCGGCCCGGTCGAAGACAACCTCGGCTGGCACGTCGCCATCGCTACCCCGAGCCCGCCCGCCCACTCGGCCCCACGTTCAGCCCCTGAACCCACCACCGTCCCGGCTTCGGGCTCGGCCTTCGGCACCGCCCCAGGCCCGACCTCACAGACGAGCTCGCCGTCGCCCTCCGGACCTTCCGCAACCGCTACCGGGCGACCGGCCGCAGGCACGACCCGGACCGGCCCGGGCGTGGTCCCTGCCCCGATCCCCGCCCCGGCCACCGATGTGAGCTCGCCGTCACCTCAGGAAACTACCGCAACCACGACCCCGAGAACGGCTGTGGCGGGCTTTATGGGAGGATCCGCCCTGGAGGAGCAACAATCGCATCGGATGTCCCGTGCGTCGCGCCAAGATCCATACCTCTTGGAGGCGGCGCAGCGGCAGGCGTTCGCGCGATGGCTCGACGACCTACGTGCCAAGAAGGTGAAGCTCGTTCCCGGCTTTGAGCATCCTGGCGATCCACGCCAGCCCGACAACCACCACAAACACTGATGACCTGCGTACTCGCCATCGACATCGGAGGGACCAAGCTCGCCGCCGCACTGGTGGACGAGTCGGGGTCGATCCTGCGTTCCGCGACCCGGCCCACACCGCGTGCGGACGTCATGAACGTGCTGGCGGCTCTCATCTCGGAGGTGAAGACGGGCGGTCCGCCGCCCGTGGCCGCCGGCATCGGCTGCGCGGGGCCCATCGACCTCGCCGCCGGAACCGTGAGCCCGGTCAACATGCCGAGTTGGCGGGCATTCCCGCTGCGCGACGAAGTACGGAAGCTGACCGGCCTGCCCACCATGCTGGCGGGCGACGCGCAGTGCTTCGCGCTCGGGGAGCACTGGCTGGGCGCGGGCCAGGGCAGCGACGCGCTGCTCGGCATCGTGGTCTCCACGGGCATCGGCGGCGGCCTGGTGATCAACGGCTCGCCGCTGCTCGGCCCGACAGGCAACTCCGGCCATGTGGGGCACATGTCCGTCGACCCGAACGGTGAGCGGTGCGAGTGCGGCGGCCGCGGGTGCGTGGAGCGCTACTCCAGTGGCCCCAACCTGGTTCGCTGGGCCGTCGGTCACGGCTGGAAAGGCGAGCCGGCCGACGCCCGCACTCTGGCCGAGGACGCGGCCGCGGGCGACTCGGTCGCGCTGGCCGCGTTCGAGCGTGGGGCCAGGGCGCTCGCGGGGATGATCGCCTCGGTGACGGCCGCAACCGAGACCACGAAGGTGGTGGTCGGTGGCGGCGTGTCAATGGCCGGCAAGGTGCTGTTCGAACCCTTGGCGCGGGCGCTCGACGACGTCGCGGGCCTCGCCTTCGTCCGGGCCGTCCGCGTCGTGCCTTCCGTACTGGGCGTCCGGGCCTCTCTGGCCGGCGCGGCGAAGCTCGCGCTGGATCATTCACCACCGGCATAGCCCTTACCGACCGCTGGGACGGCGAGTTGTGCCACGCCCGTGCCTCGTGGGGACGACGGCCCGTGCCTCGTGGGGACGACGGCCCGTGCCTCGTGGGGACGACGGCCCGTGCCGCATGGGGAAGACGGCCCGTGTGCCGCGCGGGGAAGACGGCCCGTGCCGTGTGGAGACGGCGGCCCGTGTGGCGGGAAACCCTGCCGTGGGTCGCCCGGTTTACTCCGGTTCGGTGAGCCGGGCCTCGCGGCGTTCGATGATGCGGCGGGTGAAGGGGATGATCTCCATGACGCGGCTGCCCAGATAGGCACCGATGAAGGCGAGCACCAGGAGGACGAAGGGGCTGGTAGCGAGGCCGTTCACAGTGACGAGGGCCTGCAGCATCGCGTCAAGCAACGAAGACTCCGGAGAACGAGCAAACGGGAGAAGGCATCAGGTTAACCGGAGACAAGGGATGCTCGCCGCAAAACGGCCAAAGGGCGACATGATCGGCCATGTCGCCCTTTGACGGATGATCACTGGACGTAGGGTGATCAGTGGAAGAAGTGGCGCGTGCCGGTGAAGTAGAGGGTGATGCCCGCCTTCTCGGCCGCGTCGATGACCTCCTGGTCACGGATGGAGCCGCCGGGTTCGACGATCGCCCGCACACCCGCCTCGATCAGCACCTGCGGGCCGTCGGGGAACGGGAAGAACGCGTCGGAGGCCGCGACCGCGCCGGCGGCGCGCTCGCCCGCCCTGGTGGCCGCCAGACGGCAGGAGTCGACCCGGTTGACCTGACCCATGCCGACGCCCACGGTCGCGCCGTCGGCGGCGAGCAGGATGGCGTTCGACTTGACCGAGCGGCAGGCCCGCCAGGCGAACTCCAGGTCGGCCAGCTGCTCGGGCGTCGCGGGTGTGCCGGTCTTGAGCTCCCACTGGGCGGCCGAGTCGCCGGGCGCGTCCACCTTGTCGACCGACTGCACCAGCAGGCCGCCGTCGATCTCGCGCAGCTCCGTCCTTCGTGACGGGCCCTGCGGGCACACCAGAAGGCGCAGGCTCTTCTTGGCACGCAACGTCTCCAGGGCCTCGGCGGCGTAGGAGGGAGCGATGACGACCTCGGTGAAGACGTCGGCGATCTGCCTGGCCAGCTCGGCCGTGACCTCGCGGTTGACGGCGATCACGCCGCCGTAGGCGGACACGGGGTCGCACGCGTGGGCCTTGCGGTGCGCCTCGGCCACGTCGGAGCCGACCGCGATGCCGCAGGGATTCTGGTGCTTGATGATGGCGACGCAGGGCTCGGTGAAGTCCCACGCGGCGCGCCAGGCGGCGTCGGAGTCGAGGTAGTTGTTGTAGGACATCTCCTTGCCGTGCAGCTGCTCGGCGTTGGCGAGACCGCCCGTGCCGCCCGTGTAGAGGGCGGCGCCCTGGTGCGGGTTCTCGCCGTAGCGCAGGGTGGCCTTGCGCTGGTAGGCGCCGCCGGTGAACGACGGGAAGTCACCCTCCTCTCCGTACGTGCCGGCGAACCAGTTGGCCACGGCCACGTCGTACGAGGCCGTGTGGGCGTAGGCGATGCCGGCCAGGCGCCGGCGCTCGGCCAGCGTGAACCCGCCCTCGGCCACGGCGGCGAGCACGTCGCCGTAGAAGCCGGGATCGACCACGACCGCGCAGGTGTTGTGGTTCTTCGCGGCGCCACGGATCATGGCGGGCCCGCCGATGTCGATCTGCTCGACGCACTCCTCACCGGACGCCCCCGAGGCCACCGTCTCCTGGAACGGATAGAGGTTGACGACCACGAGCTGGAACGGGTCGATCTCCAGCTCCTCCAGCTGGGTCACGTGGTGGGGCTTGGTGATGTCGGCCAGCAGCCCGGCGTGCACGCGCGGGTGCAGGGTCTTGACCCGTCCGTCGAGGCACTCGGGGAACCCGGTCAGCTGCTCCACCTTCGTCACCGGGATCCCGAAGGACGAGATCGCGGCCGCGGTGCCACCGGTCGAGACGATCTCCACGCCTGCGCCGTCGAGGCCTCTGGCCAGCTCTTCGAGACCGGACTTGTCGTATACAGCGATCAACGCGCGCCGGATGGCGATGCGAGTCACGTGGATTCCCCTCCTGTGTGGTTGCCGATGCGGACGCTGCGTCCGCTGACCGTCCAGCCCTCGCGAGCCATCCGGCCGACGATCTCGACGAGCAGACGGCGCTCGACGGTCTTGATGCGCTCGTGCAGGACGGCTTCGTCGTCGTCGGGGAGCACGGGCACCGCTTCCTGGGCGACGATCGGCCCGCTGTCGACGCCCTCGTCGGCCAGCATCACCGTGCAGCCGGTCACTTTGACGCCGTGGGCCAGCGCGTCGCGCACGCCGTGGGCGCCGGGGAACGACGGCAGGAGCGCGGGGTGTGTGTTGAGCAGGGGAAAGGCCTGGAGCGTGGGCTTGCCGAGAATTTTCATGAAGCCCGCCGACACGACCAGGTCAGGCTCGTACGCGGCGATCCTGGCCGCGATGGCCACATCCCATTCCGCCCGTGTCGCGTAATCGCCCACTTTTTCCACAAAAGTCGGGATGCCTGCCTTCGAGGCCCTGACCAGCCCCTCTATCCCCTCCCTGTCGGCGCCGACCGCGACCACGCGAGCACCGTAAGACGGGTCGGCAGAAGCGTCCAGCAGGGCCTGTAGGTTGGTTCCAGAGCCGGAGACGAGGACGACGAGCCGCCCAACCTTAGACACGCACACTCTCCCAAGAGGTAACAGGGTGGGGCTGTCAGCGTATCTGTTCCTCGCCCGGCGACGCAGAGGAGGTCAGGTGTCGACACCGGTGAAGGCACCGGCAGGCCAGCAGCCCGCTGAATCGGCGGGCCGCCGAGCGATCTGGTTGTCCATCGCAGCGCTGGCCATGACGTTCATGTTGCCGCTCGCGGGCCTGGTCATGGCGTTGTTCGCGCTCATGGCCGGCATCAAGGCTCTGCCGCTGCTCAAAGGCGAGGGCAAGCCCACGGGCGTCGCTGTGGGCGGCATCACCGTCTCTGCGATCGCCCTGGCGCTGTCCGCGATGGCCACGGGGATGCAGCTCTACCTGATGGACGAATACTCCGCCTACCAGGAGTGCATGAAGGGCGCGGGCACGGTGTCGTCCCAGGGCGAGTGTTTCACGCAGTTCAGGGACGCGGCTGAGCGCAAGCTCCCGGCCGACGTGCTCGAACTGCTCGGCGCCATGCAACCGTAGGCGCGTCTCTTCACGCGGACCTGGCCTCAGGCCGGTCGGCCGCCCGCCGCCAGGGTCACCGTGCGACGCGGAAGAACTCCCGCAGGTCGCCGACCAGCAGGTCGGGCGTTTCCAGCGCCGGGAAGTGGCCACCCCGGTCGAACTCCGACCAGTGGCGGACGGTGTTCGCCGGGTCGGCGAGGGTGCGGATCGTCATATCCGCCGCGAACACCGCGATCCCCTGCGGCGGCGCCGGCACGGACGGCCACTCCGCCTGGTCGGCGCCGAACTGGCCGGAGGCCATCTCGCGGTAGGCGCGCATGCCCTCGTACAGCATGTCGGCCGAGGACGCGCCGGAGCCGGTGAACCAGTACAGGCTCACGCCGGTGAGCAGCCGGTCGCGGTCCACCGCGTCATCGGGTAGATCGGCGGCAGGATCAGTCCATTCTTTGAACTTCTCCGCGATCCACGCCAGCTGTCCGATCGGCGAGTCGTTCAGCGAGTAGCCAAGGGTCCGCGGGCGGGTGGACTGCAGGTGCAGATAGCCGAGGCCGTCCTGGCGGGCGGCGTTGAAGCGCTCGGCGCGGGCTCGGTCCGCGCCGGACAGGCCGTCCAGCTCGATGGGCGGGCCGAAGGGGTACGGCGACGGACCGTTGATATGGGTGGCGACCACACGACCCGGGGCGGCCATGGGCAGCAGCATGCTCACACCGCCCCCGACGTCACCGCCTTGCGCGGCGAACCGCTCGTACCCGAGCCGGGCCATCAGCTCCCCGAACGCGGCGGCCACCCGGAACAGGTTGCCCCAGCCCGGGTCCCGCACCGGGTTGGAGAACGCGAAGCCGGGCAGCGACGGGACCACGACGTGGAACGCGTCCGCCGGATCACCGCCGTGCGCGCGAGGGTCGGTCAGCGGCCCGATCACGTCCAGGAAGTCCACGAACGAGCCGGGCCAGCCGTGGAAGAGAATCAGCGGCAGCGCGTCCGGCTCGGGCGAGCGGACATGCAGGAAGTGGATGTCCTGGCCGTCGATCGTGGTCACGAACTGCGGGTACCCGTTCAGTGTCTTCTCCTGCGCACGCCAGTCGAAGCCGTTCGCCCAGTAGCCCGCCAAGTCCTTGAGGTAGTCCACGGGAACGCCGCGCTCCCACCCGGTTCCGCGGATCTGCCGGGGCCAGCGGGTGCGGGTGAGGCGATCGCGCAGGTCGTCCAGTTCGGCCTGCGGAATGTCGACGCGGAACGGGCGGATGTCCGTGTTGGAGTTCATACCGGGAACGTAGGAGCGATACCGGAACCAGCCGTTCCTGTATGCGGGCAGACTTTGCCCTATGTCGGACACAGCACAACGACTGCTGCGGCTGCTCTCCTTGTTGCAGACGCCGCGGGACTGGAGCGGACCAGAGCTGGCCGAGCGTCTCGGCGTCACCGCGCGCACCGTGCGCAACGATGTCGAACGCCTGCGCGGTCTCGGCTATCCGGTGCACGGGATCAGGGGCGTCACCGGCGGTTACCGGCTCGGACCTGGTGCGCGGTTGCCGCCGCTGCTGCTCGATGACGACGAGGCGGTCGCCGTCGCGGTCGGCCTCCGGGTGGGCGCCACGCAGGGAGCGGTCACCGGCATCGAGGAGGCGGCGCTGCGTGCCTTGACCAAGCTGGAACAGCTGCTGCCGTCACGGCTTCGCCACCGTGTCAACGGCTTGCGCGCCTACCTCGTCCCGCTCCCGCACGCGGGTTCCCGGGTGGACGCCGACACGCTCACCGCGATCGCGGCGGCCTCGCGCGACCACGAGCGGCTCCGGTTCGACTACGCCGCACATGACGGGTCGGCCGGCCGCCGCGAGGTCGAGCCGCACCGGCTCGCGCACAGCCGTGGCCGCTGGTACCTGGTCGGGTGGGACGTCGCGAGGTCCGACTGGCGCACGTTCCGGGTGGACCGGATGCGGTTGCGGACCCCGAACGGCCCCCGGTTCACGCCACGCGAGGAACCCGGCGGTGACCTCGTCGGCCATGTCACCACCGGCCTGGCCACCGCGACCTGGCAGTGCAGGGCACGGGTGACGGTCCGCGCACCGGCCGAGCACGTACGCGACCGGCTGCCGTCCGGCGTCCGGGTGGAGCCCTTGGGCGATGACGCCTGCGTGGCCGAGGTCGGCTCGGACACACCGCAGATGCTGGCCTGCTATCTCGGCATGCTCGGCGCCGGCTTCGAGGTCACCGAGCCGCCCGAACTCGTCGCGGAGATCCGCGCGCTGGCCGAGCGCTACCGGCGGGCGGTTCCGGAGGGAACACCTTGACGTACGTCGCCGCGCGGCGTGCCGGCCGTCGAGCCGCCCGACCGGACGGCCGTCACAGCGCTAGTCGCGGTCCCAGGCGTAGGGGTCGACGTAGATGACGTGGCCGCCGCGGTCGTCCGACTCGTCGACGATGTCCTTGCGCGGCGGGCGGGCGTCCGGCCCCGGACTCGGCTCCGGCACGCGCGAGCGGGACTGGGCCAGCGTCTCGGCCGCCGCCGACGCGTGCTCGTCCTGCCAGTCGTCCCTGATGACGGGGATCTCCTGGGTGTCGGCCTCCGTCGCGTCCATCCAGTGGCCGGGCAGCGGGCGCGGATCGGACTCGGCCAGCCCCACCTTGCTCGCCGCCTTGGCCAGCGCGGCCCCGGCCTTGCGCACGGGGGCGGCCGCCTTGTCGAGGGGTGTGCGGGCGCGTTTGTTGAGCAGCAGCAGGTTGGTCACGCCGGCGGAGATGCCCGCGGCCACGCCGACCTCAAGAGCCACCGACAGCGCCACCTCCCAGGGAGACGGCCCGACCGTGGCGAGCTTGCCGCCGCCGATGGGGCCGCCGGACAGCGCGGCCAGGACCCCCGCCACGACGCCTGTGGAGACCCCGCTGAGGAACCCCCACAGCGGCGCCGCCTCGTAGGACGGCGACGGCGAGATCCTGGCCACCATCACGCCCGCCACCGCTCCGGCCGCGAACGGCAGCGCGATCACCGCCATCATCCACGCCGGCACGGTGCCGCTCTCCGGCAGCGCCCCCAGCAGCGGCAGGCTCGGAACCGTGCCGAGTTGCACCCCGGTGGGCGCGACCAGGGTGTCGGCGCCGATCGCGAACCCCGGCCCCGCGATGTAGGACAGGGCCCAGACGACGGCGTTGAGGGCGTAGAGGAGTTGCAGCAGCAACAGCAGCACCCCGCCCACGAACCCGGGCGAGAGCACGCTGGACAGCTCCTGGATCTGCCCGAGGTTGAGCACGATGGCGACCAGCACGAGCGCGAGCCCGGCCACGAGCAGCACCGCCGTGGCGACGGCCGTGCCGACGGTCAGGGCGCGCACCCGCTCGGGCAGCAGCCGCAACATGACCCGCCAGGGCCCGATCATCCGCGCCGTGGCCAGCGAGCCGGCGAGGAACGCCAGCACGAAGTGGCTGAACAGCGTCTCGCCGAGGAACGGCTGGGTGATCTCGTTGCGCGCGACGAGCGCGATCAGTCCGGCGAGCAGCGCGTACGGGGCCGCCAGCGACACCCCCGCCTGCACCACGAGCACCAGCTGGGCCCGCCGCCGGGCCCCCGCCTGCGCCTTCGGGCTGTTCTTCGGCAGCCGGGCGGGCAGGCGCAGCCGCAGGTCGGCGTCGCGAGCCATCCATCGTGCCGCGCGGTAGAGCAGCACGGCGGGCAGCAGCATCAGCCCCAGCGGCAGCAGGCCGACCCGCCCGCCTGGGATCGCGAACCCGGCGTGGTGCGCGGCCAGCCAGAGCTGCGCCGCCGTACGGAACACGCCCGGCAGCCCGGCTTCGAGCGTGCCGCGTGGCGCTGCGATCCAGCCGACCAGCGTGAGCGTGGTGAGCGCCGCCAGCCCGACGCCGAGCGTGGCGGCGGCCGCCAGCATCCCCGACACGGGCAGCGGCCGCCTGGTCTCGTCGTCGTCGCTCGAGACCCCGGGCAGTCGGCCGAGCACCGACCGGGGGGCGGCACGTAGCTGGTCGAGAATCGCCGTCACAGTAGGCGATTTTCTCAAGCTTTCCCGACCAGCGCTTGGTTGACGCGCCGCCCGCCCTTACTTTGTGGCCGCCGATCCCGTCCCGGTCGCGCGACGCTCTCCGTCTCCATCCTTCACGACGCTCCTTTACGGCGCTGCCGTGGTTGCCCCAGCCGCCGACCGGGGCCGGCGCCAGTCCAGGGAGACGCTGCTGAGCCGGTCAGTGGCGCGCCGCCGCCACGACGACTCGCTGACCGTGTTCCGTGGCAGACGAGAAGCCCCGCACGGGATCGGTCCCGTGCGGGGCTGCCAGGGCAGGCGCTCAGCGAGCCTGCATGATCTCGCGCATGAGGCGGGCCGTCTCGGAGGGGGTCTTGCCGACGCGGACGCCGACCTTCTCCAGGGCCTCCTTCTTCGCCTGGGCGGTGCCGGCGGAGCCGGACACGATGGCGCCCGCGTGGCCCATCGTCTTGCCCTCTGGGGCGGTGAAGCCCGCGACGTAGGCCACGACCGGCTTGGTGACGTGCTGCTCGATGTAGGCGGCGGCCCGTTCCTCGGCGTCGCCGCCGATCTCGCCGATCATCACGATCGCGTCGGTGGCGGGGTCTTCCTGGAACGCCTGGAGCGCGTCGATGTGCGTGGTGCCGATGACCGGGTCGCCGCCGATGCCCACGGCGGTGGAGAAGCCGAAGTCGCGAAGCTCGTACATCAGCTGGTAGGTGAGCGTGCCGGACTTCGAGACCAGGCCGATGCGGCCGGCGGTGGTGATGTCGGCGGGGATGATGCCGGCGTTGGAGGCGCCGGGGGAGGCGATGCCCGGGCAGTTGGGGCCGATGATGCGGGTCTTGTTGCCCTTGGCCACCGCGTAGGCCCAGAACTCGGTCGAGTCGTGCACCGGCACGCCCTCGGTGATGACCACGCAGAGCGGCATCTCGGCGTCGATGGCCTCCTTGACCGCGTCCTTGGTGAACGCCGGGGGCACGAACACGACCGACACGTCGGCGCCGGTCTGCTCCATCGCCTCCTTGACCGTCCCGAACACGGGCAGGCCCTCGTGCGTGGTGCCGGCCTTGCGGGCGTTGACGCCGCCGACCACGCGGGCGCCGGAGGCGAGCATGCGGCGGGTGTGCTTGGTGCCCTCGCCGCCCGTCATGCCCTGAACGATGATCTTGCTGTTCTCGGTCAACCAGATGGCCATGGGTCACACACCTGCCGCAGCGAGCTCGGCGGCCCGCTTGGCCGCGTCGTCCATCGTGTCTACCAGCTCGACCCGCGGGAGTGCGGCGTCGGCCAGGATCTGCCGCCCGAGCTGGGCGTTGTTGCCGTCGAGGCGGACCACCAGGGGATGGGTCACGGCCTCGCCACGGCTCTCCAGCAGCTTGAACGCCGAGACGATGCCGTTGGCGACGGCGTCGCAGGCGGTGATGCCGCCGAAGACGTTCACGAAGATCGACTTGACGCTCGGGTCGGAGAGGATGATCTCCAGGCCCGCGGCCATGACCTCGGCCGAGGCGCCGCCGCCGATGTCGAGGAAGTTCGCGGGGGACGGCTTGCCGGGGAACTGCTCGCCCGCGTAGGCCACCACGTCGAGCGTGGACATGACCAGGCCCGCGCCGTTGCCGATGATGCCGACGTCGCCGTCGAGCTTGACGTAGTTGAGGTCCTTCTCCTTGGCCTTGGCCTCGAGCGGGTCCTCGGCCGCCTTGTCGGCGAGCGCCTCGTGGTCGGGCTGGCGGAACGTGGCGTTGTCGTCGAGGGTGACCTTGCCGTCGAGGGCCTTCACCTGGCCGTCGGCCGACAGGATCATGGGGTTGACCTCGACGAGCGTGGCGTCTTCGTCGACGAAGCAGCACCACAGCTTCTCGATGAGCTCGGCGGCGCCGTCGAGCGCCTTGTCCGGCAGGCCGCCGGCCACCGCGATCTCGCGGGCCTTGGCGCGGTCGATGCCGGTCAGCGCCGAGACCGGCACCTTGGCGACCTTCTCCGGCGCGGTGTGGGCGACCTCTTCGATGTCCATGCCGCCGGCGGCGGAGCAGATCGCGAGGAATGTACGGTTGGCGCGGTCGAGCAGGAAGGAGAAGTAATACTCCTCCGCGATCGCGCTGGCCTCCTCCACGAGCACCTTGTGGACCGTGTGGCCCTTGATGTCCATGCCGAGGATGGCGGTGGCCTTCTCGACGGCGTCGGCGGCGTCGGCCGCCACCTTCACACCGCCGGCCTTGCCACGGCCACCGGTCTTGACCTGTGCCTTGACAACAACGCGGCCTGTCAGCTCCTCGGCCGCCGACCGCACCTCCTCCACGGTGTGGGCGACGATGCCGCGTGGCACCGGGATGCCGTAGTCAGCGAAGAGTTCCTTCGCCTGATGTTCGAACAGGTCCACGAGGGGTCCGTCCTCTTCCCATTTGTCGCTCACCCTCCTCACTCGCTCCGTGGAGTGCCTTCTGCGTCGGCCCTCCACTCCGCTCGCTGCGTCGGGTTCGCTCCTTGCTTATCCGACTGAATGTTCGACGCTTGTCCGACTGATGTTCGGCGGCCCGGGCACCTGCACTTACGGTCGCGTCCGCTTCGCCGTTCGGTGGCATCGTGCCTCGCTCTCTCACGGCGAGCTCCTACGCTCAGGGTGCGTGCCGGGCGTTTCCGCCAGTGAAGCCTAGCCCGAAGCTTGACCTGACCAGGTCATCGGGTGGGGGTTCTCGCGCTATGTGACGGTGATCTCACTTCTCCACGACGGCATCTGCACGAATTTTGCACCGATTCGACGGCATACGCCCCGGTTCTCGATATACGGTCGTGATCTTCGATTGGCAGAATCGATGCCTCTTCCTTTTGGAACCAGAGGAAACTTGTATGAACCGATTTGTCGCGGCCGGGCGGTGACCACGGCCGCACGCACGGGGGCACACGGCGTTCCTTGAGGAAGACCCGATCCGCTCGCTCGGCGGCATTCCGTAATGGCCGGCCCGCCGAGCCGCTCCACAAGGCCCTACTTCTGCCTTGACCTCAACAACAGAACTTCGACGAAGGAAATCCGCATGAAGCGAATCCTGACCGGCGTGGCGTTAGCCACGACCGCCGCGCTGGTGACCGCCACCCCGGCGATGGCCGCCCCCAAGGACCCCGTGGTCGCCGTCAAGAAGCGGATGACCCCCGGCAAGGGGGTGAGCTTCACCGAGCGCACGACCGTCTCCCAGGGCAACAAGCGCGAGGTGTTCCT
Source organism: Nonomuraea sp. NPDC049378 (assembly GCF_055586745.1). Classification (NCBI taxonomy): domain Bacteria; kingdom Bacillati; phylum Actinomycetota; class Actinomycetes; order Streptosporangiales; family Streptosporangiaceae; genus Nonomuraea; species Nonomuraea sp. NPDC049378. The sequence goes on from NZ_JBVJHP010000003.1 coordinate 324,160, forward strand.
CCGGCGCAGCGGCACCCTGCAGTTCAGCAGGTCGGGCATCGCCGCCTCCGACATCACCGGCAAGCTCAACATCACCTCCAAGGACCTGGGCGACGTACCGGACAGCGAGTTCGGCGAGATCCTCAGGGCCGTGGCCAAGCCCGAGCGCACGATCAGGGTCGGCACCACGGCCTACCTCTCCGGCAACATGTGGACGACCCTGCTGCCCGAGGGCAAGACCTGGTTCAAGGCGCCCAAGGGCCCGCCCGGCGGCATCACCGGCACGTACGGCCAGCCCGTCAACGTCGGCGAATACTCCACGCTCAAGACCCTGCTCAAGGGCGCCAAGGCCACCAGCCACGGCTACAAGGGCACCATCAAGCTGGGCGCCCTGTGGAAGGCCTCGCCCTGGCTGCGCGCCGGCTCGCCGAGCAAGCCGTCCGCCAAGGCGCTGAAGGCCCCGATCGCGTGGCGGCTCACCGTGAACGCGGCCGGCCTGCCGACGCGCCTCGTCACGACGTTCTCCTCAACGGTGAACGGCACCGGCGACAAGGGCAGCGTGAGCGTGGACACGAGATACACCGGCTGGGGCAAGGCCGTGTCGATCAAGGCGCCGGCGGCCAAGGACGTCGCGACCTCGTTCGAGGACGGCCGGGAGGACATCTCCAGCCTGACCGAGATCCCCCTCGGCGTGTTCGCCGTCACCGGCTGACCTGCTGACCGTCCGCGCCTCTCCCTCCCCAGGACGGGAGAGGCGCGTACCGGGCGGGATGGGCGCCGCGCAGAGCGGGACGGATGCCGTACCGGACGGGAAGGGCGCGGCCGCGCGGGAGAGGGGCGGCCGGGCTCAGCCCAGTCTGGACTCCCGGAGGGCCGCCCATTCGAGAGAGTGCCTGATGCCCTCGTCGAGGGAGTGGCGGGCCTGCCAGTCCAGCAGGCGGCGGGCCCGGTCGCTGCGGGTGTAGGCGCCGGGCACGTCGCCGGGGCGGGCGGGGGCCTCGACGACCTCGATGGGACGGTCCACGACCCGGTTGAACGCCTCGGCCAGCTCGCGGACCGTGGTGCCCGCGCCGGTGCCCAGGTTGATCACGTCGGTGTCCAGTCCGTCGAACCTGCGCAGGGCCGCCACGTGCGCGGTCGCCAGATCCCAGACGTGCACGTAGTCGCGGATGCCGGTGCCGTCTCTCGTCGGGTAGCCGGTGCCGGTGATCTGGAAGGGCACGCCGTCCTCGTACGCCTCGATCATCTTGCCCAGGGCGTGGCTGGGACGGCGCAGTTGCAGGCCGGTGCGCATCCGCGGGTCGGCGCCGACCGGGTTGAAGTAGCGCAGGGACAGGATCCTGATCGGGCGGCCGGCCGCGATGTCGGCGAACATCGCCTCGCACACCGCCTTGGTCTGCGCGTACGGGCTCTGAGGGGCGAGCGGCGAGTCCTCGTCCACCGTGTGGTCCGCGCCCGCCTGGTAGATCGACGCGGAGGAGCTGAAGATCATCCGCTCGCACCCGTTGCGGAGCAGGTGGTCGACGAGTTCGAGGCTCTTGGCGACGTTCGCGCGGTAGTAGCCGATGGGGTCGGCCACGGAATCCGGCACCACGATGAGCGCCGCGCAGTGGACGACAGCCTCGATATCCGGATTTTCGGCGAATATCTTGTCAATCAGTGGGCCATCGCCGATATCTCCCTCATAGAACACCCGCCCTTCGGCGAACTCCCTCCGCCCCGTCACAAGGCTGTCCAGAATCACGGGAGTGATCCCGGCGTCCAGGCACGCCGACGCGACCGTGCTGCCGATATAACCCGCCCCGCCAGTTATCAGAACACGCATCCCAGCACCCTAGCCTCGCCTCAGCTCTCCTGCCCGTCCGATCCTTTACGGCTCCGCCAAGGCCGGCCACCCACCGCACGCCGGCCGGGGACCTTCCAGGGCAACGCTTTCTGACCCTTCAGTGGCGCGCCGCCGCCACGGAGCGCCCCGCAGGCCGTGTTCCGTGGTGACCCGTTGCCCCGTGGCGACCGGCGCCGCGTGAACCGCTCACGCCGGGCCCCTCCGTCTCCGTACCGACGGGTATCGAGGTGCGGCAGGCCGCTCTCAGAAACGGTGGCCGGGGGCCGTCCGGTGACCGGCGGTTTCGGCGGTGGTCCATGGGACGTCATCCGGCGGCCCAGGCTGCGGTAAAGACTGGCCTGCGCTCTGGTTTTGGCGGCGTTGGCGTGCGACATTTCCTGATATGGGCAGGGACGTGCCAGTCGTCGCCTTCAGCCGGGACGACCGCCGGAAATATCGGGAAAAGGTGCGTCGGTGCCTCGACGTCTTCGCCCAGATGTTGCGCGAATCCCGCTTCGACTTCGAACGCCCGCTCGCCGGACTGGAGATCGAGCTCAACATCGTGGACGCGCGCGGCGAGGCCGTCATGCGCAACGCCCAGGTGCTCGCCGCCATCGAGCGGCCGGACTGGGCGACGGAGCTGGGCCAGTTCAACATCGAGATCAACATCGAGCCCCGGGAGCTCGGCGGCGACGGCGCGCTCCTCCTGGAGAACGACATCAGGGCGCGGCTCAACCACGCCGAGGATCGCGCCCGCTCCCAGGACGCCCACCTGGCCCTGGTCGGCATCCTGCCCACCCTGCGCGAGCAGGACATCGGCGAGGGCACGCTCTCCGCGAACCCCCGCTACCGCCTGCTCAACGAGCAGATCTTCGCGGCCCGCGGCGAGGACCTGCACCTGTCCATCGAGGGCGTCGAACGCCTCGACACGCACGCGGACAGCATCACGCCCGAAGCCGCCTGCACCAGCGTGCAGCTCCACCTTCAGGTCAGCCCCGAGGCGTTCGGCGCCCACTGGAACGCGGCCCAGATCATCGCCGCCCCCCAGGTCGCGGCCGCGGCCAACTCGCCCTACCTGTTCGGCAAGGAGCTGCACCGCGAGACCAGGATGGCGCTGTTCGAGCAGGCCACGGACACGCGGCCGGCGGAGCTGAAGACGCAGGGCGTACGGCCGAGAGTCTGGTTCGGCGAGCGGTGGATCACGAGCGTCTTCGACCTCTTCGAGGAGAACGTCAGCTACTTCCCCGCGCTGCTGCCCCTCTGCGAGAGCGAGGACCCGCGCGCGGAGCTCGAACAGGGCCGCATGCCGGAGCTCCACGAGCTCACCCTGCACAACGGCACGATCTACCGATGGAACCGGCCGGTGTACGCGGTGGTGAGCGGGGTGCCGCACCTGCGCGTCGAGAACCGGGTGCTGCCCGCCGGACCCTCCGTGGCCGACATCACCGCCAACGCGGCCTTCTACTACGGGTTGATGCGCGTCCTGCCGTACGCCGAGCGGCCGCTGTGGAGCCGGATGTCGTTCCAGGCGGCGGCCGACAACCTCGCCGCCGCGGCCCGGCACGGGCTGGACGCGCGGCTGTACTGGCCAGGGGTGGGCGAGGTGCCCGCGGCCGAGCTGATCCTGCGCCGCCTGCTGCCCATGGCCCAGGAGGGGCTGGCCGCGTGGGGCGTGGACGGGCCCGTCGCCGACCGGCTGCTCGGCATCATCGAGGGACGCTGCATCGCCGGCCGTACGGGCGCGAGCTGGCAGGTGGAGCGCGTGCACGCGCACGGAGGCGACCGGCACGAGGCGCTGCGGGCCATGACGCTGGAGTACATCGAGCGCATGCACAGCAACGAGCCCGTGCACACTTGGGATGTGTGAAGCCTGTGATCCGAGCCCTGGTTCTCGTCCTGGTCCTGCTGGTCGGCGCGTGCGGCATCACCCGGCCGGCGTCCATGGACACGGAGGGCGCCGACTCCTTCGAGGAGGACGTCCGCACGGCACGTACGTTGTCGGAGGCGTTCTGGAAGCAGCAGTTCGAGCAGTTAGGCCGGATATATCGGCCACTGACCGCCTTCGTCCCCTACGCGGGCCGCTCCGGCCCTGCCTGCGGCAACGAGCCCGCAGTCCCGAACAACGCCTTCTACTGTCCGCTCGGTCACTTCGTCGCGTTTGACCGGGACTGGATGGAGGCGCTGTGGACGGAGATGGGCGACGGATCCGTCTATGTGATCATCCCGCATGAGATAGGGCACGCCGTACAGGCGCAGCTCCAGACGGGCTTCCAGCTGAACGTGCAGGCGGAGCTCCAGGCCGACTGCTACGCGGGCGGCACCCTGTCCGCCCTGGTGAACTCGGGCGCGCTGCGGGCGGAGGAGGGCGACGAGGAAGAGCTGCTCTACAGCCTGGAGGCGGCGGGCGACCCGACGGACGACTGGCTCGACCCCTCGGCACACGGAACGGCGGCGCAACGTCAGGCCTCGTTCGCGAGGGGATACCGGGACGGGGTGAGCGCCTGCTGACGCCGTACGGACCGGACGGCCCTCCACCCCAGGGATGTACGCGCGCGTCAACCGAGAGGATGATGTGTCCGATCATGACCACGCTCTACCTTTGACCCATGTCACTGGAGGAGATCGGCTGGCTGCGCAGGGGCGCGTGCAGGTCCAGCGACCCTGACCTCTTCTTCCCCCTCGCCCCCACACCGCTGCAGGAGGCGCGGGCCAAAGCGGTCTGCGCCGGCTGCCAGGTCATCGAGGAGTGCCGTTCCTACGCGTTAAGGGAGGGCGAGGCGGAGGGCATCTGGGGCGGCCTCACCCCGCAGGAGCGCCGCCGCACCCGCTTCCCCGAGGGCTGGCGCCGTCCCGCCGCCTCCTGACGGCCTGTGTTACGTCGCCCGCCTCCTGACGGCCTGTGCTCCGTCGCCCGCCCCCTGACGACGCGGGCGACGTAGCCTGCAGGGGTGCTGCTTCGCTCGATCGCGATCCTCGCCGCCGCCAACATCATGAACAACAAGATCGCCCCCCGGCTCGGCCCGGTGACGTCCGCCGCCGCGACGGCCGCCCTGGTGGCGATGGCCCGCAGGTCCGGCCTTTCGTGGCAGGAGCTCGGCTTCGAGCACGGCCGCCGGGGCGCGATCGCGGGCGGCGCCCTTGCCGCCGGAGTGGCCGCCGTCTACACGGTCGGCATCTCGATGCCGCGCACCAGGCCCCTCTTCCACGACGACCGCGCCCTGTCGCTCTCGCGCGCCCGTGTCTGGGAGGAGGCGCTGATCCAGGTCCCCTTCGGCACGGTCCTGCTGGAAGAGGTGGGCTTCAGGGGCGCCCTCCACGCGTTGCTCCGCCAGAGGCACGGCACGGTCGCCGCCACCGGGGTCTCCTCCGCCCTGTTCGGCCTCTGGCACATCCTCCCGGCCATCGACATGGCCCGCGCCAACCCCGCGCTCGGCGCCCTGGTCGCCGACGAAGCCCCCGGGCGCCTCGACACCGCCCGCGTGGTGGCGGGCAGCGTGGTGTCCACGGCGGCGGCGGGCGTGATGTTCTGCGAGCTACGCCGCCGGGGCGGCCTGCTCACCCCCGTGATGCTGCACCTGGCCACCAACTCCTTCGGCTACCTCTTCGCCCGCCTCGCCGGCAAGCAGAAACCAAGCCCTCGCGCCTCAGCCTGAGATCTTCCGCTCATCCCGTTCTGACCACGTACGGTGACCGTCCCTCCCGTCCCGCGGTAGATCATCTACCCATCCGGGAATGAAGGTTCTCCACCCGGGAGTGAAGATCCCTCCGGCGCCTTCTGGATCGTTCCACACGACCCCTGCCTCGATGCTCTAGCGTCTGCGTGGCGCCCTTCCCGGGAAATCGCTCCTCCTCGGGAAGGGCGTATATCAAGATCGTAATTTCTGATATACGCTGGAGGTACGGAGGTGGTGTTGCATGCGTACAGTGATCGACATCGACAAGGAGCTCCTGGAGGAGGCCCAGCAGAAGCTAGGGACGCCGACCATGAAGGAGACGGTCCACATCGCACTGCAGGTGGTCATCGACAGGGACGCGGAGAGGGCAAGCGCGATCGAGGCCTTCGAGTTCTGGCGCACGGAGGGGAGCCCGGATCTGCTCGACCCGGAGATCATGAAGAATGCGTGGCGACGGCAGGACTGATGTATCTGCTGGACAAGAGCGCGCTCGCGCGCATCCGCACCAGCGACGCGGTCGCGAAGGCGCTCCATCCGCTCTACGCGGCCCGGGCCGTGGCGACCTGCAGCATCATCGATCTCGAAGTGCTCTATAGCGCCCGCGACATCGCCCACTACCAACGCATCCTTCAGGCCCAGCGCGAGTGCGTGCTGCTCCCGATGGACCAGGAGGTGCAGGCACGGGCCCTGGACGTGCAGAAACAGCTCGTAACGATCTCTCAGCACCGCGGCATCGGACCGAACGATCTGCTGATCGCCGCCTGCGCCGAGGTGCACGGGGCGACGATCCTGCACTACGACCGCGACTTCGACGTCATCTCCGAGATCACGGGGCAGCCCGCGCTCTGGGTGGTTGCCCCCGGATCGGTGCCGTAACACCGCGAGGCGGAGGTCAGTCCGTGGAGACGACCTGGAAGCCCTCCGCGTAGCGGCCCTCGCCGAAGCCGGCCTGCTCGCCCCAGGCGGCGAAACGGCTCCTGACGAAGTCGGCGAAGCCCTCCACATGAGCGACCTGGCTCACATGTGACTGCAAGGCCGCGAGCTTGCGGTCCATGGCGCCGGTGACGTCCACCCAGTGATCCGGTGCGGGGCCGCCGGTCAGCCACACCTCACGCACGGTCCAGGCCTCCAGGCCCTCGTCCCGCGCCAGCTCGGGGAAGGCGTAGGGGTTGCGGGCGTCGGGATAGACGGCGTCGAGGGCGGCGCCGCCCACCGCGCGATGGTCGGGATGGCTGGGCGCGACGAACCGGTAGTTACGATCCGGATGGTGGGTGATGACCAGGTCGGGCCTGACCTGCCGGATCACGCGGGCGATGTCACACCTGAGCTCGAGCGACGGCACCACCTGGCCGTCCGGGTAGCCGAGAAAACGCAGATCCGTGACGCCGACCGCCTTGGCGGCGGCCCGCTGCTCGGTCCTGCGCAGCTCGGCCATGCCCGAGTTGTCCAGAGTGCGTTCGTTGCCGCCCGCGTCACCGTCCGTGACCAGCAGGTACGTGACCTCCACGCCCCGGTCGACGAACAGCGCCACGCTCCCCGCCGCGCCGAAATCGGCGTCATCCGGGTGGGCGGTCACGACAAGAACCCGGTTGATCTCGCTCTCCGGCAGCATGGTTCCCCTTTCTGGACATTCCGTCGAGCACAACCGGAGCACCGGCGACGGCATTCCGTGCGACGTTTGTCGGTGGGGCGTCTTAACCTAGGTGGGTGCCGACCCAAGTCTCTGTTGACCACCCCTTGCTCGATGGCCTCAACCCGCAGCAGCGCGAGGCCGTGATCCATCATGGCAGCCCGCTGCTCATCGTCGCGGGGGCAGGGTCAGGCAAGACGCGGGTGCTGACGCATCGCATCGCCTATCTGCTGGCCGAGCGCGACGCGCATCCGGGCGAGATCCTCGCGATCACCTTCACCAACAAGGCCGCCAAGGAGATGAAGGAGCGCATCGACCAGTTGGTCGGGCCGCGCTCCAAGGCCATGTGGGTGATGACGTTCCACAGCGCCTGCATGCGCATCCTGCGGCGGGAGGCCAAGCGGCTGGGGTTCCCCTCCAGCTTCTCGATCTACGACCAGGCCGACTCCCAGCGGCTCATGGCGATGGTCTGCAGGGAGATGGAGCTCGACCCGAAGCGCTATCCGCCGCGCTCGTTCTCCGCCCAGGTCAGCAACTTCAAGAACGAGCTGGTCGACTACGAGAGCGCGCTCGACAGGGCGGGCTCGCATCTGGAGAAGACGCTCGCGCAGGCGTACAAGGCCTACCAGCTCAAGCTGACCGAGGCCGGCGCGATGGACTTCGACGACATCATCATGAACACGGTGACGTTGTTCCAGCTCTTCCCCGAGGTGGCCGAGCACTACCGGATGCGCTTCAGGCACGTGCTGGTCGACGAATACCAGGACACCAACCACGCCCAGTACATATTGATCAGGGAGCTGGTGGGGCATCCCGAGCTGCGCACCGCCGACGGCGACCTGGTGCGGTCGGGGGCCGACCAGTCGGAGCTGTGCGTGGTGGGCGACGCCGACCAGTCGATCTACGCCTTCCGCGGCGCGACGATCCGCAACATCCTGGAGTTCGAGCGCGACTATCCCGACGCGCGCACGATCATGCTGGAGCAGAACTACCGCTCCACCCAGAACATCCTGGCCGCCGCCAACGCCGTCATCGCGCGCAACGAGTCGCGCAAGCCCAAGAACCTCTGGTCCGACCAGGGCGACGGCCCCAAGATCGTGGGCTACGTCGCCGACAACGAGCACGACGAGGCCATGTTCGTGGCCCAGGAGGTCGACCGGCTCAGCGACGAGGAGGGCGTCAAGGCCGGCGACGTCGCGGTCTTCTACCGCACCAACGCCGCCTCCCGCGTGTTCGAGGAGATCTTCATCCGCACCGGCCTGCCCTACAAGGTGGTCGGGGGCGTGCGCTTCTACGAGCGCAAGGAGGTCAAGGACCTGCTGGCCTACCTGCGGGTGCTGGCCAACCCGGCCGACGTGGTGTCGCTGCGGCGCATCCTCAACGTGCCCAAGCGCGGCATCGGCGACCGGGCGGAGGCCATGATCGAGGCGCTGTCGTCGCGCGAGCGCATCTCGTTCTGGGACGCGCTGCGCAGGGCCGACGAGGCGTACGGCATGGCCACCCGCTCGCTCAACGCGGTGCGCGAGTTCGTCGCGATGATCGAGGAGCTGATCACCAAGGCCGAGGGCGTGCCGCCGTCCGCGCTGGCCGAGGAGGTGCTGGTGGCCACCGGCTACCGCGCCGAGCTGGAGGCCTCAGAAGATCCGCAGGACGAGTCGCGCCTGGAAAACCTCAACGAGCTCATCTCCGTGGCCTCCGAGTTCGAGGAGGCCAACCCGGAGGGCACGCTGGTCGAGTTCCTGGAGCAGGTGTCGCTGGTGGCCGACGCCGACCAGATCCCCGACGCCGACGGCGGGCAGGGCGTCGTCACGCTGATGACCCTGCACACCGCCAAGGGGCTGGAGTTCCCCGTCGTCTTCCTGACGGCGATGGAGGACGGCGTGTTCCCGCACATCAGGTCGCTGAGCGAGCCCAAGGAGCTGGAGGAGGAGCGGCGGCTGGCCTACGTCGGCATCACCCGGGCCCAGCAGCGGCTCTACCTCACGCGCGCGGCCGTGCGCAGCTCCTGGGGGGCGCCGTCGTTCAATCCCGCCTCCCGCTTCGTCAACGAGGTGCCGGCGCAGCTCGTCGACTGGCGCACCGACCCCGAGAAGTCCGCATGGAGCGCGGCCACGCGGCGCGAGCCGGCCGCCCGGCCCGCCCCGGCGAAGAGCGGCGGGCGCACCGTGCCGTCGCTGGCGCCGGGCGACCGGGTCAGCCATGACGCGTTCGGGCTGGGCACGGTGGTGTCCGTCGACGGGGTGGCGGAGAAGACCAAGGTCAAGATCGACTTCGGCAGCGGCGGTGAGAAGACGCTGCTGCTGGCGTACGCGCCGCTCGAGAAGCTGTAGCTCCGGCCGGCGCAGAAACCCGCGCCCGTCCCTGCCGCCCGCCGCCGGCGGTGAGATCGCTGGTGGCGGGCGTCCGCGCGGACGGTCCGGCAGTCGGGGGTCAGACCAGGCGGCGGGCGGTGGCCCAGCGGGAAAGCTCGTGGCGGTTGGAGAGCTGGAGCTTGCGCAGCACCGACGACACGTGCGTCTCCACGGTCTTGACCGAGATGAACAGCTCCTTCGCGATCTCCTTGTACGCGTAGCCGCGCGCGATCAGCCGCAGCACCTCGCGCTCGCGCTGCGTCAGCGAGTCGAGCTCAGGGTCGATGGACGGGGCCTCCGACGAGGCGAACGCGTCCAGCACGAAGCCCGCCAGCCGCGGCGAGAAGACCGCGTCGCCCTCCGACACCCTGCGGATGGCGTCGGTCAGCTCCTTGCCGCTGATGTTCTTGGTGACGTAGCCTCTGGCGCCGCCCCGGATCACGCCGATGACGTCCTCGGCGGCGTCGGAGACCGACAGGGCGAGGAAACGCACCTGGGAGCCGGAGCCCAGGACGCGGCGCAGCACCTCCTGGCCGCCGCCCCCGGGCATGTGCACGTCGAGCAGCACCACGTCGGGCTGCAGCTCGGCGATCGCCTTGACCGCGGAGTCCACGTCCTCGGCCTCGCCCACCACCTCGATCGAGTCGCCGAGTTCGGCGCGTACGCCGGAACGGAACAGCCGGTGATCATCGACGATCAACACCCGTGTCATGCCTTCTCCACCTTCATGGTCAACATCACTTCCGTGCCCTCGCCGGGCTCGGTGCGCACCCTGGCCGCGCCTCCGTGACGTTCCATTCTCCCGATGATGGACTCCCTGATTCCCATCCTGTCCAGAGGCACGGCGTCAAGGTCGAACCCCTTGCCACGATCCTTCACGAAAATCGTGACCTCTTCACCCTCTACTTCCGCATAGACGGAAATGGACGGACTGCCAGAGTATTTGGCGGCGTTGACCATCGCCTGCCGGGACGCCTTGAGCATGGCGGCCAGCTTGCCCGCCGAATCGAGGTCGATGTCTCCGACGCAGACCACCTCGATGGGCACGCCGTGCGCGTCCTCCTCCTCGGCCGCGATCCTGCGTACGGCGGCCGCCACCGTGGCGTCGGCGTCCTGGGCCGGCTGGTAGAGCCAGTTGCGCAGGTCGCGCTCCTGCGCACGGGCCAGGCGGGTGACCTCGCGCTGGTCGTGGGCGACCCGCTGGATCAGCGTGAGCGTGTGGAGCACCGAGTCGTGCACCATGGCGGCCACTTCGGCGCGTTCCTCCTGCCTGATGCGCTCACGGCGTTCGAGCTGCAGCTCTTTCCACAGGCCGGCCAGCCAGGGGGCGGCGATGACGGCCAGGCCGCCGACCACGACGGCGGTGAACAGCAGCCCCTGGCTGGCCTGGGCCAGCTCGCCCTGTGCCGCCAGGAACCCGGCCCCGCCGATCACGACGAGCACGACGCCGAGCAGCGAGCGCACCCGGTTCTTCCGCATGCTGAGGGCCGCGCCGCTCATCCAGGTCTTGCGGCGTTCCGGGTCCGCCTGCTGCCAGAGGATGAGGGCGCCGATCCCGCCCACGGCGAACGGCAACATGCCGATGCCGCCCTGGGAGGCGCCCGTCAACCAGCCGAACGCCAGCAGCGCCACCCCGATCGCGCTGAACGCGGCGAGCTGGCTCCAGTCACGCTGCGGCGGGGCGGTCCCCTGGTACGGCTGTTTCGGCGCGACCATCCACAACACCGCGTACGCGACCATGCCGATGCCGTCGACGACGCTGAGCAGCACGAACATCAGCCTGATCACCACCGGATCAAGCGAGAGCTGCGTCGCCAGCCCCTGGGCCACGCCGCCGATCAGGCGGCCCTCCATGGGGCGCATCATCCGCCGATAAGGCGTTTCGCCGCTGGGCTCGGCAAGTGTCTTCTGGTCAGCCATAACATGGCCATAGTCACACGTCCCGGGCACAAGGGCATCAGGGAACGACCCCCGGGTCGGGTCAGGGGTGTCCCGGATGCGGGCACACCGCACGCAGGTACACGATGGTGACATGACAGAAGCTCCGCCCAGGGAACCGGCCGCTCCTCACCGTGTGCTGCGACGCAGCAGCGAGGGGCGCTTCCTCATGGGAGTCTGCGCGGGCCTCGGGCGGCACACCGGCATCGACCCCGTGGTGTTCCGCGTGGGCTTCGCGGTGCTGATGCTCGGCTCTGGCATCGGCCTGTTCCTCTACATCGCGGCGTTCCTGCTGATGAAGGAGCCGAACGGCAAGCCCGGCCTCATCGAGCAGTGGACCCGCCGCGACTTCGACGCCGACGCCGTGATGGCGCTGCTGGCCGCGGTGCTGGCGTGCGGCCTGGGGATCAACATGGCGACGGTGTGGCTGGACGTGGGCACGCTCGTGGTGGGCGTGTTCCTGGCCGTGTCGCTGCTGGCCGCGCACGCGAGCGGGGTCGACCTGCTGGGGCTGGCCCGGTCGATGCCCGAGCGGCTCAGCAGGCGCAGGACCGGCGACGGGCGACCGGCGCCGTCCTACACGCCTCCCAGGCCGACGTCTCCGGTACGCCCGCAGTCCGCGGCCACCGGCCTGGGCGAGCCCGCGGCGCAGGAGACAGGCCACCGGCCGGTCCAGGAACCGGTACACGAGACGACCCGCCATCCGGTCCAGGAACCGGCGCAGGAGACGACCCGCCGACCGCCCCACGAGCCGACCCGGGAGTTCACCGGGCTGGTGAGCGAGAACGCTCAGGAGTCGCCGCCGGCCGGACCTGCCCGGGGGCACGACGCCGTCGAGCCGGACGCGGCCCTCGGCGACGCGGTGACGGCGGAGCACGCCGTGCCCCCGTACCAGCCGCCCGCCCACGGACGGCGGCAGCCGCGAACGGCCGCCTACGGCGACCCGTTCGCCCCCAACGGCCCCTACCAGCCGCTCGATCCGGCCAGGAGAGCCGGCGGCTACTCGCCGTACGATCCGGCTCTGTACGCCCGCCCGGCCCCCGCGGAACGGCCCAGGCCGGCACGCCGCCCGAAGTCGTTCATCGGCGTCTTCACCCTGTTGCTGGCTTTCATCATTGGAGGAATCGTCATGGCGGCCCAGGCCAGGACGGTCACTGGCGTGAGCCCGACCATCGTCGGCGGCGCCATGCTCATCACCATCGGCGCCGGGCTGCTGATCGCCGCCTGGTGGGGGCGGGGCGCCGGGCTGGTCGCCGCTGGTACGTTCGTCGCGCTGCTCGTGGGCACGGGGCTGATGCTGGGCGGTGTGCCGAGCAATGTCGGATCGTCGGAATGGACCCCGGCCAGCGTCGCGGAGGCGAGCCGGCACTATGACGCCGGGCTCGGCGACGGCCGGCTCGACCTGTCGGAGCTGGAGCTGGCGCCGGGGTCGACGACGACGTTCACCGCCTCGGTCAAGGCGGGCGAGCTGGTGGTGATCGTGCCACCGACGGCGAGAGTGGAGGTGCGTGCCTCCAACAAGGTCGGCGACATCACGCTGGACCAGTCGGTCCAGGGCGGAGTGGATGTGCGGGTGAACGAAGTGCTGCAACCCGAGGTGAAACCGGACGGCGAGCCCGCCACCCTCGTGCTCGATCTGCGCAGCGGCGTCGGCGACATCGAGGTGCGACGTGGCGCGTGACGTCGAGCGGCCGCGCCGCGTGCACAGGACGGACTGGATGGCCCTGCTCAGCGGCGTGCTTTTTGTCGTTTTGGGTATTTTGGTGGTGACAAGGGCGATCACGGATTGGCTGGTTCTCTGGGGTGTGATGGTGCTGGGATTGGCGTTCGCGGGGCTGGTGGCGATCATCGCCAAGGGGCTGCGCGGCAAGTAGACCTTGACCCGGAATAACACCGGCGTACGTTCGGAGTGTCCGCCTTTCCCCCTGCTCCTGAGGGAGGACGTATGCCCCGAATCACCGTCACCGTCGACGGGATCACCTACGAGGAGGACGTCGAACCGCGGCTCCTGCTCGTCCACCTGCTGAGAGACCGGCTCGGCAAAACCGGCACACCGGTCGGCTGCGACACGAGCAACTGCGGCGCCTGCACGGTCATGCTCGACGGCAAGAGCGTGAAGAGCTGCTCGGTGCTGGCCGTCCAGGCCGACGGCGGCGACGTCGTCACCATCGAGGGCCTGGGCGCCGACGGGTCGATGCACCCGATGCAGCGGGCCTTCCACGAAGAGCACGCGCTGCAGTGCGGATACTGCACGCCCGGCATGGTCATGGCCTCGATCGACCTGCTCAGAGACGATCCCGACCCGTCGGAGGAGATGATCAGGGAGGGCCTCGAGGGCAACCTGTGCCGCTGCACCGGCTACTGCAACATCGTCCGCGCCGTACGGAGGGGCGCGCAGGAGATGGGGCAGGCGGTGAGTTCGCAATGACGGAGATGGACGCCGGCCTGGTCGCCGAGCAGATCGCCCGGAGCGACCAGCTCAACGAGCCGACCGACCGCTCCGAGGTGGGCAGGCCGCGGCGGCGCAAAGAGGACACGAGGCTGCTCACGGGGCGGACGCAGTGGACGGACAACCTCTCGCGCCCCGGCATGCTGCACGTGATGTACCTGCGCAGCCCGATGGCGCACGCCAGGATCACCAGGGTCGACGTGTCGGGGGCGCGTGACCTGCCGGGGGTCGTGGCGGCGTACAGCGGGGAGGATTTCGCCGCCGAGCAGGGCAGCCTGCCGTGCGCCTGGCCGGTGAGCGACGACATCGTCATCCCCGACCACCCGCCGATGGCCGTGTCCGAGGTGCGCTACGTCGGCGAGGCCGTGGCCTGCGTGGTCGCGACCGACCGCTACCGCGCCGCCGACGCGCTCGACGCCATCGAGGTCGACTACGAGCCGCTGCCTGCCGTGCTCGACATGAACGAAGCCCTCGCCGACGGCAGCCCGAAGGTGCACGAGGCGGGCAACAAGGCGTTCAGCGCGAAGATCACGTCGGGCGACCTCGACGCCGCGTTCGAGGGCGCTCCCGTCGTCATCGACCGCACGTACGTGCAGCAGCGGCTCATCCCGAGCGCGATGGAGCCGCGGGCGGTGCTGGCCGACACCGACGGCGAGTCGTTCACGCTCTGGACGTCCACGCAGATCCCGCACGTCCTGCGGGTCATGCTGGCCATGGTGACCGGCGTCCCCGAGCACCGGATCCGCGTGATCGCGCCCGACGTGGGCGGCGGGTTCGGCTCGAAGTTGCAGGTCACCGCGGAGGAGGTGCTGGGCCTGCTGCTCACGCGCAAGCTCGGCAAGCCGGTCAAGTGGACCGAGTCCCGCTCCGAGGGCAACCTGACCGTGCACCACGGCCGCGACCAGATCCAGCACATCAGGCTGGCCGCCGACGCGGACGGGCGCATCAGAGGGCTGCAGGTCGACCTGCTGGCCGACATGGGCGCCTACCTGATGCTGGTGACGCCGGGCATCCCGATGCTGGGCGCGTCGATGTTCAACGCGATCTACAAGATGGACGCGTACGAGTTCGCCTGCACGGGCGTGTTCACCACCAAGATGCCCACCGACGCGTACCGGGGCGCGGGCCGCCCGGAGGCGACGTTCGCCATCGAGCGGATGATGGACGAGCTCGCCGCCGAGCTGCGCATGGACCCGGTGGAGGTGCGCAGGCGCAACTGGATCAGGCACGAGGAGTTCCCGTACACGACGATCTCGGGCCTGACGTACGACTCGGGCAACTACGAGGCGGCCACGGACAGGGCGCTGGCGTTGTTCGGCTACGACAAGCTGCGGGCCGAGCAGTCCGACCGGCGTGACAGGGGCGACCCGGTGCAGCTCGGCATCGGCGTCAGCACGTACACCGAGATGTGCGGACTGGCGCCGTCGAGGATGCTCGGCGAGGCCAACTACGGCGCGGGCGGCTGGGAGCACGGCGCGGTGCGCATGCTGCCCACGGGCAAGGTCGAGGTCATCACCGGCACCTCGCCGCACGGGCAGGGCCACGTGACGTCGTGGAGCCAGATCGCGGCCGACGCGCTCGGCGTGCCGTTCGAGGACGTCACGGTGTTGCACGGCGACACGGCGATCGCCCACAAGGGCATGGACACCTACGGCTCCCGCTCGCTGGTCATCGGCGGCGTCGCGGTGCTGAAGGCGTGCGACAAGGTCAAGGACAAGGCCCGCAAGCTGGCCGCGCACGTGCTGGAGTGCTCGCCGGACGACCTGGAGTTCGAGGCCGGGGCGTTCAAGGTGCGGGGCACCGAGTCTCAGCGGACGATCCAGGAGCTGGCCCTGGCCGCGTTCACGGCGCACGACCTGCCCGACGGGGTGGAGGCGCGGCTCGACTCCGAGGCCACGTTCGATCCGGAGAACTACTCCTTCCCGCACGGCACCCACCTGTGCGCGGTGGAGGTGGACACGGAGACGGGCATGGTGAAGATCCGCTCGTACGTGGCGGTCGACGACGTCGGCAAGGTCGTCAACCCGCTGATCGTGGAGGGCCAGGTGCACGGCGGCATCGCGCAGGGCATCGCGCAGGCGCTGTTCGAGGAGGCCGTCTACGACGCCGACGGCAACCTGCTGACCACCACGATGGCCGACTATCTGCTCCCGTCGGCGGCGGACCTGCCGGGCTTCACCCTCGACCGCACAGAGACGCCGGCGACCAGCAACCCGCTGGGCGTCAAGGGCGTCGGCGAGGCGGGCACGATCGCCTCGACCCCGGCCGTGGTGAACGCCGTCGTGGACGCCCTGCGCCCGCGCGGCGTGCACGACGTACGGATGCCGTGCACGCCGGAACGCATCTGGCGGGTCCTCAACGACGGCGCGCAGGAAGGAGCACGGCCATGATCCCCGCGCAGTTCGACTACGCCCGGCCCGCCTCGCTGGAGGAGGCCTGCCAGGCGCTCGCCTCCGACGAGGAAGCCAAGGTGCTGGCGGGCGGCCAGTCGCTGCTGCCGCTGCTGCGGATGCGGCTGGCGTACCCGTCGACGCTGGTGGACGTCGGCCGGCTGCCGGATCTGAAGGGCGTGCACGATCGCGGCGACCACGTCTTCATCGGCGCGATGACCACGCACGACGAGGTCGTGCGCTCCGACGTGGTCACCGCCGGATGCCCGCTGGTGGCGCTGGCCACGGCCATGGTGGCCGACCGGGCGATCCGGCACCGGGGCACGTTCGGCGGCTCGCTGGCGCACGCCGACCCGGCGGGCGACCTGCCGGCCGTGGTGCTGGCACTGGACGGCGTGCTCGTGGCCAGGTCGGCGGAGGGTGAGCGGGAGATCCCCGCCGCCGGCTTCTTCGTCGACTACCTGGAGTCGGCGCTGGAGCCGGGCGAGATCCTGACCGGGGTGAAGATCCCGAAGCTGGGCGCGGGCTGGGGTTTCCACTACGAGAAGTTCCACAGGACCGCGCAGTCGTGGGCGATCGTCGGGGTGGCGGCGGCGGTCAAGCGTTCCAACGGCGCGATCACCGAGGCCAGGATCGGGCTGACGAACATGGGAGAGAAGCCGCTGCGCGCCCGAGCCACCGAGTCGGCCCTGCGGGGCGTGGAGCTCGGTGACCAGGTGCGCCTGGCGTGCGAGGAGGCGGCCGCCGACACCTCTCCGCCGGCCGACCTGCACGCGCAGCCCGACTACCGGCGGCACCTGGCCAGGGTGCTGACCCATCGGGCGGTACGCGCGGCGGCCGGATCGCCCTGATCTCAAGGGGGCATCCCTTCCGGGGTGCCCCCGCCCCGGCGTAGTGTCGCAACGGAGAAGGAGCGGTCGATGGCGATGCGTTTCGAACACGAGTTCACGGTTCCTGTTCCGGTCGAGCAGGCCTGGGCGGTGCTGCTCGACGTCGAGCGGGTCGCTCCGTGCCTGCCGGGGGCGAGCCTGGACGTCTTCGAGGGCGACGAGTTCACCGGCAGGATGAAGGTCAAGGTCGGCCCGATCACGGTGACGTACAAGGGCTCGGCCGCGTTCGAGGAAGTGGACAAAGACTCCCACACGCTGACGCTCAAGGCGTCGGGCAAGGAGTCGAGGGGGCCGGGCACGGCCTCCGCCACGGTCAAGGCGCGGATGACGCCGCGCGAAGGGGCCACGGCGGTGGCCGTGGAGACGACGTTCAACGTGACCGGCCGGCCGGCCCAGTTCGGGCGGGGCGTGATGGCCGAGGTCGGCGCCAAGCTCATCGACAGGTTCGCCGAGAACCTGGCCGCGCTGCTGTCCGAGTCGACCGTCGAGCCCGCCCCTCCGCGGGAGGAGGATCGGCCTGTCGCGGCGGTGCCGGAGCCCGGCGAACCCGAGGAGATCCGGCAGGAGGTGCGGCCCGTTGGCACGTTGCGCACGTCGCGCACGGCCGACGAGGAGGCGCTCGACCTGCTGGAGATCGCCGGGCAACCGCTGCTCAAGCGGCTGGCGCCGATCGCGGGCGCGGTCGCGGCGCTGCTGGTCATCCTCTGGGTGATTCGTCGGCTTATGCGCTGATTTTTGGGCAAATATTTGATCAAGTCCTGACGCTTCCCCTCCGGCAGGGGCAGCCATCCCCGCAGAGGACTACTGGGGGGACTCGGCATGCCGGACTGCACCGTCGTCGTCATCACGTACAACGACGCGGCCCGCCTGCCCAGGGCCGTACGCTCCGTGCTCGGGCAGTCGCTGCGCGACCTGGAGGTGATCATCTCCGACGACGCCAGCACGGACGGCACGCCGGAGGTGGCGGCCCGGCTCGTGGCCGGCGACCCCCGGGTCCGCTACCTGCGCAGGCGGCACAACAGCGGCGGGTGCGGGGCCCCGCGCAACGACGGCATCGACGCGGCGACCGCGCCGTACGTCATGTTCCTCGACAGCGACGACGAGATGCCCCGGCACGCGTGCAAGAGCCTGCTCGCCGAGATCGAGCGCACCGGCGCCGACTTCGTGTCGGGGCAGATCTCGCGTCTGTACGAGCGGACCGGCCGCCTGCAGCCGTACTACCCGTGGTTGTTCGCCCGGCGGCGGGTGGTCGAGGGCATCCGCGAGGAGCCCGCGTTGTTCCTCGACAGCTTCACCACCAACAAGCTCTACGACCTGGGCCGGCTGCGCGCCGCCCGGCTGCGTTTCCCCGAGGACATCCACTACGAGGACCACGTCTTCGCCGCCGAGTTGTACGCGCTGTCACGCAGGTTCGCCGTCGTGCCGTGGACGGTCTACCACTGGCACAGGGCGCCCACGAACGAGTCGATCTCGCTGAGCATCGACGACCTGGACAACGTGCGCCAGCGGGTCACGGCTGCCCGGATGAGCGACGACGCCCTGCGCCGGCACGGGGCCGGCGACCTGGTGCCGCACCGCCAGCGCCGCTTCCTCCGCCAGGACCTGCGCGTCTACCTCAACCCGCTGCCGTCCCGCGACCTGGTGTGGATCAAGGAGTTCGCCTCCATCGTGCGGCCGTACCTGGAGGAGATCCCCGGGGACGCGCTGGACGAGATGGCGCCCCTCGACCGGGTCTGCTGCCGGCTCATCCTGGACGACCGGATCGAGGACCTGCGGATCGCGGCGGGCTCGCTCACCGGGCCGAGAGCCGCCCCCAGGGCCGCCGTGCAGCACGACGGGCGGACGTACTGGGGCACCACGGTCTCGCCCGGCATGGACATCACCCGGCTGCGGCTGGCGGAGCTGCCCTACTCGGCGTCCAGGCTGCGGCACGAGGCGACCGCCCTGTCCTCGGACGGCGAGCGCGTACGGATGACCGTGCGCAGCTACGACCCGTTCGGCAAGCTGCCGCTGGAGTGGAAGGCGTTCCTGCAGCTCGGCGGGAAACGCGTCCCCATCACGCCGCGACCGTCCGGCGACGGCGGGTACGTCAGCGAGGTCGTCTTCACGCCCACCGGCAAGTGCGATCCGCGCATCGGCTTCACCAGGACCTCCGACGGGCACACCACGACCGACCGGATCATCGTCGACCCGCGCACCGAGCCCATCGAGTTGCCCGGCCGCACGGTGAAGGCGGAGGGCCACGCCGCGTACCTGTGCGTGCGTCCCGTGGCCGGGCCGCGGCCCGTGTGGCAGCGGGTCAAGCGGCGCCTGCTCAGGCGGTACAGCACGCCGCGGAACAAGTTGCGGGCGTACAAGGTGCTGATCCGCCTGTTGCCGCGGCGCGGGGACCTCGCGCTGTTCGAGTCGGACGTCGGGAAGGGCTACAGCGGCAGCCCGCGGGCCCTGCACGAGGAGGTGCGGCGGCGCGGGCTGCCGATCGAGGTGGTCTGGTCGGCGGCGAAGGGGCGCGGCGGGTTTCCCCGAGGCGTGCGGCGGGTGCGCAGGGGCAGCTGGCGTTACGTCTGGACGATGGCGCGCGCGGGAATCTGGGTGGACAGCCACGGGTTCCCGCTCGACTACCCGAAGCCGCGGGGCACCCGCTACCTGCAGACCTGGCACGGGCAGGGGATCAAGTCGATCGGCTTCGACGCGCCCGACCTGCGCGGCGACTTCGACCGGCCGCGGGCACGATGGCGGGCCGCGGTCGCCCGGTGGGACGCGCTGGTGTCGCCGAGCGCGGAGTTCTCGCGGGTGTTCCTGCCGTCCAACGGCTACACGGGCAAGGTCTACCGCTGCGGGACTCCACGCTGCGACGCCCTCGTACGCGGGGAGGGCGCGCGCGACGTGCGGGAACGGCTGGAGATCCCGCCCGGCAGGAAGATCCTCCTGTACGCGCCCACCTACCGGGACCGGGCCAAGGGCAGCGGCCGGTCGGTGCGCGTGGACCTGGAACTCATGGCCGACGAGCTGGCCGGCGAGTGGGTCGTCGTCCTGCGCACCCATCCGGTCGAGCGGTATCGCGTGCCCGAGCACCTGCTGCACTTCGTCCGCGCCGCCGGATCCTACCCGGAGATCAACGACCTGATGCCCGCCTCGGACGCGCTGCTGACGGACTACTCCTCGGTGATGTGCGACTACGCGCTCACGGGCAAGCCGATGGTGTTCTTCATCGACGACTGGGACGACTACCGGCTGTCGGAGCGCGGCGTCTACCACGACCTCCCGGCCATCGCGCCGGGACCGTGCGTGACGACCACCGAGGACCTCGTGGCCGCGATCAGGGACCTGCCCGCCCGGCACGCGGCCTGCGCCGAGCGGTACGCCGCCTTCCGCGACCTCTGGTGCGCCGACGAGCACGGCGACGCCGCCGCCAGGATCGTGGCCGACTTCTTCGAGGGCGCCCATTGAGCGTCGTCTTCGCCTGCCTCGACGCCGACTCCCTCGGCGGCGTCCAGCAGGTGACGCACACCCTCGCGCAGGGGCTGGCCGGCCGGGGCCACGAGGTGCACGTGATCGGCCTGCACCGCCCCGCCGCCCCCTTCCGGTACGTGCACCGGCCGCTCTACCACCACCACGTGATCAGCCGCCGGCCCGTGGACACGGCCGGACGCCTGGCCCGCAGGCGGGTCGACAGGAAGCTGAAGGAACTGCTCGAAACGATCCGGCCGGGGTACGCGGTGATGACCTCGCCCTCGGCGGTGGCCAGGATCGCGGGGCTGCTGCCGCCGGCGTTCCGGCCCATCGGGCAGTACCACGGCTCCTACGACCACGCCCGCGACTGCTGGCACCTGGCCTCGATCAGGAGGCACTACCCCCGGCTCGACCAGGCGGTGTTCCTCAGCGAGGACGACGCGTGGCGGTTCTCGGAGCACGCGCTGCTGCCCAACACGTGGAGCCTGCCGAACCCCCTGGCGGCCTGGCCGGAGGAGACGTCCGCGCTCGACTCGCCGCGGGTGCTCGGCGTGGGCAGGCTGGAGGGGGTCAAACGGTTCGACCGGCTGATCACCGCGTTCGCCCGGTCGGGCGCGCCGCCGCCGTGGGAGCTGCACCTGATCGGCGACGGCGGCGAGCTGGCGCGGCTGCGCGAGCGCGCGGCCGGGGAGGGCGTCGGTGACCGGGTGGTCTTCCGCGGGCGGGTGCCCGCCGCGCGCATGCCCGGCGAATATCTGGCGGCCTCGGTTCTCGGCCTGACCAGCGAGCACGAGGGACTGCCCGTCGTGCTGCTGGAGTCGGCGGCGCACGGGGTGCCCGCGGTGGCGTTCGGCGTCTCGGGGGGCGTGCGCTCGGCCGGGCCGGTGGTGGTGCCGCCCGGCGACGTCACCGCCTTCGCCTCGGCGCTGGGCCGGCTCGTCCGTTCCACGGAGGAGCGGCGCCGCGCGGGCGCCGCCGCCCGCGCACGGGCCGAGGCCTTCCGCCTCGACCCCGTGCTGGACCGCTGGGAGTCGATGTTCGCCCACATCGACCGCTGAGGCGGCTACACCGCCGGTTCGGCCAGCTCCGGGCGCTGTTGCGGCACGCCCGCGAGCGAGCACTGGCCCGAGGTGAGCATCGCGGCCACCGGGCTCGGCTCGCGCAGCCGGTTCAGCCGGTCGCGCATGGCCTTGCGCATGCGGCTGGCCTTACGCTTCTGCATCGTCTTCTGGCAGGCGACCACGTGCTCCTTGGTGGGCTTGGGCGCGCCGGTGAGCTCGTACCCCATGGACTCCAGGCGGTCGCCGAGCATGTGCTCGCACAACGAGATCTCCCAGTCCTCCAGCCGGTTCGCCCAGCTGCCCACGCGGCTGCGCAGGACGTCGCTGTGCGTGTTGCTGTGCCAAACCTTGTGCTGCGGCACCGCCACCTGGGCCGCCTCGCGCGGGGAGACCATCGACGGGGCGAAGTCCTCCTCCAGGAAGTGGCAGAGCTTCTTCAGCTCGGTCGCCGGGTCGTCCGTGAGGTCCTCGTAGCGCAGCTCGTAGTACGTGTCATCGGGCAGGGTCCGGCGCAGCCGGCCGCCCGCGTCGATGGCCTCGGCCCAGGTGGACACGGCGTGGAAGGAGTCCAGGTTGTACCAGGGCATCTCCTTCAGCGAGGACACGCAGTCGCGGCCGTCCCTGATCAGGTGGATGAACTGGGCGTCGGGGAAGAGCCGCAGCAGCATGTCGACCTGCTTGACGTAGCTCGGTCGCTTGTCGCCCCAGCGGGGCTTGTCGAAGCGGTCGGCGTACATGCGGAAGGCCGTGCCGATCACCGATCCGAGCGAGCCCGGGCCCTCCACGCACTGCCGGACGAACTCGTCCTTGTCGATCTTGAGCTCGCGGAACTTGGTGCTGCGTTCGGTCGCGATCCACTGGGCGAACGCGCGCCGGCGCTGGGTGACCCGCAGGTCGCCCCAGGTGCGCCGGCGGTGGTAGGCGGGAACGAGGAAGCGCGTCTCCGGAGGCACCGCCATGCGCGGGTGCGAGTGGAGCATGAGCTGGAGCATCGTGGTGCCAGACCGCGGGCATCCGATGACGAAGACTGGCCGGTCGGACATTGCGTTGTAACCCCCGAAAACTTAGACGAGAACGTGCTCTCGGCTCTCCTGAGAGGAGGCCGCGCCGTGCCTGCGCGTGAAGAGCCACAGCCGGTAGACGAGGAAGACCTCGTTGGCCAGCAGCAGAACCCCCGACATCGCGGCGAGCGGGATCAGCGCCCATGCCCCCGCAAGAGGCGCGACCACGAACACCGCCGCATGGAACTCGATGCCGCTGATCAGGTGCGAGCGCACCCTGTGGCGGGCCAGGAACCTGTTGAGCCGTCGCGGAAAGCTGCGCCGCCGGGGCCCCCGCCCCAGCGCCACCCGATCCTGCTGCTCCTGCGGCTCCTGGTCGAAAGGATCCTGGTCGAAGGGCTCATGCTCGTCGCCGGGCTCCTGCCGCCCCTCCTTGACCGCCTCGCGCACCCGCTTCATCTGCGGCGCGTTGACGTACCTGAACAGGTCGAGCACGGCCACCGCCGCGCCCAGGACGATGAAGTGCACCTCGCCCGTCAGCGCGTACTGCCCGTACGCCAGCCCTCCGGCGCACAGGACCACCCGGACGCGGTCACCCACGTAGTCGAGCCAGAGCCCGAAGGGCGTGCCGGTGCCCTTGAGCCGGGCGACCTTGCCGTCCACGCAGTCGATCATGAAGCTCAGATAGAACGCGAGAGCGCCCGCCGCGAGCTGGTTCATCGCGAAACAGGCGGCCGACACCGCGCCGAGGACCAGGGAGAACACGGTGAGCGCGTTGGGCGTCAGCTGGGTGCGGTTGGCGACGGCCAGCGCGACCCGGCAGGCGGCCGGGTCCACGAAGTACACGGTCCACCAGGAATCTCTCCGCTTGCGTGTCTCGTGGACGTCATCGAGCGAATAGGTCCTCATGGACTCCAGCATGGCCACGCAACGCGCCGGATCGATCACTCTCTGGAACTACTGGGTGGTTTCCATGCCTGTTCTTGACCGTCCCGGCACGGAAAACCGCCACGTGGGCCCGGTGTCGCCGTCCCTGCACAAGCCGGTCATGACCAGACCGCGCAGTTCGGCGCGCACCTCGAGCTTCCAGTTCTTCCCGCCGCCGCCGAGCCGGCGGGGGTCGATGGCGGCGACCACGCCGTGGCGGCCCGAGCGCCGCACCTCCAGGGGCACGCGGCGGCGCCCGTCGCCGAGCCACATGCTGACCCTGGACAGCTTCCTGTCGACGCGGTGGAACGACACGTGCCCCCGCAGCCGGTACTCCGTGCCGGTCCACTCGCACGCGTCGACCCTGGCGACCAGTTTGAGCTCGTCCCGGGCGTCGAAGACCTCGTCGGGGATCCGGAGCCGGCGGTTGCGGAAGAAGGGGTAGTCGCCGTACCAGTTGGTGACGCGCAGGCCGCGCGGCACGATGCGGGTGCTGCCCTCGCGGGCCCGCCGGAACGCGCGCACCTTGCGCAGTTCCGCCACCAGGCCGCGCTTGACCAGGTGCAGCTCCAGGCGGCGCAGCGAGGGCGCGGTGGCCAGTGCCCGCACGCTCAGCTCGGCCAGCCACGCGTGGGCCAGCTCCACCACCGGCCCGCACTCGTCGCAGTTCTCCAGCGCCTGGAAGAGGAACAGGATGTCCTTCTCCAGCACCAGCGCGTCGAAGCCGTCGAGCAGTTCGGGCGCACGCTCCTCGAGGAAGGCGCGGACCGCGCGGATGGCCGCGAGGCGCTCGTACAGGTTGTCCGGCTCGGTCCTGCGCTGCGTGATCGACGTCGCCCCCGTCTCGCGCCTGCGCCAGTGATAGACCACGTCGCCCACCATGTCCACGCTGGTGGCCAGGACGTGCGCCTGCATGGCGACCGGCACGTCCTCGTAGATGCCGGCGGGGAACGCCAGGCCGCAGCGTTCCCAGAAGGCGCGCCGGTAGACCTTGTTCCACACCGTGCGGTCCCTGACGAGCACCGGCTTGTCGGTGATGTGGGTGCACAGCTGCGGTCGCCTGAACACCTTCTCGTGCAGCGTCGACTCCTCCAGCCGGCCGTCCACGAGCCGTCCCACCGCGCCGCACGCGAGGTCGGACCCGGTCTCGGCCAGGCTGCCGACGAGCAGCTCGTACGCGTGCGGCGGCACGACGTCGTCACTGTCGGCGAAGGCGAGATAGGTGCCGCGGGCGTGCCGGATGCCCTCGTTCCGCGCGGGCCCCGGCCCCTGGTTCCGCTGGGTGACGATGACGAAACGTTCGTCGCGGGCGGCGAAGTCCTCGGCCACGCGCCGGCTGCCGTCCTCGGAACCGTCGTCGACGAGGATCACTTCGAAGTCTTCCAGTGTCTGGGCGGCCAGCGACTTCAGGCACTCGGTGATGTACGCCTCCACGTCGTGAAACGGGACGACGACGCTGAGCAGGGGGATCATGACGATTGCTCCTTGCTTCCTGGACCCGGCTCGAAAGGACAGGTCGAGGGCAGCATGCCGTGGCCGCCGGGCCGGATCCGCATCCCTGATCAGCTCTTTACCTGACGCACAATCGGCTACGTTGTGCAGTTGAGTCCGCGCTGAGAGTTAGGGGCAGCGATGCTGAGGAGCGTCCGTGACGATGATCTGCCCGTGATGCGCCGATGGCGCAACCACCCGCGGGTGCGCTCGGCCAGTTTCGCCACGCACGAGATCGCGCCGGCCGAGCACCTTCGGTGGTGGCAGGCGACCCGCGCCGACCCGGGCAGGTGCGTGCTGATCTACGACCACCGCGGGGTCTCCGCTGGGGTGGTGACCTACGCCGACCTGGCGTCCGGCGCCGCCTCCTGGGGCTTCTACCTCGACCTCGAAGGGCTCGAAGGGTCGGGCGACCTGCTGCGGGCGTGGATCGGGCTGGAGAAGGCGGCCATCGCGCACGCCTTCGGGCCGCTCGGGCAGACGGCGCTGCGCGGCGAGGTGCTGGCCGACAACGCGCCGGTCAGGCTGCTGCACCAGCGGTTCGGCTTCGCCGAGGTGGGCTCCTACCAGCGCGACGTCGACGGTGTTCCGCGTGACGTCGTGGCCATCGAGCTCAGGAAGGGGCAGGCGTGATCTCCATAGCGGGCCGGCCGATCGGGGCGGGGCACCCGCCCTACGTCGTCGCCGAGATGTCCGGAAACCACAACGGGAGCCTGGCACAGGCGCTGGCGATCGTGGACGCGGTGGCGGCGAGCGGCGCGCACGCGCTGAAGCTGCAGACCTACCGGGCCGACACGCTGACCGTCGACTGCGACGGGCCCGCGTTCCGGATCGGCGACGGGCACGAGCTGTGGGGCGGCGAGCACCTCTACCAGCTCTACGAGCGTGCCCACACGCCGTGGGAGTGGCACGAGCCGATCTTCGAGCGGGCCCGCGAGCACGGGCTCACCGCCTTCTCCTCCCCCTTCGACCCCACGGCCGTCGAGCTGCTGGAGAAGCTGGGCACGCCGGCGTACAAGATCGCCTCGTCGGAAATCGTGGACCTGCCGCTGATCAGGCTCGCGGCGAGCACGGGCAAACCACTGATCATCTCGACGGGCATGGCGTCCGCCGGGGAGATCGAGGCCGCCGTGACGGCCGCCCGCGAGGCGGGCTGCGAACAGCTGGCGGTCCTGTCGTGCACGGCGTCCTATCCGGCCTCGCCCGCCGAGAGCAACCTGCGCGCGCTGCCGCTGCTGGCCGCACTCACCGGAGCGGTCGTCGGCGTCTCCGACCACACGCCGGGGCTGGGCGCCGCGCTGGCAGCGGTGGCGCTGGGCGCCTGCCTGATCGAGAAGCACGTCACGACGTCCAGGGCCGAGGGCGGGGTCGACGCGGCCTTCTCGCTGGAGCCGGGCGAGCTGCTGGCGCTGGTGGTGGAGAGCGAGCGGGCCTGGCAGTCGCTGGGCAGCCCGGTGATCGGGCCGCGCCCGTCGGAGCGCGAGGGGCTGCGCTTCCGCCGATCCCTCCACGTCGTGCGCGACGTGCGCGCGGGCGAGCCGGTGACCCCTGACAACGTACGCTCGATCCGGCCGGCGGGCGGGCTGCCTCCCGAGGCCGCCGCGCAGGTGATGGGCCGGCGCTTCACGCAGGACGCGGCGTTCGGCACGCCGCTGACCTGGGACCTCGTCTAGAGCAGGGCGAGCAGGGCCTCGGCGACGCGCTCCCTGCCCTTGCCGTCGACGAGGCCGCTCCCCCGCCTGCCGTGTTCCTCGCGGGCGGCGGGGTCGGCGAGCAGCCGGGCGAGCGCGGCCACGGCCCGCGCGTCCGGCTCGCCGCCCAGCCCGGCGGCGACGCCCCGGCCGACCAGCTCGCCATAGCCGATGAGCTGGTTGTCCGCCACCCAGGTCAGCGCCGTGGGCACGCCGAGGTGGAGCAGCTCCCAGATGGCCGAGCCGGCGGCGGTGACCACGAGGTCGGCGCCGGCCATCAGCTCGGGCAGGCGGTCCGTCGGCGGGATCACGGTGATCGGGTCACCCGCGTCGAAGGGCGCCGGGCTGATCACCGTGCCGCGGAACGGCTCGCCCGTCGCCTGGAGCGCCCGCGCCCACGCGGGGGCGACGCCGGCGCTGTCGGTGCCGCCGAAGAAGCAGAGCACGTGCGGCACCCGGTCATGCCTTGGCGTGCGCGCGCAGCGGCGTACGCGGTCGCGCAGCAGCGCGTATCGTGCTCCGGCCAGCCACCGCCCGCCCCTGCCGGACCCGTGGCGGCGCTCGGCGCCGAGGTTCTGGTCGAGATAGAGGTCGGCCTGCTGGCCCAGGGGGTCGCCGTCGGCGATGGCCAGCACCGCCAGGCCGGCCCGCCCGAGCGCCGCCCCGGTCTCCGCGGGCAGCTCGTACGAGTCCAGCACGACGGCGGCCAGCCGCAACTCGCGGGCCAGCGCCGCCAGCCGGTCGGGTGCCGGCGGCGCGTCGACCAGCGGCAGCCCGCGCTGCTCCAGCTGCGCCAGCGCCCACGGCGAGCCGCGCACGTGCCCGAGGAAGACCACCTCGACGCCCCGGGCGCACAACTCCTCGGCCAGGGCCACGCAGCGCACCAGATGGCCGGCCCCGAGGCTCTCCCCGGCGTCGCAGCGGAAGCCCACCCTGTGGCGGCCGTTCACGCGTCCTGCAGCGCCTTCTGCCGCACGTGGGCGTTGAGCCCGCACACCTCGGGCCGGGCTCGCAACCAGCTCACCAGCGCCTTGACCGGCACGTAGCGGTCGCCGAACTCGCCCACCACGCGGGAGATCAGCTCCCAGTCGTGCTCGGTGTCGAGCGTGACCCGCAGGTCGTCGGCGGCGGGCCGGTAGGTCAGCCCGAGCAGCCGCGCGTCACCCGGATGCTCGTAGACGTAGGAGGTGACGTGGGTTCGGTGGAAGGCGGCGGCCTCCCGGTCGGCCCGCTCCAAGGCGGTCCTGCCGACGATCTCCACGTCGAGGCCGCGCGGCAGCGTGCGCACCAGGCTCGTGCTCAGGTAGTCGAGGCCGGGCACGGCCCGGTAGACCAGCGCCGCCTCCCTGATCACGGCCGGGTCGAGCAGCGGGCAGTCGGCCGTGAACCGCATCACCGCGTCGGCCCGCCGCCCGGCCATCGCCTGCACGAACCGCGTCAGCACGTCGTCGACGGGCCCGCGGTGGCAGGCCACGCCGAGCGCGCGGCACTCGGCGGCCACGGCGTCGTCGGCCGGCTCGATCGTGGTGGCGACGACCAGATCGTCGAGGGCGCCCGCCTCGCGCGCCGCGCGTACGACCCAGGACAACACCGAGCGGCCGCCCAGGTCGCGCAGCACCTTTCCGGGCAGGCGCGTGGAGCCCATCCGAGCCTGAACAATTCCGACAATGCGCACCGAAGCCCCATTCCCCCGTGTGACGCTGAGTCCCCGAACGATCGCGCTATGCTACCGCCTGCTCATACGACGACAGTGCGCAAGCACGATTCAGGGGGCCACGTGAGCATTCTCAGCGGATCGTCGATCTTGATCACCGGAGGCACCGGATCCTTCGGCAAGGCGTTCATCAGGCACGCGCTCGACTCGCTCGGAGTGCGGCGCCTGGTGGTCTTCTCCCGCGACGAGCTGAAGCAGTACGAACTCAAGCAGCTCTTCGACGACGACGAGCGGCTGCGCTGGTTCATCGGCGACGTCCGCGACCGCGACCGGCTGACCCGCGCCATGCACGGCGTCGACCACGTCATCCACGCGGCGGCGCTCAAGCAGGTCGACACCGCCGAGTACAACCCGTTCGAATACGTCCGCACCAACGTATCCGGCTCCCAGAACGTCGTCGAGGCCGCCATCGACTGCGGCGTGCGCAGGGTCGTCGCACTCTCCACCGACAAGGCGTCCAGCCCGATCAACCTCTACGGCGCCACGAAGCTCGTCGCCGACAAGCTGTTCGTCTCGGCCAACCACTACGCCGCCGCCCACGAGACCCGCTTCTCCGTCGTCCGCTACGGCAACGTCGTCGGCAGCCGCGGCTCCGTCGTGCCGCTCTTCCTGCGGCTGGCCGGGCAGGGCGGCTCCCTGCCGATCACCGACAAGCGCATGACGAGGTTCTGGATCACGCTCGACCAGGCCGTCAGGTTCGTGGTCGACTCGTTCGACCTGATGCAGGGCGGCGAGCTGTACGTGCCGCGCATCCCCAGCATGCGCATCACCGACCTGGCCGAGGCGCTCGCCCCGCACAGCCCGGTCTACGAGATCGGCGTGCGCCCCGGCGAGAAGCTGCACGAGGAGATGATCGGGCCCGACGACGGGCGCAGGACGCTGCGGCTGTCCGACCGCTACGTGCTCCAGCCGACGATCGCGACCTGGGGCTACCGGCCGCCGCACGCCGGCGAGCTGCTCCCCGAGGGTTTCGCCTACCGGTCCGACACCAACGACCAGTGGCTCTCGGTCGACGACCTGCGCGGCATGGTGACCGGCTGATGTTGCCCTACGGACGCCAGTCGATCACCGAGTCCGACGTCGAGGCCGTCGCCGAGGTGCTGCGCGGCGACTGGCTGACCACGGGCCCCGCGGTCGGGGCGTTCGAGGCCGAGCTGGCCCGCTGGACCGGCGGCGTGCCGTGCGTGGCGGTCACGTCCGGCACCGCGGCGCTGCACGTCGCCTACGTCGCGGCCGGGGTGCGGCCGGGCGACGAGGTCGTCACCTCGCCTCTGACGTTCGTGGCCACCGCCGCCACGGCCGCGCTGCTGGGCGCGCGGGTGGTCTTCGCCGACGTGCAGCCCGACACGGGCAACCTCGACCCCGGCAGCGCCGCGGCGCTGGTCACGCCGCGCACGCGAGTGGTGACGGCGGTCGACTACGCGGGCCATCCCGCCGACTACGACGAGCTGCGCGCGGTCGCCGACGGCGCCGGGGCGCTGCTGATGGCCGACGCGGCCCACTCGATCGGGTCGGCGTACAAAGGGCGGCCGGTGGGGGCGCTGGCGGATCTGACGACGTTCTCGTTCTTCCCGACCAAGACCGTCACCACGGCGGAGGGCGGCGCGGTGGCGGCGGCCGACCCCGAGCGGCTGCTGCGAGCAGCCCGGTTCATGAACCACGGCCTGGTCAGAGACCCGGCCGAGCAGCGCCATTCCGGCGAGGGCGGCTGGCACCAGGAGGTGCACGCGTTCGGGCTGAACTACCGGCTGCCCGACGTGCTCTGCGCGCTCGGCCTGAGCCAGCTGCGGCGGCTGCGCCGTTTCCGCGCGCGCCGCGCGGAACTGGTCGCCCGCTACCACCTGATGCTGAGCGACGTGCCCGGCCTGGTCCTGCCCGCCCAGCGTGCCTACGTCGAGCCGGCCTGGCACCTCTATCCCGTCAGGGTCGGCGACGGCCGCAGGCGGGAGGTCTACGAGCGCATGCGCGCCGCGGGCATCGGCGTGCAGGTCAACTACCTGCCGGCCTACCGGCATCCGGTGTTCGAGGACCTCGGCTACCGGCGCGGGCTCTGCCCCGTGGCCGAGGCCTACTACGCCGAGGAGCTGTCGCTGCCGTTGTTCCCCGGCCTGTCCGACGCCCAGCAGGAGCGGGTCGCGGAGACGCTGGCCGGCATCCTGTCCTGATCAGCGTTCGGCGAGCAGCAGGCCGCCGTCGTCGTCCCTGTCGATGAGGAAGCGCCGGTCGGCGACGGTCGCGACCGGCCGCTCCCCCGTACGCACCAGCGGGCGGATGGGCCTGCCCTGGTCGATGAGCACCTCCCACCACGCCTCGTCACCGACGCGCTCGTCGATGTCGGCCAGCGGCACCCGCGCGCGGAACTCCCGGCCGTCCAGCGCGACGGGGAAGTACATCTCCTCGCCGTCGCTCCTGCGTCTCAGCCGCAGCACGGGCTCGCCGTCGCCGGCGTCGGAGATCCTCCCCGCGCACACCAGCTCGCCGCCGTCCACCCGGCACGAGCCGATGACCGCCTTGGGCGTACGCAGGCGCAGGCCCCAGGCGCCCTTGGGCATGCGCACCGGCACCACCCACACCCCCGGCAACCGCAGCGGCTCCGGGACGAGCGGCCGCGACCAGCGCGGCCCGCCCACCCGGCCGTCGAGCCGCAGCCCGTGACCCTTCAGCCGCGCGCGCAGGTCCCAGTGCCCGTGCCTGGCCAGCTGCGCGGGCGTCAGCGTCTCCGGGTCGAAGGCGAACCTGAACGGGAAGGTGTGCTCGGCCACCGGGCCGCCGCCGTCCTGCTCGACGTCCTCCCAGACGGGCGCGCTGCCCGCTTCCGACAGGAGCACGGTCTCGCCCGTCCCGCGCTCCTGCAACCACACGCGCAACCGCACCCGTCTCAGGCGGGCGGCGTCGAACCTGCCGAGCGAAACCCGGCCCACCCCGTGCAACACTCCGTCGCGCCATTCCAGGCTCACCAGCCGGCCCTTCAGGCGCAGCTCGCCCGAGACGTCCGACAGGTGGCGCGGCATCGACGGGTGGCGGCCGTGCCAGCGCCGGCGCAGCAGCCCCGCCGGTCTGACCTTCGGCAGCAACCGCCCGTCGCGGGCCTCGGCGAACACGTCGGCCAGCTCCTCCAGGCGGCGCCGGTGCAGCAGGTGGACCTGGAGGCGGCGCTCGAACGGGATGCTCCGCCAGGCTTCGCGCGAGACGCCGTCGAGGTAGGGGCAGGCCAGGTCGAGCAGGCCGGCGTCGGCCGGCCGGCCCGTGGCGGCCATGGAGGCCACGGCCTCGACGGCGACCGCCATGTCGATGTCCATCGTGTCGCGGTCGAAGGCGGGCTTCAGTCCTGGCGCGGCACGCATGATCAGATCGGCGGTCTGCACCACCGACAGCAGGCGGTCGCGCAGGTTGCCGGGCTCCAGGCTGCGCTGGGTGATCGAGGCGCCGGGCTCGTCGCGCTGCCGCCAGTGGTAGACGACCCTGGACAGCACGTCCACCGAACGGGCGCCGACGTGGGCGGCCATGGCGACGGGCTGGTCCTCGTACATGCGCTCGGGGAAGCTCAGGCCCAGGTCGTCCCAGAAGGAGCGGCGGTAGACCTTGTTCCACAACATGCGGTCGCGGATCAGCAGCCGGTGCCGGGTGATGTGGGTGCCCCTGACCGGCCTGGCGAACGCCTGCCGGTGCGCCCACGAGGGCACGAGCAGGTTGCGGTGCAGGCGCATGACGTTTCCGCAGGCCAGGTCGGAGCCGGTGTGCTCGAGCGAGGCCACCATCCGGCCGAACGCGTCGGGCGGCACGGTGTCGTCGCCGTCGACGAAGGCCAGGTAGCGGCCGCTCGCCTGCCGTACGCCGACGTTGCGGGCCCGGCCGACGCCGTGGTTGTCCTGCCTGATGAGGCGGATCCGGCGGTCGCCGGCCTGCCGGGACGCCACGACGGCCGGGCCGCCGTCGTCACTGCCGTCGTCGACACAGATCACCTCGAGATCGGCCAGGGTCTGCGCGGCGATGGAGTCCAGGCAGGGTCCGATGTACTTCTCGACGTTATAGAACGGCACGATCACCGACAGAACCGGCACATGCACTCCTCATCGTTACGTCAACCGGACAACAGGCGGATGACTCGGCGGGCGACCTTGCGAGGGCGGGCCAGGCGGCGGGAGAGGCGGTATCCGAGGGTTCTTCTGTAGGCGGTGGCCCTGCGCTGCGTCCTGCGCAGGCGGGACTTCGACCTGACCAGCTCGCGTTCGCGGTAGGTCAGCTTGGTCTCCAGGCGGGCGATCCTGGCCAGGGCGGCGGTGAGCTGGTCGGCCAGGCGGTCGCGGGCGCCGAGCAGGTCACGGTAGGTGGGGGCCTGCTCGGCCGGCTCGGCGGGCTGGCCGAGCTCGGCGTCGAACTTCCTGGCCCGGTCGAGGTCGTTCCGGTCGCATGGCCGCCCGGCCATGCCGCACAGCGTCAGCGCGAGCTGGTCGGCCTCCAGCGGCCACGGCCACGGATGGTGGTGCCCGGCCGCCAGCAGCCTGTCCGCGAACCGCCACAGGATCCGGCAGAGCACGACGCGCGGCTCGGGAGGCATGGACGGCGCCGCCGCGGGGCTGATCGCGGCGAAGCGCGTGCCGTCGTGGACGAGGCTGTCGGCCGCGGCCACGACGGCGCCGCCGCCCTCCAGCCACTCGGCGAGACGGGCGAGCAGGTCGCGTACGGCTCTGACGTCCTCGCGGGCGCAGGCCTCGACGAGGATCTCCTCGACGACCCGGCCGGTGGGGATCCGGCGCTCGTCGCCGTCGGGCAGCCGCCGGGTTGCCGTGCCGGTGAACTCGTACAGGGCCGTGCCCTCCTCGATCAGGCCCAGCGGCAGATCGCCCTCGACGCCTGGGGTGACCGGCGGGCGGGTGGCGACGGCGACCCAGAGCGGCGCCAGCTCCTCGCCCAGGCGGTGGCGGAACACCACGCGGGTCAGCCGCAACGGGTCGGCCGCCAGCATCCGGTCGCCGCCGCGCGCGCTGAGCGGGAACGTGAGCGCGTCGGGCAGGTCGCCGGCCAGCGCCTCGCTGGCCAGCAGCGCGCGCGGCGCCTGGCGTCCGGGGTAGGCCGCGTAACGGCGCTGCACGACCAGACCCGCGGACTCCAGGCCGCGGTCGACGGCCAGCGGCCCGCTGGGGTAGCCAGGGTCGAAACCGTGCGGCGCCCACTGGTCGTCGCCGCCCTCCCGGTCAGCGGGCCTGGCCTCGATGAACCGGTCGATGCCCAGGTCGTTGCGTACGCCGAGCACCAGCCGCCCGCCGGGCGCGACCAGCGCCGCGAGCGCGGTCACCGACTCCTTCCACCCGGCGGCCGGCGCCTCGGCGGAGTGGGTGCGCGCCAGCCCGTCGATCGCGAGAACCAGGTCGTACGGCTCGTCGGCGTCCAGCATCTCCAGCCGGCCGCAGAACACCTCCAGCCCCGGGTGCCGCGAGCCGAGCGCGCACGCGTCGGGGTAGGAGCGCACCAGCGCCGCCGCCTCGCAAGCCAGCGCGACGACCTCGTCCACCAGCGCCTGTGGATGCGGCCCGACCAGCAGGACCCTGCCGCTCGCCGGGGTCATCCGCCTGACCAGCTCGAGTGCCGCGCCGCGCCAGTCCGTGATGCCGCCCATGTTGGACAGGTCGGACCACAGCAACATCTCGCCGCCGATCAGCCGGACGTTCTCGGGCGCCTCGCTCATGCGCGTGCTCATGACCTCGCTCCGTGCCCGGTCGCCGGGGATCCACAGCGCACCCGCTTCCATCCGAACATTCGCCGCAGCTCCTCCGGTGTCGCCTGATAGTCGAAACCCAGCTCCTGCCTCGCCGTCTCCGCTGCCAGCCCGGGGTCGACGGTCGTGCCGTGCAGTTCGGGCCAGAGCCTCATGCGGCGCGCCGCGCCGCCGTATTCCGGCCGTTCGTCCTCGAACTGCATCGGATCGCCGTACACGGCCACTTCGCAGCCCACCGACGCGCCGTAGAACAGCGCGCTGCCGAGCCTGTTGGAGGCCACCCTGCGGTGGCGCCGCAACTGGCGCAGTTGCTTGCGCAGGAAGTCACGCCCCTTCGCATCCCAGCGGGATCCGCGCTCGCCATGGCAGATGACCCGGAAACCTTTCGACTCGTACGCCCGCCGAATGTCCGGATTTGCGAACTCCAGCCAGTAAAGGCAGACCGTGACCGGGTCGGTCTCGACATCTCGTATTTCGTCGGCAAGTCGACCATGGTCACCACTGACGGAATGCTTCTCCCATCCATGAAAGGGATACCAGATCGTACCTTCACGATCGGGAACCACGCCCAAGTCCGGCTCGAGGTGAAGGAGGTAAATCCACGGCGCGCCGATCAGATAGTGCCCCCGGCGGCCCATGGACCAGCCGCGGCGGCGCAGCGCGTCCGACCAGATGAAACGTGGATAGCCAGGGCTGCACCAGTGGTCGTTCGGGGGAAATCCGTGGAGATAGTTCCATCCGTGCTGGAGAAACCCCTGGATGCGCTTCGGCAGCTCGTCCGGCAGGCCGCAATATTTGCCGAGAATGCGGGAGTGTCCGTACCAGTGATTGGATTCGTCCATCATTTCCCCCGTACGGTTGGCGTGTCCCAGCCGACATTCCCAGCCCTCCGCACAGCCCACGCGTCGTTATACGCTTCCATTACCCACCACGGGGCCTTGGTTTCTCCTCACCTGTCGATCGCGGATACACTGGGTCGCGCCTTGAGGACAGAGAGTGAGTGATCATGAGTCATCTCGACCGCCTGCGGGCCACCTTCCGCATGGCGCTCAACCTGCCTGACGGCGCCGACGTCGACGGGCTCGAATACCGTGCCATCCCGCAGTGGGACTCCCTGGCCCACATGGCGTTGATCGCCGCGATGGAGGACGAGTTCTCCGTCATGATCGACACCGACGAGATGATCGACATGAGCTCGTTCGCGAAGGCGGCCGAGCTGCTGGAGAAGCATGGCGTCGGCGCTGCCGCCCGCTGAGGCCAGGGTCACCCTGGTCACGGGTTCGACGGCGGGCATCGGCCGGGCCATCGCGACCGCGCTGGCCGCCGCCGGTCACGACGTCGTGCTCCACGGCCGCGACGAGGAGCGGGCCGCGAAGGTCGCCGCCGACGTGGCCGCCGAGACCGGCGGCCTGACCGGCTCCGTCCACGGCGACGTGGCCGATCCCGGGCTCGTCTCGGCCATGATGCGGCGCATCTACCAGCGGCACGGCCGGCTCGACTCCCTGGTGATCAACGCGGGCGTGCACGCCGCGGGGCTGCTCGGCATGGTCCGCCCCGACACCATCGGCCGCCTCTTCGAGGTCAACGCGATCGGCGCCACGCACACCCTGCAGGCCTCGCTCCGGCTGCTGCGCCGGGGCACCAGCCCCGCCGTGGTGCTCGTCTCCTCGATCATGGGCCGCGCGGGCGGCGCCGGCCAGGCCGTCTACTCCGCGACCAAGGCCTCGATCATCGGCCTCACCCTGGCCGCCGCCAAGGAGCTGGGGCCCGCCGGCATCCGCGTCAACGCCGTGGCGCCCGGCTACATCCAGACCGACATGCTCAGCACGCTCGACGAGCACACCCGCACGGCCACGGTCGCGGCGACGCCGCTCGGGCGCCTCGGCAGGCCGGCCGACGTCGCCCGTGCCACGGCGTTCCTGCTCTCCTCCGACGCCGGTTTCATCACCGGCCAGGTCCTCGGCGTGGACGGCGGGCTGGTGCCGTGACCACGCCCACGCCCCGCTCCCAGCCTCCCCACGGGCACAACCCGCGCTCGCTCCACGGGTGGGCCGCGGGCCACGGTGCCCAGGAGCCCCCGTTCCCCCACCCGGAGGCCCGGCTCGTCGTCGCGGGCGACGATGCAGCGCTCTCGGGCGGTGAGCTGGGTGACCACATCGACCGCGCCGCCGAGGCCCTGGCCCGGCTGCGGCCGGGGCCGCTGTTCTGCGGGATGCGCAACAACCTCGGGTCGGTGCTGCGCTATCTCGCCGCCTGGCGCTCCGGCCGGCCGATCGCGCTGCTCGACCCCGACCTGCCCGTCGGGGCGCTGGCCGACCTGGCGGGCCGGTTCCGGCCGGCCGCGCTGCTCGGGTTCACCCACGCGGCCGACGGCTCGTCACCGCGCCCCCCGCGGGCGCCACGGCCTCCGTCCCACCGCGACGCGGGTCACGCGCCCGAGCCGCATCCCGACCTGGCGGTCCTGCTCGCCACGTCCGGCTCCACCGGCAATCCCCGGCTCGTCCGCCTCTCGCGCCGGGCCGTGCTCGCCAACGCCGCCGCCATCGTCACGGCGCTGTCCATCGAGCCCGCCGAGATCGTGCCCACCAGCCTGCCGCTGCACTACAGCTACGGCCTGTCGGTGCTCAACAGCCACCTGATGGCGGGGGCCACCGTCGTGCTGACCGAGGCGGGGCTGCTGGAGCGCTCGTTCTGGACCCACCTCGACGCCCACCACTGCACGTCGCTGGCGGCCGTCCCCTACCAGTACGAAATGTTGCGCCGGCTGCGTTACGACCGGGCCGAGCACCCCGCGCTCGCCACGTTCACGCAGGCGGGCGGGCGGCTCAGCGAGGAGCTGGTCAAGGAGTTCGCCGCTCAGGCCGACCGGTTCTTCGTCATGTACGGGCAGACCGAGGCCACGGCCCGCATCGCCGTCCTGCCTCCTGACCGGCTCGCCGACAAGCCGGGCTCGGCCGGGCTCGCCATCCCCGGGGGCCGGCTGACCATCGACGCCGGAGAGGTCGTCTTCCACGGTCCCAACGTCATGATGGGCTACGCGGAGACCGCGGCCGACCTCGCGAGGGGCGACGACCTCGGCGGGGTGCTGCGCACGGGCGACCTCGGCCGGCTCGACCCCGAGGGGTTCCTCCACATCACCGGGCGGCTCAAGCGCATCGCCAAGATCTTCGGCGTGCGGGTCAACCTCGACGACGTCGAGCGCCTGCTGGCCGCCTCCGGACCGGCGGCGGCCACCAGCGGCGACGACCGGGTCACGGTGTGGACGGAAGGGCTCGACGCGGCGGGCTGCGCGGGGCTGGCCCGGCGGCTCGGCGCGGAGTTGCGCGTGCACTGGAGCGGGTTCGACGTCCGCAGCGTCGACCGGCTCCCCCTCCTGGCCAACGGCAAGATCGACTACCGCGCGCTGGAGTCCCACGCATGACCTCGGGCGTGTTCACGCTGGGCGGGGCCGAGCGGGAGGTGGTGCTGGCGCCGGCGCTGGCGGCGCTGACCGAGCGGCACCGGCAGGCGTGCCCGCCCTACGACCGGATTCTCGACGCGATCGGCGCGCGGCCTCCCTACGAGCGGGTGGCCGACCTGCCGTGGTTGCCGGTGCGGCTGTTCAAGACGCACGAGTTGCGCAGCGTGCGCGAAGACCAGGTGTTCAGGGTGCTGACGTCCAGCGGCACGACCGGGCAGCGGCCGAGCCGGGTGTTCCTCGACCGCGAGGCGGCGGCCGCGCAGACCCGGATGCTGGCGGCCACGTTCAGAGGGCTGCTGGGCGAGCGGCGGCTGCCGATGCTGGTCGTCGACAGCCGCTCCGTGGTGCGTGACCCGGCGCTGAGCGCGCGCGGCGCCGGCGTGCTCGGGATGATGAACTTCGGCAGGGACCACACGTTCGTGCTCGACGAGCGGGGCCGGGTGGACGCGGAGGCGGTCAAGGGCTTCCTGGCGCGGCACGGTCGCGAACGGTTCCTGGTCTTCGGGTTCACGTTCATGGTCTGGCTCCACCTGCGCGGCCTCGGCGCGGACCTGTCGCAGGGGGTGCTGATCCACTCGGGCGGCTGGAAGCGGCTGGCCGAGCAGGCGGTGGACAACGCCGGGTTCCGGCGGCGGCTGGCGGACGAGTGCGGGCTGAGCCGCGTGCACAACTTCTACGGGATGGTCGAGCAGATCGGCACCGTGTTCCTGGAGGGGCCGGACGGCGACGGGCTCTACTGCCCCGACTTCGCCGACGTCGTGATCCGCGACCCGCAGACGTGGCAGGAGGCGCCACCCGGCGTGCCGGGGCTGATCGAGGTGGTCAGCACGCTGCCGACGTCCTATCCGGGGCACGTCCTGCTGACGGAGGACGTGGGCGTGGTGCGCGGCGTCGACGACGGGTGCCTGCCGGGGCGCCGGTTCGAGGTGCTCGGCAGGTTGCCGCGGGCCGAGGCGCGGGGTTGCAGCGACACGTTCGGGCAGGGCGGCTGATGCCGGGCCCGGAGGTGACGGTCAGGTTCCCCGCCGCCGCGCCACCCGTCGAGGGGGTGCCCGTCGAGGTGCTGCTCGGGCAGGTGCGCGGCCGGCTGGAGACGGGTGACGAGCGGGTCCGCGCGTTCCTCACCGCGTTCGGCAGGCGGCTGCTGCGGCCCGCACTGGCACGCCGGCATCCCGAGCTCGGCTCGCTCGGCTTCTTCCTGCGGCCCAGCGAGCTGGCCCGCACGGTGGAGGGGCTGGCCGGCGAGCACGTACGCGTCCCGCGCGGCCTGGTCTTCCACGTCCCTCCCGCGAACGTCGACACCGTCTTCGTCTACTCGTGGGCGCTGTCGGCCCTGATGGGCAACCGCAACATCGTGCGCCTGTCGCCGCGCTCGGGCCCGGTGGCCGGGGTCATCCTCGACACGCTGCACGAGGCGCTGGCCGAGGCCGACCCGGTGATCGGCGCCACCCAGCGGATCGTCTCCTATGACCGCGACGACGCCGTGACCGCCGCGCTCTGCGCCGCCTGCGACCTGCGGGTGGTGTGGGGCGGCGACGCCACCGTGCAGGCGCTGCGGCGGCACCCGCTCGCCCCGCACGCCCGTGACCTGGCCTTCCCTGACCGGTCGTCGTTCGCGGTGATCCGGGCGGCGGCGTGGTCGGGCGCGCCCGCCGCGGCGCGGGTCAGGGTGGCCGAGGGGTTCGTCGACGACGCCTACTGGTTCGACCAGGCGGCCTGCTCGTCCCCCAGGACCGTGTTCTGGGTGGGGACGCCGAGCGACTGCGACGCGGCGCGGGCCGGCTTCGCCGAGCACGTCGCGCGGGTGCTGGGCGAGCGCGGGTGGGAGGTCGATGCGGCGATGGCGGTGGAGAAGCGGGTCGCCGCCTACGGGCTGGCCGCCGACGGGGTGGCGGAGCGGGTGGAGTTCCGGGGCAACGCGCTGGCGGACGTGACGCTGGCCGAGGGCGCCGCGCCGCCCAGGCGGTGGCTGGGAGCGGGGACGTTCACGCACGCCAGGATCGGCGCGCTGGCGGAGCTCGGCGCGCTGGTCGAGCGGCGCGACCAGACGATGACGCATTTCGGGTTCGCCGGGGCGGAGCTGGACGAGCTGGCCAGAGAGCTGGCCGGGCGAGGGGTCGACCGGATGGTGCCCGTCGGCGGCGCGCTGAGCTTCCACCGGGTGTGGGACGGCGTCGACCTGCCCGCCGAGTTCACCCGACTGGTGACCGTGACCCGATGACGCTGGCGGCGCCCGAGAGCACGCACGTCCGCCCTCCCGGCTCGCCGGGGCGCGGGGTCGGCCCGGGCTGGGCACCCGCCCTGCTGGTGGGCGCGGGCACGGTGGCCGCGCTGCTGTGGTGCGGCGTTCCCGCCCGTGACCTGGCGGCCTTCGCGGCGTACGTCGGCGCCGGCGTGGCGCTGCCTGGGACGCTGCTGTGGCGGGCGCTGACCGGGGGCGGCCGGACGCCGGCGGAGGATCTCGCGGCCGGGCTGGCGCTGGGATACGCGGTCGAGGTGCTGGCCTACATCCCGGCCCGGGCCGCGGGGCTGCCGCTGCTGGTGCTGGCGCCGCCCGTGGCCGTGGTGTGCACCTTCCTCTGCGTGCCGCGCCTGTGGCGGCACTGGCGTGGGGCGCCCGGCCGGGAGCGCGTGCCGGGCTGGTGCGCCTGGGCGCTCGCCGCGGTGGCCGGCTACCTGGTGGCGTGGTGCGTGATCTCGCTCCACCGCCACCCGGTCTCCAGCGCGTACGTCGACATGCCCTACCACCTGGCGCTGGTCGGCGAGGTCAAGCACCACGTGCCGCCCACGCTGCCGTCGGTGCTGGGCGAGCGGCTCTCCTACCACTGGTTCGTCTACGCCGACATGGCGGCGACGAGCTGGGTCACCGGGATCGAGCCGGTGACGCTGGTCTACCGGCTGTCCACGCTGCCGATGATGCTGGCGATGGTCGTGCTGGTCGCGGTGCTCGGACGCCGGCTCGGCGGGCGCTGGGGGGCGGGGATCGCGGCGGTGGGGGTCACGTACTTCCTGTTCAGCCCGGCGTTGCAGGAGGGCGTGAGCTTCACGTCGCGGTCGATGTTCACCGCCTGGGCGAGCCCCACGCAGACGTTGGGGGCGCTGCTGTTCGCGCCCGTGGTGCTGATGCTGGCCGGCGGGCGGCGGAGCTGGGTGGCGCTCGCCGTGCTGCTGCTCGCGCTGACCGGGGCGAAGGCCACGTTCCTGCCGTTGCTGCTGGCGGGGCTGCTGCTGGTGATGGCCGTGCGCGGGGTGGTGGAGCGGCGGGTGCGCGCGGAGCAGGCGGCTGCCGCGGGCCTCACGCTGGTGTGCCTGCTGGTCGCCCAGTTCGTGGTGTTCGGGCGCGGCGCCCAGGGCACGGCGGTCGCGCCGTTCGCCACCATGCGCTCGCTCTGGGGGTCGGTGGCGGACATCGGGATGCCGGAGCTGGCGTCCGTGCCTGCCTGGCCGCTGGTGGTGCTGACGGCGGTGCACCTGTTCTGCCTGGCGTGCGTGTGGGGCGGGGCGGCCGCGCTGGGGCGGCGGGCGCTGGAGCCGCCGATGTTGCTGGTGCTGGGCATCGGGGCGGCGGGCGTCGGCGCGGCCGTGGTGTTCGGGCATCCGTCGTTGTCGCAGCTGTACTTCCTCGAAGGCGCGCGTCCCTACCTGTCGATCGCTGCCGTGTGCGGGGTGCTGGCGGCGCGGCCGGTGCCGTGGCCGATCGTGACCTGCCTGGTGGGGATGGGTGC
This sequence comes from Nonomuraea sp. NPDC049378, assembly GCF_055586745.1. Taxonomy (NCBI): domain Bacteria; kingdom Bacillati; phylum Actinomycetota; class Actinomycetes; order Streptosporangiales; family Streptosporangiaceae; genus Nonomuraea; species Nonomuraea sp. NPDC049378. The sequence continues at coordinate 365,525 of NZ_JBVJHP010000003.1, forward strand.
GGGCGCCGCCCTGCTGGTCTCGGCGCCCGGCGTCGGCGGCGATGTGCTGGCGGCGGTGGCGGTGCCGTACGCGGTGCTCGCGGCGGCGGCGTTGCCGCTGTGGCGGCGGGGGTTCGGGCTGGCGGTGGTGGCGCTGCTCGCGGGGTACGCGCTGCCGGAGTCGGCGCGCGACGTGGCCGCGCACGTCATCCCCGAGGAGGGCGCGCGTAAGCGGGAGATCCCCGACGGGGCGATGGAGGCGGGCCGGTGGCTGCGCGATCATTCGTCGCCGGGCGACGTGGTGGCCACCGACCTGCACTGCCGCCCGGTCACGGAGTCGCCGTGCGACAGCAGGCACTACTGGGTGGCCGGGTTCACGGAGCGGCGGGTGCTCGTGGAGGGGTGGGCGTACGCCGAGAGCACGTTGTCGCGGACCCCGCTGTTCAGGGCGTCCTACCTCGACGTGCCGTTCGCCGATCCGGCGCGGCTGGCGGCGAACGACGCGGTGTTCCAGCGGCCGACGGCGGAGAACGTGCGGCATCTCGCCCAGAAATATGGCGTCAGATGGCTTTTCACCGACAAAAATCGAAAGCTGGAGAGATTCGCCCAGCTGCGTTTCCGGAACGAGAGCTCCTCGGTCTACGAGCTTTTCTGAAGGTAAAGATAATGCCCTTTCATGGAACGATGACGAGAAACCGCGCCCGTCTCGCTCGACATCCCCCGCACCATTTTCGTGGAGCCACGGCCACGAGATAACAGATGGGGATTCTATGAACACGCGTGCCGCCCTGGAGCCGCGCCCCAGCCTCGCCGATGACGCCGCCAACCGGCTGGCATGGGTGGACATCGTCATCCCCGTGCTCAACGAAGAGCGCGCTCTGCCGGGCTGCGTACGCACGCTGGCCAGGTTTCTCGACGAACGTTTCCCGCTGCCCTGGCGCATCACGATCGTCGACAACGGCAGCACCGACGGCACCTGGGGGGTCGCCACCGCGCTGGCCGGGGAGTTCGACCTGGTGCACGCCCGCCGGCTCGACATCAGGGGCAGGGGCGCGGCGCTGCGGGCGGCCTGGCGCGACAGCCCTGCCGACATCGTGGCGTACATGGACGTCGACCTGTCCACCGACCTCGACGCCCTGTTCCCGCTGGTGGCGTCGGTGGCCAGCGGGCATTCGGAGATCGCCATCGGCACGCGGCTGGCGCACAGCGCGCGCACCCGCCGCTCGCTGCGCCGCGAGGTCGTGTCGCGTGCCTACAACGCCCTGCTCAGGTACGGTTTCGGCGTCCGGTTCAGCGACGCCCAGTGCGGCTTCAAGGCGGCCAGGACCGACGTGGTCAGGCCGCTGATGGACAAGGTCGAGGACGACGCGTGGTTCTTCGACACCGAGCTGCTGCTGCTGGCCGAGCACAACGGGCTGCGCGTGCACGAGGTGCCGGTCGACTGGATCGAGGACACCGATTCGCGCGTGCGCGTGGTGCGGACGGCGCTCGACGATCTGAAGGGGCTGGCCAGGGTCGCCTGGTCGATGTCGACGGGCCGGGCCTCGGTCGCGGTGCGGCGGTCTGAGCCGAGGCCCACGCATCCGGACGCGGTGGTCACCCGGCCGCGGGCGGTGACGCTGGCGAAATTCCTGTCGTTCGCGGCGATAGGTGTCTTCTCCGTCGTCCTGTACACCCTCATTTATCTCCCGCTGCGCGATATATGGTCACCGGCCATGACGAATCTCGGTGCGCTCGTCCTCACGGGGATCATCAACATCGAGGCCAACCGCCGATGGACCTTCAGGAAACGCACCACCGTGCATTTCCGAGCATTTCTGCTCTTCCTCGCGAACTATGCCCTCACCACCGTGGCCGTGCTCAAGGTGCCCCCAGGCTCCGGGCGGCTGGCCGAAGTGGGCGTGGTCGTCGCCACGTACTGCCTGCTCACCCTGATCCGCTTCACGGCCCTGGACCGCTGGGTCTTCCCGAGGAAATGATCGATGGAGACGACTGAGATCCGCCGCCTGATCGAGCTCGAGGACAGCCACTGGTGGTATCGCGAGCGCCGGGCCATCCTCCGCCGGCAGCTGCGCGAGCTCGGCCCGCAGCCCGCCCCCTTGAGGCGGGCGCTGGACATCGGCGCCGCCGGCGGTGGCAACACCCGGGTGCTGGTCGAGGCCGGCTGGGACGCCACCGCCACCGACTACAGCGAGACGGCGGTCGAACTGGCCAGGGAGCGCGGGCTCAGGGCCGTGCACGCCGACGCCAGGGCGCTGCCGTTCGCGTCGGGCAGCATGGAACTGGTGACCGCCTTCGACGTGCTCGAGCACATCCGCGAGGACCACCTGGTCACCGAGGAGATCGCCAGGGTGCTGGCGCCCGGCGGGCACGCCCTGATCGCGGTGCCGAGCGACATGGCGCTGTGGTCGGCGCACGACCACGCCGTCGGCCACGTACGGCGTTACGGCCGCGAGTCGCTGGTCAGCGTGGTACGCCGCGCAGGGCTGACCGTCGACCGGGTCTGGAGCTGGAACGTCCTGCTGCGCCCGCTCGTGCTGCGGCACCGGCGCCGGTCGGCGGGCAGCGACCTGAAGAGGACGCCGTTCCTCGTCAACGCCGGCCTGTCGGCGGTCGTCCGCGCCGAGAGGTATCTGCCGGTGGGCTCGCGCAAGGGCGTCTCGCTGTTCCTGCGTGCCCGGCTGGTATGAGGACAGTGCCCGGAAAGTGATGTGCGGGCGGCACTTCCGGGGGTGGCGATGGCCCTAGGCTGTCTTCTGTGGTGATCCAAGCCGTGCTCGCAGCCTCGCTGGCCCTGACCTCCACGACCTCGCTCCCGGCCCAGGCGGCCGTCGACTGCAAGCGGGTCAAGTGCCTGGCGCTGACGTTCGACGACGGACCGGGCGCGACCACGCCCGCCGTGCTCAAGACGCTCAGGAAGGCGGGCGCGAAGGCCACCTTCTTCCTGGTGGGCAAGCAGGTGGAGAAACGCCCGAAGCTCGCCAGGCAGATCCTGGCGCAGGGGCACGCGATCGGCAACCACACCTACGCCCACGCCTCCCTGCCGTCCTACAACGACGACAGGATCCTCGACGAGCTCAAGGTCACCCAGCGGGTGATCGAGAAGGCCACGGGGCACCGGCCCGCGATGTTCCGCCCGCCCTACGGGCACACCGACGAGCGGGTGCTGAATCTGGCCGCGCAGACGGACCTCGCGCAGGTGTTGTGGACGGGCACGACGCTCGACTGGAAGCTGCGTGACCCGAAGGAGATCAAGGCGGCCGTGCTGAGGCTGGCCAAGCGCGACGGCGTGCTGCTGATGCACGACGTGGTCCCGGCGACGGCGAAGGCCCTGCCGGGCGTCGTCAAGGAGCTCAAGAAGCGGGGTTACCACCTGGTCACCGTGCCGACGCTGCTGCGGGGCAAGCGGCCGGTCGCCGGCGAGAGCTACCCCTAGCCGGCCTGGCGGGCGTCATGGCGCTCCCGGGAGGCGGCGACGCAGGCGCGGTGCCGGCGTGACCAGTTGGTGGGCATGCGCCAGCCATGGGCGAACTGCTCGCGCGTCGTCTCATGACACCATGACCTCGCGGGAAATGACCGTAGAGAGCGCACACTAATCAATGGCAAAATATCTGCCCGCTCGGCGGCAAGATTTATAGCACACCTGACAGGTGACGGTCAAAGCAACGAATCCGGATCGAATCCTTAGTGGTCAAGCAGGTGGTGAGTTCATGCCTGGCCAGGTGATCGACGCCGGGTTGGACGAGGACTGACCGTTCAGAGCGAGCAAAGGACACATCACCCACCAATTCGGCCAAGCCACCGTGGATTCCTCCTTCGGCGTCCCTCTCCATGGTTAAGAATGTGGCTGAAGTGCCATGCGCACGTCAGCGATCGGGGGAACGCCGCGTCGCCGGATCGGCCACACCCGCGCCCGTGATCGCGAAGCCACGCGACAGGAGCCATCATGGGGTACCCGCCAGGTGGGCGGCAGCCGCCACCATTCGGATACCAACAACCGCCACGGCACCACCAGCGGCCATGGCCCGGTGCGGGGCAGGCCCCACCCGGCGCTCCATTCCAGCGGCCGCCCGCACCGCAGGGCAAGCCCGGCCCGATCAGGATCGTTCTCGGCGTGCTGATCGCCGGCTTCGGGCTGGTGTGCACGCTCGTGGGCGGCGGGGTCATCGCCAAGGCGATCTCCAACAGCAACCAGAACATTCTCAACAAGCAGTACGTGACGAACTTGTGGCGCAACCTGCCGGCGGAGACCCTGTTCCCCGCGACGATCGGTATGTGGGATCCGCAACGGCGCGACCAGTCCGGCAGTAAGGGCTGGACTCGAGCCGCCCTGTCGTCCGAAACCTCGTGCGGCAAGGCCCTCGCCGGCACGCTGGCAGAGGAGGCGGCCGAGCGTGGCTGCATGGCAGCGATGCGCGCCAGCTACGTCAACGACTCGGGAGGGACCGCAGCTACCGTGGTCATCATCGCGTTCGGCAAACCCGACGCCGACAACGACCTGGATGCCATCCTTGACCAAGCGCAGCACGACAAGCGCGACTACGGCATCCGGGTTCTGGCCGCGCCCGGCACCAAATGGACGAACAGCGCGCGGGCGGGCAGCGGCGCCTACTCGGTGCAGGTCCCTAATGCACAGCTGTTCGTCGCTGCCACCGCAGGCCCTGTCGACGGGCGTCGACCGGGCAAGATCCCCCAGCCTTGGGGTGATCGAGACGGCGATGACAACGCCGATCGGGCACCGTGGGCCAAAGCGTCCGACGGCCTGTCCGAGAGCATCTCCGCCCATCTGGCGGCCCAGATCGACAAGGCGAGACCGTGATAGGCAAAGGTGTCGTCTCGGCCATACTGACCGTTCCCCTGCTCCTTACCGCGGCCGCGCCGGCCCGCGCCAACGCGCCGACCGGCTGGGAGCTCAACGTCATGGACGTCCCGGAGGCTCACCAGTCGAGCCAGGGGGACAACATCACGGTCGCGGTGCTCGACACCGGGGTGGTGGCCACACACCCGGAGTTCAAGGGGCGGGTGACCAGCGGGCCCGACTTCATCGGCGGGGGCGCAAAGCCGGGACAGTCGTACTGGGGCAAGCACGGCACCGCGATGGCCTCCAACGTCCTGTCCGTCGCGCCCAAAGCCCGCGTGCTGTCCGTAAGGGTCATTCATGACGACGAGGACCCCGCCCGGGTGGACTTCACAGAAGCCATGAAAAGGTTGGCCGAGACCGGCAAGCCCAGCAAAGCAATGCTGGAAGGGCAGCGAGCGTTGTCCGAGGGCATCCGCTACGCGGTCGACAAGGGCGCCAAGGTCATCTCGATGTCGTTGGGCACCGACGAGCGGAACCACTTCTTCTCCTATCAGGAGGATGTCGCAGCGGCGGTCGACTACGCCATCGGCAAGGGCGTCATCCTGCTCGCCGGCGCGGGCAACGGTGGGCGGCCACACGACAGTGACTCCAACAACATCGTGTCCTACCCGGCCGCGCACGCCGGGGTACTCGGCGTGGCCGCCGTCAGCCCGGAGGGGCGGCGCGCGGAGTTCTCACAGGTGCGCTCGTACATCGCCATCGCCGCGCCGGGCGTAGGCATCCGCAGCGCCCACAACACCGGCGGTTATCGGGTGATCCAGGGCACCTCGCCGGCGTGCGCCCTGGCGGCGGGCGCGGTGGCGCTGATGTTGTCGCGCAATCCCGATCTGAGCCCGCGGCAGGTGCGCGACATCCTCGTCCGCACCGCCACGAAGCCCCCGAACGGCTACACCCTGTTCCTCGGCCACGGAATGGTCAACGCGGACCGCGCGGTGCGGGCGGCGGCCACGACCAAGGGCGCCGAGCCGAAGGCGGCGGCGTACGAAGGGGAGAAACACTTCGGCGGCGGGCCGGTCGACTCACCCATCGCCCATCCCCCGCTCGACCAGGAATACCTGCTCATCGGAGGCGTGGGGCTAGGAATCGGGCTCCTGTGCTTCACCGGCACGTTCTTCCTGGTACGGCGGCGGCGCGCCTGAGCGGTCATCCCGCGTTCCACACCCGGCCGCTCAACAGCGGGATGAGACCCGTGGCAGCCAGCACGCCGCCCAGAACGGCGATCGCGACCGGCACGGAATCGATGGCGGCGACCGCGCCCGCCACCACGGGGCCGAGCGGCATCGCCGCCGCGACGACGGCGCCCAGGAGAGCGAAGACCCGGCCGCGCACCTCTTCTCGCACCTTCGTCTGGATGTACACCGACACGCAGACCGACGCGCACCCGGACGGGACACCGAGCAGCAGGAACAACACCAGCATCGCCCCGGGAGAGTCGACCACGGCGATTCCCGTCATGGCCAAACCCTGGACGACGGCGTTCAGAGCCAGGACCGGGCCCTTGCGCGAGTGCACGAGCAACCGACGGGTCAGGAAGAGCCCCGCGAAACGGCCTGCCGCCCACGTCCCGGTCAGCAGGCCGTACCAGTGTCCGCCGGTGTACCCATGCCCCATCAGGACAGCGGGCAGGAGAAGCGTCAATCCGGCGGCGGCGAGGTCGATGACCGGCAGGGTGGGCGCCACCCGTAACACCACAGCATCCGTACGGACGACCGCGAGCCCCTCCGCTGCCGAGCTCCACCAGCCATGGAACGCCTGGCGCAACGACGCCCGGTCCAGCGTGGCCTCCTGCGGCGCGAAAAGCGGCCGGGCCCGGATCATGGCGGCGAGGGACAGCAGAAACGTTCCGGCATTCATCAACATCGCGGTGGCCGCACCGACCGTCACTGCCACCGCCGCCAGACCGGGCCCCAAGAGGCCGGCGACCATACCGGCCGCGAGCACCCACACATCGAGGCGGATCAGCTGGCCCTCGTTGCGCGCCACGGTCCCGAGCGCCGACTTCAACGCCGGCTGGAACAACATCCCCGCGACCCGGAGCACCATTACGCTGACCAGGATCGCGCCGAGGGAGAGCCCGAACCACCAGAGCACTCCGGCGAGGACCAGCGAGGCGGTCAGCCGGGCCGCGTCCGACCAGACCAGCAGGCGGTGCCGCGGCAGACGGTCGACCAGCACGCCCGCGAACGGCGCCAGCAACGCGCTCGGCAGAAATTGGGCAAGGCCGACGGAGAGCGTCCCCACCGCGGCGCCGTACTGGGCGGTGGCGAACCAGGCCACCGCGGCGAAGAACAGCCGATCGCCGGCGGCGGACAGGGCCAGCGCCGACCACGTGAGGACGAAGTGCTGCGGAAGGCGTGGCCGGGCGGCGGCTTCGGGGGACGGCATGGTTGTCCTTAGAGGGTACGGCTGAGCGATTCGAGGGCCGGGGGCGTCGGGTCCAGCGCCGCGGAGCGGCGCAACCAGTGTCCGGCCGTGCCGGTCAGGCCCGCTTCCGCGTATGCAACGGCCGCGAAGTAGCAGGCCCGCGCCTGCTGGGCGAACTCGCACGAGGCCGCCGCGGTGAAGGCCGCCGCCGCGCCGAGCGGGTCGTTCCGGCCGATCATCACCTTGCCCAGGGCGAACCATGATCGAGCGTCGTACGGATCCAGAGCCACCAGCCGATGCGCCGCTTGGGCTGCCAGCTCATGCCTGCCCACCATGCCGGCGGTCTGGCTGAGCGTCTCGAGCGCGGGAAAGTGGTGGTCCTGCAGCAGTAACCGCAGCGCGGTGTCGTCCGGTCGCTGCGCGGCCAGCAGTGCGTCCGCGTCAAGCAGGTGATCGAGCGCCGCCTGCGCCTGGCCGTCGAGGAAGGGACGGAACGCCATGGCCCGGTGCAAGGTGCTGCGGAGCATGGCGGATGAGAACTCGTCGATCTCCGTGTCGTCCGCGAGATCCTGCAGGATCGCCGTGCCGAGCGCGTAGGCACGGCTGAGCCGGTCGCCCGTCGGCCGGCGCGCCTTCCCCCGCCGGACCAGCACGAAGCGGGTGAGGCGTACGCGTTCAGCGTGCATCAGCGTGGGGTCCGCGGCCCGATCCAGCAGCGCCTCTTCAAGCGCGTCGCTCGTGCCATGTTGGAGGAAGAAGGTCGAGGCCACCTCGGACGGGCGGTCGCTCTTTCCCATGGCCGTGATCAGGTCGGCCTCGGGCTCGACCCCGTACAGATCGAGCACGCTCTGCTTGGCGCCCAGCCGCCACAGGATCTGCGCCGCCTGCCGGAACGCGTTGTCCGGTAGCCGGCGCGGTTCGGCGATGCCGGCGCAGACCCGGCCGAGCAGGGAGCCCGGCGCAGCGGCGGCGGAGGGCGCCAGCGTGAGCCCGATGTCCCCCAACCTGCCGAAGCCGGCCGCGACCAGCAGGCGCCACCGGCTCGGCACCATGGTGTCCATCGGCAGCGGAAGTCTGGTCCCGCCGTTGACCAGCAGGTCAGCGAGCAGGTACGTGGTGCGCGCGTGCAACGGCGCCCGCGGCGACGGGGAGCGCAGGTCGAAATACGTGGCACACGCCTCGTCCTGTCCGGCCGTCGCCATGTGCCGCAGGCGGATGGCGAGCGCGGTGCGTTCACTGGGCGGTGCGTAGCCGCGTAGCGCCGCCATCGCCGCCTTGGCGTTCATGACGAACCAACTCCTCTGAGCCACGTGTCCAGAAAGCGCATCGTCTCGGCGATGGACTCTCGACGTCGTGGTATATGCGGCTCACCGTCGAGCCGGAGCACGGCCGACGGCCTGTCCCGGTTGACGGCTCGCTCCGTGACCGCCGCGGAGGCCGTGGTGTCGGCAGTGCCATAAATGACCCGCCAATGCTTCGGAAGATCGCGAGCCTCCTGCTCCGGAGCGGGCGGCTGCGTGTCCGCGGGGAACGCCTGGCGGAGGAACCTGCTCAAAAGGCTGTTCCCCGTCGCCGGGTCGGCGCCCATGGCCAGCAGGTCGCCCGTGGTCCACGGACCGTTCATGGTGACCAGCCCGGCGACCGGCGCCCCCAGGTGGGCCGTCGCGCGGGCGGCCAGGAAGGCACCGTAGCTGTGCCCGACGAAGGCTGTCTGAGAGGTGTTCAGGCCGAACCGGTACGTCAAGGCGCTAGCCGCCTCTGCCACCAGCGCCGCGTCGCGCGTACCGAACTGGCCCCGGCGAAAGACCGGGAGGCGGCCGAGAACGGCCGCGGTGTAGGGCGACTCCAACTGGACGGCGACCCAGCCGCTCTCCTCGATCGTTTCCACGATGGGATCCCAGCCGGGCAGCCACTCGCCGTACGGACCGCCACGCAGCATGATCACCAGGCCGGTGGGCGGACGGTCGGGCGGGAAGGTGATCGTGCGCAGCGAGCCGCCGGACACCTCGACCGAGCCGAACTCCGGGTGGGAGAGATCCGCACGCGACAGGCGTGCCGTCTCGATCGCCGTCGGCGGCCTGCGGTGCCGGGTGGCGATCGCTGCGGCAGCATCACCCGAGCGGTACAGCCGGCCCAAGGTCCACCCGGCGAAGACCTCACTCGTCCGGCTGCCGTCATCGAACGAGTGTGTGACGAGCGCCGAGTCGGGCCACTGACGGCTGATCCAGCACAGCCTCTCCTCATCCAGCCAGCAGATCCCTGGTTCCGCCCTGGCGTCCGGGACGTCGACGACCCGGCCGTCCTCGACCAGGATCAGCCGGCCGCGGAGCACCAACGCGATCCGCCGCCCGGCCGGCGAGACCGCCAGGTCCTGTGGCCGGGCGTCTAGGGTGATCGTGGTGATCGCCGGTTCACTCTCGTGCCAGGAGACGATCCGCAGATGGAACCCTGCGGAATCCTCGCTCACCCAGGCCACTGCGGCGGTCCCCACCGCGCGTACCAGCTGGGGGACGATCTCACCCAGACCGCTCGCTTCCCAGGGCTTCTTCTCGGGCTCCGCCGAAGGGAACCGTATTCCCACCGGGCCGATGACACAGAGCTGGGACCCGACGACGCAGGGCATCTCGCCGTCCGCGAGGTCGGTGACCCGGGCGAGGGAGGGCAGGGCGACCACCGCCGCCGGGGCCGAGCCGCCGCCGATCTCGGCGAGCAGGCGGCCGCCCGCGTCGCCGAGGATCCGGCGGACGCCGCCACCGAGGACGTTATGGAGGTCATCGCGGTCCGGTGCGCGGACGACCACGCGCTCCGCAACCCCATGGCCCTCGACCACGGCCACGCGGCCGTCGCCCAGCACCGTCACCGACAGGGGCAGGGAAACACGCATCGTCCGCCTGACGAGATCGTTGACGTCGTTTTCGTGCAGCATCCTTTTCCCCGCGTCGGCCGCCCACCGTTGCCGGCCGTAGAGTTCGAAGGTCGCCTGAGCGCCGATAGGCGCGGCGCTCAGGCGACCATATTCAGAAGTGGTTAGTCGATGCCGTACTCCCACTCAGTGAGCACGTCGTACATCTCCACGACCTCGTCCGAGACAACGATCTCCTGCATTCTGTTCACCCCCCATCTGAAAGAAAGGCTCATTTTCATGCCCCGTGCGTTCGGCAACCGATCAGGCAGTCGTCGCGCGGAGCAAGCTTGAGGAAATGTCCGTCCAGAAGGTTCGGGCCCTTCTGCATGACCTGGTTCAGGGTGGCCGGCTCCTGGTGGCCGGCGAGGTGCCGCACGGCCTCCTGGACCAGCAGCGCTGAATCGGCGCACGGCTGCGGGGAGAGCGTGCTGGCCGCGACCAGGGCGAACCGGTCGAGATCGGCGAGGACGGCGGCACCGGCCTGGCCGGCACGGGCCAGTAACATCGCCTGGAGGCAGCCCGCGCAGGCAGATCGTCCCGGCACGAAGAACGGACCGACCCGCCCGCCCCCGGTCTGGATGGAGGGGACACCCAGGCGCAGCGACGCCTGCGACACCCACAGCCGGATGGTCCGGTGCGGGGTGTCCGCCGCTCCGATGATCAAGTCGCTGTCGTGCGCGGCCACCGCGATGTCCTCGGGGCCGGCCATCATTTTCTGCTCGAATCGCAGGTCGGCGTCCGGGAAGAGCGAGGAGAGGCGCTCCTGCAGGACCTCTGCCTTGGGCCGGCCGACATCGTCCGCGTCCACGAGCGCCGTCCGGTTCAGATTGCTGACCGCGACCACGTCGCCGTCCGCGGCGGTCATGGTGCCGATGCCGGCCAGCAGCAGCTGGTAGGCGATCCAGCTTCCGGCTCCGCCCAGTCCGAGGACGAAAACGCGCGCCGAACGGAGCCGTTCGAGATATCCGAAGCGATCGACGTCCGAAGTCTCGTACGCGCCGAAGTAGCGCAAGGAGCGCGCATGGCGTTCCAGCACGGCGGCAGGGACGCTCGTTGGCCGGGTCGGCGACTGGAGCGCCCCTATGCCGTCCAGCGCCTCGAGGAATCGTTCGGCGGTGTCCTGGACGTCCGCGTTCAACCCGCCGCCCGCGCCGGACAGAAACTCTGCTCGTGACGTGCCGGTGATCAGGGCCTCGGCCGCTTCCGCCCACGCCGGCGAGAAGGGAACGGAAAGGGACCGCCCACGACTGTTGATGACGATCCGCGACTCGACGACCAACGTCGCGACATTCTGCCGCAACTGAAGCAGGTCATCGTACGCACCCTGCGGCACCCTCGCACCTCCGGCCGGGATCGAACAATTCAGTCGATGGGCCGGTTCGGTGTCGGCTCCAACAGGAAGCGACGATAGAGATGAGCGCTATGAAAGGGCTATGAGACCGATATAACGGCATGTTCTCTGAGGGCTGGTGCCCGGGACGCAGGCGTGTCCGATCCATGGATGCGGCATGGAGAGGCGCCGACAGGTCTCGCCGGGCGTGGCGCACGACCGCCGATGGACGCAGGCGCGCGTTCCCGGGCCGGCGAGGCCTAGCTCTCGGGGCAGAGCACGGCCTCGGCCGCCTTCTTGACCAGCGGGTCGATGGTGGGATCGGTGTTGTTCGTACCCAGTGTGACGGACAGGACGAACTGCACGCTGCCGTCCCGCGAGTTGTACGTGAGCGCGCTGAAACCGCTCGAGCCGCCCTTCGTGGTCCCGTACTCGCCGCCGCACACCTGCGAATCGGCGGGTTTCCGCGACGGGGCCTCGGACGACTTCGGCTCCGGAGCGGGGCGACCGGCGTTGAGTGCCTCCTTCTCCTCCTTGGTGAGGATCTTGTCCCTGGCGAAGGCGCGGTGGAAGGCGCTGAGGTCGTCGGTGGTGGAGATGACACCACCGGCGGCGTAGCCGTAGCTCATGTTGAGGCGGTCGACGTCGCGGAGCTTGCCCTTCTTGTCGGGGTGGTAACCGTGCCCGTGCGGGCCCTTGATGCCGCCGGGCCACTTGGTGGGCAGGTAGGTGTCGTCCATGTGGAGGGGATCGAAGATACGCCGCTCGAACTCCCGGGACACGGAGTGGTCGGTGAGGTCCTCGATGATCAGTCCGAGGAGCATGTAGTTGGTGTTGGAGTAGGAGAACTTCTCCCCCGGCTCCTGCGACCGCTCCACGGTGCGCGACTTCTTCACCAGCTCCAGCGGCGGGTAGTAGGTGTCGAAGTCGAAGGCGTCGACGAGCTCCGGGGTGTACCAGTTGGGGATCCCAGAGGTGTGGTGGATCATCTGCTCCACGGTGATCTCGCCGGCCCGCTCGACCAGGTCCTTCTCGACGACGACCGGCAGCAGGTCGCCGAGCTTGTCGTCCAGCGACAGCTTGCCCTCCGTGACCAGCTTCATGATGACGACCTGGGTCATCAGCTTGGTCTGCGAGCCGACCCTGAAGCGGGCGCCCGCGGGGATCCTGCCGCCCTTGTCGTTCAGCAGGCGGGTGCCGGCCGAGCCCTTGCCGGCCTTCCTGCCGTCGACGTAGACGGCGCCGATCGCACCGACGATCTTCGAGCTCTTCGCCAGTTCCGACAGAGCCTTCTGCACGTTGCCCAGCCGGGGGCGGTCCGTTTCCGCGGAGGTGGCAGGTGCCGTGACGCCCAAGGTCAGCATCGCGCAGGCCAACCCGGCCAGGCCGGTCGCTGTCGCACGTTTCATGATGTTTCCTTTCGATGGGCCCCGTCACTGCGCGGAGCAGAGCAGTGATTCGGCGGTTTCCAGCACCTTGTCCGGCAGGTCGCCGGTGCTGGTGTTGGGGACCTTCAGGGTGATGTTCACGCCGAGTTGCGAGCGCCCGTCCTTCGTGGTGAAGAGATAGGCGAGGGATCCCGGGCCCGACCCGAGGGCGGCGATGCCGATGCACGTGCCGGGCTGCTCCTTCGGGGGCCGCTTGCCGGCCTGATAGCGCCAGAAGGCGGCGAGGTCCTTCGCGGTGGAGACGACGCCGCCCGCCGCCCACGCATTGGTGGCGTTCTGCCGGTCGGCGTCGCGCAACCTGCCCTTGTCGTCGGGGTAGTAGCCGTGCCCGTGCGGGCCCTTGATGCGCTGCGTGGGCCTGGTGGGCAGGTAGGTGTCGGTCATGCCCAGCGGCTTCCACAGCCTCCTGGCGAAGGCCGCGCCCAGGCTGTCACCGGTCTCCTTCTCGATGATCAGGCCGAGCAGGACGTAGCCTGTGCTGGAGTAGGAGAACTTCTCGCCCGGTTCCTGCTCGCGCTCCAGCCCTCGCGAGACCTTCAGCAGATCCATCGGTGAGTGGTAGGTGAGATCGAAGAGGTCGAGCTTCCCACCGTAGTCGGGGACGCCGGAAGTGTGCTTGAGCAGGTGGTCCACGGTGATCTCGCCGACCCGCTCCACCAGGTCCTTCTCGACGACGACCGGCAGCAGGTCACCGAGCTTGTCGGCCGGCGAGAGCTTGCCCTCCTCCACCAGCTGCGCGATCACCGCGGAGGTCATGCCCTTCGTGTGCGACCAGCCCCGGTAGCGGGAGTCAGAGGGGATCCTGCCGCCCTTGCCGCCGATCAGGCGGGAGCCGGCCGAGCCGCGGCCGACGCGCCTGCCGTCGTGGAACGCCTCGCTGATGACGCCCACCACGCCGGCGTCCTTGGCGAGCTCTTCCATGGCCCGCTGCACGTCCCCGATCCCGGACGGGGTGGCGGCCGCCGCGGGAGCGGGGTGGGCCAGCAGCACGGCACACGCCAGGGCGGCCGTCGTACGTTTCACGATGTCTCCTCAGATCGCGCGGCCCGAGCGGTGAGATGTCGCCGGGGTGGCACACGACTGCCGGGGCCGGGGTCGAACCCGGCCCCGGCAGGCGCGCCAGCTCCCCTCGCCGTCCTTTATGGCCGAGTGGATGTTTCCTCCTCGTTTCCCGGGAGAGGCGCCCCGGCCCTTCTGTAGTCCGCATCTAGAGTTCGGCTAGCCTTGCTCCCCGTGAGCGAGGACAGGAAGCCCAACAAGAAGGCGCAGAAGTCCGCCGAGACCCGGCGCCGGATCCTGGAGGCCGCCGGGGAGCTGTTCGTGGCGCAGGGCTATGGCGCGACCATGCTGCAGCAGATCGCCGACAGGGCGGGCGTGGCGGTGCAGACCGTCTACTTCGTGTTCGGCAACAAACGCCGCCTGCTCAAGGAGCTCGTCGACGTCACGATCGCGGGCGACGACCGTCCCGTGGCGACCCTCGACCGGCCGTGGTTCCGCGACGCGCTGGACGCCGCCACCGCTCAGGAACACCTGCGTCTTTACGTGGCGGGCACCCGGGCGGTGCTGGAGCGGGTGGCTCCGATGACCAAGGTGCTGCAGATCGCCGTGGCCACCGACCCGGAGATCGCCGACATGTGGCCCGACGAGCGGGATCCGCGCTACACGGTGACACGGACCGCCGCGGACAGCCTGATGGCCAAGCCGGGGGCACGCCCCGAGGTGTCCCACGCCGCCGACCTGCTGTACGGCGTGCTCAGCCCGGAGCTCTACCTGGTGTTCACCCGTGACCGGGGCTGGACGCCCGAGCGGTTCGAGCGCTGGGCCCACGACACCCTGCACTCCCAGCTCTGCACGCACTGACGGTCCGCACGGACCCTGGTCGGAGGCCGGAGAAGAGCCACTACGCTGGTGCGGACTTGATCTTGGCTCGGCGCCTGGCGCCACGGGCCTTCCGCAACGACGAGGTGCAGCATCGTGGTCACGCACGAAGAGTTCTCCCGGCCGGCCTTCGAGCCGCGCCGTTCGCAGCGTGAGCGCTTCGACCAGGCACTCGATCGGTTGAGGGACGAAGGCTGGCAGATCGTGGACGCGGGACGGTTCGCGGCCGACACCGAGACGAGCGGCCTGCTGAGCCTGCCCGCCGACCTGGCCGATCACTTCGCGCCCGGCGGCGGGCTGGTCAAGGACGTCACGATCTCCTGGCGCGGCGGGTTGCCGTCACGGATCCAGTCGATGTTCGCGCGGGAGGCTCTCGTGGCCTCCGTTCCCGGCCAGGCGGAGCGGGACGACGACCACGACGCGCTGCTGGACCTGGACGCCGAGGAGTTGAGCAGGCGGGCCGACGAGGCGATGGAGGCGCTGTTCGCCGCGGTGCACGGCCTGAACAGGCCGGAGGAGGGGTTCGTCACCTGCCTGGCGGGCGACGAGGTCTCCTCCGACCTGTGCCGCGTCGTACGCGCCTTCGACCGGCTCGCCGAGCAGGGCTACTTCGCCGAGCCCGACCTCTGGCCGACGGTCTCCGGAGCGTGGCAGCACGTCCACGAGGCCGGGGCGTCGGCGAAGGCCGTCTTCTGGACCACGCAGGCGCACACGTCGTGTTTCGACGCCCGAGGTGACCTGGTCGACGAGCTCGCGCTGCAGTGGGCCGGCGACCGGGATCTGATCGCGCAGGTCCTGTCCGCCACCGGACTCGTGGTGGAGAGCCCACAGGACACGGGCACCACCTTCCTGCTCTGCCCGAAGCGGGCCGATCGCTGAGGACCCAGCAGATCACCGGGCGTCATCCGCCGCCCGGCGTCGCGCGGCCGACGGGCGAAACAGCCGGGAAACCGCCGCCCGTCTAGACAGTCGCTACGAGTCCGGGCGGTAGGCGTCTCGCACCCGAAGCGACCACGCCCGGCATTTCCCGCAGAGAGGATCTTCGTGAGACATGTGAAAGCAGTCGGTCTGGCCGGCCTGGCGTGCGCGATGCTGACTCTGGGTGTCGCGGCACCCGCCACCGCCGCGGAAGCGGGCCGGCCCCGGATGGGGGACGTGCAGAAGGCTCTGTCAGAGCTGGCGAAGAGCCCGGAGGTGCTCGGCGCGATCGGCGCGCTCTACGTGGACGGCAAGAGAGTCGGCAAGGGCTCGGGCGGCACGCGTCTCCTCGACGGCGAGGGCGGCAGGATCCCGGCGGGCGCCCGCTTCCGGATCGGGTCGCAGACCAAGTCCATGACCTCCGCGGCCATCATGAAGCTGGTCACGGAGGGCAAGTTCGGCCTGGACTCCAAGCTCAGCGAGGTGCTGCCGGTCGTGGTGGAGAAGGACCTGGTGGAGCGGGCCGACGAGATCACCGTGGAGCAGATGATCCACCACACCTCGGGCATCCCCAACTGGTACACCCCCGAGCTCATCGACTACTTCGACTTCGAGACGAAGTACACACCGATGGAGCTGATCACCAAATCGCGCACCCTTCCGCGCGAGCAGGAGCCGGGCGAGAAGTTCTCCTACTCCAACACCAACTACTACCTCCTCGGCCTGATCATCGAGGAGGTGACCGGGCACTCCCTGGCCGCCGAGTTCGAGGAGCGCTTCTTCGAGCCCCTGGACATGGACGACACCTACCTGCCCACCAGGTGGCCCGGCAGCATCAAGGGCCCGCACGGCCACGGCTACTTCCCCGACAAGAACGGCAAGCTGGTCGACTTCGACGACCAGAACATGAGCTTCGGCTACGCGGCCGGCGGCGTGATCTCCACCACCGACGACCTGAGCACCTTCCACCGGGCGTTCGCCACGGACAAGATCCTCACGAAGGAGGAGAAGAAGGCGCTGAACGCCGGCCGGTCTCCCTCCGAGCCGGACCGCTCCCCCAACCTCAACGTGTGCGACGACGAAGGCACGTACGGACGCGCGAAGGGCAGCTCTCCCGGCTTCAACGCCCTCACCTTCAGCACCAAAGACGGCAGCGTGCAGTTGCTCATGTCGCTCACGCTGGCCACCGAGCACAGTGACCCGGCCATCGACCCCCTGGCAAAGAAGGCGGCAGAGGCGGTCCTCTGCCCCGGGAAGTAGAACACCACCGCGCCGCGCGCCTTCACGTCCTCGTGCTGGAGGCGCCGACGTCCATAGCAGAGAGAACACTGATTCCAGGTCCAGGCTGCACACTTCGCCCGGATACCCGGACACGTCAGTGAACACGTGCGGGGCCCCAGGCGAGCATGTGTACGTTCGCCTCATGAACAGGAGAATCTCTGCCGTGCTCGCGTCAGCTGCCGCCATCGCCGTCGTCTCGCTCACACCCGGCGTCGCGAAAGCCGACCCTCCACCGACCGACTGCCATCACAACTTCGGCTGGCAGGACGACTACACATGGGCCCGCTGTGACAAAGGCTCGGGTTATGTGCGAGCCATCGCCACGTGCTCCAACGGCAGCAAGAAGACGACCGCCACCGGCCCCTGGAAGGGAATCGGCGTGCAGTCGAACGCGCATTGCCCGACGTCACACCCCAAGGCCGTGGATCACTACTTCGACATCAAGACGTACTGACGCTCACGGCTCGCGGCACGGCATCGCCGAACATCCGGCGATGCCGTGTCCTTGGAGGACACAGAGGTCCTGGCGGCCGAGAGGGCCTTCGGCAGGACGGGTGGTCGACCGTCGATCCTCCGTGACGACACGGACGCCGCCGGTCCGCGACTATCCGGCGGCGTACAGCTTGGCGATCCGCGCGCCGAGATCGGCGCCGTAGTCGTGGTGGTAGACCTGGGCGGAGCAGTAGACCGGCCCGCCTTGCCGGGCCAGGCCGGCGGTCCAGGTGACGGCGTTCTCCACGCCCGGGTCGCTCAGCTGCAGGCCGGTGGCCACGATGTCGTCCACGCTGACGTCGACGAAATAGTCGCTGACGCCCTTGCGCTCGTACAGCCGCCACTCCAGCTTCGCGCTCCTCGCCCCGGCCAGCCTGGCCGTCAGGTCGACCGTGACCCGCTGCCACGCCTGGTCGTTGGCGGCGACGTCCTGCTCCCACACCACCTTGCCGTCGAGAAGCAGCTGCTTCACGTGGTAGCCGGCCGGGTTGCCACGGCCGCGGCCGTCGCCGTGCCAGAAGCTCACGCTGTACTTGCCGGCGCCCGGCGTGAGCTGGACCTGGCGGCTCGCGCCGCACCACATCCCCGCCTTGGTGGCGGTGTCTCCCTCAACGACGAAGCTCAGCCGCCCGTTGCCGGCGCGGGCGAGGTTGTCGCCCGCGGGCCGGGTCCACCCGCCGTCGCGGGACACGTAGGGGAGCTTGTACTGCACGACCCCGGCCAGCTCGCCCGTGCGTACGTGTTCGAGGGCCTTCTTCGTGACGGCCTCGACGTAGCCGACCGTCGGCTTCTGGGCGGCGTGGCTCAGCGGGTGGGCGTACGGCATCAGGTAGACGTCGGTGCCGGGAAGCCGCTTGACGAGCTGCTTGACCTGGTACGACAGGCTCCACGTCCACGACGTGTCCCGGTGCGGCGCGTCCCGGAAAGGGAAGATCACTCCATCGAGCAACGGGACCTGCTCAGCGATGAACGCGTCGGTGAACTGGCTGTAGTAGACCGTGGGGACGAACTTCAACGAGGGGTTGATCGGCTTGGCGGCCGCGCGCATCTTCTTGACGTACTCGGGCGTGAACGTCCTGAGGTCGTAACCGTAGTCGTCCACGGTCCAGCCGACCAGGTTCGGGTGGGCCTTGGAGAGGGTGGCGATCTCACGTGCCCATGCCACGTAGTCGTGCTTGTACGGCCGGGAGACGCAACAGCCTGCCTGGCTCGGCGAGTACACCAGCACCCAGACGTCGATCCCGGCAGCGGCGGCGGCCGGGAGGAACTCCTGACGCAGGTCCTCCCAGTGCACGTTGTCGCCGGCCATCGGATAGACGTAGGTGTTGGCGTTGAGGGCCGTCAACCCCGCGATCATCACTTTGCTGTCGACGTGCCTGATCCCGTCGGCCCGCGGCTCCTCCTCCCGTATGAGGTTTCCCGCGGTCCCCACCACGCCGGGGTCCTGGGCGTGGGCCACGCCGGGGAGCGTCGACAGCAGCAACGCGACGACCATGACGAGCACAGAACGGGACACCGGGTTCCCTTCAGCAAGATCCGTGGATGAACGCGGTCAGCATAGGAGGCACCGGTATGGCGCCGGTATGCCACCGCTTTGACACGGCAGCGCGGGTGCACGGGCCCGGGCACTGACGCCACCGTGTCGGCGACGATGGCCGAGCTGTCCTGTGGCCGGATCTCGCGTACGAACAGCCGGCAGGGGAATCAGGTGAGGAACGCCGGGCGGAGCATGGTGAAGGCTCGGTCGACCAGGGTGAGGCGGTCGACGGCGCCACCGCTGCGCAGCCATTCGCGGGCCACCGCGTCGAGGGCCGCGCCCGCCGCTGCCGCCGCCAGGTCGGCCTCCAGCGGCGGCATCCCGCGCTCGGCCAGTGCCTGGATGATCCGGGTGCGGGCCTCGTCGCGTTTCTGCAGGAGCCTGGTGCGCAGCGCGGGCGTGGACTCGATGAGAGCCATCGCGTCGGCCTGCGCGTTGATGCGCGACTCCCAGCCGCGCAGCACCGCGTGCAGGCACTGCCAGGGCTCCTCCTGCGGCGGCCGGGCGGCGATCTCCCGCGCGACCTGCTCCCCCATCGTCTCGATCTCGCCGAAGACGACGTCCTCCTTGGTCGGGAAATAGCGGAAGAAGCTGCGTTTCGACATCCCGGCCGCCCTCGCGATGTCGTCGACGGTCGTCTCGTCGAAGCCGCGCTCGGCGAACAGCTCCAGCGCCCGCCCGGCCAGTTCGGCGCGTACGGCGCGCCTGGTGCGATCCCGCAGACCTTCCATGCATGAAGTCTACACCGATTGCCATCTGTGTCACTCAGTGTCATATTTGGTCCATCGATCTCGAAGGTGGTGGATCCTCATGCACGGCAAGACCGTCCTGGTCACCGGCGGCACCGGCGGCATAGGCAAGGAGACCGCGCGCGGGCTGGTCGCGCGCGGCGCCCGGGTGATCCTGGTCGGCCGCGACCCCGCACGCGCGCGGCGGGCGGAGGACGAGCTCGGCGCGGGCGGCGGCCGGGTCGAGGCCCTGGCCGCGGACGTGACCAGGCAGCGCGACCTCGCCAGGCTCGCCGCTCAGGTGGCCGAACGTTGCGACCGGCTGGACGTACTGATCAACAACGTCGGTACGAACCCGCCACGCCGCACCCTCACGGAAGACGGCGTGGAGGCCACCTTCGCCGCCCACGTGCTCACCCCGTTCACGCTCACCCGCCTCCTCCTGCCCCTGCTCGGCGGCCGGGTCGTCAACCTCACCGGAGGCATCCCCGGCGGGCCGATCGAGCTGGACAACCTGCAGGCGGAGCGGCGCTACCTGGGGTGGACGTTCAGCCAGTACAACCACACCAAGACGATGCTCATGGCGATGAGCCTGCGCTTCGCCGAGCGGGAGCAGGTGGCCGGCAGCGGCGTCACGGTCAACGTCGCCTACCCCGGCCACGGTCACACGCCGATGAACGAGTCGATGACGGCGGCCGGGTTCCCCTACGTGTACCGCCCGATCGTCCCGCTGCTGCGGGCCGTGACACCGCGGGTCTTCGGCGACCTGAGCAAGCCGTCCCGCTCCAGCGTGCACCTCGCCTCCAGCGGCGACGTGGAGGGGGTGACCGGGACGTACTTCAGCAGCAAGTGCCGCCGCGCTCCCTGGCCGGCCAGCGCGCTCGACCGGCGCAACCAGGACACGATCTGGGCTCTCTGCGAGGACCTGACCAGGGAGACGGCCTGACGTCACGCCCCTTCGGAAACGCTAGCCACCCGGCCTTGCCGGAAGGTGCGGCGTTATCAGCTGAGGGCCGACGTTCCAGCCGTCGAGCAGCACGCGGCGCTCCTCCGGCGGCACGCCGTCCCACTCGCAGCGGAGCACCCGTTCCTCGCCGGGCAGGAGGTCGACGGCGTTGTCGTCCCAGCGCATCCAGCCCTGTGCGGCGGCCGGCCGCGCGTCGAGCAGGCGCAGGAACGGCGCCGCCGGGCCGCCCTCGTGCCGCACGCGCAACGTCCACGTCGTGCCGGTGGTCTCCAGGTGCGCGGAGACCCTGGCCTCGCGAAGGGTGAGCAACCCGGCGAAGTCGGGGCCGGAGGTCAGCAGGTAGCGGTTGCCGGTGGACAGGTCCAGGAGGAGCAGTTCCCCGTCACCTGCGCACCGGATCTCGCCGAGCGGCCGCGGCGGGCCGCCTTCGGTCGTCCAGCGCTCCTTGGCGAGCTCGCTCCCGTCCAGGCGGAGGAAGCGGGCCGTGACCTCCGCCGGGCCGTCCGACCAGGCCCAGACCGTGGCGGCGACCTCGCCGTCCACGCGCTGAGCCGGGAGCGCCGCGCAGACGTGGTCGTTCCGGTACGCCCGGCGCACGTAGTGGTAGACGGCCTTGGGCTCGCCGAAGTAGTCGACGGCGGCCGTGCACCACCCGTTGGGGAAGGACTCGTTGAGCTGCCACGGCAGCACGCCACAACTCTCGGGCCGGCGCAGGTTGGCCTCCACCGCGTACCGCAGCCCGTCGGCCTGGAGGAACTGGCTGGCCCTCGACATGGTCGCGAGGTCGCCGATCGCGCCGCCGAACGCCTCCTGGACCAGCGGCTCGTTGTTCCACCACCGGCCGAGGTGGTCCCAGACGGGGTGGCGGGTCGTCGGAAGGCGGCGCGCCTGCTCGGGCACGACCGACTCGATCGCCCGTACGTTGCTCATCCCCTCGACCCCGAACTCGCTGAGCAGCAACGACCGGCCGCGGTCGTGGAAGCCGTAGTGATCGGACAAACCCTGGTGCTCCCACGGGCCGTGCGCGTCGTGCGGGCTCGGGCCTTCGAAGGTGTTGCCGAACACCGGCCCGGACGGGGAGGTCGGCAGCCAGTGCCGGTCGGGGTCGAGCCGCGCCACGACGTCATGCAGGGCCTGCAGCACCGGGGATTCGGCGTCGGCCAGCGGGACGCCGTCGGCTCGCTGCAACTCGTTCCCGCCGCACCAGACGGCCAGGCTGGGGTGGTTGCGGCGGGCGGGCACGATGCGCTCGGCCTCCCACGCCATCCGCGCGACGAACGCCTCGTCCTCGCTGGGCACGCTGCGCATGCCGGAGCTGGACTGGGCGAACTCCTGCCAGACCAGAATTCCGTACTCGTCGCACAGGTCGTAGAACATGGTGCTCTCGATGAGCCCGCCGCCCCACACCCGCAACATCGTCACGCCGGCGTCGCGGGCCAGCGTGAGGAGGTGCCGCACCCTGGCCTCCTCGACCGCGCCGTAGAGAGCGTCGGCGGGCACCCAGTTCCAGCCCTTGATCGTGACCGGCTCCCCGTCGACGGTCAGCCGGTACGGGAGCGCGCCCGCCTGCTCGGCGATGAACCGTACGTCGCGGAAGCCGACGCGGACCCGGCGCTCGTCGCCCTTCACCGCGGTGGTCAGCTCGTAGAGGTGGGCCTCGCCGTGGCCGTTGAGACGCCACCGGCGGGGCTGCCCGACCTCGAGGACCGCGTGCTCGCCGGTGGCCGTCGCGACCACCCGGCCGTCGGCGTCCCTGAGCGTGTGCTCGACGTCCGCCTGCGGGCCGTCCACCTCGGTTC
The DNA here is from genome assembly GCF_055586745.1 of Nonomuraea sp. NPDC049378. NCBI lineage: Bacteria > Bacillati > Actinomycetota > Actinomycetes > Streptosporangiales > Streptosporangiaceae > Nonomuraea > Nonomuraea sp. NPDC049378. The sequence continues at coordinate 388,012 of NZ_JBVJHP010000003.1, forward strand.
GCACGACGATCTCCGTGCCCGCGGGCCGGGCCCAGACGTCGGCCAGCCTCGTGGGCCCGGTGACGCGCAGCCGTACGGGCCCCCACAGTCCTTGGTGCACGATTCGCGGGCAGAAGTCCCACCCGTACCCCATCCGCCCCTTGTGCACGCTGACCTTGGCCGTGTAGCCGACCTGCGGCTCGCTGACGGGCGCCGGGTCCACGACCACCGCCAGGCTGTGTTCGCCCGTGATGAGCCCGGTCACCTCGACCACCAGCGGGACGTACGTGCCCTCGTGCGTGGCGATGCGCTCGCCGTCGAGATAGACGGAGGCGGAGTGGTCGATGCCGTCGAACTCCAGGAACGCCCGCTCGCCGGGTGCCATGTCCGGCGCGCTCAGCCGGGTGCGGTAGACCCAGGTCCGCTGCGACACCCACTCGGAGAGCAGGCTCTGCCTGCCGACGTACGGGCTCGGCACCTGTCCGGCGGCCAGCAGATCCGCCAGCACGCTGCCCGGCACCCTCGCGGGGATCCATCCGCCCGAGCCGCCGCCGTCCCTGGCGTGGAGCTGGGCCCGGTGCAACTGCCAGTCGTCCCCGAGGAAACCCCGAAGCTCCCATCCCTGATCCATGAGCGCCTTCCGTCCGCAGTGTGGGATCGTTCCCACACAACCCTAGTACGCGGACGCTGGAGGGGCGGCGGCGGCTGGTCCCCGTCAGCCGGGTGGCGCGCCGGCGGCCATGGCCTTCACGTCCGCGGTCGTCACCGGCCTCCCGCCGATTCCCCAGTCGCCGCTCCTGACCTCCTCGAGGATGACCAAGGTCAGAGAGCGCATGTTCTCGCCCTCGATCTCGACCATCGCGTCGGTCAGCTTCTGTACGATCTGGGCCTTCTGCGCCTCGGTGAACACCCCTTCGATGACCTTCACACTGATGAGCGGCATGAGTTCCTCCATTCGACGTGGTACGCGGCCCGCGTCCGGACGCCGGTCGCCCGGGCGTCCGGAGGTGCGCGCGACCAAGCTCGGCCCGGTCAGCGACGAGCGGCCATCGCGGTTCCCCCGAGCAGGCCCCCACCCGCTCGCCGAGCGTTCCCCGTCGTACCTTGTCTCTCAAGGCCAACCTGCTCACGAACGCCTCCGGCAAACGCGGCCCCGTAGCGCTGCCTCGCGGACGGCAGCGAACCAAACCCCTGGACAACCTGTCTGATGAAGAGAGCGAGGAGGTTCGCATGCCCATCAGACCCGTTGCCACCACGTTCATGGCCCTGGCACTGACCATGGCCGCCGTCCAGCCGGCGAGCGCGCAGGGGACGAGCACGCCCACCGTTCACGTCCGGTCCATCGCGTCGAAACCGTGGATCAAGCTCGCGGGCACCTCGGGCAGGCTCAACGACGAGCGGGGAGCGGTCCGCCTGGCCTCGTACTCCCTGATCTTCGACGCCGGCCAGGGCTACTACGGCTACCTGCGCGAGGGCGACAGGTTCGTCAGGACGCCGTACCGCGAGGCGCTGGTAGCGCCCGGGCAGCGGTGGGTGGCCGGGATTCCGGACCACCGGCTGTGGCTGCCCATGAAGAAGATCGACCTGATCGATCGTCAGAGCCGCCGGACACACACCATTTCCCTGCCCGCGCCGGTGACGTCGCCCGAGTGGTCGCCGGACGGCCGCACGCTCCTGCTCACGGCGTACGACAAGCACCGCGACGGAAGCCTGACCATCATCGGCTTCATCACTCTGAACGTGGCCGACCGCGTTCCCCGTCTGGTCAGGGCAGGACCCCGCCACACCGTCTCCGACTGGTCCATCGGACGTGCCTTCCGCTTCTACTTCGCCGGCAGGTCCGGCCGGGTGCTGGCCACGCACAACGACGCGGACCCCTCGTCGGCCAGGAGCCGCATCGCCGTCTACGACCTGCGCGGGAAGCTGCGCAGGTTCTACTCAGGCGTCGGCGCCTTCGACGAGTGGTCCGCCGTGACGGTCTCCTCGCCCTCGGGGAGGTTGTTCGCCACAGTGGTCCGCAAGGACGGCGACAGGGTTCAGATCGGCATCGTGGAGGCTTCGACCGGGAAGATCCTCCACCGGATCGGCAAGGACGTCCGCGCCTTCGCCGGCTGGTACGACGACGAGCACATCATCGTGAAGCGGGTGCACGGCCTCACGCAACTCTTCCAACGCGTCCACCTCTCCGGACGCGCCGGCCTCGACCTGATCAAGGAGAGGCTCGTCGTCGGCCCCGCCGACTACGAGCCGCACCTGGAGCGGGTCAACTTCGTGCGCCCGAGCTAGCCGCTCCAGCGCGCATCCGGGTCCGGCGTCACGCCATACGGGCGCTATATCGCGCCCCTCTATGCTCACGGCAATGAAGCGCAACGGGACCCTCTTCATCGTCATCGGCGCGGCACTGACCCTGGTCGGCACGCTGATCCACGTCTTCCCCCCGCACCAGACGGTGGTCACCGTGATTCTCGGGCTGGGCGAGAAGCACGTTTGCACGGTGACCGACGTCGACAAGGAGACCCGCCGCACGCGTAGCGGGCGGAGCACCACGTACGTGCACACGGTCCGCTGCCCGGACGCCCGCGTGCACGAAGTCAGTACAGGCGTGGGAGAGCGGCACAGCCGCCCCGCCGCTAGCCGGTCCGTCACCGGCGACGCGGCTGCCTGAACCTACTTCTTGGCGCACAGGGCGGTGTCGGCGGCCTTGATGACGCTCATCGCGGCGGGTTCGGTGGCGGGGAGAGTCGTGACGGCGACGGTGGCGGCCCGGCCCTTGTCGGTGACGCCGCCGCGGGTCTCGTAGCCGTCGATGTCGCCGCCGTGCCCCCATGCCGTGCCGCAGCTCACCGGCATCTTCATCAGGCCGAGCCCGTACTCCCAGCCGGCCGGCATGCCGGGTGCCTTGACGGTCTTCTTCATGGCTTTGAGCTGAGCGGGCTTGAGCAGCTTGCCGTTCATCAGCGCGAGCCAGAAGCGGTTGAGGTCGCTGGGGGTCGCGATGAGCTGGCCGGCCGCGCCGCCCCATGACGGGTCCAGATGGGTGATGTCGATCAGCTTGCCGCCGGGCTTCCTGGAGGCGTAGCCCTTGGGGTGACGCTCGCGGATCGTCTTGACGCGCTTGGCCGGCCAGTAGGTGTCGCGCAGGCCGATGCGCTTGATGACCCGGTCGGTGATCGCGTCGCCGACGGGCTTGCCGTCGATCTTCTCGATGAGCAGGCCGAGCACGATGTAGCCGGTGTTGCTGTACTCCCACTTCTTGCCCGGCCTGAACGACGCCTTGTGGGCGAAGGCGGTCTTCAGCAGGTCCTTCGGGCTGCTGTACTTGTTGCGGACGTCCAGGATGTTGGGCATCCAGCGGGTGTAGTTGGGCAGGCCGCTGGTGTGCTGGAGCAGCTGCCGCACGGTGATCGTGCGGCCGTCGCCGGACTTGCCGCGCAGCAGCTTCGGCAGGTAGGTCTCGATCGGCTCGTCCAGCTCGACCTTGCCCTCGCCGACCAGCTGGAGCACGGTGACGGCGGTGAAGGTCTTGGTGTTGCTGGCGATGCGCACCTGTCCGTCGACGGGCACCTCGGCCTTGGTCCTGAGGTCGCCGACGCCGGCGGTGTAGTAGCGGGTCCGGCCCTCGCGGTCCTGGACGGTGGCCAGCGCACCCGGGAACTTGTGCTTCTTGACCAGGGTGTCCAGCTGCTTCTGCAGGGCGTCGTTGCGGCGGTTGCGCTTGGCGTCCTTCACCTCGTCGCGCATCTCGTCCAGCTCGGCCTGCAACTCGTCGGCCGGGTTGTGCCGCGTGACCGTCGCCGCGGCGGGGGCGGCGGCCACGCTCATCGCGGTCAACGCCGTCAGCGCCGCCGCGGCCAGAACGCGCATGCGCCGGGGGGTCGAGGAGGAGGAAGTGAGACGCGACATGGGGAAAACGCTCCTGCATTCGGGGGTGGTGTCCGCTCCGGACACGAACAAGCATGTCGTCCGGACCCACCCTCGAACGATCCCGCGCGCTGGAGCTTGCCGGGTACAGCCAGCTGTACCCGGCAGGTCTTGGATCCCGCAGGTACGGGGGTCGCGTCGATCGAAAGCTTCCTATGGTCTGTCCTCCGACGGTCGTCGCGGTGGGTCACGTACAGCCTGCCGCACGTCTTCGACGCCTGGTGACCGCTCCTAATGCGTGATCTTGATGACGGCCTTCCTCCCCTTGACCGCCAGCACCTCGAAGCTGACGTCGTTGACGGTGCTGGGGCCTCCTTGGTCCGGTGTCTGCTCGGACATGGTGACCTGCATGCCGGACGCGGTGGAGGCGTGGAAGGTGACCGAGTCGTCCTCGACGGTGACGTTGATGGGCATCAAGCCCCATTTGTCGTCCAGCCTGATGGTGCGCCCGTCGGAGATGAGCACCTCGCACTTCGCGTCCCGGCACGCCCGGAGTTTCGTGCCGTTCCTGGCCTTCGGGAGCGCCGACGCCGTCGGGGTCGCTGACGGGGAGGGGGTGGAGGACGGGGGACTCGCCTCGGGAGCGGAAGGCGGCGGCGACGTCGCCGGCGTGGCCGTCCTCTCAGCCGGGGAACCGCAGCCGGTGAGCAGTCCGGCTACGGTCACCGCGCTCACCAGCGCCATCCGCCTGGTCGGTACGCCTGGCATCTCTGCTCCCTCGCTCGCGCGACGACATCAGGCACCAGTGTCGTACCGCGATGTCGGGACCCCTCCCGCCGGATGCCCGATATAAAGATCCCACCCCTGCGGCGATATGCCGTGAAACCGATGAAAGGTAAGACCATGCACAGGAAGGCCATCAGCGCCCTGACCCTTGCGTGCGCCATGGTCGTGACGCCCGCCGTGGCCGCCACCCCCGCCGCCGCCACGGCCAAGCCCAGCTATCGCGGCTGCTACGACGGGAAGTGCAAGTTCACGTTCTCGAAGAAGGTGAGCTTCCGCATCTCCGCGAAGCGTTACGGCTTCTCCAGGGTGTACGTCTCCAAGGAGTTCGTCGGCGGCATCTTCAACCAGGACATGGTCGTGGTACGGGCCCCCGGCTTGACGACTTCCCTGGGTGAAGGGGCTCGGGGCAACATGCAGAGCAACGGCAAGAACACCCTCTCCTTCCGCGTGCTGGCCATCACCAGCAAGGGCGCCACGATCCGCTTCACCGGGTGATTGACGGGTCCCCGACACAGACAGGTTCGGCCGGCACCAGCCCTGAGAGCACACAAGCGCCGGGGCTCAACGCCGTTCCACGCTTCTTTCCGACCGGCCACCCCGGTGCGCAGGCACATCGAAGCCGGCGCTGGACCCGGACGACACGCTGACCGGCGGTCTTCCCCTACCCGCGTCCCCTCCTGCCCCGTCTCTTCCGGGCGGCTCGGGGCAACGCTTCACCGCTCGGACGGTCAAGGGAGCGCCGTCGCGGCGGCCCGCCACGCGCGGGTCAGACGGCGTCTCCCTGGAGGCGCTCAGCCACGTGCGGCGGGCGGGTGACCTTGGCCGTGCCGTAAAGGATGGTCCCGCGGAACCGCCGCGGACGGAAAGCGTCACTCCCACTCGATCGTGCCGGGGGGCTTGCTGGTCACGTCGAGCACCACGCGGTTGACCTCGCGGACCTCGTTGGTGATCCGGGTCGAGATGCGGGACAGCACGTCGTAGGGCACCTTCGCCCAGTCGGCCGTCATGGCGTCCTCCGACGTCACCGGGCGCAGCACCACCGGATGGCCGTAGGTGCGCCCGTCGCCCTGCACCCCCACCGAGCGCACGTCGGCCAGCAGCACCACGGGGCACTGCCAGATCTGCCGGTCGAGGCCCGCCCTGGACAGCTCTTCGCGGGCGATCGCGTCGGCCTCGCGCAGCAGTTCGAGGCGCTCGCGCGTCACCTCTCCGACGATGCGGATGCCCAGGCCGGGGCCGGGGAACGGCTGGCGCCAGACCATGGCGGCGGGCAGCCCGAGCTCCTCGCCGGCCCGGCGGACCTCGTCCTTGAACAGCGCCCGCAGCGGCTCCACCAGAGTGAACCGCAGGTCGTCCGGCAGGCCGCCGACGTTGTGGTGGGACTTGATGTTGGCGGTGCCGGTGCCGCCGCCCGACTCGACCACGTCGGGGTAGAGCGTGCCCTGGACGAGGAACTCCACGGGCTTGTCGGCCATGATGGCGCGCTGTTCGTCCTCGAAGACGCGGATGAACTCGCGGCCGATGATCTTCCGCTTCTCCTCGGGGTCGGTGACGCCTTCCAGCGCCTTGATGAAGCGGTCGGCGGCGTCGACGACCCGCAGCTTGACGCCGGTGACGGCCACGAAGTCGCGCTCGACCTGCTCGGCCTCGCCCTTGCGCAGCAGGCCGTGGTCGACGAAGACGCAGGTCAGCCGGTCACCGATGGCGCGCTGCACGATGGCGGCGGCCACCGCCGAGTCGACGCCGCCCGACAGCGCGCAGATCGCGTGGCCGTCGCCGACCTGGCGGCGCACGGCCTCGACGGAGTCTTCGACGATGTTGAGCATGGTCCAGGACGGGCGGCAGCCGGCCGCCTCGAGGAAGTGCCTGAGCACCGCCTGCCCGTGCTCGGAGTGGAGCACCTCCGGGTGGAACTGCACTCCGTAGAGGCCCTTCTCGGGGTGCTCGAAGGCGGCGACCGGCGTCTGGCTCGTCGAGGCGGTCACCGTGAACCCCTCGGGGGCGCTGGCCACGCTGTCGCCGTGGGACATCCAGACCTTCTGGGCGCTCGGCAGGCCGGCGAAGATGACGCCCTCCTGGAGCACCTCGAGCGCGGTGCCGCCGTATTCGGCGACGCCCGTGCGGGCCACCTCGCCGCCCAGCGCCCGCGCCATGGCCTGGAAGCCGTAGCAGATGCCGAACGTGGGCACGCCCGTCGCGAACAGCCCGTGCGGCACGGGCGGCGCGCCGTCGGCGTAGACCGAGGAGGGGCCGCCGGACAGGATGATCGCCTTCGGATTCTTCGCCATCATCTCCTCGACGGGCATCGACGAGGGGACGATCTCGGAGTAGACGTGGCACTCGCGCACCCGCCTGGCGATGAGCTGCGCATATTGCGCGCCGAAGTCGACCACCAGAACCGTGTCGAATTCAGACACTGAAGACCCTCCAGAAGGCGGAACGCGGTGAGTACAGTCTATCGGCCTTGTGCATTACGCCTGGCCTGGCTCCCGCTCTCGTGCTAACACAGAACAATGGATCTTGTCTGGCCGGCGACGACCTGGGCTCTCTGGGTCGCCACCCTGGCCGCCGCCTTCAAGGTGTCCGGTCGCGACAGGACCCCGGAGCGGGAGCCGCGCCATCCGGCGCCCGCCCCCGTGGCGGAGCTCTTACGCGGCATGCGGGTGCAGGACGTGTTCCATTCGGCGCTGTTCGAGCTGGCCGGGCGCGGGTGGGCCGTCGTGGAGGGCGACCGGCTGTCGCTGACGCCACGGCGGGCGGAGCACCTCCGGCCGTACGAGCAGTGGGTGCTCGATCAGGTGAGCACCCGGATGGGCGGGGCTCCGCGGGCCCCGGTGATCGCGCTCATGCCCGACGGGCAGGTGCTCGACCGCGAGTTCCTCCCCCTGGTCCGGCAGTGCGCCATCGACCTCGGGCTGGCGCGGCGGCGCTGGTCGAGCATGATCGTTCCGGTGCTGCTGGCCTGCGGGCTGGTGGTCCCGTGGTTCGCCACCGTGTCCGCGGCCGGCCTGTCGTGGCCCGGGATGATCGCGACGATGGTGTCGTTCGTGGCCGGGCCCGGGCTGCTCCTGGCGGGCCGCGGGTTCCTGCTGACTCCCGCCGGACGCGAGGTCGCCGGGCCGGGGCACGTGGAGGCGAACCCGCAGCAGGAATGGATCTTCACGGGCAGCGGCTGGCGCGGCGTCGAGATCGTGCCGGCGGCCGCCGTCGCGCAGGGGCCCAAGCGGCAGGAGCTCAGCGGCCACGTCGTCAAGCGCTGGGTCGAGGTTCACACGGACGGCGAGAACACCTACCACATCGCGGTGCACGACGGCGGCTCGGAGACGGCCGTCGCGTTCCGGGTCAAGCAGGGCGTCTACCAGGACGTGCTGCCGGGCGACTCCGTACGCCTGCTGGTCAGGCCGCGCAGCGGCACGGTGGTACGGGTGCTGGCCCACGAACGTCAGTGGTGAACCGGCAGCCGCCCGCTGAGCAGCGTCTCGGTCTGCAGGCGTAACCGCGCGGCGTGTTCCTGGTCGGTCAGCAGCAGGAACCTCTCGTCACGGATGGCGTCCACCACCAGGCCGGCGACCTCGGACGGCTCCATGCCGCGCTCGACCGCCCTGCTCACCGCCTCCTGCGCGGCCGCCTCGTCCCGGCAGGGCATGGTGGCCAGGCTCGCAGGGCGCAGCCGCGCCGAGTCGGCGATGCGCGTCCTGACCGCGCCGGGACAGAGCGCGGTCACGCGCAGCTTGGAACCCGCATCGGCCAGGTCGTGGGCGAGCGCCTGGGAGGCGGCCAGCGCGGCGTGTTTGCCGACCGAGTAGCCGCCCGTCCCCGGCGTGGTGAACAGCCCGGCCGCGGACACCGTGTTGACGATGTGTCCCTCGGTGTCCTGCTCGATCATGCGCGGCACGAACTCGCGGATGCCGTGCAGCACGCCCCACAGATTCACCCCGAGCAGCCAGGCGAGGTCCTCCTCGCCGCGGGTCCACAGGTGGCCGCCCTGGAAGACGCCCGCGTTGTTGCACAACACGTGTACGGCCCGCAGCTCCCCGAAACACCGGTCGGCCAGGTGGCGTACGGAGGACGCGTCGGACACGTCGGTGATCTGCGTGAGCACCTCGGCGTCGCCCGCCTGCGCGGCCGTCTCGGCAAGCGCCCCGTGATCGACGTCGGCGAGCATCAGCGTCATGCCCTCGGCCGCGAACCTGAGGGCAAGCGCCCGCCCGATGCCGCTGCCCGCGCCCGTTATCACGGCGACCTTGCCGGAGAGCTCGCGCACGGACAGACCTCCTCAGCGACCGGCACTGCAGGGTGCTCCGGATCACCAGACGCTACAGGATGCCTCCGATCAAGCCCAGAGGCGGCGAACCGAGATCGAGCAGCGACTTGTGGAAGCGCTGCAGGGTGAAGCCGGCGCCCCACTCCTTGCGGGCCTGCGCGCGCAGGTCGCGGATGAGCAGCTTGCCCCACGTGTAGCGGCCGTACGTCGGGTCGAACGACGCGCGTTCCGCCTCCGCCGTCGCGGCGGGGCCGGCCAGGTGCGTGTCCGACGCGAACCGCCTGGCGCCCTCCTCGACCGTCATCTGGCCGGTGTGCACGCCGATCGCGCAGGCCAGCCGGGTGACGCGGATCAGCGCCTCCAGCCAGACGCCGATCTCGAAGCGGGGGTCGCCCGCCTCGAAGCCCTCCTCGACGCAGAGCTCCTCGGCGTAGTGGGCCCAGCCCTCGATGAACGCGGTCGACTGCAGCAGCCTGCGCACCTCCGACGGCGCCCGCCGCAGCGCCCTGGCGTGCGAGAAGTGCCCGGGGGCGACCTCGTGCACGTTGATCGCGGGCAGCGTGGTGCGGCTGAAGACCTCCAGCCACTCCTCCTGGTCCTGCCGTGGCCAGCTCGGGTCGGGCGGCGTGACGTGGTACCAGGACGGGCCCTCGGGCTCGCCGGGCGCGTTCCACGACATCATGGCCATCGCCCAGCGGCGCGACTCGGGTGCCGGCCCGACCAGGCACTCGCCGTCGTGGTAGGGCACGAGGTCCTTCTCGCGGGTGAACGCGATGGCCTTCTCCGTGCCGATCCTGGCCGCCTCGATCACGCCGTCGGCGTCGGGATGGTCCTTGACCAGCTCGCGTACGACGTCGAGCGGCGGGCGGCCCCGTTCCCCCAGCTTGGCGCAGGACTCGGCGAGCAGCGCCATGAGCCGGTCACGCTCGGCGTCGGCCCGCTCCGCCAGCCTGCCCAGGTCGACGGGGAGCCCTTCGGAAGTGCCCATGAGGCCGGCCAGGGCCTGGCCGCCGAGCGCCGCGTCGGGGTCGCCCTCGTCCGCCGCCCTCTCGATGTGGGCGACGAGCCTGCCGTGCGCCCGCAGCGCGACCTCGTCCGTGACCCCGGCGGCCAGGCCCCTGGCGGTGCTCGCCAGGGATTTCGCGACGGGGGCCGGGACCTGGTCGAGCGCGTCGAGCGCGTTGCTCACGGCCTCGGGCCAGAGCGCGAGGTGGGCCGCCTTGGCCGCGGCGCGGTCGCCGGCCGGGGCGTAGTCGCGGTCGTAGCACGCCAGGTCGAGGTTGGAGAGGTGGAGCAGCGGGTTCCTGCGGTGCAGGGCCAGCTCGCCGAGCTGGGTGCGCAGGCCCTCCTCGAACACCTCCAGGTGCCTGGCGTCGTGCGGGTCGGCGGGCGCGGCTCCCTCGCCGAGCCGGGCCAGTCCGGCGCGTACTCCGTCGGGTGACAGGTCCTGGATCCGGCCGTCGTACTCGTGCCTGCCGCCGCCCTCGCGCGCCTCGGGCACGATCAGGTCGGCGACGGCTCTCAACCTGGCGTCAAGTTCGGTCATGCCGCCGACGCTAGCGCACAACTTTTGCCCGGATTAATGGCGCGCGTCCCTGTGGACCGGGGTGCGAAACTGGACCGCATGGCCCTCCAGATCACGACGCTCGCGGAGCGTCCGGAGCTCGCGTCGGCGTTGTGGGACATGGACCATACATGGCAGGAGTTCATGCTCAACGACCCGATCGCCGACCTGTTCTACGCGGTCGCCACCACCACCTACGCCGACTACGTGCTCGTGGCCGACGACGACGCCGAACCCGGCCGGCTGGTGGCGCGGGCGTGCATGATCCCGTTCGTGGCGAAAGGGCCCGAGCTGCCCGACGACGGCTGGGACGCCGTGATCCGCTCGGGCCGGCTGGCCCGCGACCGCGGCACCAGGCCCGACGCCGTCTCCGCCCTGGAGATCACCGTGCGGCGCGACCTGCAGGGCACGGGGCTCTCCTCGACGATGGTGGCGGCGATGCGCCGCCACGCCGCCGACCGCGGCTTCCACGAGCTCGTCGCGCCGGTCAGGCCCAACCTCAAGCACCTCGAACCCCACACCCCCATGAGCGAGTACGCCTTCCGCACCCGCCCCGACGGCCTGCCCCATGACGCCTGGCTACGGGTGCACGTGCGGGCCGGCGGGAAGATCGTCAAGGTGGCGCCGCGCTCGATGGTGATCGCGGGCACGCTCGCGGAGTGGCGAGGGTGGACCGGCCTGCCGTTCGACCGTACGGGGCCCGTCGAGGTGCCGGGGGCGCTCAATCCCGTGCGCTGCGACGTGGAGCACGACCACGCCGTCTACGTGGAGCCGAACGTCTGGGTGAGGCACCCGCTGTAGCGCGAGGTCAGGCAAGGCGCGTACGCTCGCCGGGGGCGAGCAGGCGCAGCCGGTCGCCGAATCCCGCGAACGCCCGCTCCACCGTGTCCCTGCCCTGGGTGAAGTGCGCCCAGTGCTCGAAGTGCAGCGGCACCACATGCCCCGCCCCGAGGATCTCGGCGGCCGTGACCGCGTCGGCGCTGGACAGCGTCAGGTAGCCGTCCACCAGCGGTGTCCTGGCCCCGCCGGCGAACAGCACCGCGACGTCCACGGGGCCGGTCCGCCCGGCGATCTCGCGCACGACGTCGAGTGAGGCGTTGTCGCCGCTCACGTAGACGGTTTTTCCCTCGCCCTCGATCAGGAACCCGGTCACCTCGCCCACCAGGTGCTCGGTCCCGTCGGGCCCGTGCTGCGCCGGCACCCCGGTCACGCGCACGGCCCCGACCTCGACGGACGTCCAGTTGGGCAGCGCCCGCACTGGCGCGCCCAGTCGCTCGGCCGCCGACTCGGTGGAGAGCACCAGTGACGCGGACGCCAGATGAGACCGGCCGGAGCGGTCCAGGTTGTCGGGGTGCTGGTCGTGCGAGAGCAGCACGGCGTCGACGGGGCCGACCTCCTCGGCGGCGAAGGCGGGCCCCACGGTCTTGGCGAGCTTCCGATCGCCGATCGGGTAGTCGCCGGGCGGGTCGAACGTGGGATCGGTCAGCAGCCGCACCCCGCCGATCTCCAGGACCGCCGTCGGCCCTCCTGCGTATCGAATCTCCATGGCCGTCACCTGTCCACGTTCTGAGCCAGCCCTTCGATTATCCGCCACATGGACCGGTGGCAGAGCGCGCGGAAGTCGTCCTCGTCCATCCCCATGCGGCCGCTCAGGAACTGCTGCACCAGGCCCTGCGTGCACGACGAGACGGTCAGCGCGGTCTCGAGCACGTCGTCCTCGCGCAACACCCCCGTGCGCATGCCCTCTTCGGCGAGCTCCACGAGAACGGCGAACGGCGGCCCCTGCCCGTCGCGGAAGTCGTCGGGGAAGCGGCGCGCCCCCGTCCACGCGTCGAGGACCAGGAACTGGTACAGGTGCCGGTTGCCGAGCGCGAAGTCGAGGAAGTCGTCGAGCGCCGCCGAGATCCGCTCCAGGAGATCCCCCGAGGGGGATCGCCGCCGCCACTCCGCGGCCAGCTCGCTCGCGCTCCGGTTGGCGACGGCCCGCAGCAGCGCGTCCCGGTTGGGGTAGTGCCGGTAGATGGCCATGGCGGTGATGCCAGCGGCGTCGCCGACGCGCCGCATGCTGACCGCGGCGGCGCCCTCCTCGTGGAGGATGCGCTGCGCGACGGTCACGATGCGTTCGGCCGTGCCAGCACCCGTCACGTTTACAGCGTATGCGCAGGAGCGGGAAGGCGGCGCCCCGCCGGACGCCGGTGCCGGGAGGAAGAAGATTCGGTATCGCTACCGACTGGTAGTTTTTGCCGATGCATGGCATGGGGACACAATTCCCCCATGGCATCCATCGCTCCGCTACGACCCGGAGATCCGCCACGGCTGGGCGGCCTGGATCTCACCGGCAGGCTAGGCGAGGGCGGCCAGGGCGTCGTCTACCTCGCCAGCGACCCGTCGGGCACCCGCGTGGCCGTCAAGTGGATGCGTCCCGACCTGGCCGGCGACCAGGTGAGCATCGAGCGGTTCCTGCGCGAGGTCGAGGTGGCCCAGCAGGTAGCGCCGTTCTGCACCGCCGCCGTCCTCGGCACCGGCGTCGAGCAGGAGCGCCCCTACATCATCAGCGAGTTCATCGAAGGACCGTCGTTACACCAGGTCGTGATGGAGGAGGGGCCGCGCTCGGGCTCCGTCCTGCACCGGCTGGCCATCGGCACCGCCACCGCCCTGGCCGCCATCCACCAGGCCGGCATCGTGCACCGCGACTTCAAGCCCGCCAACGTGATCATCGGCGCCGACGGGCCCAGAGTGATCGACTTCGGCATCGCGAGGGCGCTGAACGCCACCGCGACGATCACCGGCACGATCGTGGGCACGCCCGCGTACATGGCGCCCGAGCAGATCATGGGCCACACCGCCGGGCCGGCCGCCGACATGTTCTCGTGGGCCAGCACGATGGTCTTCGCCGCCTCCGCCCGGGCTCCGTTCGGCAGCGACACGATGCCCGCGGTGATCAACCGCGTGCTCAACCAGCACCCCGACCTCGGCATGCTGGACGGCCAGCTGCGCGACGTGGTGGTCGCGTGCCTGGTCAAGGACCCCGCGCAACGGCCGACCGCGGAGCAGGTCATCATGCGGCTGCTGCAGCGCCCCGCGCCCAACGCCGGCATCCTCGCCGAGGCCGCCGCCGAGGCCGCGCCCCAGCCGCCCTTCGCCCATCACCGAGGACAACCCTCCGGGCCGCACTCAGCGCCGCACTCCGGGCCGCCTTTCGGGCACGGCCCCGTCGCGCCGCCCGGACCACACGCCGCCACGGTGCCGCCCCCGCACCCTCCCGGGCCCTGGTCACCGGCGTGGCAGGAGCAGATCGCCACGCGACCTCAGCGCAGGAAGAGGACCGCGCTGATCGTCGGCGTCACGGTGGCGGTCGCCCTGCTGCTGCTCGCCGGCGTGGTCGTGACCATCCAGGTCAACCAGGCCTCGCTCGCCGAGCCGTCCCGCACCAGGACCCCCGGGCCGTCGCGGACCACCGCGACGCGCGACCCGTCGCCGGGCACCACGCGGGTCGCCGTGCCGCCCACCGGCACGAAGACGCGACTTCCCGGCGGCGAGATCCACCTGTACGAGAACCGCGCCGACGCGATCTTCCTGACCTCCTACGAGGTCAAGGACGAGAAGAAGGACGACTGGATCGACTACGCCAGGAACTCCCTGCACGGCTCGTTCACGAAGTACGCCGGCAACTGGGAGTCGATGGTCTCGCCCGACGGCCGCCACCTCGCGCACCGGGGCAGGAGCTACAGCTCCGACGACTTCGACTTCATCGTCATCACCGACCGCGACTCCGGCGAGCGTTCCACGATCAAGACCGTGAAGGACCCCCTGATCAGTACCATCAGGGCCTGGTCGAAGGACGGCGAGCGCATCCTGCTGAACACCGAGAAGAAGAACGGCGACGACTGGCTCCACCTGGGCTTCACCATCATCGACGTGGCCACGAAGAAGACCACCACCATCGACGTGGCCGACACCTCGATCCGCGAGACCGCCTTCGGCTTCGACGGCGCCGACGAGGGCACGGTCAACGTCTACGGAGACGAGAAGAACCAGGGCCTGCGCTTCTTCGACTCCGAGGGCAAGGCCACCCGCTCGTTCCCCGGCATCGGCACGATGTCGGCCGGCACGCAGGACATCTTCTCGCCCTCGGGCCGCGCGTTCGTCACCGACTGCCCCAACGGCGGTGGCGGGGACCACTGCATCTGGGACTCGGAGTCGGGCGAGCGCCTGCGCAAGTTCTCCTCCGACTGCGACAAGGTGCTCGGCTTCTACGACGAGAAGCACCTCTACTGCTGGGAGCAGGACAACGCCGCCAACGACGAGGTCCAGGTGATCGACTTCAGCGGGAAACTGCTGCGCAAGCTGCTGGAAGTGCCCGACGACATCAACTTCAGCCCGGCGTTCACCATCAATCCGGACAGAGTCTCCTGAACCATCCTGCCCGCACAACCGTGATGGAGGGCATGAAGACGCTGATCCGTACGGTCGTGACCGCCACGGCGCTGGCGACGGCGGCAGCCGCCTGCGCCTCCGCGCCGGAAGGGGCGCCGCCGAGCAGGACGGGCCTGGGCGCCGTCCGCCTGGTGGCCTACACCGGATGCGACGACCTGCTCGCGGGCCTGCGCGAGCAGGCCGCCAGGAACGTCGGCCCGTACGGCTTCGGCAACGTCATGCCCATGACCGCCAGGGCGGAGGCGAGAGCCGACACCGGAGCCGACACCGGGGCCGACACTTCCGAGCACTCCACGACCAACGTGCACGAGGCGGGGGTGGACGAGCCCGACCTGGTCAAGACGGACGGCGACCGGCTCGTCACGGTCACGGACGGCACCCTGCGGATCATCGACACCGCCACGAGGAAGGTCACCGAGTCCCTCGACCTGACCGGCGGCGACGGGCCCGGCGCCCCCGCCGACCTGCTGATCTCCGGGGACCGCGCGCTGGTCATGATGCGCGGCGGCGGCGCCGTGCACCGATCCTTCGGGCCGCCGCGCGACACGCGGTACGTGCTGGTCGACCTGGCCGGCGAGCCCGAGGTGCTGAGCACGGTCGAGCCGCAGGGCACGTACGTCGACGCCAGGATGGTCGGTTCGACGGTCAGGCTCGTCACCCGCAGCCAGCCGGACATCACGTTCCCGCAGGTCAGACGGGGGGACATCCCGGAGGCCGAGCGCGTCAAGCAGAACCAGGAGGCCGTGCGCAAGGCGCCGGCCGAGGCCTGGCTGCCCAAGATCAAGATCACGGACGCTTCGGGGACGGCCAAGGAGAGCACCGTCGCGTGCGACCGGGTCAGCCACCCCGCCGACTACACCGGCACCTCGATGTTGACCGTGCACACCATCGACCTGGCCCGGGGCGTCGCCGGCACCGACCCGATCGCCCTGGCGGCCGACGGCGACATCGTGTACGGCACGGGCGGCAGCCTCTACGTGGCCAGCAACCCGCTCTGGTGGGGCATGCCGTTCCGCCCGCTGCCGGTCGCCCCCACCACCTCGCGGAGCGCCCCCGCCTCGCCCGCTCCCACCAGCTCGCCGGGCTCCTCCACCCCCTCTTCTGACCCCGCCGCCCCTGACCCCGCCACCCCGCCTGGCCGCACGACCTCGCCGGACGCCTCCGCCACCTCGCGCGGCGTGGCCCCGGCCGAGGAGCCCACCCCCAGCGAACCCGCCGTGACGGGATCCGTGGTCGAAGTCCCGCCGACCACGATGACGGTCACGGCGACGTCGCCTCCCGTGCCCCGGCCGACGCCCACGCTCCCGCCCGAGGAGACGCAGATCCACCGGTTCGACGTCTCGAAGCCGGGCCCGCCCGCCTACGTGGCGTCGGGGAAGGTTGCGGGACGCCTGCTGAACCAGTACTCGCTGTCGGAGCACGAAGGCCATCTCCGCGTCGCCACCACGCTCAACTCCGGGGACGGCCAGAGCAGTTCGAGCACCGTCCACGTCCTCGACGCCTCCACCATGGAGAAGAGGGGCGAGGTCGGCGGCCTCGGCAAGGGCGAGCGCATCTACTCGGTCCGGTTCATCGGCCCCGTCGGCTACGCCGTCACGTTCAGGCAGGTCGATCCCCTCTACACGCTCGACCTGCGCGACCCGGCGGCGCCCAAGGTGACCGGCGAGCTGAAGATCACCGGCTACTCCGCCTACCTGCACCCGGCCGGCGACGGCCGGCTGATCGGCATCGGCCAGGAGGCGAACGAGGAGGGCAGGACGCAGGGCACGCAGGTGTCGTTGTTCGACGTCAGCGACCCCGCCTCACCGCGCAGGTTGTCGCAGTTGTTCCAGAAGGACTCCGGCTCCGAGGCCGAGTGGGATCCGCACGCCTTCCTCTACTGGCCCAGGACCGGCCTGGCGGTGATCCCGCTGAGGAGCGAAGGGGAGTCGGGCGCGCTCGCGCTGAAGATCGACGACTCGGGCGTGTCGAAACTCGGCATGATCAGGCATCCGGCGCAGCGCGAGGAGAACGAGCGCGGCTTCCAGCCCGGCATCCAGCGCTCGGTGGTCATCGGCGACTCCCTGTGGACGGTCTCCCCGCAGGGCGTGCAGGTCAACGACGCCACCACGCTCGCCGAGCAGGCGTGGATCCCGACGGGCTGACCGGCTAGGACTCGGGCGCGACCACGGGGACGATCTCCGGCGCGCCCAGCCTGATCGCGTCGGCCTCCTGGTCGGAGTCCTGTTCCTGGGAGCGGCGCTCGGCCTCCACGCGTTTGGTGAAATATCCCACCTCCCGCTTGACCTGCTCGCCGTCCCAGCCGAGCGGCTCGGCGAGCAGTTCGGCCGACTCCTGCGCCACGGCCACGCCGCGGTGGAAGGTCTCGATGGAGATGCGCGTACGCCGGGTCAGCACGTCGTTGAGATGCCGGGCGCCCTCGTGCGTGGCGGCGTAGACGATCTCGGCGCGCAGGTAGTCGTCGGCCCCGCTCAGCGGCCTGCCCAGCGACGGGTCACGCTCGATCAGCTCCAGCACCTCGTCGATCAGCGAGCCGTAGCGCTGCAGCAGGTGCTCGATCCTGGCCACGTGCAGCCCGGAGGTGTGGGCGATGCGGTGCCGCGAGTTCCACAGCGCCTGGTAGCCCTCCGCGCCGGCCAGCGGGATGCGGTCGGTGCACGACTGGGGCACCCGCTGGTCGAGGCCGTGCGCCACGGCGTCGACCGCGTCCCGCGCCATGACCCGGTAGGTGGTGTATTTTCCGCCGGCGGTCATCACCAGGCCCGGCACCGGATGGGCGACCACGTGCTCCCTGGACAGCTTGGACGTCTCGTCCGACTCGCCCGACAGCAGCGGGCGCAGCCCCGCGTAGACGCCTTCGACGTCGTCGCGGCTCAGGGGCACGGAGAGCACGGCGTTGACGTGGTCGAGCAGGTAGTCGATGTCGGCCCTGGAGGCGGCCGGGTGGCCCTTGTCGAGCGTCCACTCCGTGTCGGTGGTGCCGATGATCCAGTGCCGTCCCCAGGGGATCACGAAGAGCACGGACTTCTCCGTACGCAGGATGATCCCGGTCAGCGACTGGATCCGGTCGCGCGGCACCACGAGGTGGATGCCCTTGGAGGCGCGTACGTGGATCTGGCCCCGGCCGCCGACCAGTTCCTGGATGTCGTCGGTCCAGACCCCGGTGGCGTTGACGACCTGCTGGGCGCGGATCTCGAACTCCTCGCCGCTCTCCAGGTCGCGCACGCGTACGCCGGTGACCCGCTCCCCCTCCCGCAGGAACCCCACCACCTGCGCCCTGGGCGCGATGTGGGCGCCGTAGGTGGCCGCGGTGCGCAGCATGGTCATCACGTATCGGGCGTCGTCGACCTGCGCGTCCCAGTACTGGATGGCGCCCGTGAACGCGCTCTTCTTCAGCGCGGGCGCCAGTCGCCGCGCCCGCGACCTGGACAGGTGCCGGTGGCCGGGCACGCCGCGGGCGAGCCCCGAGGCGAAGCCGAGCGTGTCGTAGAGGGCCACGCCGGCGCCGACGTAGGCCCGTTCCCAGGCGTAGTGGGTCAGCGGGAAGAGGAACGGCACCGGCCTGACGAGGTGCGGCGCGATGTGCTGCAGCAGCAGCGCCCGCTCCTGGAGGGCCTCGCGCACCAGCTCGAAGTTGAGCTGCTCCAGGTAGCGCAGGCCTCCGTGGATGAGCTTGGAGGAGCGCGACGAGGTGCCCGAGGCGAAGTCACGGGCCTCGACCAGCCCCACGTCGAGCCCGCGGGTGGCGGCGTCGAGAGCCACCCCCGCTCCCACGATGCCCCCGCCGACCACGACCACGTCGAGCTCTCGCGCGGCCATGCTCTCCAGCGCCTCGGCGCGCTCGGCAGGCCCGAGACGGGCCACAGTCCTTCCCGACGCCATATTTCCCCCTGGGATGGCTTTGTCGCCTGTGTCCCGTTCCTACCCTCACCGACATCATCCTGTAACGCCTGAGCGGGTCAGGCGCGTACGACCTTTACCCCCGCCTCTGTCAGCTCACCGGCCAGATCGTCGGAGAGCTGGGCGTCGGTGACGAGTGTGTCGATCTGTGCGATCGGGCAGATGCGGGAGAACGCCCGCTTGCCCACCTTGGAGGAGTCGGCCACCACGACGACCTGCCCGGCGCGGCTGATCAGCAGGTTGTTGACGCTCGCCTCGCCCTCGTGGTGCGCCGACGCGCCCAGCCCGATGTCCAGCGCGTCGACCCCGAGGAACGCCACGTCCAGCGTCACCTGCTCCAGCACCCCGGTCGCCAGCGGCCCGATGAGCTCGTACGACTGCTGCCTGGCCACACCCCCGGTCACCACGATCTTGACGTGCTGGCGGACGGTGAGCTCGGCGGCGATGTTGAGCGCGTTGGTGACGATGGTGAAGCCGCTCTCCAGCGCGGGCGCCGTGGCGAGCGTGCGGGCCAGCTCGGAGGTGGTGGTGCCGCCGTTGAGCCCCACCACGCCGCCCGGCGTCACGAACTCCGCCGCGGCGGCCGCGATGCGCTGCTTCTCGTCGGCGTGCCGGGCGGTCTTGTAGCGCAGCGGCAGATCGTAGCTCACGCTCTGGGCCACCGCGCCGCCCCGGGTGCGCATGAGCATCTGCTGCTGGGCGAGCTGGTCGAAGTCCCGCCGGATGGTCGCGGTGGAGACGTCGAGGGCCTGCGACGCCTCCTCCACCGACAGCCTGCCCTCCTGGGAGAGCAGTTCGAGGATGGCGTTCCAGCGGTCGTAGCGGGACACGGGGCCTCCCTGATGGACGAGGTCAGGAGCAAGCGTCGCACACCCTGGAGAGCCGGAGCCACCAGTGTCCGTTTATGCTCTTACCTGGTATAAAAAACGCAGAAATAATCAATCATGGGGAGGCACGTGGTGACCAGCCATACCGAGGCCGAGATCGCGTCCCAGCCGTCCTGCTGGCGCCGCGCCGTCGCGAACGTTCCCGCCGACGCGCTGCCGCGCCACGGGGAGCGGGTGGCCGTCGTCGGCTGCGGCACGTCATGGTTCATCGCGATGGCGTACGCGGCGCTGCGGGAGCGGGCCGGGCACGGCGAGACCGACGCCTTCGCCGCCTCCGAGGCGCCCTCCGGCCGCTCGTACGACCGCGTGCTCGCGCTGACCCGCTCTGGCACCACCACCGAGGTGCTGGAGCTGCTCGCCCGCACCAGCCCCGCCACGAAGACCACGGCCATCACCGCCGACCCGGAAACGCCGATCATGCGGGCCGCCGGCGAGGTCGTCGTGCTCGACTACGCCGACGAGCGCTCGGTCGTGCAGACCAGGTTCGCCACCACGCAGCTGGCCCTGCTGCGGGCCAGCCTCGGCGAGGACCTCACCCAGGCGATCGAGGACGCCGGGCAGGCCGTGGCCGCGCCGCTCCCCGACGAGCTGGTCAAGGCCGAGCAGTTCAGCTTCCTCGGCGCCGGCTGGACGGTCGGGCTGGCCCAGGAGGCCGCGCTGAAGATGCGCGAAGCGTCCCGCTCGTGGACGGAGGCGTACCCGGCGATGGAATATCGGCACGGCCCGATCAGCATCGCCGGCCCCGGGCGCGTCACCTGGATGCTCGGCACCGCGCCCGCCGGCCTGCGCGAGCAGGTCGAGCGGGCGGGCGGCACGTTCTTCGAGAGCGGGCTCGACCCCATGGCCGAGCTGATCCGCGCCCAGCGGGTGGCCGTCGCGCGCGCGTTCGCCCAGCAGCTGAACCCCGACGAACCCATGCACCTCACGCGATCTGTGATTCTGTCTCCATGAGCCTTACTCTTGCCGACGCCAGGATCGTGACACCCGCGGGAGTTCACGAGGGGTGGCTGACCATCGAAGACGGCCGCATCACGCATGTCGGCCACGGATCCGCCCCCGGTCCCGGCCTGAGCGTGGGCGGGAAGCACGTCGTGCCCGGATTCGTCGACATCCACAACCACGGCGGCGCGGGCGGCTCCTTCCCGGCCGGCGAGCTCGACCGGGCCCGTGACGCCGTGGCGCTGCACCGGCGCCACGGCACCACCACCACGATGGCCAGCCTGGTCACCGAGACCCCGGACAACCTGCTCAGGGCGGCGTCGGCGCTGGCCGAGCTCTGCGACGAGGGGCTGCTGGCCGGCATCCACTTCGAGGGCCCCTACATCTCCAGGGCCCGCTGCGGCGCGCACGACCCCGCGCTGCTGCGCGAGCCCTCGCCGCAGGAGTTCGCCGAGCTGGTCAAGGCCGGGCGCGGCCATGTGCGCATGGTCACCATCGCGCCCGAGCTGCCCGGCGCGCTCGACACGATCCGGCTGGCCGTCTCCGAGGGCGTGATCGCCGCCGTGGGCCACAGCGACGCCGGCTACGACCAGGCCATCGCCGGCATCGAGGCCGGCGCGAGCGTGGCCACCCACCTCTACAACGCGATGCCGCCGCTCGGGCACCGCGCCCCCGGGCCGATCGCCGCGCTGCTCGACGACGAGCGGGTGACGATCGAGCTGATCAACGACGGCGTGCACGTGCATCCAGCCATGCTGCGGCTGGCCTACGAGGTGGCGGGCCCCGGCCGGACCGCGCTGATCACCGACGCGATGTCGGCCACCGGCCTCGGCGACGGCGACTACGTGCTCGGCTCGATGGCGGTGCGCGTGGACGGCGGCGTGGCCAGGCTCGTCGAGGGCGGCTCGATCGCGGGCTCCACGCTGACCATGGACGTCGCGTTCCGGCGCAGCGTGCGGGAGGTGGGCATGTCGCTGCCCGACGCCGTGCAGGTGGCCTCGCTGACGCCCGCGCGGGTGCTCGGCCTGGCCGACCGGATCGGCTCGATCGCCGTCGGCAAGGCCGCCGACCTGGTGGTGATGTCCGACGCGCTGGAGGTGAGCGGGGTGATGAAGGACGGCGTCTGGGTGACGGAGCCCGGATGATCCTCACCGTGACGCTCAACCTCGCGCTCGACGTGACCTACCGGCTCCCCGAGGTCGACTGGGACGGCGTCAACCGGGTCGGCGCGGTGCACCGGCGGGCCGGCGGCAAGGGTGTCAACGTGGCCCGCGTGCTGGCGACGCTGGGCCACGAGGTGCTGGTCACCGGCCTGGCGGGCGGGCCGACGGGGCAGGCGATCGAAGGCGATCTGCGCGCGGCCGGGCTGCCGAGCGCCCTGACCCCCATCGCCGCCGACTCCCGCACCACCCTGGCCGTCACGGAGGCACCCGCCGGTGCGGGCGAGGCCGGGACACAACGTACGGCGCTGTTCAACGAGCCCGGGCCCGAGGTGACCCCCGGCGAGCTGGAGAGCTTCGTGCGGCGCTACGAGCCGCTCGTGGCCGCCGCCGACGCGGTCGTCCTGTCGGGGAGCCTGCCGCGCGGCGTGCCCCTCGACACGTACGCCGCCCTCGCCGCGATCGCGGCCGGCAAGGGCGTGCCCGCGATCGTCGACGCCGACGGCGAGCCGCTGCGCCACGCGCCCGAGGGCCGCCCTTCCGTCGTCAAGCCCAACGCGGAGGAGCTGGCCAGGGCGGTGCCCGGCGGCGACCCCGCCGAGAGCGCCCAGGCGCTGCGCGAGCGGGGGGCCGAGGCCGTGGTGGTGTCCATGGGCGCGGGCGGGCTGCTGGCGGTCACCGGGGAGGGAACGTTCAGGGCTCGCATGCCGTACACCGTGGGGGGAAATCCGACCGGGGCGGGCGACTCGCTGGTCGCCGGGCTGGCGCTGGGGCTGGTGGAGCGGGCGCCGTGGCCGGACAGGCTGAGGCGGGCCGCGGCACTGGGCGCGGCGGCCGTGGCCGCGCCCGTGGCCGGCGACTTCGACCCCGACGTGTACGCCGACATCCAACCGAAGATCATCATCACGTAAAGGAGCACGTGCCATGCCCCTCGCCGCCATCGGCGACATCGTCAGCCAGTCGCCCGCAGGGGTGGGCGCGTTCAACGTGATCCAGCTCGAACACGCCACCGCCATCGTGGCCGGCGCGCAGGCGCTGGGATTGCCGGTCGTGTTGCAGATCAGCGAGAACTGCGTGCGCTACCACGGCGCGCTGGAGCCCGTCGCGCTGGCCGCGCTCGCGGTCGCCCGCCGGGCCGAGGTGCCGGTCGCGGTCCACCTGGACCACGCCACCGACAGGGCGCTCGTGGAGGAGGCGGTGGAGCTCGGCCTGGGCTCGGTGATGTACGACGCCTCGGCCCTGCCCGACGAGGAGAACGTCGCCGCCACGGCCGAGGTGGCCGCCTGGTGCCATGAGCGCGGCGTGTGGGTGGAGGCCGAGCTGGGCGAGGTCGGGGGCAAGGACGGCGTGCACGCGCCGGGCGCCCGCACCAAACCCCATGAGGCCGTCGACTACGTGGCGAGGACGGGCGTCGACGCGCTGGCCGTCGCGGTGGGCACCTCGCACGCCATGACGTCCAAGGACGCGGTGCTCGACCTGGAGCTCATCGCCGAGCTGCGGGCCGCGGTACCGGTGCCGCTCGTGCTGCACGGCTCGTCGGGGGTGCCTGACGACGTGCTGCGCGAGGCCGTCGGGAAGGGCATGAAGAAGATCAACATAGCGACCCACCTGAACAAGGCGTTCACCGGCGCCGTCCGCGACTATCTGGCCCACGACGAGCGGGTCGTCGACTCCAGGAAATATCTCAAGGCCGGGCGCGACGCGGTGTCCAGGGAGGTCACGCACCTGCTGGGCGTGCTCACGGGCTGAGGCGCGCTCACGCTCCCAGCCGCGCCAGCACCCGCTCGGCCTGCCGCTCGAAGGTGCCGGGCGGGTTGCGCGGCGAGTCGGGGGAGTCGCGGGACAGCAGGAACAACCACATGAGGGCGTGCAGCCTGCGATGCTCGCGGGTCCGCCGCTCCTCCTGCGGGCTCAGGCCGAACGCGGACGCGATCTCCACCTCGCCGTCCACCCACATCGACACGTGCTCGGCCACCTCCGCCACCTCGTACGCCACGTCGCTGCGCCCGGAGTCCTCGAAGTCGACCAGGCGGACGCGGGAACCGTCCCACAGGAAGTTGGCCAGGTTGCCGTCTCCCGCGCCGAACGCGGGCGTGACCCCCGACTCGCCCGGCGACCAGCTCTCCAGCCACCGCGATCCCTCGTCGACGGCCTTGCCGTCCAGCGGTCCCCTGGGCTGCCAGGCCGCGGCGCGTCGCCTGATCCAGTCGGCGACCGCCGTGTTCGACCACGGGCGCACGGGAACGTCCCGCAGGACTCCGTACGGGATGGCGGCGTGCAGCCGGGCGCGCGCCTCGGCCATGGCGGCGACGTGCTCGGCCCGCACCTCGATCCCGCGCATCGGCAGCCCGTCGATCCTGGTCATCGTGACCGAGCGGCCGTCGAAGGCCACGGGCTCGGGGGCCAGCCCCGGAGCGTGCTCGGCCAGGAGGGTCAGCGCCCGCCATTCGCGCTCGGCCGCGCCTGGCTTGCCGTCCACGTACCGCTTGGTGATGAGATCGCCTTCTTGGACGAGCTCGTGCGTGTGCCGATGATCAGCCATCCCCGCATGCTAGGGGAGCAGCCGTTCGACGGCGGCGCTCACGAGCGCGTGCACCTCCCCCTCGCCGAACACGTCCGGCAGCGTCAGCCGCTCGACGATCAGCCAGTTGAGGGCCAGGTAGAGCAGCACCACGGTGGTGTCGTCGCCGGGCAGGCCCGCCTCGCGGTGATGGCGCACGTTGGCCTCGACGTCGGCGCGGATCCGCTCGGTCAGCACCTCGCGCAGGCGGGGCCGCCTGGTCGCCTCCAGCCGTAGCTCCAGCAGCGCCAGATAGCCCGACCTGAACGCCGAGATGCGGTCGACGAGCTCGTGCATGAGCGCGGTCACCCGGCCGCGGTCGCGCGGCCCGTCGAGGCTCGCCGCGATGGTCGCGGCGTCGGGCTGCAGCCGCTCGTAGATCCGGCCGCCCGCCTGGGTCAGCAGGTCGTCGCGGCTGGCGAAGTAGTTGGACGCGGTGCCGGTCGGCACGGCGGCCTGGGCGTCCACCGCCCTGAACGTCAGCCCGCGGGCCCCTTCCTCGGCCAGCACCTCGATCGCGGCATCGACCAGTGCCGCCCGCCGGGCGACGTTCTGCCTGACCATTTTGACATCACTCCATTTGTAGTACTATGTTTGAAGCACTTCAGACATAGTACTTTAAAAGGAGTAGTTTTGCGCAAGCTCACGTATTACGTCGCGACCTCCATCGACGGCTACATCGCAGGGCCCAACGGCGAATACGACTTCTACCCGGTGGCCGACGACCTGGCGACCTGGATCAACACGCGCATGCCGGAGACGGTGCCCACCCAGCTCCGGGCCCAGGCCGGCATCGACGCCCCCAACCAGCGGTTCGACACCGTGATCATGGGCAGAGGCACGTACGAACTCGGCCTGCCGGCGGGCGTGACCAGCCCCTACGCCCACATGAAGCAGTACGTCATCTCCAGCACCATCAAGAGCGTCGACGAGCCGGCCGTCGAGCTGGTGGCGGACGACCCGCTCGGCCTGGTGCGGCGGCTGAAGCAGGAGGACGGGCTCGACATCTGGCTGTGCGGCGGCGGCAACGTGGCCGCACAACTCCTGCCCGAGATCGACGAGCTGATCGTCAAGTGTTACCCGGTGGTGGCGGGAGCGGGCATCCCCGCCTTCCACGGCGGGTTCCGGCCGACGACGTTCACCCTGACCGGCGCCGAGACGTTCAGCAGCGGCATTCTCCTGACGACCTACACCCGCTGACGCACGCCGGGCGGTCTCGCGGATCACCCGCGGAAGGGCCCTCCCGCCCTGCTCCGCAGGAAGTCCCGCTCCACCTCGTTGCCCGCCCGTTCGATCGCCGCCGCGTACGCCTCGGCCGCCTCCCTCTCGCGTCCCAGCCGCCGCAGCAGATCGGCGCGTACGGCATGGAACAGGTGATAGTCGTCCGCCGCCGGCCCGTCCAGCAGTTTCAGCGCCGCCTCCGCACCCTCCACCTCGGCCACGGCGACCGCCCGGTGCACCGCCACGACCGGCCCGGGATCGAAGTCCGTCAGCAGGTCGTAGAGCTGCACGATCTGCCGCCAGTCGGTGTCCTCGGCGGTTCGCGCGTCGCCGTGCACGGCGTTGACGGCAGCCTGGATCTGGTAGGGGCCCGGCCGGTCCCGCTCCAGGCACCACCGCACGATGGCCTGACCCTCGTCGATGAGCGCCCGGTCCCACAACGTCCGGTCCTGCTCGGGCAGGGGCACCAGCTCGCCGGCCTGCCCCGTACGCGCGGCGCGCCGCGACTCGATCAGCAACATCAGCGCCAGCAACCCCATGACCTCGGGCTCCTCCGGCATGAGCCCGGCGAGCAACCGCCCCAGCCTGATGGCCTCCGCGCAGAGATCGTCGCGGACGAGCCGGTCACCCGAGCTGGCCGTGTACCCCTCGTTGAAGATCAGGTAAATCACGGCGAGCACGGCCCGCAACCGCTCGGGCAGGTCGGCCTCGTACGGGACCCGGTAAGGGATGCCCGCGTCCCTGATCTTGCGCTTGGCCCGCACGATCCGCTGCGCCATGGTCGGCTCGGGCACCAGGAACGCGCGGGCTATCTCCGCCGTCGCGAGCCCGCCCAGCAGCCGCAGCGTCAGCGCCACCCGGGCGGCGGGCGCGAGCGCGGGGTGGCAGCAGGTGAAGATCAGCCGCAGCCGGTCGTCCCGCACGGGACCCTGCTCGACCGGCTCGCCGGCGGTGTTCAGCAGCGCGGCCTGCGCGTGCTTGCCGGACCGCGCCGACTCCCTGCGCAGCCGGTCGATGGCCCAGTTGCGCGCGGTGGTGATGATCCACCCGGCCGCGCTCGGCGGCGGCCCCGCGGACGGCCACTGGCGCACCGCCACGGTGAAGGCCTCCTGGACCGCCTCCTCGGCGAGGTCGATGTCGCCGAAGGAGCGGACGAGCACGGCGACGGCCCGGCCGTACTCCTCCCGGAAGACCCGCTCAGCCTCGGAACAGCTCACCTCCGGCCGGAGACCTGCCGCTCCATCTGCTCGACCGCGTTCTTCGCGTTCAGCAGCGACGCCCCGGTGGCCTCACGGTAGATCTTGATCGCCTGGATCGTCTTCCCCTTCCGCAACGCCACGTAGAAGTCGGGCGGCAACTGCGAACCCTGGTCAACGGAGTCGATCAGCGCGGGGTCGATGCCGAGGTGCCGCTGAAGGTAGGCGATCTGCGTCTCCAGCCGGGCAATTCTCTCTTCGAGGGATTCCATGCCCGAAACACTAGCTTCACCGCGGCCGGGCGGGCAGGGCCGCGGTGACGGGACGGTGACTGGTCAGGGATGAGTCGGGGCGACCACGACCTCGACTCGCTGGAACTCCTTGATGTCGGAATAGCCGGTGGAGGCCATGGTGCGCTTGAGCGCGCCCATGAGGTTCATCGAGCCGTCGGCCACGCTCGACGGCCCGTGCAGGATCTGCTCCAGCGTCCCCACCGTCCCGAACTCCACCCGCCGCCCCCTGGGCAGATCGGGGTGGTGCGCCTCGGACCCCCAGTGGAACCCGTGGCCGGGCGCCTCCGCGGCACGGGCCAGCGGCGAACCCACCATCACGGCGTCGGCTCCGCAGGCGATGGCCTTGGCGATGTCGCCCGACGTGCCCATTCCGCCGTCGGCGATCACGTGCACGTAGCGCCCGCCCGACTCGTCCATGTAGTCGCGCCGGGCCGCGGCGACGTCGGAGATCGCGGTGGCCATCGGCACGGCCACCCCGAGCACGTTGCGCGTCGTGTGGGAGGCGCCGCCGCCGAAGCCGACCAGCACCCCCGCCGCGCCGGTGCGCATCAGGTGCAGGGCGGCCGTGTGGGTCGCGCAGCCGCCCACGATGACCGGCACGTCGAGCTCGTAGATGAACTGCTTGAGGTTGAGCGGCTCGGCCCGCCCTGACACGTGCTCGGCGGAGACGGTCGTGCCGCGGATGACGAAGATGTCGACGCCCGCGTCGATCACGGCCTTGTGGTACTGGACCGTGCGCTGCGGCGACAGCCGCACGGCGGTCGTGACCCCGGAGGCACGGATCTCCTCGATCCGCCGGCCGATCAGCTCCTCCTGGATCGGCGCCGCGTAGATCTCCTGCAGCCGCTTGGTCGCCGCCGCCGCGTCGAGCGCCGCGCACTCCTCCACCAGCGGCGAGGGGTCTTCGTAGCGGGTCCAGAGCCCTTCGAGGTCGAGCGGGGCCAGCCCGCCCAGCCGCCCGATCGCGATGGCGGTGGCCGGCGAGACCACGCTGTCCATGGGGGCGACCACCACGGGCAACTCGAACCGGTAGGCGTCGATCTGCCAGGCGATCGAGACCTCCTCCGGGTCACGGGTGCGCCGCGAGGGCACCAGCCCGATCTCGTCAAGCGAGTATGCCCGCCGCCCGGTCTTGCCCCGGCCGATCTCCACCTGCTGAGTCATCAACTTACCTTCTGTGATAGTTCGGAGCTTCCACCGTCATCTGGATGTCGTGGGGGTGGCTCTCCTTGAGACCTGCCGCCGTGATCGGCATGAGCTCGCAGTCGGTGTGCATCTGCGAGATCGTGCGGCAGCCGGCGTACCACATGCCCTGGCGCAGCCCGCCGATGAGCTGGTGGGCGACGGCCGCCACCGGTCCGCGATAGGGCACCTGACCCTCGATGCCCTCGGGGATGTATTTGTCCTCGCCGCCGACGTCGGCCTGGGCGTAGCGGTCTTTGCTGAAGGAGGCGCCGCCGCGCTCGCGGTTGCGTACGGCGCCGAGCGAGCCCATGCCCCGGTAGGACTTGAACTGCTTGCCGTTGATGAAGATCAGCTCGCCGGGCGACTCCTCGCACCCCGCGAGCAGCGAGCCCAGCATGACCGTGTCGGCGCCGGCGGCGATCGCCTTGACGATGTCACCGGAGTATTGCAGGCCACCGTCGCCGATCACCGGCACGCCCGCGGGCGCGCACGCCTTGGAGGCTTCGTGGATGGCGGTCACCTGCGGGGCGCCGACCCCGGCGACCACCCGCGTGGTGCAGATGGAGCCAGGGCCCACGCCCACCTTGACCGCGTCGACACCCGCGTCGACCAGCATCTGCGCGCCCGCCCTGGTCGCGATGTTGCCGCCGATGACCTCGACCTTGCTGTTGGCCTTGATCTTGGCGATCATCTCGGCCAGGCCCTTGGAATGGCCGTGGGCCACGTCGACCACCACCACGTCGACCCCGGCCTCGATCAGCGCCTTGGCCCGCACCTCCGCGTCACCGCCGACGCCGACGGCCGCCCCCACGATGAGCCGGCCGTCGGCGTCTTTGGTGGAGAGAGGGTACTGCTCGCTCTTGGTGAAGTCTTTGACCGTGATCAGGCCGCGCAGCCTGCCCTCCGCGTCGACGAGGGGCAGCTTTTCGATCTTGTTCTTCCTGAGGAGGGCGAAGGCGTCGTCACGCGACACCCCCACCGGCGCGGTGACCAGCGGCATCTTGGTCATGACCTGGTGCACGGGCCGCGACTGGTCGGTCTCGAAGCGCATGTCGCGGTTGGTCACGATGCCGACCAGCGTGCCCGACACGTCGGTGACGGGCACCCCCGAGATCCGGTAGGTCGCGCACAAGCGCTCGACGTCGGCCAGCGTGTCATCGGGGCTGCACGTCACCGGATTGGTGACCATGCCGGCCTCCGAGCGCTTGACCAGATCGACCTGCTGGGCCTGCTCGTCGACCGACAGGTTGCGGTGCAGGATGCCGATGCCGCCCTGCCGCGCCATGGCGACCGCCATCCGGGCCTCGGTCACGGTGTCCATGGCGGCGGAGACCAGCGGGATGGACAGCGTGACCCCGCGGGACAGGCGGGACCTGGTGTCGGCGTCACCTGGTTGGAGATCGGAATAGCCGGGCACCAGCAGCACGTCGTCGAAGGTCAGACCGGTCTCGGTGAACTTGGACATGCTGCGGCCCCTCCTGCCGATGCGCTGATGCAGCCAAGTCTAGGGCCTGCCTCCAAAAGCGCATTCATGGCCTCGGGCCCGGCGCGGGAGAAAGTCTTCCCGGCCTCACGGCTCGGCGCTGGCGCCGGGAGCACGATGACCCCCACGGTCCGTCGTACTCCCGGCATCTCACAGCGCTGGGCGATGAACGGTCGGTGACCCGTCCCATCCCCCAGCCACCGGCATCCAGGCGTGGCGGCGCGTACGCACCACCGAACCCCCCTCCGCGTCCTGATGGGCGGCGCAGCCATGCCTGTTTCGGGATGCCGACGCTAGGTAAAGCCTGGGTCACTCACCGGCACATCGCAAGGTCAAAACGTGCAACTGCACGAAGTTGCACACCTCCCCCGGCCAGTCGGCGGAACGAGCGGACACGGGCGCAATGCGGCGTTATTCTCGCGGCACGCCCGTGTCCCCCCTACGGAGCCGCCCACGATGCGCAACGAGCCCAGAGCCGCGTCTGACCCCTACGAGACGCTGGGCCTCGACCCTGCCCAGAGGGCTCTCTACTCGACGGTGCTGCGCCTGCACAGAGCCACCCGCACCGACCTCGCGCAGGCCATCGACGGCCCCGTCGAGAAGGTCACCAGCCAGCTCGACGACCTGGTCAAGCTGGGCGTGGTGGACGAACGGTCGGGCGAATACCTGGCCCGCCACCCCGCGGCGGCGCTCGGGCAGGTGATCGCCGAGCGGCTCGATCGGCTGGCCGAGGAGAGCCGGATGATCGATTCGGCGCTCGCCTCCATCCGGGGTTTGATCCACGACTACGACGCCGGACGCGACTACCAGAGCGGTCCATTCACGGTGGAGATGTTGAACGGGGCCGACGTCCTGTTCGAAAGCGTGGTCGGCATGGCCGTGCAGTCACCGACGCTGGAATTGCACACAGCAATCCCGGATGAACGAACGATGAGCGATTTTGCTCGTAAATTTGCGGATCCATGGATTGATGCGCAGCATCGAAATCTTCTTGCCGTTCATGTGATCTTGCCGGTTTCCGCACTGACACTCCCAGGCGTACGCGATCTGCTGACCCGCCTGGTCGAAGCCGGCGGCAAGGTGCGCACGCTGGATCGCGTGCCGACCTGGTTCATGGCCGCCGGCGCCGACGTGGCCGGCCTGCCCGCGTTCTGGGGCGGCAACCTGCCCGACCACGCCTACCACTTCTACCTCGTACGCACGCCGATCGTGGTGGGCATGCTCCGCGCGCTCTTCTACGAGTTGTGGGGCCGCGCCACGCCCCTGCCGTGGGGGCGCGGCATCGACGGGATGGCGCAGGTGCTGCGCCTGGCCGCCCAGGGCCTGTGCGACGAGTCGATAGCCCGCCAGCTCGGCATCTCGGTCAGGACGGTACGCGCCAGGTTCGCCGGCGCCATGGCCGAATTGGGCGCCCAATCGCGCTTCCAGGCAGGCGTGGAGGCCGCCAGGCGCGGATGGCTGAGGTAATATCCACCGCTCGGGCCGCATCGGTCATATGGTGGGAAGGTGCTGGAAGACGTCCCCCGCGACCCGTTCGCGGACGACCCTAACGACCCTTCCTCGGCGATGGGCGCCCTAGACGACGCCGAACCACTCACCGCGGCCGAACGCGACGAGGCCATCACCGACCTCGCCGACGTCGAGGTCTTCCGCTCCCTGCTCGAACCGCAGGGAGTGCTGGGCCTCGTGCTCGACTGCCCCGAATGCGGCGAGCAGCACTTCTTCGACTGGGAGCTGCTGCGCGGCAACCTGCGACAGATGATCGAGAAGGGCCAGCCGCAGGTCCACGAGCCGGCCTTCCACCCTGACCCGGCCGACTACGTCAGCTGGGAATACGCCAGAGGCTATGTCGATGGTGTCATCGACACGGAGGAGCGCCGCTGATCCACGTCGTCGAGCAGCACGGCCAGCAACCGTGCGGCCGGATCGCCTGGGTCAGGCATCTCTCCACGACCGAGCGCGTCGAGCAGCGCGTCGGTCTCGTGCTCTGGAGTCAAGCCGACTCCAGCTCGGCCATCTGCCGCAACCTGGCCAGCGCCCGATGCTGGGCGACGCGGACCGCACCCGGTGACATGCCGAGTACATTACCGGTCTCCTCCGCCGAAAGCCCCGACACCACCCGCAGCAGCAACAACTCCCGCTGGTTCTCCGGCAGCCTGGCCAGCAGCCTGCGCGCGTGCTCCACCTCGATGTAGCGGACCACCGTCTCCTCGGGCCCAGGCCCGTCGTCAGGCCCGTCGGGCAGGTCCTGGGTCGGAACGGCCGAGCGCACGGAGCTCCGCAGCGCGTCGGCCACTTTGTGCGAGGCGATCCCGAACACGAAGGAGGCGAACGGCCGCCCCATGTCGCGGTAACGCGGCAGCGCGGACAGGACCGCGATGCACACCTCCTGGGCGACGTCATCGGCAATGTGATATTGCCCAGAAACCCTGCCCAGCCTGGCACGGCAATACCGCACCACCATCGGACGCAACTCGCCGAGCAGAGATTCGATCGCACTGCGATCTCCCTGCACGGCGAGGCTCGTCAGTTCCCTAAGGTCGGAGTCATCCGTCCGTGCCGGAAGTCTCGACGCGAGCCTTACCCCAATTTTGGCGTCGGCGACGCTTCCCTCGCTCACGATAGGCATGATGCCCGCACTGATCCGGCCTGTCGTCATGGCGAACGGCTACGGATTGGTCACATTGAAGCGACGATAACTATCGGTAATCAAATGGGCACACTACGGCGAAACGGCTGGCATAATGTTTCATCCCATAACCGGGAATGCACGACATTTGTCAGACCGCCGACGCATATCACCCTCTCCCGGTTTACTGCATTATTCCACCTTTTCCCCCACTTCTCCCCAGAACCCTGCGCCCACCCGCGCCGCGAGCCCTCACCACCGCCCCCATCCGAACGAGCAAGGGCGAGACCCACCACGGCACGTCCCAGGCGGGCACGACAAGGACACCGCAGGCCCACCGCCTTCCAGGGCCGCCTCTGCCGCCTCCGCGGACAGACCCACGCTCCACCCCGGGACAACCCGCCGTGAACGCCACTGACCGCGTCGACGCGGGGATCGCCCGTGCCCGGAGGGCGTCGTCGCCGGGGCCGGCCAGGAGCTCAGCGAACGCGAACGGCCCGCATCCCCTGGGGATGCGGGCCGTGTCGCGAAACGGGAGAAGCGGTCAGTGGCCGTGGCCGTGACCGTGACCCTGGCCGTCGGCCGGGGCCTCCTCCTCGGGCTTGTCCACCACGAGCGCCTCGGTCGTGAGCAGCATGCCCGCGATCGAAGCGGCGTTCTGCACCGCCGACCGGGTGACCTTGACCGGGTCGATGACGCCCTGCGCGAGCAGGTCGCCGTATTCGCCGGTCGCGGCGTTGAGGCCGTGACCGGCCTCCAGCTCGGCGATCTTGTGGGTGACCACGTAACCCTCGAGACCGGCGTTCTCGGCGATCCAGCGGGCCGGCTCGACCAGCGCGCGGCGCACGATGCCGACGCCGGTGGCCTCGTCGCCGGACAGCTCGAGGTCGTCGAGGCCCTTGGCGACGTGGATCAGCGCGGTGCCGCCGCCGGAGACGATGCCCTCCTCGATCGCGGCGCGCGTCGCGGAGATCGCGTCCTCGAGGCGGTGCTTCTTCTCCTTGAGCTCGACCTCGGTGGCGGCGCCGACACGCAGCACGCACACACCGCCGGCGAGCTTGGCCAGGCGCTCCTGCAGCTTCTCGCGGTCCCAGTCGGAGTCGGACTGCTCGATGGCAATCTTGATCTCCTTGACGCGGTCCTCGATGGCCTGGGCGTCGCCGGCGCCGTCGACGATGGTGGTGTTGTCCTTCGTCACCACGACGCGGCGGGCCTGGCCGAGCACCTCGAGACCGACGTGCTCCAGCTTGAGGCCGATCTCCTCGCTGACGACCTGGCCGCCGGTGAGGATGGCCATGTCCTGCAGCATCGCCTTGCGGCGGTCGCCGAAGCCCGGGGCCTTGACGGCCACGGAGGTGAAGGTGCCGCGGATCTTGTTGGTCACCAGAACGGCCAGGGCCTCGCCCTCGACGTCCTCGGCGACCACGAGCAGCGGCTTCTTCGTCTGGGCGATCTTCTCCAGCAGCGGCAGGAAGTCCGCGATGGAGGCGATCTTGCCCTGGGTGAGCAGGATGTAGGCGTCCTCGAGGACGGACTCCATCCGCTCGGGGTCGGTCACCATGTAGGCCGACAGGTAGCCCTTGTCGAACTGCATGCCCTCGGTGAACTCGAGCTCCATGCCCATGGCGTTGGACTCTTCGACGGTGAGCACGCCGTCCTTGCCCACCTTGTCGAACGCCTCGGCGATCAGGTCGCCGATCTGCGCGTCCTGGGCGGAGATCGTCGCAACGTTGGCGATCTCCTTCTTGTCCTCGACCGGCCGGGCGGTGGCGAGCAGCTTGTCGCTGATCGCCTTGGCGGCCTTGTCGATGCCGCGCTTGAGCGACAGCGGCGAGGCGCCGGCCGCCACGTTGCGCAGGCCCTCGCGGACCATCGCCTGGGCCAGCACCGTCGCGGTGGTGGTGCCGTCACCGGCGATGTCGTTGGTCTTGGTGGCAACTTCCTTGGCGAGCTGGGCGCCGAGGTTTTCGTAGCGCTCGTCCAGCTCGATCTCACGAGCGATGGTCACACCGTCGTTCGTGATCGTCGGCGCACCGAACTTCTTGTCGATGACGACGTTGCGGCCACGCGGGCCAAGGGTCACCTTCACGGCGTCCGCGAGGGCGTTCACGCCACGCTCTAGCGCGCGGCGGGCGTCCTCGTCGAACTCCAGGATCTTCGCCATAGCTGAAAGTCCTCTCCTAGCGTCGAAAGCCCCGGTCGCCCCTTGGAGCGCCCGGGGCTCGACGCACCGGCCTACTTCTCGATGATCGCGAGAACGTCGCGGGCGGAGAGCACGAGGTACTCCTCGCCGCCGTACTTGACCTCGGTGCCGCCGTACTTGCTGTAGAGGACGATGTCGCCCTCGGAGACGTCGAGCGGAATCCGCTTGTCGCCGTCCTCGTCCCAGTTGCCGGGGCCCACCGCGAGGACCTTGCCCTCCTGCGGCTTCTCCTTGGCGGTGTCCGGGATGACCAGGCCGGAAGCGGTGGTCTGCTCGGCCTCAAGCGGCTGAACCACAATGCGGTCGCCGAGCGGCTTAACGGGAACCTTGGTGGCGGTCGTCACGATCGGACCTCCCCTTCAGATTTGAATGATCTAGAAGAGGCGACCAGCTGGGCCTGCCGTCGCGGGTGTCAGACCTGCCTCGTCGCACGTTGGCACTCTCAAGGGGAGAGTGCCAACAGGAAACATATGCAAGAGGGGCTTGACAGTCAACACGAACGCGTCTGCTGAGAGCGATCAGGGTGCTGGCAACAAGGCGCTATCAGCGTAATGGCCGGTCATACAGGGGTTCGTAAAGATCCTCCTGCCGCGAGATTCGCGAGCGCGCGTGTCGCGCCGTCCTGACGACCCGGCATCTTCTGGTACGCGACCGGGCCACCGTTCCACGGTATCCCCCGCGCCCCACCGCTCCGGCCGGATCCCCGCGCCGCGGGTACGTCCCAGGTGCCGCTAACGTCGTGTGACGTGGACCTCGACGCCTTCAACGAGCTGCTGACCCCGCGCGGGCGGCGGGCGCTCGCGCAGGCCGGCGAGCTCGCCGGCGCCGACCCGGTGGCCGCCGCCACGAGGCTGCGCAGGACATATGACGCGGCGCTCACCTCGGCGGCGCTCACCCAGGCGGGGCTCAGGGAGCGCGCCACGGCCAAGTTCGGCGAGGACGCCCGGCTGATGTACTTCACGCCGCACGGCCTGGAGCAGGCCACCCGGACGGAGGTCGCCGGGCACCGCGCCGCCCGCCTGGTGGCCGCCCGCGCCCCGGAGCCGAGAGTCGTGGACGCGTGCTGCGGCATCGGCGGCGACCTGCTGGCGCTGGCCCGCGCGGGCTGCGCCGTGGAGGCCGTCGACGCCGACCCGCTGACCGCCGCCGTGGCCAGGGCCAACGCCGAGGCGCTCGGGCTTGGCGACCGGGTGACGGTGCGCGTGGCCGACGCGGCCGGCGTCGAGCCGGAGCGCTACGACGTGCTCTTCGCCGACCCGGCACGGCGTACGAGCAGGGGCCGCACGTTCGACCCCATGGCCTACTCGCCGCCCTGGCCGGTGGTGCTCGACCTCGTCTCCAGGGCTCGTGCGGCCTGTCTCAAGGTCGCCCCCGGCATCCCCTACACGTTCATCCCCGAAGGGGCGGAGGCCGAGTGGGTGTCCTTCAAGGGCGAGGTGAAGGAGGCGACGCTCTGGACCGGGGCCGGCCGGAAGGCGGACCGCCGGGCCACCCTGCTGCCCGGCGGCCACACCCTCACCGCCACGGGCGTCCGGGCCGCCACGGGCCCGCCGGCCCGGTACGTCTACGAGCCCGACGGCGCCGCCATCCGCGCGCACCTCGTGGGCGAGGTGGCCGAGATCGTCGGCGGCCGCCTGCTCGACCCGATGATCGCGTACATCACGGGCGACGACCCCGTGGACACCCCATGGGCGGCGAGGTACGAGATAGACGACGTACTTTCGTTCTCGCTGAAGAAACTACGCGCCGCACTCCGAGAGCGGAAAATCGGAAATGTCACCATCAAGAAGCGCGCCTCAGCCGTCGACATCGAACGCCTGCGCAGCGATTTGCGACTCAACGGGGACAGAACAGCCGTCGTCATCCTGACCCGCATTCTTGATAAACCATCGGTCATCATCTGCAATCCACCATCACCCCGCTGAGCAGGCATCTCGGGCATTCTTCGGTTTCGAGCGATCTTTCCATTCGGCGCTGACGGACCTTGATCAAAAGGCTAAGGTGGGCGGGCGGGAGTTCTCCCCAGTGCGGTTAACCGTGTTCTCGCTCTTTCATCTGCAAACCTGACCTACCCCACCGCTGCGCGGCAGACCGTCGGCGAGCGAAGGAGCTTTCGGTGGATCATTCCAACCACACCACCCTTCTTCAGGCAGGCGGCCATCTGGCCATTTCAGAGAGAATGCGAGACCTGCTGCAGCGCGCCTCCCAGGATCACGTCTACGAGCAGCGCACCCAGGGCGCCATGCTCGACGAGATCCGCCAGCGGCTCGAAGGCATGGAGTGGCTCCTGCGCGAGGTGCGCGAGCGCGAGCTCGGCGGCCTGAGCGGCACCCTTGAGGCGGTCAACGGACGGCTGGACGACATCACCGCCAAGCCGCCGATGTGGGCCGAGGGCCTGGCGCAGCACGTGGAGGCGGTCCGCGACCACGTCGACGCCGTCGGCGAGCGGGTGAGCGGCGTCGACGCCCGTGTCGCCCCGATGTCCGAGCTGCCCGGCCTGCAGGCCGGCGTCGGCACCGTCGGCGAGGGCGTCGACGAGGCGCTCAACCGCCTGCAGGCGGTGCTCGACACCGCCGACGGCATCACCAAGGGCATGTCCGACTTCGCCACCAGGCTGACCACGCTCAGCTCCAGCATGGAGGCCGCCGCCGGCCGCTTCACCAGGCTCGACCGGTCAATGGCCGAGCTGGCCACCCGCACCGACCGCGTCGAGGGCGTGATCAGCGACCTGTCCGAGGGCATCGCCGACTCGGCCGAGCAGACGCGGGCCCGCCTCGACGCCGCCGAGCAGCGCATGGCTGCCCGCCTCGACGAGACCGACCAGCGCCTCACCGCCCGGCTCGACGAGGCGGGCCAGCACCTCACGACCCGGCTCGACGACACCGACGAGCGGCTCACCGTGCGCCTGGAGGGCACCGACCGGCGCCTGACCGCCCGGCTCGACGAGACCGACCAGAGGCTGGCCAGGAGCCTCGTCGAGGCCGACGAGCGGCTCGCCATCCGGCTCAAGGAGGCCGACGACCAGCTCACCGGCCACCTCTCCGACATCGAGCAGCGGCTCGCCGCCAGGCTCGACGAGACCGACCGCCACCTCGCCGTCCAACTCGGCGAGAGCGAGCAGCGCCTGACCGCCCGGCTCGGCGGCGTGGACGCCAGGCTCGACCGGGCGGAAAGCGCGCTCTCCGGCCTCGACACCAGGGTGGCCGACTTCGGCGGCCGGCTGGAGTCCGCCGACGAGTGCCTGGCCGACATCGACACCAGGATCGACGGCCTCGACACCCGGGTGGGCGGCGTCGACAAGCGCCTCGCGTCGATGGACGGCCAGCTCGGCGCGGTCGACAAGCGCCTCGGCATCCTCGACGGCCATCTGGGCCGCCACGACGACCGCTTCGACGCGCTCGACGTACGCGTCGACGCCCGCTTCACCGCCCTCGACGAGCGCATGTCCGGCACCGAGCAGCGCGTGGGCGAGAGCACCACCCGCGCAGAGGGCCGCTTCAACCGGCTCGACGGCCAGATGGACGCCATCGACGAGCGCCTCGGCGAGGCCGAAGAGCACCTGAGCAGCCGCTTCGACGCCATCGACGGCCACCTCGGAGGGCTCGACAGCCGCTTCAACGTCCTCGACACCCACGTCAACGGCCTGGTCACCCGCGCCGAGCAGGCCAGCGAGCACCTGGAGTCCGTCGACGACCGCATCGAGTCGGTCAACCAGCGCGTCGGCCAGCTGCCCGCCACCCTGGCCATCCCCGAGCGGATCGGCGAGCTGATCCGCTCGCAGACCGGCGACCAGGCCGAGCGGCTGACCACCGCCGCCACCGCGCTCACCGAGCTGGTCAGGACACGTCCCGACCGCGACGAGCTGGCCGAGACGGTCACCGGCATCGTGCAGCCCGCCGCCGAAGACCTCAACAAGCGTCTCGGCGCCCTGGAGGAGACCATGCTGGCGCTGGCCGAGGCCCTGCTCCGCCCGACCAGGGCGAAAGACTGACCGCTCGCGCGGGCACCCGCCGGCCTGCCCGCGCCCTACACGTGCACCGTCGTGATCGGGAGCGAGGAGTCGGCCGGGATCTCCAGGGTCGAGGGGGTGATGCCGGCCGCGACCAGGTCGGAGCCCAGGGCGGCGACCATGGCGCCGTTGTCGGTGCACAACCCGGGCCGCGGCACCCGCAGGCGCACACCGGCCGCCTCGCAGCGCTCCTGCGCCAGCGCGCGCAGCCGGGAGTTGGCCGCCACACCGCCGCCGATCAGCAGATCGTCCACCCCGTATTTCCTGCACGCTTGCAGCGCCTTGCGGGTCAGCACGTCGACCACGGCCTCCTGGAACGAGGCGGCGACGTCGGGCACGTGCACGGCCTGCCCTGACGCCTCGCGGGCCTCGACCCAGCGCGCCACGGCCGTCTTGAGCCCGGAGAAGGAGAAGTCGAGCGTGCCGTCGTCCAGCTTGCCGCGCGGGAACGCGATCGCCTCGCCGGAGCCCTCGCGCGCGGCCCTGTCGATGTACGGCCCGCCGGGGAAGGGCAGCCCCAGCACCCGCGCCACCTTGTCGAACGCCTCACCGGCCGCGTCGTCCACGGTGGAGCCGAGCGAGATCACGTCTTCGGCGACGTCGGGCACGAGCAGCAGCGACGAGTGGCCGCCCGAGACCAGCATGGCGACGCACGGCTTGGGCAGCGGCCCGTGCTCCAGCTGGTCGACGGCGACGTGGGCGGCCAGGTGGTTGACGCCGTAGAGGGGCACGCCGAGGCCGAGCGCGTAGGACTTGGCCGCGGCCACCCCGACCAGCAGCGCGCCGGCGAGCCCTGGGCCCGCGGTCACGGCGACGGCGTCGATGTCGGAGAACCTCAGCCCGGCCTCGGCAAGGGCGGCCTCCACGGTCGGCGTCATGGCCTCCAGATGGGCGCGCGAGGCGACCTCGGGCACCACGCCACCGAACCTGGCGTGCTCTTCCATGCTGGAGGCGATGGTGTTGGCCAGCAGCGTGTGACCCCTGACGATGCCGATGCCGGTCTCGTCGCAGGAGGTCTCGATCCCCAGGACCAGCGGTTCGTCAGCCATCGAGCTTCCTTCTCATCATGATCGCGTCGGTGCCGTCGTCGTAGTAGCGGCGGCGGGTGCCGATCTCCTCGAACCCGAAATGCCGGTAGACCGTCTGCGCGCGCGCGTTGTCGGCGCGTACTTCCAGGAAGATCTCCCGCGCTCCCCTGCGCTGCGCCTCGGCCAGCAGCTCGGTGAGCATCGCGCTGCCGATGCCGGTGCCCTGGTGTCTCTCCAGCACGGCGATGGTCTGGACGTCGGCCTGGTCGGCCGCGGCGGCGAGCCCGGCGTAGGCGACGATCTCGCTGTCGACCAGGGCCACCACGTAGTGGCGCGTGCGCGGCATGTCGGCCAGCTCGCCGCGCATCATGCCCTCGCTCCACGCGTCGAGCGGGAAGGTGGCCTGCTCGATCGCCATGACCGCCGGCAGGTCGGCCTCGGTCATCGGCCTGAGCTTCACGCCGTCACCCTCTTCGGCGCGCCCGGCACCACGGCGTCGGGCCTGCGCAGGTAGATCGGCCGGGGCGGACCGAGCGGGGCGCCCTCGGCGAGCCGCTCGGCCGCGAGCGCGGCCAGCGCCCCCGCGCTGGGGTACGGGGGCACGTCGCTCCCGTTTCCCAAAATTTCGGGATATAGCGCAGCACCCGCTCCCACGACCGGCAGCCCCTCCACCGGCACCTCCGCGGGCCGGTCGACGAACGGGCCCTCGGCCCGGGTGCGCATGTCGGCATAACGCCCCCAGAACACCTCTTTGCGCCGCGCGTCGGTGGCCACCAGGAACGGCTCTGCCAGGCCACTGCCGAACGCGACCGCGTCGAGCGTGCACACGCCGTAGGAGGGCACGCCCAGCGTCGTGGACAGCCCCTGCGCGGTCATCAGGCCGACACGCAGCCCGGTGTAGGGCCCGGGGCCACTGCCCGCCACGACGGCCGTGACGTCGCGCAGCGACGCCCCCGACTCGGCCAGGACACGCTCGATGGTGGGGGCGAGCAACTCGCCGTGGCGCCGGGCGTCGATCGTCGTCGACTCGGCGAGCACCCGCTCCCCGTCGTGGAGGGCGGCGGTGACGGCGGGTGTCGCGGTATCAAAGGCCAGGACCAGCACGACTGTCTAGCGTACCCGCCGTAAAGGTCTCTCCCGGCCGTTACCGGCACGCCCGGCGACAAGCCGGTGCGGGACAGTGTCAGGCCCAGCCCGTACGCCGCCGCAACCAGTCGAGCGCCACCACGCCCTGCGCCCGCTGGAACGCCCTGACCGTGGGCAGCCCCGGCGGATCGGGCAGGCGGCCGTGGTGGACGAAATAGCCGGCCATGGCCGCGACGGTCGCGGTCACGGCGGGATCGGGGTCGGTGCACAGCTCGTACGGCGGCGGCCCGCCCTGCATGCCGACCGACGGCAGCAGGTAGACCCGGTCGACCCAGGGCGCGCCCAGACAGGCCCACGGCCAGTCGACGAAGTAGACACGTTCGTCGGTGAGCAGGATGTTGTCGGCCCGCACGTCGGCGTGGACCAGGGTGTCTCCTGCCGCGGCCGCCGCCCAGCCCGACTCCAGCCCGGCCAGCTCATCGAGGTGGCGCAGCGCCCACGGGTCGAGGCCGGTGGTGTCCTCGTCGAGCAGGCTGCGCCAGCCGTCGAACGAGCCGAACGTCTCGCCCAACCGCGGCACGTCGATCGGTGAGGGTGTGAGCGCGGCCGACATCTCGTCGAGGGCGTCCAGCACCCGGTCGAGCTGGTCACGCCGCCACGGCAGCTCGGGATGCGCGCCCTCGACGTCCTCGAAGACCAGCGCCACCCAGCCGTCCAGCTCGAAACCCGTCAGCAGGCGGGGCGCCGGCACGGACGCGGGCAGGGCTGCCGCGATCTCGAGCTCGTTCTGGTACATGCGAACGCTGTCGGCGTTCGGCTCGGGGCCGACGGCCTTGACGAACGCCCGCCGTCCGCCTTCGGTGCGCAGCCGGACGGCGGCCGCCGGCGTGAAGCCGCCGGGCTGCGTCGTCGCCTCCGCCACGCGCCCGCCGAGGAAACGTTCGACCGCCGCGCGTACCGGCGGGTGCACGTCGTGCCACGGCACGCGGGCGCCGGACGCGGGCGGAATGGTGTCCGCACTCATGTCTTCATCGTCCCGGGGGACGCAAGCGGATTTCAGGCCCGGGACGCGTACACGATGATGTTGTCCAGGTATTCGCCCTTGGCATAGTCGAACTTGCCGCCGCAGGTGACGAGCTTGAGCCCGTCCTCGACGTAGACGCGCTTGGCGGGGAAGTCGTCCTTGTGCACCTGCTCGATCCCGTCGACCTTGAACGTCACGGTCTTGCCGTCGCTGCGTTCGACCTTGACGGTCTCGCCCTTGCGTAAGTTCCTGAGCTTGTAGAACACGGCGGGCGCCGTCTTGGTGTCGACGTGGCCGATGATGACCGAGGCGCCCTTCTCGCCGGGCACCGCGCTGCCGGTGAACCAGCCGGCCGTCTTCGGCTTCTCGTACGGCGGCAGCTCGACCTCGCCGTTCTTCAGCAGGTCGAGCTCCATCAGCGGGGCCTCGACGTCGATCGACGGGATGTCGATGCTCTCCGGAACGACGGCCTGTGCTGGAGTGGTGCCGGTCTTGAGGTTGTTGCCGAACGCGACCAGCAGCAGTCCCGTCACGGCGCCCGCGAGCACCACCCGTCCTGGGCGGGCCACGGTCTATGCCTTACGGCGCTTGACCGCTATGCCGACGCCGGCGGCCAGCGCCAGCGCGACCAGCGCGCCGGCGGGGCCGAGCGGGATGGACGACTCTTCGTCGGCGTCCTTCGCGTACGTGCCGCCCCCGCCTGCCTTGGGCGCCTTGGTGGGCACGCCGGTCGGGTCGTCGTCGGGCTCGGCCGCGACGACCCTGAGCGTGGCCCTGCCCATGTCGTTGGTGCCGTCGCACTTGACGTCGACGCGGTAGCTGCCGCGCTTGACCGTCCCCGAGACCTGTGCCTCGCCGCGCACCCACGGCGAGCCGTTGGCCGGGGTGGCGGTCGGGGTGGGGGTCACCGACGCCGCGGGGACCGGGTTGAGCGTGACGCCGTTGATGAAGGCCTTGGACGTCGCGGTGCCGGTGTGGGCGGGGCCGCCGGTCGGAACCGGGCAGTTGGCCAGGATCCACACCGTGGACGTCTCGCCCGCGGTGACGCGGTCGGGGTTGAGCTGCACCGAGATGGTCTGCCTGGTGGCCGTGGGGCTCGGGCTGCCGCTGGCGGTCGGGGCGGCGGTGGTGCCGCTGGCCGTGGGCGAGGGTGTCGTTGTCGGATCGGTCTCGGCCGAGGCTGTGCAGCCGGTCAGACCGAGAATGACGATGGCTCCCGCGTACGCGACTCGCCTGACCCTGAGCACCGGCCGCACCCCACTTTGCCGTGTTACACCCCAGCATCCACCAAAGAGATGGATGTCGCCCCTCCTGATACCCAGAAATTCTGGGCGAACCCTAGTCAACGATCATGATTTACATCATCGGCCGGGTACGTCAAGGGTGCCAGCATTGCCGGAGCTTGACCGCCGTTTTACTCTTCCGGCGGCTCAGACGGCGTGTCGGCCCATCTTTCGCCCACGCCGCGCAGGGTCACGAGGCGGGCCTCGTCGCCCGCCTCGCGGTCGATGTGGATCTCCAGCCGGTCGTCGGCCAGGCCCTCGACGAGCCCTTCGCCCCATTCGACGACGGTGACCGACTCCTCCAGCGAGGCGTCCAGGTCGAGGTCGTCGACCTCGAGATCGCCGCCCAGCCGGTAGGCGTCGACGTGGACGAGCGGCGGCCCCTGGCGCAGCGACGGGTGCACCCTGGCGATCACGAAGGTGGGCGAGGTGATCGGGCCGCGTACTTTGAGGCCTTCCGCGATGCCCTGCACGAGCGTGGTCTTGCCCGCGCCGAGCGGGCCCGACAGGACCAGCAGGTCTCCGGGGCGCAGCCGGGCGGCCAGGCGGGCGCCATAGGCGCGCATGTCCTCAGGGGTCGCGAGCCGCACTAGAGCTCCACCCTCTTCGCCAGGTCACGCAGCGCGTCGTTGACGATGCCCGGGCGCTCCAGCTG
This sequence comes from Nonomuraea sp. NPDC049378, assembly GCF_055586745.1. NCBI lineage: Bacteria > Bacillati > Actinomycetota > Actinomycetes > Streptosporangiales > Streptosporangiaceae > Nonomuraea > Nonomuraea sp. NPDC049378. Next base: position 431,644 of record NZ_JBVJHP010000003.1, read on the forward strand.
GATCAGGTGGGAGGTGTCGGGCACCTCGGTGAGCTGCGCCTTGGGCAGCGCGGCGGCGATGGCCCTGCTGTGCTCGGGCGGCGTCAGCCAGTCGCTGTCGCCCACCAGGATCGCGGTGGGCACCGGGTCGAGGACGTGCAGCGCGGAGAGCTTGTCATGGTTCATCAGCGCGGGGTAGAAGTCGGCGACCACCTCTGTCGGCGTCGCCCTGATCATCGACTCGGCGAAGTCGACCAGCGTCGGGCTGACGTTCTTGGAGTCGCCGAAACCCATGTAGCGGGTGATCAGGAAGGCGATGTCGCTGCCCGCGTGGCGGGTGCGGTCGACCAGCGCGCCCCGCTTGCCCAGCATCGACACCGTGGTGGGGGCCATTTTGTGCACGACCTTGGACAGCAGCGCGGGCAGGCCGAGGGTGAGCTCGGCCAGCTTGCCCGCCGAGGTCGCGACGAGCGCGGCCGCGCGGATCCTCTCGCCGAACAGCTCAGGACGGCGGTCGGCGAGGGCCATGATCGTCATGCCGCCCATGGAGTGGCCGACCAGCACGCACGGGCCGGGCACGTGGGCCTCGATCACCTCGGCCAGGTCGTCGCCCAGCCGGTCGATCGTGCTGTCGTCGGAGCCGGCGCGCTGCGAGCGGCCGTGGGAGCGCTGGTCCCACAGCACGAGACGGTAGTTTTCCCGCAGATCCTTACGCTGGTAGTGCCAGGACTCCAGGCTGAGGCAGTAGCCGTGGCAGAAGACGATGGTCAGCGGCGCGTCGTCCGGCCCGTCGATCTCGACGTGCAGCGCCTTGCCGTCGGAGGTGACGAGCGTGCGCTCCCTGCCCCGCAACTCGCCGAACGGCTCGCTGGCCTCGTCGTCGGGGCGCAGCCTGATGCGGCCGACCGCATAGCGCTTGGCCAGCGCCGCCGCCGCGACACCGGCGGAAGCCGCACCGACGAGCGCGCCGGCGATCCCCACCCTGCGCCGTCTTGTCGTCGTCATCTCCCCGACCCTTCTCCCGCTCATGCCCGCCGCGAGGTGCTCCGAGTCCTGTGCGCGTAGACCCTCGGCACACGCGAACCGATCCTGGTCACGATCTCATGCGTGATCGTGCCGAGAGTATCCGCCCACTCCTGAGCGGTCGGCTCGCCCTCGTCACCCGGCCCGAACAGCACGATCTCGTCGCCCGCCGACAGCGCGTCGTCGCCCATGTCGATCATGAACTGGTCCATGCACACCCGGCCGGCGATCGTCCTGCGCCGCCCACCCGCCAGGACCTCGGCCTTTCCCGTCGCGTGCCGCAGGATGCCGTCGGCGTACCCGAGCGGCACGAGCCCGAGCGTGGTCTCGCGTCCGGTGACGTAGAGGTGGGCGTAGGACACCCCGGAGCCCTCGGGGACCCGCTTGACCAGCCCGGCCCGGGCCACCAGCGTCATGGCCTGCCTGAGGCCGAAGTCGCCCAGCTCGGGGATGGGGCTCAGGCCGTAGATCGCGATGCCGGGCCTGACCAGGTCGTAGCGGGCCTCGGGCAGGGTCACGGTGGCGGCGGAGTTGGCGATGTGCCTGATCACGTGGGAACCGGCCGCGCCCGCCTGCTCGGCGAGCTTCAGCGCCGCCTCGAACGCCTCCAGCTGCCGCCCGATGGACGGGTGGCCGGGGATGTCGGCGCAGGCGAGATGGGACCAGAGCCCGGCGATCGCGACGGCGCCCTCGGCCTGCAACCGCAGCGCCGCGGCCAGCAGCGCCGGCCAGGCGGCGAGCGGGCAGCCGCCCCTGCTCATGCCGGTGTCGGCCTCCAGGTGCAGCTTCACGGTGCGGCCCGTGCGCCGTGCGGCGGCGGCGATCTCGCCGAGCATCCCCTCGTCGGAGGCCGACAGCTCGACGTCGGCCTGCACGGCGTCGTCGAGCGGCTCTCCCGGGGTGAGGAGCCAGGACAGGATCGGCGCCGTCACGCCGCCCTCGCGCAGCGCGAGCGCCTCCCCGACGAACGCGGTGCCGAGCCGGCTCGCGCCGCCCTGCAGGACCGCCTCGGAGGCGGGCACCAGACCGTGGCCGTAGGCGTCGGCCTTGACGGCGCCCATCAGCTCCGCGCCGCCGGCCCGCTCTTTGAGCAGGGCCACGTTGTGCCTGATCGCGGCCAGGTCGACCCGAGCCTGCGCGGGCGTGGTCATCGGGGAGTACATCCTTCTAGTGTGGCAGGTCACGCACGTGGTCGAGCGCGATTATCCTCTCCCACGACCCCCGCCGCCCGCCAGGCCGTACCGCCTGATGGGCCGCCTGATGGGCCGCCTGGTGGGCCGCCGCTCACGGCGCGGATGGCCGCGGGGACGGCGGTGGCCACGTCGGCCGCCGTCAGCGGCGCGCCCACGGCGGCCAGCCCTCCGGCCAGCCCGTGCAGGTAGGCGCCGCAGGACGCGGCGTCGTAGCAGCTCAGACCCTGCGCGAGCAGCGAGCCCGCGACCCCGGACAGCACGTCGCCCGTACCCCCTGTGGCCAGCCACGGCGAGCCGGTGACGTTGACCCGCACCGGCCGCGCGTCCTCGGCCACCACCGTGGTGGAGCCTTTGAGCAGGACGGTCACGCCGAGCTCCGCCGCCGCCCTGCGGGCGTATTCCAGCCGGGCCGCCTCGATGTCGTCGCGCTCGGCCCTGATCAGCCGCGCCAGCTCGCCCGCGTGCGGGGTGATCAGCACGGGCGCGCCGCGGCGCAGCAGCCCGCGGTCCCTGGCCACCAGCGTCAGCCCGTCGGCGTCGATCAGTACGGGCACGGTGGAGGCGAGCACCTTGGCCGCCAGCTCGTGCGCCCAGTCATCGGTGCCGAGCCCTGGCCCGAGCACCCATGCCTGCACCCGCCCGACGCCGTCGATCGAGGGCCGGTCCAGCTCGGTGACGACCGCCTCGGGCCAGTGCGCACGCACCTGCGCGACGGGCGCGTGCCGTCCCGCGTAGCGCACCATGCCCGCCCCGGCGCGCAGCGCGCCGCCCACGGCGAGCACGGCGGCGCCGGTGTAGAGGTCGCTGCCCGCCGCGACCCCCAGGACTCCCCTGCGGTACTTGTCCGACTCGGTGGCCGGCCGCGGCAGCAGGACGTCGACGTCGCAGCCGGTCAGCGCGGCCACGTCGGGATCGGGCAGGTGGTCGCCGAGCCCGATGTCCACCAGTTCGACCGCGCCCGCGCAGGCCGCGCCGGGATCGACGAGCAACCCGGTCTTGTACGCCCCCATCGTCACGGTCACCTTGGCCCGCACGGCCGCGCCCGGCACCCGGCCGCTGCTCGCGTCGGCTCCGCTCGGCACGTCCACGGCGACGATCGCGGCGCGGGCGGCGTTGGCCTGCGCGGCGAGCTCCGCGTACGGCTCCCGCAGCGCCCCCGCCGCCCCGATGCCGACGAGCCCGTCGATGATCAGGTCGGCGTCGTCGATCGCCGCCCGGTCGACGACCCGGCCGCCCGCCCGCGTGAAGGCGAGCAGGCCCGCCTCGTGGGTCTTGGACCCGGCCAGGACCGCGCCTACTCTGGCGCCTCGCCGGGCCAGCCGCTCGCCCGCGTAGAGGGCGTCGCCGCCGTTGTCGCCGCTGCCGACGAGGAGCACGACGCGCCGGCCGTACACCCGGCCGAGGAGGTCGGCGCAGACGGCGGCGAGCCCCGACGCGGCCCGCTGCATCAGCGTGCCCTCCGGCAGGAGGGCCATGAGCGCGTGCTCGGCGCCACGGATCTGGTCGGCGGTGTAGGCGGTGCGCATGATCCGAAGCTATCCCTCCGCGATCACGTAGGCCACGGCGACGCCCGCGTCGTGGCTGAGTGAGAGGTGCCAGCGTTTGATCCCGAGCTCGTACGCCACCTCCGCGGCCCGCCCGGTGATCACCAGCTCGGGCTTGCCGAGGTCGTCGCAGCGCACCTCGGCCTCCTGATGCCCCAGCCCTTGCGGAGCGCCGAGCGCCTTGGCCACGGCCTCCTTGGCGGCGAACCTGGCGGCCAGCGAGTGCACCGGCAGCGGCCGCTCGGCCTCGGTGAACAACCGCTCGCGCAGGCGCGGCGTGCGCCGCAGCGTCGCCTCGAAGCGGGAGATGTCCACGATGTCCACCCCGATGCCCAGGATCACCGCACCAAGCCTAGAACAGCCCCTTCTCCCAGGGTCCCCAGATGGCGATCGACATGCCGTGTTCGGCCTGGATGTTGACGTAGAGCGTGTGGCCGCCGGGCCCGAACGTGGAGCCGGCGAACTCGGCTCCCGCGTCGCCGGGGATCGGCTCCAGGCGGCAGAAGTCGAAGATCTCCCCTGCCCTGCTGAGCCCGCGCAGGTAGTTGGCGCCGTCGCCGTCCTCGCACAACACCAGCGTGCCGCGGCGGCTGACCGTCACGTTGTCGGGAAGGTCGAGCACCTCCGAGCGCGGCGACTCGTAGGCGAGCTTGAGCCGGCCGCTCCACGTCTCGTACGCCCACACCTGTCCCCGTCCCTTGCCGAACCCGTCGGGCGGCGTGTCACCGGACGCGGTGGCCCCGCCCTGCGTCGAGACGAAGTAGACCGTCCCCTGGTGGTAGACCGCGCCCTCCAGCCGGGAGAAGATCGCCGCGCCGGCCGCCCTGCCCTGCCGGCCCACCGCCTGGACGGCGTCGTCGTTGGACGGCGTGCCCGTGAAGCGGGGATCGGGGTCGTCGATGTCCACCCACGTGGTGGCGTACGAGGCGCCCGGCTCCTGGCCCTCGGACAGATCCTTGCGCTTGGCACCCTTGACGGCGAGCATCTGCAGCCTGCCGCCGTCGAGCAGCCGCCCCGCCACGGCGGGATGTCTGGGCGGGAGGTAGCGGTAGAAGCCGGACGGGAAGCCGAAGTTGTCCTCGGTGAGGTAGATCGCGCCCGTGGACGGGTCGAAGGCGGCCGACTCGTGCGGGAAACGCCCCGCGGACCTGATCGGCCGGGCGGCGGCGGGGCGGTCGAGCGGCACCTCGAAGATGTAGCCGTGCGGGCGGGTGAGCTTGGAGTTGTCGCCGCCGGAGAAGTCGTCGCCCACGTCGGGGCCGTTGACCGTCTCCTCGCAGGTCACCCAGGCCCCCCACGACATGGGGCCGCCCGAGCAGTTCATCATGGTGCCGCTGAGCGAGGGGCCGCTCTTGATCACCTCTCCGTAGCGGGTGACCTGCAGCGTCGAGGTGCCTCCCCCTGCCATGGGGTCGTACGCCCTGCCCTTGTCGCCGAACGCGCCGACAGGCCCGTTGACCTCATGGTTGCGGACCAGGACGGCGCTGCCCCCGGGGCCGGCGAAGGCCGCCATGCCGTCGTGCCTGCCGGGCACGGCCGAGCCGTCGCCGAACCGGTCGCCGGCGGGGCTGAACGAGCGGTACTTGAACCCGCCGGGCAGGTGCAGGCGCACCTTGCCGTCACGAAGATCCTTCACGGGACGCGGCGGCCCGTACGCGCGGACCGGCTTCGCCCCTCCCTGGGCGCCCGCGCAGGCGACCCCGGCGAAGGGGCCCGCGACGCCGGCAGCGGCGACCACGCTGGTGATGAAACGACGACGGTCCACGGAAGCCTCCCGCCAGCAACAGTAGCCCTCGACAAACCTTCGCATACCGGAATCAGCGGTAATCTCCGGCCGTCGTCCACAACCTGTGGACGACCGGTCAGGACCCGCCAAGATCCGCTCTTTCCTCCATCGCTACGCTGCCTAGGTGAACAACGGCTACGTGGAACTGAGCAGGGAGCAGTGGAGCGAGCTCCGCAAGAACACGCCCTTGACTCTCACCGCAGACGAGCTGGAAGAGCTGCGCGGCGTCGACGACCCCATCGACCTCACCGAAGTCACCGACATCTACCTCCCGCTGACCCGGCTGCTGAACCTGCACTTCACCGGGTCCAAACAGCGCAGCAGCGTGCTGAGCGCCTTCCTCGGGCGTGACGAGCAGCGGGTGCCGTACATCCTGGGCATCGCGGGCAGCGTCGCGGTCGGCAAGTCGACGACGGCGCGGCTGCTGCACACCCTGCTCGCCCGCTGGCCCGAGCACATGCACGTGGAACTGGTCACCACCGACAGCTTCCTCCACCCGAACGCGGTGCTGGAGAAGAAGGGCATCATGCATCGCAAGGGCTTCCCCGAGAGTTATGACCGGCGGGCGCTGGTCAGGTTCGTGGCGGAGGTCAAGGCCGGGGCGGCGGCGACGCGGGCGCCGGTCTACAGCCACCTCGAGTACGACATCGTCCCCGGCGCACACCAGACCGTGAAAAGTCCGGACATTTTGATCATCGAGGGCCTCAACGTCCTCCAGCCCGCCCCACCCACCTCCCTCGCCGTCAACGACTACTTCGACTTCTCCATCTACGTCGACGCCAAGGTCGAGGACATCCGCACCTGGTACGTCGAACGGTTCCACAAGCTTCGCCGGACCGCTTTCGAGGACCCGAAGTCGTACTTCCGGCACATCGCGGAGCTGTCGTACGACGAGGCCACGGACTTCGCGGTCAACGTCTGGCGCGACATCAACGAACGTAACCTCGTCGAGAACATCGCCCCCACCAGAGGCCGCGCCGACCTCGTGCTCAAGAAGGGCGCCGATCACTCGGTGCAGCGCGTACGGCTCCGCCAGACCTGAACGCCTCCTCGTACAGGTAACGCGCGAACCTGCCCCCGCACTCCTGGTCGTCGATGCCGGCGAACCAGCACTCCTCACCGTGGTCGTGGCAGCTGAAGCGGCACATGCGGGAAACCCTCGCGCACACGTGTCAAAACCACGTCAACGTCCGATCGACGACAATGGCCGGATGCTCCATCTACGGCTGATCAGCCCGCCCTCACGCGCGGAGGAGGTGACGGCGGTGTTGGAGGACTGCCCTGGCGTCACCAACATCGTCGTCCTCTCCGGGGCGGCCCGCCTGCCGAGCGGCGACGTGATCCTCTGCGACGCCGCCAGGGAGTCGGCCAACGAGGTGCTGGGCCGGCTCAAGTGGCTGGAGAAGGAGGGCTCGATCGCCATCGAGCACGTCGACCTGTCGTTGTCCAGGACGGCGGAGGAGGCGGTCGAGGAGGCGCCGGGCGAGCCCGACGACGCGGTCATCTGGGAGGAGTTCGCGCACCGGGTGCAGGGCGAGTCCGGCATCACGTGGGCGTTCCTGGTCTTCCTCGCCATCGCCACGCAATTGGCGGGCATCGGCGTGCTGCAGAACTCCGTCATCCTCATCATCGGCGGGATGGTGCTCAGCCCGGAGTTCGGCCCGATCGCGGCCGTCTGCTTCGGCCTGCTGCGCCGCAGGTGGCGGCTGGTCGTCCACGCGCTCCGTACGTTGATCACGGGGTTCGCGGCGGCGATCGCCGTCACCTTCGCCTGCGCGCTCGTCTCCCACTGGCTCGGCTGGATCGGCCCCGGCGACCTCGCCACCGGCGAGGAGGTCAGGTTTATCGTCACGCCCGACCGGTGGTCGTTCATCGTGGCGCTGCTCGCGGGCGTGGCCGGAGTGCTGTCGATCACGGCGGGCAAGTCGACGGCCCTGATCGGCGTCTTCATCTCGGTCACCACGGTGCCCGCCGCCGGCTACCTGGCCGTCGCGCTCGCGCTCGGCCAGTGGGCGCAGGTCGCGGGCTCGGTGTCGCAACTGTCGATGAACGTGGCCGGCATGATCCTGGCGGGCACCACGACCCTGATGGTCCAGCGGAAATTCTGGCCTCAAGTAGGACGCCGTTCATCCGTCTGAACGAGGCCACGGCGCTGATCGCCCGGTAGTGTCCGGCACATGCACATCCTCGCTACCGAGGGGCTGACCAAGCGCTTTCCCACCGTCACGGCGGTCGATCAGCTCTCCGTCACCGTGGGGCCCGGTGTCACCGGCCTGGTCGGGGCGAACGGCGCGGGCAAGTCGACACTGATCAAGATCCTGCTCGGTCTGCTGCCGCCCTCCGGCGGCACCGCGCGGGTGCTCGATCTGGACGTGACCGCGCAGGGCGCGGAGATCCGCAGGCTCGTCGGCTACATGCCCGAGCACGAGTGTCTTCCGCCCGACGTCTCCGCCACCGAATTAGTCGTCCACCTCGCCCAGATGTCCGGGCTGCCGCGCACGGCGGCCCGCGAGCGCGCCGCCGACGTCCTGCGCCACGTCGGCCTGGCGGAAGAGCGCTACCGTCCCGTCGGCGGCTACTCGACCGGCATGAAGCAGCGGGTCAAGCTGGCCCAGGCCCTGGTCCACGACCCGAAACTGATCTTCCTCGACGAGCCCACCAACGGGCTCGACCCACGCGGCCGCGACGAGATGCTGACGCTGATCCGGCGCATCGGCACCGAGTTCGGCATCAGCGTGCTCGTCACCTCCCACCTGCTGGGCGAGCTGGAGCGCATCTGCGACCACGTGATCGTCATCGACGCGGGGCGGCTGCTGCGTTCCTCGACGATCGGCGAGTTCACCCAGGCGACGCAGACCGTCACGGTCGAGGTCGACGAGGGCCTTGACGCGCTGACCGCCCGCCTGACCGGCGACGGCCAGACCGTCTCGCCACAGGGCCGCATGCTGGTGGTCAAGGTGCTCGGGCCCGAGACGTACGACGCCATCCGCGACGCCGCCGTCGACCTGGACCTCTGCCTCATCCGCCTGGAACAGGGACGTCACCGCATCGAGGACGTCTTCCGGGAGGAGAGCACAAGTGTCTGAAATTTACGACATCGGCTACCGGCACTACGACGGCCCCCGGCTCGGCCGCGGCTACGCCACCAGGGCCCTGACCCTGCACAGCCTGCGCGGCATCTTCGGCCTCGGCCGCCCGGCCCGCAGCAAGATCATGCCGTTCTCCCTGGCCACCATCATGCTGGTGCCGGCGATCGTCAACATCGCGCTGATGGCCCTGCTCAGGAGAAGCGAGATCCCCTACAGCGGCTACGCGGTCATCATGCAGGCCGTGGTGGCGATCTTCCTGGCCTCGCAGGCCCCCACCGTCGTCGCCCCCGACCTGCGCTACCGCGTGCTGCCGCTCTACCTGTCACGGCCCGTGGCGATCAACGAGTACGTCGGGGCCAAGGTCGCCGCGATGACCGCGGCGGTGTTCCTGCTGGTCGCCGCGCCGCTCACGCTGATGTACGTGGGCGAACTGGTGATCGACCTCCCCGGCCCGCCGGCCACCGGCGAATACGCCGGCTCCATGACCATGGCGCTCGTGCTGGCGCTGCTCCTGTCGGCCTTCGGCCTCGCACTGGCCTCGTTCACGCCCCGGCGCGGACTCGGCGTGGCGTCGGTGATCACCGTCTACCTGCTGTCGTTCGCGGCTGTCCCGGTGATCTACGGCACGCTGGCCTCCACCGGCAACGAGTCGCAGGCCGCCTGGGCCTGGCTGATCAACCCGTTCTGGCTGGTCGACTCCGTGCAGTCGTGGGTGTTCGGCACGCCGCCCCACTCCATCGAGGGCGACTACCCGAACGGCCCCGCCTCGGCGGCGATCCTCGTCGTGCTGATCTGCGCCGGGCTGGCCGCCCTCGCGCTGCGCTACAGGAAGGCGGCCGCGCGATGAAGATCGAGCTCTCGCAGGTCTCCCGCTGGTACGGCAACGTGGTGGCGGTCAACGACGTGACGATGACGATCGGCCCAGGCGTCACCGGCCTGCTCGGGCCCAACGGCGCGGGCAAGTCGACGCTCCTGCACATGATGGCGGGCTTCCTGGCCCCTTCGGGCGGCTCGGTCACGCTGGACGGGACCAAGGTCTGGAAGAACCACCGCATTTACCGAAATATCGGCCTCGTTCCGGAACGTGAGGGCGTGTACGGCTTCCTGACCGGCTGGCAGTTCGTGCTCTCCGCCGCCCGGCTCCACGGCCTGCCCGACCCCGCGGAAGCCGCCCGCAAAGCCCTGGCCACCGTCGAGATGGAGGAGCCGAAGGACCGCCGCGTCGAGACGTACTCGAAGGGCATGCGCCAGCGCGTCAAGGTCGCCGCGGCGCTCGTCCACGACCCGCCGGTGCTGCTGCTCGACGAGCCGTTCAACGGCATGGACCCCCGCCAGCGCCTCCAGCTGATGGACCTCATCCGCTCCATGGGCGCGGGGGGCAAGACGATCCTGTTCAGCTCCCACATCCTGGAGGAGGTCGAACGGGTAGCCCAGCACATCGAGGTCCTGGTGGCGGGCCGCCACGCGGCCTCGGGAAACTTCCGCGAGATCCGCCGCCTGATGACCGACCGGCCGCACCTGTTCATGATCCGTTCGAGCGACGACAGGAAGCTCGCAGCCGCGCTCATCCGCGACCCCTCGGCCGGCGGCATCACCCTCCGCCCCGACGGCCTGGAGGTCCAGGCCACCGAGTTCCGCCGTTTCGCCCGGCTCCTCCCCAGGGTCGCCAAGGAGGAAGGCGTGCACCTGCACCAGATCTCCCCCGCGGACGAGGACCTGGAAAGCGTCTTCTCCTACCTCATCACCAGGAGCACCTGATGAACACCGTGGTCGCGGGCATCACGTACCGCGCCCTGCTGGGCCGCCGGCGCATCATCCTGCTGCTGGTGCTGCCGCTGGGTCTCATCGCCCTGGCGGTGCTGCTGCGCCTGTTCGGCGAGACCGGCCAGCGCTCGGCCATGCTGCTGATGGACAACTTCGCGATCAACACGATGCTGCCCCTCCTGGGCCTGATCGCGGGCACGGGCGTCATCGCCCCGGAGATCGACGACGGCACCATCATCCACCTGCTGTCCAAGCCGATCTCCCGCCCTGTCATCATCCGGACGAAGTTCGTGGTGGCGGCGTCGCTGCTGGCCGTGTTCGGGGCGATCCCGACGTACGTGTCGGCCTGGCTCCTGGTCAGCAACGAGGACGGCATCGCCTCGGGGTTCGCCCTGGGGGCGCTGCTGGCCGGCATCGCCTACGCAGCCGTCTTCCTCCTGCTGGGCGTCCTGACGCGGCACGCGGTGGCGATCGGCATCATCTACGCCCTGGTGTGGGAGACCCTGGTGGGCGGGTTCCTGCCGGGTGCCCGCAAGTTCTCGATCCAGCAGTGGGGCAAGTCGATCGCCGACCAGATCTCCGACTCGGCGTTCCTCAAGGCCGACGTGACGCTCGGCTTCGCCGTGCCGGCGCTGATCATCGTCACGGTCGCCGCCGTCTTCTGGGCGGGCCGCAGGCTGCGGGCCTTCTCCCTCACGGGCGACGAGTAGACACCTTTGATCTGCTCCCGCGACTGCCGTCTGAGCCCTGTGACCACAGTGATCGGGGCCGGCAACCATATCGCGCGGTTGCCTGGCGGGCGGGACGCGCAGCTCAGGTCCCGCTCATGAGCGTCGGGTACGGCACCGCGTGCCGTACCCGACGTGAGAAACCTTCAGACGCAGGACGTGCGCACCACGTCGGCGAGGCGGCCGGCCACCAGGGTGGCGTGCTCCTCCGACGCGGCCTCGACCATGACCCGGATCATCGGCTCGGTGCCGCTCGGCCTGATCAGCACCCGCCCCGTCTCCCCCAGCTCGGCCTCCGCCTGCTGGACGGCGGCGACGAGCTCGGGCACGGAGGCCTTGCCCTTGTCGACGTCCTTGACGTTGATCAGGATCTGCGGCAGCGGCGTCATCACCGAGGCCAGCTCCTTCAGCGGCACGCCCGTCTTGGCCACCACGCCCAGCAGGTGGAGCGAGGTGAGCAGGCCGTCGCCGGTGGTGGCGTGGTCGAGCATGATGACGTGGCCTGACTGCTCGCCGCCGAGGTTGTATCCGTTGTGCTTCATGCGCTCCAGCACGTAGCGGTCACCGACGGCGGTCTCGACCACGGTGATGCCCGCGTCGCGCATCGCCAGCTTGAAACCGAGGTTGGACATCACGGTCGCGACCACGGTGTCCTTCGCCAGCAGCCCCTCGCCGTGCATGGCAGCGGCGAGCACGGCCATGATGCGGTCGCCGTCGATGATCGAGCCGGTGTGGTCGACGGCCAGGCAACGGTCGGCGTCGCCGTCGTAGGCCACGCCCAGGTCGGCGCCGCGCGAGACGACCACCTGCTGGAGCTTGTCCAGGTGGGTCGAGCCGTGGCCGGCGTTGATGTTGAGCCCGTCAGGCCTGGAGCCGATGGCCTCGACCCTGGCCCCCGCGCGTACGAGCGCCTCGGGCGCCACCATGTGGGCGGCGCCGTGCGCGCAGTCGACCACGATGTCGAGGCCGTCGAGTGAGGCGCTCATCGTGGTCAGCACGTGGGAGATGTAGCGGTCGGCCTCACCGTACGCGTCGCGCACGCGGCCCACGGCCGAGCCGACGGGAAAGCTCCACTCCTCGCCCAGCCGCCGCTCGATCTCGTCCTCGACCGCGTCGGACAGCTTGAAGCCGCCACGGGCCAGGAACTTGATGCCGTTGTCGGGCGCCGGGTTGTGCGACGCCGACAACATGACGCCGAGGTCGGCGCCGAGCGCGGCCGTGAGGTGGGCGACGGCCGGGGTGGGCAGCACGCCGAGGCGCAGCACGTCCACTCCAGACGCCGCGAGGCCGGCGACCACCGCGGCCTCGAGAAACTCTCCCGAGGCGCGTGGGTCCCGGCCTACGACCGCTACCGGCCTGCTCTTACGGCTGGGGCCGGTAGCGGAGAACGCGCCCGCATCGCCGAGGACATGAGCCGCCGCGACCGAAAGGTCCATGGCGAGCTCCGCCGTGAGGTCGCGACCCGCGACCCCGCGTACCCCGTCGGTGCCGAAAAGGCGCGCCAACTCAGCGCTTGCTGTACTGCGGAGCCTTGCGGGCCTTCTTGAGGCCGTACTTCTTCCGCTCCGTGGCGCGGGCGTCACGGGTGAGGAAGCCGGCCTTCTTCAGCGGCGGGCGGTTGACGTCGACGTCCAGGATCGCCAGGGCGCGGGACAGGCCCATGCGCAGGGCGCCGGCCTGACCGGTGACGCCGCCGCCGTCGATGCGCGCGATGACGTCGAACGCCTCCTCGGCGCCGAGCACCACGAACGGCTCGTTGACGATCTGCTGGTGGACCTTGTTCGGGAAGTAGACGTCCAGCGAACGACCGTTGATCGTCCACTTACCGGTGCCGGGGACGATGCGCACGCGGGCGATCGCCTCCTTGCGGCGGCCGGTGCCGTACGAGTTGCCCGTGGTGACGGGCTTGCGCACGGGAGCGTCAGCGCTGGCGGTGGATTCTGTGGTGTATTCGGACGGGAACTCCTCGCTGGAGAAGTCCTCCGCCTCGGCCGTCTCGACGGCCGTCTCGACACCGGTGGGCTCAGCCACGGTTCTCCTCTTACTTTCGAAACTCGGCGCTACCCCTTGCGGGGGCATGCGACGGGGTCTCCCCCGCGGGTCTACTTACTGGGCGATCTGGCTGATCTCGAACGGCACCGGCTGCTGGGCCTGGTGCGGGTGCTCGGAGCCCGCGTAGACCTTCAGCTTCTTCGCCATCTTCCGGCCCAGGGAGTTTTTCGGCAGCATGCCCTTGACGGCCTTCTCGACGGCCTTCTCCGGCCGCTTCTCCATGAGCTCGCCATAGCTGACGGAACGCAGACCGCCCGGGTAACCCGAGTGACGGTACGCCTTCTTCTGCTCGAGCTTGTTGCCGCTCAGCGCGATCTTGTCCGCGTTGATGACGATGACGAAGTCACCGGTGTCGACGTGGTTGGCGAAGATCGGCTTGTGCTTGCCGCGGAGCAGGGTCGCGACGTGGCTGGCCAGCCGGCCCAGCACGACATCGGTCGCGTCGATGACGTACCACTGACGCTGGACGTCGGCGGGCTTCGGTGAGTACGTGCGCACGGTCGTAGCCTTCTTTATGCTCGCGTCTTCGGCGCTGTCGGATGCGACAGCAACATTGGTCGGTCGGTGCGGGCACACGACGGCCCGGACCTTCCGTCTCCGCAACACGGGAGATGACGCCGGACGCGCCGCGCATTGGTCACGCTGGACCTATGCACACAACGAACGATTAGGCTACCCGCCCGGAGGCGCGCTGGTCAAAAGACCGGTAACCTCGGACGAGTCTACCCGACCGCAGAACGGTTCGATTTCGTTTCCCTGGGACCTCTTCTTTCCCAGGACCAGACATCCCTATCGTTGATGGCGGTATGTGGCAGAACTCTCACACCCGGCCAACCCAGCGGGGCGCTCGGCGCCGGAATCACCTGGGTGTGCTGACCTGCCTGATGGCGGTCCTGTTCACGGGCGTGCTGATCGGCCGGCTGACCGACGACGCCGAGCCCGCCCGCCACGTCTACCTCGAAGAGACCGTCCCGCCCGCGGCCGCCACCGGCCACGCCACGCCCAAGGCTTCGAAGAAGGCCCGGCCGCACGCCCAGCGGATCCCCAGGGAGATCACGACCAGACCCACGCCGCGCGGCAGGACGACCCCCAAGGTCACCAAGAAGCCCGACGGGCAGATTCCCGGGTTCACCAGCGACGGCGACGGCTCCGCCGAGCTCCGCAGCGACGGCGAGGGCGTGCGCGTCATGGCGGGCATGGCGTCCAGGGTCGTCTCGCTCACCAACGCCGCCAGGGTCAGGCATGGGTGCGGGGCGCTCAGGGTCGACCGCGGGCTCACCCGCTCCGCCCGTACGCACTCGCTGGAGATGGCCCGCACCGGTCGGCTCGTGCACAACTCCCCCGACGGCGGCTCCCCGTGGGACCGCATGGAGCGCGCGGGATACCACTGGGGCGCCGCCGAGAACATCGGCGCCGGCTACACCACGCCCGACGAGGCCGTACGCGGCTGGCTGGACAGCCGCGACCACCGCAGGAACATCCTCGACTGCCGGCTGAAGGCCATCGGCGTCGGCGTCGCCGACGGCCCCAACGGCCCGTGGTGGACCCAGGACTTCGGAACCCGATGACGAACATCACGGTAATGTCGCCCCATGGTTTCCAACGGCAACGGGGAACGTGAGAGCGGATCGGGCGGCGCCCCCTACGGGATGGGGAACGCGCCCGAGGAGCCGGGCAGCGCCTTCCGCCGCCCGCGCCGCAAGGAACGCGCCGCCGGCGAGCCCCAGGAGCAGGCGCCGAAGAGCCCGCAGAGCAAGGTCGGGTGGAGTCCGTACGACGAGGGCTCGCGCTCGCGTGCCCCGTTGTGGTTCGCGATCAGCGGCGTGGCCGTGCTCGGCCTGCTCGGCGGCGGCCTGGTGCTCATGTGGAACGCCGACGACCCCGTCGCCACCGAAACCGGCAGGCCCCGCATGACCGCCGCGCCCCTGCCGTCCGCGCCTCCCGGCGAGTACGGCTTCGCCGCCAGCCGTTCCACGGACCCCGACCCGATCTCGGTGAAGGAGATCTTCGGCAGCAAGAAGAAGATCACCGTGTCGAAGCGTTCGTACGAGCGGACGATCACCAAGAAGGACAAGAAGTGCTCCGACGGCGCCCTGGGCGACGATCTCAAGAAGGCGCTCAAGTCCGGCAAGTGCACCCAGCTCGTCCGCGCCAGCTTCCGCGACAAGGCGGGCAAGGTGATCGGCACGATCGGCGTGGCCAACCTCACCAGCACCAAGGCCGCGAGCAAGGTGGCCAAGGTCGGCGACACGGAAAACTACGTCAAACCGCTGGCGGGTAAGGACAGTGTCACCAAGTTCATCGGCTCGGGCAGTGGCGGCACCAGGATCCTGACGCACGGACACTACGCGATCATGGTGTGGTTCCAGAACAAGGACGGCACAAAGCCCGACAACAAGGGCAGCAAGCAGCTCTTCGCCGCCGTGAACGACATCACCAAGGCCACGGTGTTCGAGGCGCTGGACAACCGGTCGGTCACCGGAAGCCCGCGAATCTGAAACCCGTCTTCGCGCGCGTAACGCCCCAAACGGGATGCCGGATCCTTTCGGGAACGCTCATACCGACGTAACGATCTCGTCTCTCTCGCTAGGCTCGCCCTATGCGTGGCCAGGAACCCGGGTCTGAGCACGATCGCAGGGAAGCCGACAACTCGGCCGCACCAGCGACGCCACCGCCGAGCTTCGGCCAGACCGACGGGCGAGACGTTCCACCGGCGTTCACCCCATCCGGCACCCCATCCGGCACCCCATCCGACACCACTACCGGCATCCCTTACGGCGGCGCCCCCTACGGCACCCCATCGACCGGAGCCGCTTCCGGCGAAGCGGCGGCGACCAGGGCGCGCCCCGCCATTCCCGTCTTCCAGGGCCCGCCACCCGACCTGCCGGCGCCTGACGACCGGCCGGGTGCCCAACCGTGGGAGGTGTCGGGCGACGACACCGCGCCCTACGACTGGTTCGCCGACCACACCGGCGTCGACCCCGCCGACCAGGAATGGGGCGACCATCCGCACGCCCACCAGGCGTTCCCCGGCCGCCCTTCGGCCGCGCGTGAGCTCCTCAGCGGCCCGCGGACCGCTCGCGAGCAGGCCGATCCCGCGCGCCCCGGTCACACCACGGCCCGCCGGTCCCCGGCCGAGCGCATGCAGTCCGCACACGAACAGGACGCACAGGGACGAGGTCCGCAGGCGCAGGACCCACCGGCGTGGGACGCTCCGGAGGAGACCGGCCGCTGGCCCGCCAAGCCGGTGGTGCCCAGCGCGCCGCCGTGGGAGCCGCCACCCGCGTTCACCGCCGCCGCGGCCGGCATGCCCGTGTGGCCCGCGCCCGCCGGCGACCCCCACGCCATGCCGCCGTGGCCGGCCGCCACCGGCGAGCTCGTGGCCGACCCCGACCCCGACGAGCCCGGCCCCCTGCCCGCCTCCTTCGACCCGAACGCCACCGACCCGGAGGGCTTCACCCGCCCGGCCGACGCGGGCCACCCGGAAACCGATCAGGCCGAAGTCCCCCGGCCCGGCGCCGACCGGCCAGAAGCACCCCGAGCCACCACCCCCGGCCCCGTCGAAGCGGGCGACCCGGGAACCACCCCGTCCGGCACGGCCCAGCCCGCAGGGGACGCGGACGTCGCAGAGCCGCCGGGCACCGCGAAGCCCCGGACCGGCGACGCGTCCGGCGAGCCTCCCCTTTCGGCACCGGTCGCCGCCGAACGCGACGACACCCGGCCCATCGCCCACAACGACGTCGCCCGCCCGGTCGGGCAGGAAGTCACGAAGTCCAAGAAGCCGGCCCACTACTTCGACCCGAAAGCCGCCAGGCGTGACGCCGCACGTCAGGAGAGGGCGTCCGAGCCCGGCGACCCGTCGGCGCGCGCGCCCGAACCGGGCGACGTACCCGTCTGGCCGCCCCTCCCCCCAGAAGAGGAGAAACTTCCCGATCTCCCCTTCCCCCGGGACACCTGGGGCCAGAGACAACCGGTCTCGCTCGACGCGCCCACACCACCGGTGGGCAGCCCCGCCTTCCCGGCTGGAGCGTTCAAACAACCCCCGTTCCAGGCCCCGCCCCCGCCTCCCGCGCCGCCGGGCAGGAGCAGGCGCGCCCTGCTCGTCACACTCGGCGCGCTGGCCCTGGCGGGTGTGGCCACCGGCGGGTTCTTCGCCTGGCAGGCCGTGAGCGACCCCGCGCCGACGACCGCCGCCGCCCGGCCGAGCGCGTCCGTCCAGCCGAGTTCTGAGCCGGCCGCCTCCCCACCCGCCGAGGGCGCGTCCGCGCTCGACTCCGAGCGGACCGACCCGCAGAAGTTGTCGTTGTCGGAGGCGTTCCCCGACAAGAAGGTGAGCGCGGCCGGCGCGACATTCACGCGGGTCAAGGCCGGCATCGAGACGGCCTGCGACAAGGCGGCCATGGGTGCTTTCGCCGACGCGCTCAAGGAGCAGAAGTGCAGCCGCGTGCTCAGGGCCACGTACGTCGACAGGAAACGGCGCTACGCGGTGACCACGGGCATCGCCGTACTTCCTGACAAGACCGCGGCCGAGGCCGTCGACCAGGCGAAGAACCTGTCGCGCAACGTCTGGTTCCGCCCGCTTCCCGGCGGTGAGGGCTCGGGCGGCGAGCGGGTGCACGTCGCGGGCGGCTACGCGGCGGGCCTGGTGTGGGGCCGCTACCTCGTCTTCAGCTACGCCACCCACGCCGACGGCCACACCCCGTCGGCCGGCGAGAGGACGCTGCCCAAGGTGAGCGGGGCGTTCCGCGACGAGACGTCACTCGTCCTCGAGCGCCGCGTCAACGGCGGCTGAGCCCGCCGGCGTGCGCACGCGCCGGGTGGCCGCGGCCCGCGCGGCGAGCTCCGCGTCCGGGGGGTAGCCCACCTCCTCCAGGCAGAGCCCGTGCGCGGGCGCCACGTGCACGCCCGAGTCGCGTACGGCCCTGCCGAGCACCTCACCGGGCCACTCCACCGGCCGCCGCCCGTCACCGGCGGCCAGCAGGGAGCCGACCAGCGCCCGCACCATCGAGTGGCAGAACGCGTCGGCCACGACGGTCGCCACAAGGGTGCCGTCCTGCTCGCGGACCCAGTCGAGGCGCTGCAGTTCCCTGATCGTCGTGGCCCCTTCGCGCTTCTTGCAGAACGCGGCGAAGTCGTGCTCGCCGATCAGCCGCGCGGCGGCCGCGTCGAGCGCGCCGTCGTCCAGCGGCCGGTTGTGCCAGACGACCTCGCGGCGGCGCAGCGGATCGACGCCGCCCACCGCGTCGCTCACCCGGTACGCGTACCGCCGGAAGAGAGCCGAGAACCGGGCGTCGAAGCCCTCAGAGGCCACCGAGACCCGATGAACGCGTACGTCCGGGGGCAGAACCCCGCCCAGCCGCCTGACGAGCGCAGCGAGCCGCTCATCGATGCCCAGCGGTCCCCTGTTGCCGTCCAGCTCGGCCATGGAGCCCTCCGGCACGTCCACGTGGGACACCTGGCCGCGCGCGTGCACCCCGGCGTCGGTACGGCCGGCCACGGTCAGCTGGGCGGGCTCGCCGAGGCGCAGGATCCGGCCGAGCGCCTGCTCGATCTCGCCCTGGACGGTGCGCCGCCCCGGCTGCCGTGCCCACCCGGAGAATTCGGTCCCGTCGTACGCGAGGTCGAGGCGGAGCCGTACCACGATGATTCTCCTTCGTACGAGAACGGGCCCGGACCCCCGCAGAGGGGTCCGGGCCCGTTTCAGCCGATCTGAACGATCAGGCCTCGTCCTTCTTCGCCTCGGCCTCGGCGGCCGGGGTCTCCTCGGCGGCGGCCTCGGGGGCCTCAGCCTTGGCCTCCTCGGCCTTGGCCTCCTCCGCCGGAGTCTCCTCGGCCTTCGTCTCCTCGGCGGCGGGCGCCGGGGCGGGAGCCTCGGTGCGGCGGGTGGTGACGCCGCTCATCGGCTCGGTCACCAGCTCGATGACCGCCATCGGCGCGTTGTCGCCCTTGCGCGCGCCGACCTTGGTGATGCGGGTGTAGCCGCCGGGCCGCTCGGCGAACGTCGTCGCGATCTCGGTGAAGAGGTGATGCACGACGCCCTTGTCCCTGACGACGGTCAGGACCTGGCGACGGTTGTGGATGTCGCCCTTCTTCGCCTTGGTGATCAGGCGCTCCGCCACCGGACGCAGGCGCTTGGCCTTGGTGACCGTGGTGCGGATCTTGCCGTGGCGGAACAGATCGGTGGCGAGGTTCGCCAGGATCAGCCGCTCGTGCGCCGGGCTGCCGCCAAGACGTGCACCCTTGGTGGGCTTGGGCATGTCATCTCTCCTTGTGGATTAACCCGCCCCGGCCGTATCAGGTACCGGAGTCGGGCCGGCGCCGCGGTCGCGCGGCGCCGTTACGTTCACCCGCCCGCCCGCGCCTCGCGAGGGCGGTGGCCGGTCCGCGAACCGGCCGCCGTCCACGCGGAGAACGCGCTGACGAACCGCGGGACGTTGTCAGTACTGCTCGGTCTCGACGTACGCGCTGTCGTCGTCGTCGTAGCCACCGCCGGCCACCGCGCTCGGGTCGAACCCGGGCGGGGAGTCCTTGAGCGCCAGCGACATCTCGTGCAGCTTCTGCTTGACCTCTTCGATCGACTTGGCGCCGAAGTTCCTTATGTCGAGCAGGTCCTGCTCGCTGCGCGCGACGAGCTCGCCCACGGTGTGGATGCCCTCGCGCTTGAGGCAGTTGTAGGAACGGACCGTGAGGTTGAGCTCCTCGATGGGCAGCGCCAGGTCGGCGGCCAGAGCGGCGTCGGTCGGCGACGGGCCGATGTCGATGCCCTCGGCCTCGACGTTGAGCTCGCGGGCCAGGCCGAAGAGCTCGACGAGGGTCTTGCCGGCGGAGGCCACCGCGTCGCGGGGCTTCATCGCGGGCTTGGTCTCGACGTCGAGGATGAGGCGGTCGAAGTCGGTACGCTGCTCGACTCGGGTGGCCTCGACCTTGTAGGTGACCTTGAGCACCGGGGAGTAGATCGAGTCGATCGGAATGCGACCGATCTCCTGGCCCGGCTGCTTGTTCTGGGCGGCGGAGACGTAGCCGCGACCGCGCTCGACGGTCAGCTCCATCTCCAGCTTCGCCTTGCCGTTGAGCGTGGCGATGCGCAGCTCGGGGTTGTGCACCTCGACACCGGCGGGCGGCGCGATGTCGGCGGCGGTGACCTCACCCGGGCCCTGCTTGCGCAGGTACATCACGACCGGCTCGTCGTGCTCGGAGGAGACGACCAGTTCCTTGAGGTTGAGGATGATGTCGGTGACGTCTTCCTTGACCCCGGGAACGGTCGAGAACTCGTGCAGCACGCCCTCGATGCGAATGCTCGTCACGGCCGCGCCCGGAATGGACGACAGCAGCGTGCGGCGCACGGAGTTGCCGATGGTGTAGCCGAAACCCGGCTCCAGCGGCTCGATGACGAATCGGGACCGGGTGTCGTCGATCGACTCTTCGAGAAGAGTCGGGCGCTGAGCGATCAGCATGTGTGGGTTCTCCCCTTTTTCGTGTGACGCCCGCTATATGACGCCACTCCGATGAACAGCCTAGCCCGGGTACGCGCCGCCGCGAGCAGCTCGCGACGGCAGCGAAACGTATCCGGGCCGGGCAGGCGAGTGACTACTTCGAGTAGTACTCGACGATCAGCTGCTCCTGGACCTGGGTGTCGATCTGCTGGCGAACCGGCAGCTGGTGAACCAGGACGCGGAGCTTGTCGGGCACGACGCCGAGCCACGCGGGAATCGTGCGCTCGCCGGCGGTGGCGCGGGCCACCTCGTAGGGCAGCAGGTTGCGCTTGGTCTCGCGGACCTCGATGATGTCGTGCTCGCGAACGCGGTAGGACGGGATGTCGACCTTCTTGCCGTTCACCATGATGTGGCCGTGGCGCACCTGCTGGCGTGCGGCGTCACGCGACTGGGCGAAGCCGGCGCGGTAGACGACGTTGTCGAGGCGGCTCTCCAGGATCTGGAGCAGCACCTCACCCGACTTGCCGCTCTTGCGGGCGGCTTCCTCGTAGTAGTTGTGGAACTGCTTCTCGAGGACGCCGTAGATGCGGCGGGTCTTCTGCTTCTCGCGAAGCTGAAGCTGGTACTCGGTGTCCTTCGGACGGCCTCGGCCGTGCTCACCCGGCGGGTAAGGACGGATCTCGATGGGGCACTTGGCGGACTCGCACTTGCTGCCCTTGAGGAAGAGCTTGGTCTTCTCGCGACGGCAGAGCTTGCAGTCCGCGCCCGTGTAACGAGCCATTTCTCTATATCTCCTGGGATGTCAGACGCGGCGGCGCTTCGGCGGACGGCAACCGTTGTGCGGGACCGGCGTCACGTCCTGGATCGAGCCCACCTCGAGGCCGGTGGCCTGCAGCGAGCGGATCGCGGTCTCGCGGCCGGAGCCGGGACCCTTGACGAAGACGTCGACCTTGCGCATGCCGTGCTCCATGGCGCGGCGAGCGGCGTTTTCCGCGGCCATCTGCGCGGCGAACGGGGTGGACTTCCGGGAGCCCTTGAAACCCACGTGGCCGGCGCTGGCCCAGGAGATCACGTTGCCCAGCGGGTCGGTGATCGAGACGATCGTGTTGTTGAACGTGCTCTTGATGTGGGCGTGCCCGTGAGCGACGTTCTTCTTTTCCTTGCGGCGCACCTTCTTCGGCGCACCCTGGCGGCTCTTAGGAGGCATTGTTTGCCATAACTCCTGAGGTCTTCGGTCCCGCGGCTGCGAGGACTACTTCTTACCGGGCTTCTTCTTGCCGGCGACGGTCTTCTTCTTGCCCTTACGGGTGCGCGCGTTGGTCTGCGTGCGCTGACCGTGGACCGGCAGGCCCTTGCGGTGCCGGATGCCCTGGTAGCAACCGATTTCGATCTTGCGCCGGATGTCGGCCTGGACCTCGCGGCGCAGGTCACCCTCGATCTTGTAGTTCGCCTCGATGTAGTCACGCATCGGGACGAGCTCGGTGTCGGAGAGCTGGTGGACGCGGAGGTCGCCGCTGACCCCGGTCGCCTGGAGAATCTCCTGGGCGCGGGTGCGGCCGATTCCGTAAATGTAGGTGAGAGCGATCTCCAGCCGCTTGTCGCGGGGGAGGTCGACGCCAACCAGGCGAGCCATGGCGGGCATTCTCCTTCTTCTGTGGCGGAGGTCTTGCGCCTCACTGCCCCTCCCCAATGCCCGGGGTGAGGGCCCCGGCCTCCGACCGGGGGTCTCCCGAGTGGTTCGAACCTTTCGCGAAAGGCCCGCCTGCCCGGGTGTGACACGCGATTACTGACTCAGGCTTCTCATGCGTCGAGCCCGCTCCCTGACGGGGCGGACTCGGAGAAGCCTTGCGGCGACTAGCCCTGGCGCTGCTTGTGGCGCAGGTTGTCGCAGATCACCATGACGCGACCGTGCCGGCGGATCACCTTGCACTTGTCGCAGATCTTTTTGACGCTCGGCTTTACCTTCATTGTCCTTTGTGTTCCTCAGACGTCTTACTTGTATCGGTAGACGATCCGCCCACGAGTCAGGTCGTAGGGGCTCAGTTCAACAACAACCCGGTCGTCCGGAAGGATCCGGATGTAGTGCATCCGCATCCGTCCGCTGATGTGGGCCAGGACCTTATGGCCGTTGTCGAGCTGCACCCGGAACATGGCGTTCGGGAGCGACTCGACCACAGTGCCCTCGATCTCGATGGCGCCGTCTTTCTTGGCCAAAATTCCTCGCGTTTCACTGATCGATCGTCTGAGGCTCCGGTTCACTAAGCAGCCGCGACCTCACGCTTCGAAGAGAGCGGCGATCGGCAAAGACCGCCGACGCATGTAGGTCATAGTGAGCCGACTAAGGAGTGTACGACACCTGAGCCTAGAACGCGAAATGCGTGCCAGGTGTCCTGACACAACCACGTGTCAGTGTACCCCACGTTTGCCGCGCCCCAGCCCGCCAGACCGGAGCCGCACGCCCAGCACGCGAACGGTTTGGAGCAGGCCCACCCGAACGGGTAGGGGAAGGGCCGGAGACTCGGCGCCTCCGGCCCGTCAACATCCCCCACCCGTCAGCGAGTGCTACGGGTCTTGCGCCAGTGGAAGCCGCCGGGCAGGTTGACCGAGACCGTACAGCGTCCGTCGGCCGTGCGGGTCACCCGGAACAGCCGGTTGCCCCAGCTGTGCCCCACCCCGCGGCGGGACAGGTTCAGCCGGAACGGCCCGAACTTGATCGACTTTCGATAGCTCCATCCCATGTCGCTTGCCTCCAAAGTGCGGGAGGCCTTCCAGCTACCCAATAGAAAGCGACATATCGGGTTTGGTAACAGTCTGTTTGCTCTTTCAGAGGTAGAGGCAGAAGGGATGCCCGTCCGGATCCAGCATCACGCGCACGTCCCCCTGCGGTTGGTACGCCGCCTCGACCGCCCCGCAGGCCAGCGCCCACTCCACGGCCGCGGACAGGTCGTCGACCTTGATGTCGAGGTGCTGCGAGGCGTTCTGGGCGCCAGGCTCGCTCGGCCACACCGGGCGGACGTAGGAGCGCTCGTACTCGAAACCCACCCCCGGGCCGCTCCCGCCCGCCGGCGGCTGGAGCAGCAGCCAGGCCGCATGCTCGGGCTCGTCGGGGCCGGGCCCCTCCTCCTCGACCACCTCGTAGCCGAGCAGCCGGGCGTAGAAGCGGGCGAGCTCGCGCGGCTGCGACGTGCCCACGGTCACGGAGGTCAACTGAAGGCGAGGCGGCATATCAGGCTTTCCTTACGGTTGAGGCGACCCGCCGCATCGTACTTTCCGGCGCCCCCGGTCCGCCACGCCCGATCTCGCCGACGCTGCGCCCTATTCCGTCTTGGGTTTGGAGGCGCCGAAGATGGTGCTCATGAGCAGGACCACTCCCCACGGGCCCATGACCCACAGCGGCCACGGATAGACCAGATCGCTCGAGGTGATGCTCACGATCAGCCAGATCACCCAGTTGATGCCGCTGGCCACGGCCCACGTCTGCCAGGCCGCCACCAGGCCGGCGTGCGCGCCCTTCTTGACGGACTTGGATTCGACCTTGGCCGGGAGGTTACGCAGGTCGACGTCGGGCAGGTCGGAGGTCAGCCGCGCGAGCTCGCCGTACGTCTTGGTCTGGTAGAGCTGCTCGAGCCGCTCGTTGAACTCGTCCATCGTGAGGCGGCCCTGCGCCGTGTGCTCGCGCAGGACGGCGGCCACCCGGTCGCGGTCGGCGTCGGACGCTCGCATCTCGGGGCTCTTCGCCATCCCACCACTCCCGGTCAGAATCCCAGCTGGGTAAGGCGCTCCTTGCCCCCATCCAGGGCGGTAAGCACCCAAGGACCATTATGTGTCACCGCGACGCTGTGTTCGAAGTGTGCGGACTGCTTGCCGTCGACGGTCACCACGGTCCAGTCGTCGGCCAGGACGCGGGTGCGGTCGGTCCCAAGGTTGACCATGGGCTCGATGGCCAGGCACATGCCCTCTTCGAGCGCCGGGCCCCGGCCGGGCTTGCCGTGGTTGGCGATCCACGGGTCCATGTGCATCTCGGTGCCGATGCCGTGGCCGCCGTACTCCTGAGGGATGCCGTAGCGGCCCTGCGACCTGACGTACCGCTCGACCTCGTAGCCGATGTCCGACAGGTGGCGGCCGACGGTCAGCGCGCCGATGCCGCGCCACATGGCCTCCTCCGTGACGCGCATCAGCTCCGTCAGCTTGGGGTCGACCTCGCCGATCGGCACCGTCACTGCCGAGTCGCCGTGCCAGCCCTCGAGGATCGCGCCGCAGTCGATCGAGATGACGTCACCCTCGCGTAGCTTGCGGGCGTTCGTCGGGATGCCGTGGACCACTTCCTCGTTGACCGACGCGCAGATCGTCGCGGGGAAACCCTGGTATCCCTTGAACGACGGGATCGCGCCCTCGTCCCTGATCGCCTTCTCGGCGATCACGTCGAGGTCCAGGGGTGTCATGCCGGGCTCGACAGAGCGTCTGAGCAGGTCGAGCGTGCGACCCACCACCAGGCCCGCCGCCCGCATCTTCTCGAGCTGCTCGGCCGACTTGATCTGGATTCCGTGGCGGTTGCGCTTGAACATGTACTGCCCCCCTGGGTCTCAACGGGCCACCTGGGAGCCCAATTCCCCCACAATAGCCGCGAGGTGGCACGGAATCCCGTGCCACCTCGCCCAAATCGGTTGATAGTGGAACTCAGCCCATATAGGGCCTGATCGCGTCCATGGCCCGCTGCGTGACCTCTTCGACCGGGCCCGTGGCGTCCACACCGACCAGGATGCCCTCGTCCGCGTAGTAGGAGACCAGCGGCGCCGTCTGCTCCTGGTAGACCTCCAGGCGGTGCCTGACGGTCTCCTCTTTGTCATCGTCACGCTGGAACAACGCGCCCCCGCACGCGTCGCACTTGTCGTCTTTCTTGTCGTCGAACTCGACATGCCAGATGCGACCGCACTGGCTGCAGGTGCGCCGGCCGGCCAGCCGCCTGACCACCTCGTCGTCGTCCACGACGAGCTCCAGAACCAGGTCGAGCGCCTGGCCCCAGTCCTTGAGCATGTCGCGCAGGATCTCGGCCTGCGCGACGTTCCTCGGAAACCCGTCGAGCAAGAAGCCGTCCTGCGCGTCGTCCTCGGACAGCCGGTCACGCACCATCGCGATGGTGACCTCGTCGGGCACCAGGTCCCCGCGGTCCATGTACGTCTTGGCCAGCTTGCCGAGGTCCGTGCCCCCCGAGACGTTGGCACGGAAGATGTCACCTGTCGAGATCTTCGGGATGGACAGGTTGGATGCGATGTACTGGGCCTGTGTCCCCTTACCCGCTCCGGGGGGCCCGACCAGGACGAGACGCACTACCTCAGGAAACCTTCGTAGTTACGCTGCTGCAGCTGGCTCTCGATCTGCTTCACCGTGTCAAGGCCGACGCCTACCATGATCAGAATGCTCGTCCCTCCGAACGGGAAGTTCTGGCTCGCACCGGCGATCGCCAGCGCGACGATCGGGACCATGGAGATCAGACCCAGATAGAGCGCGCCGGGCGCGGTCAGACGGGTGAGCACGAAGTTCAGGTATTCAGCCGTCGGACGGCCGGGGCGGATGCCCGGAATGAAACCACCGTACTTCTTCATGTTGTCGGCGACTTCAGTGGGGTTGAACGTGATGGACACGTAGAAGTAGGTGAAGAAAACGATCAACAGGAAGAACGTGGCCATGTAGATCGGCGTGTCGCCCGTCGCGAGGTTCTGCGAGATCCACTGGATGACCACGTTGTCGCTGGTCTGGAACAGCGACGTGAGCAGCTGCGGCAGATAGAGCAGCGAGGACGCGAAGATGACCGGGATGATGCCGGCCTGGTTGACCTTGAGCGGGATGTAGGTGGACGTGCCGCCGTACATCCTGCGGCCGACCATCCGCTTGGCGTACTGGACCGGGATGCGCCGCTGCCCCTGCTCGACGAAGACCACCGCGGCGATCATGAAGACGCCGACCACCATGACGACCGCGAAGGTGAACTTGTTGGCCTGGAAGATGTTGGCGAGCTCGGAGGGGAAGACCGCCACGATCTGGGTGAAGATCAGGATGGACATGCCGTTGCCGACGCCGCGGTCGGTGATGAGCTCACCGAGCCACATGATCACGGACGTGCCGGCGGTCATGATCACGACCATCGTGACGATGCCGAAGATGTTGTCCGGGTCGAGCAGGACGTCCTGCTGACAGTTGGGGAACAACTGGCCGGTGCGCGCCAGCGCGATGAAGGCGGTCGACTGCAGGACGGCGAGCCCGATGGTCAGATAACGCGTGTACTGCGTGATCTTCGTCTGACCGGCCTGGCCTTCCTTCTTCAGCGCCTCGAGGCGCGGGATCACCACGACGAGCAGCTGCAGAATGATGCTCGCGGTGATATAAGGCATGATGCCCAGCGCGAACACCGACAACTTCAGGAGCGCGCCGCCGCTGAACAGCTGCACCATCCCGTAGATGTTGCCGGTTTCTCCACTGCGCGCCTGGTCGAAACAGGCGGCGAGGTTCTCGACGTGGACTCCCGGAGTCGGAAGAACCGAGCCGAGACGGAACAGCGCGATGATGCCCAGGGTGAAGAGCAACTTCTTGCGCAGGTCCGGTGTCCGGAACGCCCGGGTAAACGCGGTCAGCACGGTCCCTCCTGCGCGCCTTTACGGCGGTGTGAGTATGCGATGGTGCGGGGATCTGCCATCTGAAAGTCTCAGGTCAAACGAGCCGGACAGAATCCTGCCGTCTGGCGAACTCTAACGCACTACGGGCGTGGGGGCCCATTGTCAAAGCCCCCACGCCACGTAATAGCTCTTACAGCTCGGTAACGGAACCACCGGCTGCGGCGATCTTCTCCTTCGCGGACGACGAGAAGGCGTGGGCCTGCACGTTGACCGCGACCGAGATCTCGCCGGTGCCGAGCACCTTCACCAGCTGGTTCTTGCGAACGGCGCCCTTGGCGACCAGCGCCTCGACGGTGACCTCGCCACCCTCGGGGAACAACTCGCCGAGCCGGTCCAGGTTGACGACCTGGTAGGTCGTCTTGAACAGCGCGTTGGAGAAGCCCTTGAGCTTCGGCAGACGCCGCTGCAGCGGCACCTGGCCACCCTCGAAACCGAGGGGGACCGTCGTGCGGGCGTGGCTGCCCTTGGTGCCCCGACCGGCCGTCTTGCCCTTGGACGCCTCGCCGCGGCCCTTGCGGGTCTTGGCCTTGTTGGCACCAGGGGCAGGACGCAGGTCGTGGATCTTGAGCGGAGCAGCGTTGTTGGAGCTGTCAGTCACGTCAATCGACCTCTTCCACCTCGACGAGGTGCGTCACCACGGAGACCATCCCGCGAATCTCGGGGCGGTCCTCCTTGACGACGACGTCGCCGATTCGCTTCAGGCCAAGCGAACGCAGCGAGTCACGCTGGTTCTGCTTGCCACCGATCTTCGAGCGAACCTGAGTGATCTTCAGGCGTGCCACGACTAGCTCACCGCCTTGGCGGCCGCGGCCTCGGCAAGGCCCTCACGCTGCGCCTTGAGCATGCGGGCCGGGGCCACGTCCTCGATCGGCAGGCCACGGCGGGCGGCGATCTCCTCGGGCCGCGAGAGGCCCTTCAGAGCCGCCACGGTGGCGTGCACGATGTTGATCGGGTTGTCCGAGCCGAGCGACTTGGACAGCACGTCGTGGATGCCGGCGCACTCCAGGACCGCACGCACCGGGCCACCGGCGATGACGCCGGTACCGGCCGAGGCCGGACGGAGGAAGACGACGCCCGCCGCCTCCTCGCCCTGCACGGTGTGCGGGATGGTGCCCTGGATCCGAGGCACCTTGAAGAAGTGCTTCTTCGCCTCTTCGACACCCTTGGCGATGGCCGCGGGCACTTCCTTGGCCTTGCCGTAGCCGACGCCGACCATGCCGTTGCCGTCGCCGACGACGACGAGGGCGGTGAAGCTGAAGCGACGACCACCCTTCACGACCTTGGCCACTCGGTTGATCTTCACTACGCGCTCGATGTACGAGACGCCCTTGTCGGCGGCGCCACCGCGGCGATCGTCACGACGGTCCCGCCGCTCGCCACCGGTGCCGCCACCGCGACGCGGAGCTGCAGCCATCAGTGGTTCCTCATCTCAGTTGCCATTAGTTGCGATCCCCGGGCCCTCATCAGAACTCGAGCCCGCTCTCGCGCGCGCTGTCGGCCAGCGCCGCGATCCGACCCGCATACCGGTTGCCACCGCGGTCGAAGACGACCTTGGTGATCCCGGCGTCCTTGGCCCGCTGAGCGAGGAGCTCGCCGACCTTCTTGGCCTTCTCGGTCTTGTCCGCCTCCAGCGAGCGCAGCGAGGCGTCCATGGTGGACGCGCTCACCAGCGTGTGGCCGACGGTGTCGTCCACGATCTGGACGAACATGTGACGGGTCGAGCGGTTGACGACCAGGCGCGGACGCTCGCTCGTGCCGACGACGTATTTGCGGACGCGGCGGTGACGGCGGGCCCGCGAGACCGTGCGGGCAGCCGTGTGCTTGCTGAACGCAGTCTTCGGAGCCATGCCTACTTACCAGCCTTTCCGACCTTGCGGCGGATCTGTTCGCCCTGGTAACGCACGCCCTTGCCCTTGTACGGGTCAGGCTTGCGCAACTTGCGGATGTTGGCCGCGACCTCGCCCACCTTCTGCTTGTCGATGCCGTCCACGTGGAACAGGGTCGGCTTCTCGACGCGGAAGGAGACGCCATCGGGGGCGTCGACGATGACCGGGTGACTGAAGCCCAGGGAGAACTCCAGTTGCGTCGGGCCCTTGGCCTGGACGCGGTAACCGACCCCGACGATCTCAAGGCTCTTGGAGTAGCCCTGGGTGACGCCCTGCACCATGTTGGCGATGAGCGTCCTGGACAGGCCGTGCAGCGCACGGACCTTGTTCTCGTCACTGGGCCGGGAGACGGCGATGCTGCCGTCCTCGTCACGAGCGACCGCGATGGGCTCGGCGACCGTGTGAGTGAGCGTGCCCTTCGGGCCCTTGACCTGGACATCCTGGCCGTCGATCGTGATGTCTACGCCACTCGGCACAGGGATGGGCAGCCGTCCGATTCGCGACATGCTGTGTTCCTCCCCTCTACCAGACGTAGGCGAGGACTTCCCCGCCCACACCACGCTTGCCGGCCTGCTTGTCGGTCATGAGCCCGGCGGACGTCGAAATGATCGCGACGCCCAGCCCGCCCAGGACCCGAGGCAGGTTGTCCTTCTTCGCATAAACCCGCAGACCGGGCTTGGAAACCCGGCGCAGGCCCGCGAGCGACCGCTCACGGGTAGGCCCGAACTTGAGCTCCACCACGAGGTTCTTGCCAACCTTGGCGTCTTCGACGGTCCAAGCCTGGATGTAACCCTCCTGCTGGAGGATCTCGGCGATGTGCGCCTTGATCTTCGAGTACGGCATCGCCACGCTCTCGTGGTACGCCGAATTCGCGTTGCGCAGACGTGTGAGCATGTCTGCGATCGGGTCGGTCATCGTCATGGCCAGTGGCCTTCCTCGCCGCGGTTTCCAGTCGGCCAAGCAGCACCCGTGACCGGGGCTCTCTGCCGGTGGACCTTCGGCGTGGTCATGGACGTTCCCGTGAGGGAACATCCTGGTCTTCTTCGGAAATATGGGAAGCGGGTGGTCACCCGCGGGCGGCACGAAGGCCGCCCACAGGTTATCCGACGGAAAAACCGCTCGTCGGGACTACCAGCTCGACTTGGTGATGCCGGGCAGCTCGCCCCGGTGCGCCATCTCGCGGAAGCACACGCGGCACAGCCCGAACTTGCGGTAGACGGCGCGCGGCCGGCCACAGCGCGAGCAACGAGTGTACGCCCGGACCTGGAACTTCGGCTTGCGCCCTGCCTTGGCGATCAGCGACTTCTTCGCCATGATCAGGCCTCCTTGAAGGGGAACCCGAGGAGCTTCAGCAGCGCCCGGCCCTGGTCGTCGTTCTTCGCGGTGGTCACGATCGTGATGTCCATGCCCCGCGGCCGGTCGACCTTGTCCTGGTCGACCTCGTGGAACATGACCTGCTCGGTCAGACCGAACGTGTAGTTGCCGTTGCCGTCGAACTGCTTCGGCGACAGGCCGCGGAAGTCCCTGATGCGCGGGAGCGCGAGGGACAGCAGCCGGTCGAGGAACTCCCACATGCGGTCGCCGCGCAGCGTGACGTGCGCGCCGATCGGCATGCCCTCGCGCAGCTTGAACTGCGCGATCGACTTGCGCGCCCGGACGACGGCCGGCTTCTGGCCGGTGATCACGGTGAGGTCGCGGACGGCGCCTTCGATGAGCTTGGAGTCACGAGCCGCCTCGCCGACACCCATGTTGACCTTGATCTTGGTCAGGCCCGGGATCTGCATGACGTTCTCGATGCCGAACTGCTCGCGAAGCTGGGCCGCGATCTCCTCGCGGTACTTCGTCTTCAGCCGTGGCGTCGGGCGCTCTGTCTCAGTGGTCGTGGCAGTCATCAGCTGTCCTCACCCGTCTCGTCGGCCTTGGCCTCGGACTTCTCCTCGGCGGGCTTCTTGTCGGCGGGCTTGTCGTCCTTGAGCTTCTTCACGTTGCTCACGTGGATGGAAGCCTCCATGGTCTGCACGCCGCCGGTCTTGGCGCCGCGCGGGCCCTGGTGCGTCTCCTTGGTGTGCTTCTTGATCATGTTGACGCCCTCGACCACCACGCGGTCCTCGCGCGGGAAGGTGGCGATGACATGACCCTTGGCACCCTTGTCCTTGCCGGCGATGACCTGGACCAGGTCACCCTTCTTCACATGCAGCTTCGGCATTACAGCACCTCCGGGGCGAGCGAGATGATGCGCATGAACTTCTTGTCGCGCAGCTCGCGGCCGACCGGGCCGAAGATACGGGTGCCGCGAGGGTCGCCGCTCTCCCTGATGATGACGGCGGCGTTCTCGTCGAACCGGATGTAGGAGCCGTCGGGCCGGCGGCGCTCCTTGACCGTGCGGACGATGACGGCCCGGACCACGTCGCCCTTCTTGACGCCCGTGCTGCCGGGCAGCGCGTCCTTGACAGTGGCGACGATGACGTCGCCGATACCGGCGTAGCGTCGGCCCGAGCCACCGAGAACACGGATGCAGAGGATCTCCTTGGCACCCGTGTTGTCGGCGACCTTGAGCCGCGACTCCTGCTGGATCACTTTCACTCCTGTTAGTCGCGCCGGTTCTCACGCGGGGGCGCTGCCCCCGCGACCCCCCAGATGGCGCTTCGCACGCTTCCATGGAAGTCGCGGGAGAAATCCCGTGACCACCGGATCGTGCTTCGCACGCCCATCACGAGGCCGCGGAAGCGAGCTTTCCGCGCGAGCCTGGCGGAACCTGCTGTTGTCTTGTTCCCCCGGCCACAACCCTCCGTGGAGGGCCGCACCGCAGGCGACGCGAGGCCTGGCGGCCCCGCGTCCTTGGACGCCGTCATGGGGGCTACGAGAGCCCCCACGAGGCGCGGTATATCCGAGAAGGAGTGTTACTTCGCCTTCTCGAGGATCTCCACGACCCTCCACCGCTTGGTGGCGGAGAGGGGGCGGGTCTCCATGAGCAGCACGCGGTCGCCCACGCCACAGGCGTTGGCCTCGTCGTGTGCCTTGTACTTCGTCGTACGGCGGATGACCTTGCCGTACAGGCGGTGCTTGACGCGGTCCTCGACGGCGACGACGACGGTCTTGTCCATCTTGTCGCTGACGACGAGGCCTTCACGGACCTTGCGGAAGTTCCGCGCGTCCTTCGTCTCCGTGGTCTCAGTGGTCTCGGTCTCAGCCATCGCTCGTCTCCTTCTCGACCGTGACGATGCCGAGCTCGCGCTCGCGCATCACGGTGTAGATACGGGCGATCTCGCGGCGGACGGCACGCAGCCGCCCGTGGCTCTCCAACTGACCGGTAGCCGACTGGAAACGAAGGTTGAACAGCTCTTCCTTCGCCTCCTTCAGCTTCTGGACGAGGGTCTCCTCGTCCTCGAGCCGCAGCTCTCCGGCGGTCAGGCCCTTAGCCATCACGCCTCACCCACTTCACGCTTAACGATCTTGCACTTCATCGGCAGTTTGTGGATCGCACGCTGAAGCGCCTCGCGAGCGACCGACTCCGTCACGCCCGACAGCTCGAACATCACGCGTCCGGGCTTGACGTTGGCCACCCACCACTCCGGCGAGCCCTTACCGGAACCCATGCGGGTCTCGGCCGGCTTCTTCGTGAGCGGACGGTCGGGGTAGATGTTGATCCACACCTTGCCGCCACGACGGATGTGACGGGTCATGGCGATACGGGCGGACTCGATCTGGCGGTTGGTCACGTAGGAGTGCTCAATCGCCTGGATGCCGAACTCGCCGAACACGACCCTCGTGCCGCCCTTGGCGGCGCCGCTACGGTCGGGCCGGTGCTGCTTGCGGTGCTTGACCCTGCGCGGGATCAGCATGGTCAGCTCCCTTCAGCACCCGGCTGCGCAGCCGGGCCGGTCTCGGGAGTCCCCTGGGCGGGTGCCGCCTGGGACTCGGTGCGGGGGGCGCGGTCACGGTCGCCACGACCACCGCCACGGCGCGGACGGTCACCGCCACCACGGCGCGGACGGTCGCCGCCACCACGACGGTCGTCACGGTCACGACGCTGGCCGGCACGAGCGCCGGCGGCGGCCGCCTCGCGCTCGGCGCGGCTCGTCGGAGCCTCACCCTTGTAGATCCAGACCTTCACGCCGATGCGGCCGAAGGTCGTACGGGCCTCGTAGAAGCCGTAGTCGATGTCCGCGCGGAGGGTGTGCAGGGGCACGCGGCCCTCGCGGTAGAACTCCGACCGCGACATCTCGGCGCCGCCCAGACGACCGGAGCACTGGACACGGATGCCCTTGGCGCCGGACTTCATGGCCGACTGCATCGCCTTGCGCATGGCACGGCGGAACGAGACACGGCTCGACAGCTGCTCGGCGACGCCCTGCGCGACGAGCTGGGCGTCGATCTCCGGGTTCTTGACCTCGAGAATGTTGAGCTGGACCTGCTTCTTGGTCAGCTTCTCCAGGTCGCCGCGGATGCGGTCCGCCTCGGCTCCGCGCCGGCCGATCACGATGCCGGGCCGCGCGGTGTGGATGTCCACCTGCACGCGGTCGGTGGTGCGCTCGATCTCCACCTTGGAGATGCCGGCCCGCTCCATGCCCTTCTGCAGCATGCGGCGGATCGACACGTCCTCGGCGACGTACGACTTGTACAGCTTGTCGGCGTACCACCGGCTCTTGAAGTCGGTCGTGATGCCGAGGCGGAACCCGTGCGGGTTAACCTTCTGGCCCACTATCGGGTCCTTCCCTTCGGCTCGCGGGACTCCACGATCACGGTGATGTGGCTCGTCCGCTTGTTGATCCGATAGGCACGACCCTGTGCGCGCGGACGGAACCGCTTCAGCGTCGGGCCCTCGTCGACCCACGCGCGGCTCACGACGAGCGTGCTCGGGTCGAGATCGAAGTTGTGCTCAGCGTTGGCCATGGCGCTGCTGAGCACCTTGAAGATCGGCTCGCTCGCCGACTGGGGAGCGAACTGCAGCACGGCCTGCGCCTCCGAAGCGGGCAGCCCGCGAATAAGGTCCACCACGCGGCGGGCCTTGAGGGGCGTGACACGGACGAACCGCGCCTGAGCCCTGGCTTCCATCGCTTTCTCCTACTTCCGGGACGCTTACCGCCGACTGCGGCGGTCTTCCTTGACGTGGCTGCGGAACGTACGCGTGGGAGCGAACTCTCCGAGCTTGTGACCGATCATCGACTCGGTGATGAACACCGGGACGTGCTTGCGGCCGTCGTGTACGGCGATCGTGTGCCCGAGCATGTCGGGAACGATCATGGAGCGCCGCGACCACGTCTTGATGACGTTCTTGCTGCCCTTCTCGTTCTGGGCGTCCACCTTCTTCTGAAGGTGGTCGTCCACGAAGGGACCCTTCTTAAGGCTACGTGGCATTTCGGCTGCTCCTACCGCTTCTTCCTCTTGCTCCGCCGACGGATGATCAGCCGGTCGCTGGCCTTGTTGGCCTGGCGGGTGCGGCCCTCGGGCTTGCCCTTCGGGTTCACCGGGTGGCGACCACCGGAGGTCTTGCCCTCACCACCACCGTGCGGGTGGTCGACCGGGTTCATGGCGACACCGCGAACGGTGGGGCGCTTGCCCTTCCACCGCATACGGCCGGCCTTGCCCCAGTTGATGTTGGCCTGCTCGGCGTTGCCCACCTGACCCACCGAGGCCCGGCAGCGCACGTCGACCATGCGCATCTCACCGGACGGCATACGCAGCGTGGCGTACTGGCCCTCCTTGGCGAGCAGCTGGATCTGGGCGCCCGCGGAACGGCCCAGCTTGGCGCCACCGCCCGGGCGGAGCTCCACCGCGTGGATGAAGGTACCGGTCGGGATGTTGCGCAGCGGCAGGCAGTTGCCCGGCTTGATGTCGGCCGAGGGCCCGTTCTCGATACGGTCGCCCTGCTTGAGGCCGGTCGGCGCGATGATGTAGCGCTTCTCGCCGTCGGCGTAGTGGAGCAGAGCGATATTGGCGGTGCGGTTGGGGTCGTACTCGATGTGAGCGACCTTGGCCGGAATGCCGTCCTTGTCATGCCTACGGAAGTCGATGATCCGGTAGGCGCGCTTGTGACCGCCGCCCTGGTGGCGAGCGGTGACCCGGCCGTGTACGTTGCGGCCGCCCTTACTGTGAAGGGGCGCAAGCAACGACTTCTCGGGCGTGCTGCGGGTGATCTCGGAGAAGTCCGAGACACTCGACCCGCGGCGACCCGGCGTCGTCGGCTTGTACTTACGGATGCCCATCTTTTTCGTTCATCCTTCGTCGGAATCCAGAATCCAGAGGATTCTGGATCATTCAATCGTGCAAAGCCCCCAAAGACTTTGTCGCCCGAAGGCGACACGGGGGGAATGCGGGGGGCGAAGCCCCCCGCAGGTCAGCCGATCTGACCGAAGATGTCGATCCGATCGCCTTCGACCAGGCTCACGATCGCGCGCTTGGTGTCGGGACGCTTGCCGTAACCGGTGCGGGTGCGCTTGCGCTTGCCCTGCCGGTTGATGGTGTTCACGCTGGTGACCTTGACCCCGAAGATCTGCTCAACAGCGATCTTGACCTGAGTCTTGTTCGCGGTCTTCTTCACCAGGAACGTGTACTTGTTGTTCTCGTCGATCAGGCCGTAGCTCTTCTCAGAGACCACCGGCTTGATGATGATGTCGCGCGGGTCGGCGATCTTCTCCATCAGGCGTCTTCCTTCCCGCCACTCAGCCGCGCCACGACCTGGTCGTACGCCTCCTGGGTGAAGACGACGTCGTCGTGCACGAGCACGTCGTAGGTGTTGAGCTGCCCGGCGTCCAGCAGGTGGACCTCGGGAGCGTTGCGCAGGCTCAGCCAGGTCAGCTCGTCGTTCTCGTCGACCACGACGAGGACGCGGGGAGCCTGGGTGATCTTGCGCAGGGCGTCCAGGGCGGCCTTGGTCTTGGGCGTCTCGCCCGAGACCAGCGAGCTGACCACGTGGACGCGGCCACCGCCGGCCCGGTCGGACAGGGCGCCACGCAGCGCGGCGGCCTTCATCTTCTTGGGCGTGCGCTGCGAGTAGTCGCGCGGCACCGGCCCGTGGACGATGCCACCGCCGGCGAACTGCGGAGCGCGGGTCGAACCCTGGCGGGCCCGGCCGGTGCCCTTCTGGCGGTACGGCTTCTTGCCGCCGCCGGAGACCTCGCCACGGGTCTTGGCCTTGTGGGTGCCCTGCCGGCGAGCGGCGAGCTGGGCCACGACCACCTGGTGGATCAGCGGAACGTTGACCTTGGCGCCGAAGATGTCTTCGGGCAGGTCGACCGTGCCGGTCTTGGCACCGCTGGCGTCGAGGACGTCAATGCTTGTCACTTCGCAGCCCCCTTCTTGGCAGCGGTGCGGACGAGGACGAGGCTTCCGTTGGCGCCGGGAATCGCACCCTTGATCAGGATGAGACCCTTCTCGGCGTCCACGGAGTGAACCTTCAGGCTCTGCACAGTGGTGCGGACGTTGCCCATCCGGCCAGCCATGCGCAGACCCTTGAAAACGCGGCCCGGGGTGGCGCAGCCACCGATGGAACCCGGCGAACGGTGCTTGCGCTGCGTACCGTGCGACGCGCCCAGACCACCGAAGCCGTGCCGCTTCATGACACCCGCGAAGCCCTTGCCCTTGCTCTTGCCCGTCACGTCGACGAACTGGCCGGCCTCGAAGGTGTCGGCCTGCAGCTCCTGGCCGATGGTGTAGTCGTTCGCGTCGTCGGTGCGGATCTCCGCGAAGTAACGGCGCGGGGTGATGTCGTGCTTACGCAGGTAGTCGCCGAGCGGCTTGTTGACCTTCCGTGGGTCGACCTGCCCGAAGCCGAGCTGGACGGCGGAGTAGCCGTCCTTCTCTGGAGTGCGGACGCGGGTCACCACGCACGGACCGGCCTCGACCACGGTCACCGGCACCATCCGGTTGTCCGCGTCGAAGACCTGGGTCATGCCGAGCTTCTTGCCCAGGACGCCCTTGATCGTCTTAGCCATGTCAGTGCGTTCCCTCAGAGCTTGATCGAAATGTCGACACCCGCGGGGAGGTCGAGTCGCATGAGCGAGTCGACCGTCTTGGGGGTCGGGTCGATGATGTCAATCAGCCGCTTGTGCGTGCGCATCTCGAAGTGCTCGCGGCTGTCCTTGTACTTGTGCGGCGAGCGGATGACGCAGTACACGTTCTTCTCGGTCGGCAGCGGCACCGGGCCTGCGACCTTCGCGCCAGTCCGCGTCACCGTCTCGACGATCTTCTTGGCCGAGCTGTCGATGACCTCGTGGTCATAGGCCTTAAGCCGGATGCGGATCTTCTGTCCCGCCATAGTGGCCTCGGTGTCCTTCGCTGTCGTCTGGAAAAGTATCGTGCGGCCTTGTGCCGCTTCCTTCACTGCAGGTCAGGACCTGCGTGACCCCACGAGGCAGACGAGTCGTCCTGCCTTTTCTTCCGTGATCCGGCAGTGACTTCGGTCACTGGGCCGAAGCTACTGCTGGATCACGGCGCTTTTGCGCGGAGTCTGCGACGTGGCGGGGGGGGGGGGGGGGGGGGGGGGGGGGGGGGGGGGGGGGGGGGGGGGGGGGGGGGGGGGGGGGGGGGGGGGGAAGGAAGGAAGGAGAAAGG